>JAVHWW010000080.1:0-115805 GCA_032159235.1 Acidobacteriota bacterium
TCAATCGCCGCTTGAGCAAAGACTATGAAGGGTTAACAGACAACAGCGAAGCAATGATTTACATCGCCATGACTCGCTTGATGCTGCGTCGCCTCAAGCCTTCATGATTTTTCAAACAGCCTCTCAGTAGGATTACTGCGATTTCTGTCAGGATTGGAGGAAACACAGTCGGAATTAGAGTGCTTCTGATCGAAATTGCTCTGCTTCAGTCAGTCTCGCTCCAATTTCTATTGCTCTTGCCTGAATTTCAACAGAGATTGCTCCAATCTCTATCGCTTTTACTCCAGAATCAGTAGAGATTGCAACGATCTTGACGAAGATTACTCTCATCTCTCCAAAGATTACTCCAATCTGCTTTCAACGCGGTCTTCTTTCTCACCTAACGCTGGAGATAACCGGCGCGCTGAGACAATAATTGATAAAAGGCTGCCTATTTGCGCGTCCGGTTCATCGACTTTTTAGGCAGGTATCGCCGACGAAATAGGTTCATTGATCACTTCTAATCTCTTGAAAGCTAGCCGCCTGCTAAAGAACATACTTCGAATGCCTAATTTTCATTCGTTGAGTAACCCTCTCGGCTTCGCACTCTTAAACCCTTCAGACCTGGTTGCGTACCTCTAAGTTTCACCTGAACCTTATGATACTGCTCCTTCTGTGTATCATCTGTGGCTGAAAACCCGATCATGTATTGGCGTTGAAGCTCCTGCGACAGATTCGAAAAATGAAACAGAACGGAGTCAGCGTCACCTGCGGACGTGGCCAATCCACCACTGATAGTGCTCAGCTCTCCCATCTCACTTCTCCACTGACGATCATTCTGTATCTCAGCCTGCGGGCCGAGAATGTCCATAATGCCGACCGTATAGACCAAATATCCTTTATCACGTACCGCCCGCCGGAGTTCACTGAACTTGTGCCGGGATTTGTTGTCGCTACTTCCACTGATTATTAAAAGCACACGCTTCTGATTCGCTGACTGCCCAAGTTTTTCAAGTGCCGTGAAGCAGGCGTCATATAGCGCAGATTGCCTCCCTTTCAGTTCAACAGAACCCACAGTGTGTTCCACGGCGTTAAGGTCTTTCGTCCAATCCAGAAGCAGTTGAGGATGTTCACCGAAACCAACGATTGAATACTGGGTATCTTGACTTAAATTCTGGAATTCTGAGAATCCTCTTGCAAGCGCCTCTCGGATATAATTCCCCTTGCCTGAGTGAAACAGGCTTAACTTTTCCGTCGTATCGAGAACAATGCAGATACTGCTCGGAACAGGGCCATCCTGAAAAAGCGTGATTGGACGTTCCACATTATCACTTATCACAAGAAACGAATCTTTGCTGACACCAGATGCGAAACCTCCGCCACCGTCAGTAGTTACTGCAACATGCAACAACACCGTTTTCGAGTTGGGCGCGGTCGTTTGCTGACAATAGACTACGCTTGGCCCAATTGTCAGCATTGTGATGGCGATGGAACTTAGAAACGCGAGTTTGAATTTTGTGTTCATATGAAATCTCTTTTGGTAAATGGCATGACGTAGGCCTAACGAGTATTTTACGACAACATGGCAGATAATACTCTTGACGCGCATATTATCGTGCATATTGGATGATAACAGCGCTTTCGATGGATGCGAAAGTGAAAAGTGAAAAGGTAAATCAAACTTTTCACTTTTCACCTTTCACTTTTCACTCTAAATGCTCGTCTCGTTTCTCGATTTCTCTTGATGATTCTCAAGCGCCAGTTGAATCAGACGGTCAATCACCTTCGAGAAAGGGACACCGGATGCTTCCCACATCTGTGGAAAGCCTGAAACATCCGTCAATCCCGGCATCGTGTTTAGCTCGTTGACCAGAAGTTCGCCTGTGTCGCGTCGCAGAAAGAAATCAACGCGCGCTAATCCTGCGCCGTCAAGGGCTTGAAAAGCGCGCACGGCGAGGCGCTGGATGCGTGCCGTCACAGCTTTTGAGAGCGGCGCGGGAACGACGAACTCGACATGCCCCGTCTCTGAATATTTTTCAGTGTAATCTAAAAATGCCGCAGCCTTATCTCGCACGATGTATTCACCCGGCAGACTCGCTTGCGGCGATTCATTGCCCATTACTCCACATTCGAGTTCTCGCGCATCCAGTCCTTCTTCGACAATCACCTTGCGGTCATAACGCGCAGCAAGTTCAATCGCCTGTTCAAGTGAAACTTTGTTGACTGCTTTTGAGATACCTACGGATGAGCCTAAATTGGCAGGTTTGACAAAGCACGGAAAACCAATTTGCCGCGCCACACGCCTGAGCACTGCTTGACGATCACTCTCCCAAACTTTCCTTAGAAACCAGGTGTATTGACAGACAGGCAAGCCAGCTTCACGAAACAGAGCCTTCATCGTCACCTTGTCCATCCCGCAGGACGAAGCGAGCACGCCGCAGCCGACGTAAGGGATTCCAACCATCTCAAGCCATCCCTGAATCGTCCCATCTTCGCCATAAGTTCCGTGCAGCACCGGAAAGACCACATCGAGCGGCTGAGCCTGTGCGCGCTCGTCATCGGAGCTTTGCCGGACGAGACCGTTGTTTGAAGGATCGCCGATCAGCGCAGAAGGTTGTCGCGTTTCAGAAAGCACCTCGTCCGGCAGAAGTCTATTCGTCTCATCCGGCAAGAGCCGCGTGGCCTCAGCAGGCGAGAGCCACTTCCCTTCCTTCGTAATCGCAATCGGCACGACCTCATACTTACGCGCATCCAGCGTGCCGATCACAGACCGCGCCGAACGAATCGAAACCTCATGCTCGCCCGAACGCCCGCCAAAGATAACCCCAACACGTAATCTTTTCATAAAGAGAGTCTATCGAGTCTGGCGAGTCTATCAAGTCTGGCGAGAGAGGAGTCTTCTTCGACTCGCCGGACTCGATAGACTCGCCAGACTTTTTAGAGGATTGTTTTCCCCAAAGCTGACAGAATTAACTCGACGCCGAGTTCGGCTGTCCGATTGTTAATGTCGAGAGCCGTGTTGATCTCGACGATTTCGAGCGAGCGCATCCCGCCCGCTTCGGCTATCTTCTCCATCGCCAGATGCGCTTCGCGGTAAGTCAAGCCTCCGCGCACGAGCGTGCCGGAGCCGGGAGCATCGCCCGGATCGAGAGCATCAACATCGAAGGTGACTGCATAGCCGCCCGATGCGCGCGAAGCGATGGCGATTGCTTCGTCGAGGCAGACACTCATCCCGCGTTCATCAATCTCGCGCATAGTAAAGAAACGGAGACCAAGCTCACGAATCAACTCGCGCTCACCCTGATCCAAATCACGCGCGCCGATGTGCGCGCAGAGGCTTGGGTCTAATTTAGGCGCGAAGCCTGCGACATTTGTCAGTTCAGGCGCTCCATAACCGAGCAGCGCGGCCAGAGGCATTCCGTGAATGTTGCCGGAAGGCGTCGTCTCAGGCGTGTTCATGTCGGCATGAGCGTCGAACCAGATGAGGCCGATAGTCTGCTGACGTTGGCGTAAGAATGACGCGACGCCAGCGATTGAGCCGATAGCGATGGAATGGTCGCCGCCGAGCAGGAGCGGAAGCTCTCCAGCACTCAGAATCTTTTCGACCTCGACCGCAAGCTCCTCACAAACCGCGCCGACCTCATGCAGATGATTGGCTTTCACAGCCTGCTCGACGTTCGCTTGCGGACGCGCGACACGCATATCGCCCAAGTCACGAACTTCAAAGCCAAGCTGCGCGATGCGTTGATTGAGGCGCGCCACACGCAACGCGGCAGGCCCAATATCCACGCCCGCCAGTCCTGAGCCGAAGGCAACGGGCACTCCCAGAATGCTCACGCGCCGTCCGATGCCGGGACGATCCGAAGGTCGCGCACGCAGTTGGTCTCTAAGCTCTGTTGACATCTTGGTTTTCTAACTTGCCACTAGCTTCAGCTAGTGGCAATTCAAAAGCTAGTGAACGAACGAAGCGATCCACGCGCACCACACGAAACGACACGAAACAAAAGCGTTCTCTTTTCATGTCGTTTCGTGTGCATCCGTGGATCGTCTCATCGCTGGTCTGCTCAGGAGGTGGCTTTGCAATAAGCTACACGGAAGATGATTTACAACGTCACTCCCTGCGCCTTTTGCTTGATGATCGAAACGGCCTGCTCAGGCGTCTTTGCGAAATCGAGCACGCTGACATCCGCCTCGCTCACGACCAGATGTTGACGCCACGCTTCGACAATCGGCGGCCAGCAATCGCCCAGCAGCACAAGCGGATGTGGCTCGATCACGCGCGTCTGCAATTTATTCCAGACAAGCGAAACTTCTGTCACTGTTCCCATTCCGCCACGCAATGCGATGAAGCCGACAGACCGCGTGATGAGGTGCTGTAGTCGCTCGTAAAAATGCGCCGTCGCCACCTTATCTGTGAGATAGCGATTCGGTTCAGCCTTAAATTGATTCATCACGATGCCGAGCACACGCCCGCCCTTCTCTCTCGCGCCACGACTCGCAGCCTCCATCACACCCAAATAGCCGCCCGTGCAAAGGACAAACCCGGCCTCAGCCAACAACTCGCCAACACGCTGTGCCTGCCCGTATTCGATAGACGACTCATTGCAGCGCGACCCGCCGAAGATAGTTACGATGCGTTCTTGTGTCTCAATCATAATTAAAGTTTGCCGAGTCCAGCGAGTCTGTCGAGTCTAGCGTGTTGCTTTGACTTGCTGGACTCGACAGACTCGACAGACTCGCTGGACTAATTCATGGCTTGAGCCGGTAGAGCATTCTCGGAAACGGTATCGTCTCGCGGACATGCTCGATGCCGCACATCCAGGCCGTGCAGCGTTCGATGCCCATGCCGAAGCCTGCGTGCGGGACACTTCCGTAGCGACGCAAGTCCAGATACCAGTCAAACGCTTCTTCAGGCAGCTCGTGCTCCGCGATTTGCTCTCGCAAAAATTCGAGCGAGGTGGCGCGCTCTCCGCCGCCGATGACTTCGCCATAGCCTTCAGGCGCGAGTACGTCAACGCCGAGTGCCAACTCCGACCTATCAGGATCGCGCGCCATGTAAAAGGCTTTGACCACCGCCGGGTAGTGATGAACCATGACGGGCTTCTCGAACTTGCTCGAAATGTATGTCTCATCAGGCGCGCCGAAATCTCCGCCCCACTCGAAACGAGTTTCAATCTCACCGCGCTCGTGCCCTTCATGCAACAGACGCACAGCATCATCGTAGTGCAAGCGCGGGAACGGCGCTGTGATGGCTTCGAGCCTTGCTGTATCACGCTCAAGAGTTTTCAACTCTTCCGCTCGATCTTCAAGCACGCGCACCGCGATGTATGACAGAAATCGCTCGCAGAGATTCATCACATCATCGAGATGGGCAAAAGCCATTTCGGGTTCGACCATCCAGAACTCTGTCAGATGGCGGCGCGTCTTGGACTTCTCCGCGCGAAACGTCGGCCCGAAGCAATAGACTTTACCGAACGCGGCGGCTGTCGCCTCATTGTAAAGCTGGCCGGATTGCGTGAGATAGGCTTTCTGCTCATCGAAGTAATCAACTTCAAAGAGCGTCGTCGTGCCCTCACATGCGGCGGGCGTGAAGATCGGGGCGTCGCAGAGCGTGAAGCCGTCCGTGTCCAGAAAATCGCGCACAGCTTTGATAACCGTATGACGCACTTTCAGAATCGCGTGCTGGCGGCGTGAGCGGAGCCAGAGATGGCGATGATCCAACAAGAACTCTGTGCCGTGCTCTTTCGGCGTGATTGGATAATCATGCGCGGGACTGACGATCTCTGCCGACGCGACATCAATCTCGTAGCCGCCCGGCGCACGCTCGTCTGCGCGAACAGTGCCGCGCACGATGAGCGAAGATTCCTGGCCTAACCCCTTGAGCGCTTCCCAAACTTCATCCGGCACAGCCTTCTTGAAAACAACGCACTGCACGATTCCTGTGCCATCCCGCAACTGCGGGAACAGTAATTTACCGCTCGAACGCAAATTGTAGAGCCACCCTTTGAGAGTGACTTCACCGCCAATATGTTCCGATAATTGATTGATGTATGCCTGCATAAGAATAATTTTGAGTTGTGAATGATGAGTTTTGAATTAAGGATTGGAATTCAAAATTCAAAACTCATCATTCATAACTTTCTTTAGTCCGTTCGGTAATGGCTTTCTTGAGAGCCGGAAAACGTCCGAGCCATTCCATGGCTTGAAGTACGATCTGAAAAGTCGGCCCGATAAATTGTTCGTATGTCGCCCCACGACCACAGACAGCCGTTTGATATGAGAACGTGCCGATGGCTTTCAGGCCACGCTGCACGGTCATCAAGCGAAACTCGCGCGCGAAATCGTCAGGGTCTAACGCATCCAGGCCGCGCCGCCTGCGCTCTTCGAGCAGGAAGAGTCTGTGCGCGCGGACTTCGGCCAGCGATGGCGGCGCTGGTTGACGATCTAAGAGAAGTGTCACCAGATCGTAACTCGCAGGCCCCATCCGCGCATCCTGATGATCCACGATCCGCAACCTGCCTTTAGCATCCACCATTAAATTCGAGGCATGAAAATCTCTGTGACAGAGCACGCGCGGGCGTGCGGAGAGGTCGGCAGCGATGTCATTCATCTCCGCCTTCAACTCGGCGGCCTCACCATGCGACATCTTCTCGCTGCGTAAACTTCCGAAGTAATGCTCAAAGAAGAAGCCGAGTTCCCAGGCGAGTTTCGCTTCATCGAAGGCCAGTCGGCTGGCGATGGAATTACGCTCGGCGGCTTTGGCGGTGGCTGCCTGAATCTGCGTGATCAACGAGATGGCCTGCTCTTTGTACTCATCACACTCTTCTTCGGAGGCCGATTCATAAACCAGACGTAACTGGCGATCACCCAAATCTTCCTGCACGATGATGCCGTTGTCCGCGTCCACCTCCAGAATTTCCGGGACGGGTAGTTTGGATTCCAGGAACAGTCGCGTGATATCCAGGTATGGATGAAAGTGTGGATCAAACGGTTCTGGATAGACTGCTGCGACAGCGGTTTTTCGTTTCCATGGAAAACGAAAATATTCGCGTGTCGAAGCATCGGGCGTCAGCGCGTGAACCCTGTGGCTGTTCTTCTCGCCATGCGCCGCAAGGAAGCCTAAGAGCCTTTCGCGCGCAGAAGAGTTGAAAGCATTGGTTGTGATCGTTGGAGAATGGCTCATGCACTGAAGAGACGCGGTTTAGAAAATTATAAATTTTGAGCATTGAATTTTGAGTTGTGGCTTGTCACTCATCATTCAAAACTCAAACTCAAAAATTGACACTTAAAGTCCCGGCGTTTTCCTTGTTCTCAGAAGTATTTCTGATTGTATCACTGCGCCAACGGGACGACAAAGTTCCCGCCATGAAGCTCACCTTTGAGGGCTTTCGGTGGAGGCACCGAGCCGCGCACGAGTTCCGCTCGAACAACGACGGCATTCTCTATGCTCTCACCTGTTGAGATCAACACGCCATCTCCGATGACGGCGCGGCGTACACGTGCTCCATGCTTCACCGTCACGTTCTCCCACAACACAGAGTCTCTGACCTCTGCGTTATCGGAGACATCACAACCCGTCCCAATCTCCACATCTCGCCCATCCTTCGCAAGCACAGCGAGGCTAATCTCAAGATAGCGTTCGAGCGTCGAAAGCTCATACCACATACCTTGCGCGACGTGCGCGGCGATGCGCTCGCCGTTTGCAATCGCCTGCGGATAGACATCTATCGTTGAATGCGAGAAGACGCCGCGCGGAATGTAATCGAAAATGCGCGGCTCAAGAATCTGAATTCCGGTGAACATTAAAGGGATGTTTTCTTCAACGCGACCGCCGACGTTATCGGACGCTGGCAAAGGCATCGCTCCGAAGCCGCTAACGAGGTCGTCGCGTGTTTGGACTACACTGAAGCGTTCGCGCGCCGTGTTCGGAAGAAGCACGAGCGTTGCCAGCGCGTTAGTCCGGCGATGCGTTTCAAGCGCGTCCGTGAGATTAATGTCGGTGATGATCTTGCCGTTGACGACGAAGAATGTTTCGCCTTCGAGTAGATGGCGCGCGTTATCAAGCGCTCCGCTCGTGCCAAGGATTGTCTCTTCTTCAACGTATTCGAGATGCACACCGAAGCGGCTGCCATCTCCCAGAGCTTCGCGCACGGATTCCGGGCGATGATGTAGATTGACGACGACTTCGCGGCAATCATAACGACTGAGATACTCCGCAACATAGCCGACAAGCGGTTTCCCCAAGAAAGGGATCGCGGGCTTCGTTCGATCAATAGTTAGAGGCCAGAGCCGCGTGCCATAACCCGCAGCTAGAATCATTGCGCGCATTTTGAAATTTTGGATCGGCTCAGAAAATTTCACCACAAAGACACAAAGGCACAGAGAGAGAAGGATTAGAATGGACTGGAAATGATAAGCGCTGTACGGCGAAGCATTTGTTTTTACTTCCGCGTGCAGTATTCATCAGTCCTCTGTGTCTTTGTGCCTTGGTGGTGAAAGTCGTTAAATCCAAACCTTACTTTAAGAGGCTTGTGACGCATCGCGCATCACCAGATCAAAAGTGCCGGGAGCAACTTTGCGGAAACGCCCGTTGCGATTGAGAGAAACTGCGATGCTGATCGTGGGATTGTGGCCCGTGAAATTAAAACCGCCTTCGAGCAGGCGTGTGTAAATCTCGTTGACGTGAAGCGGCTCGCCCGCTTCTCTCAGAATCATGGTCGTGGCCTGCGGAATCGTCCGGTCAAAAAATCTATCACTCGTCACTTCGACTTCGGGACGGACAGGAGGAATATGATGACGCGGAATCACCGTTCGCGGCGTGAAACCACTCTTGGACGTGTCCTGACGCATCGCAGCTTCAAGCTCCGCATCAGAAGGAGAATGACTGGCCGCGTTGCTGGCGGTCAGAACAGACGACAGCAGACGAAAGATTGCAGCTTCAGTCTGCCCTGTGAGCGTATCCATCTCAACTAATTCGGCGCGCACAGTATCGGCTTCAGCCTCCAACTCAGCAAGGCGCGCAGCGAGCCGCGTGCGCGCAGATCGCGTCTGCCGCAAACTCTGTTCGAGCGTTGAAATTAAATTCTCGTTAGGCATCGCGTAAAACAGAATTCAGGAGCCAGGAGCCAGGAGTCAGAATAAAAGAAAAACAGAATCTGTCGAAGCGGGTTTCAGCCTTATCATTCTGGCTTCTGGATTCTGGCTCCTGACTCCTGCCTTCAAAATCATCTTTCCCGCTCGATAATATAACTCGGAATCGCGTTCAAAGCATCCCAATAATTTGATGGGGGAAGCCTTGCGAGCGCGTTGCGCGCAGCATCGGCGAAGTAATCAGCACGTTCGCGGGCACGATCCAGAGCGCCTGTGCTCTCGACTCTTGAAAGCAATTGTTCGCGCGTGATTCCTTGATAATGCCCTTCCATCATCACAGTCTGAACCATCTCACGGGCTGACGGATGGCTCTCAAGAAAGTAGATTAAAGGCAGCGTCAGTTTTCCTTCAAGCAGGTCAACGCCCGCAGGCTTGCCCAGGACTTCATCCGAAGCGGTGAAATCAAGCAGATCGTCAACGAGTTGAAACGCTGTCCCTAAATTCATGCCGTAATCACGAAGCGCCGACTGCTGGACAGCGTCAGCTTCGCCCATGATCGCTCCGATCTCGCAGCACGCGCTAAAGAGGTATGCGGTCTTGCGCTGCAAGATGTCCAGATACTCTTCTTCTGTAATCTCAGTTTTACCGAGCGTGGTTAATTGCAGAAGCTCACCTTCAGTCATCTTCCGCGTGGCCGCCGTCAGGATGTCCAAAATCGGCAGTGAGCGTTCGGCGAGACTCGTCTCGAACGCAGACATGTAGAGCCAGTCGCCCATCAGCACGGCGGTCTGATTTCCGAAACGTGAGTTGATCGAAGGACGATTACGGCGCGTCTCTGCATTGTCAATAATGTCGTCGTGAACCAGCGTGGCCGTATGCAGAAACTCCATCACGGTCGCCATTCGGATCGAGCCATGACGAGCAGCGTCGCCGCCAACTGCATAGTTTGAAAGAATCGTCAGCGCGGGACGCACACGCTTCCCACCGGAAACTCGTAGATACTCTCCGAGATAGGCGATGACCTGAATGTTGGACTGCGCTTGCCGCTCAAACTCTGCTTCCACCTCAATCAATTCGGCAGCGATGAGATTGAAGATGCGCCGCGCCGCAAGCTGCGGCTCTTCAAGTTCGGCAAGTGGGCCAGATGTCTGCATAAGATCAGTGGTCAGTGGTCAGTGGTCAGTGGTCAGTGAAAAGCAAAAACAAGCGAACTGTTTTTAACTGTCCACTGACCACCGACCACTGACCACTATTTCAGTTTGTTCGATAATTAGTAAACTGCATATCAATGCCGAAGTCTCTGGCTTTGAGTTTAGTGATGATGTCTTGCAGGGTGTCACGATCTTTGCCTGTGATGCGAACCGTCTCGCCTTGAATCGCGGCCTGCACTTTGGCTTTGCTGTCTTTAATAAACCTGACGATCTCTTTGGCTTTCTCCTGCGGAATACCCTGCTGAATCTCGACGCGCTGGCGAACTGTTCCGCCCGCCGCAGGCTCGACCTTGCCGTAACTCAAAGCCTTTAAGGGCACGCCGCGCCGCACAAGCTTCTGCTGCAAGATGTCGTTCATGTTTCTGAGACGAGTTTCGTCTTCGGCAGTTAGCACGAGCGCTTTTTCTTCAAGCGCGACGGCGGCGTGACTGCCTTTGAAATCAAAACGCTGGCCGATCTCTTTCGCTGTTTGATTGATGGCGTTAGTTATTTCAGCCCGGTCAGCTTTGGAGACGATGTCGAATGAATTTTGTTGAGCCATAGAGTTAGCGGTTTGCGCCAGCACTCACATCATCAAGACAATGCAAGTCGTGAGCATAACATCAAATATCAGGATGACAAAAGTTCTCTCACCAACTTTCTTTAGCTGAACAAAGTATTCGTCGAAGTCGTCGCACCCTTCTCAGGCAAAGTGTCTAACCCGAAAAAGCGCGCGAAGTTTTCACTTGTGAGGCGACCCATTTCATCAGTCGTGACGCCACGTAGCTCAGCCAGACAGCGCGCAACCTCTACCACACGTGCCGGTTCGTTGCGACGACCGCGAAACGGCACCGGCGTCAAAAACGGACAATCGGTCTCAACCAACAGTCGCTCAAGCGGGACATGCCGCGCCACTTCACGCAAGTCGTCAGCTTTTTTGAAGGTGAGAGTCCCCGCGAACGAAATCATAAAGCCGAGCGCGACAACCGATTCCATCATCGCCCGGCTGCCACTGAAACAATGCATCACACCGCCCTGCTCAACATTTTTCCATTCGGCGCGCAGAATATTCAACGTCTCATCATCGGCCTCGCGCGTGTGGACGATGACCGGAAGTCCCGCTTCACGTGCCAGACGCAATTGTTGAGCAAACACCTCTCGCTGCACATCGCGCGGCGAGTTGTCGTAATGATAATCGAGTCCGATCTCTCCCCACGCAATGATGCGCGGGCTTTGCTCAATTAGTCGTTGAATGCGCCGTGCCGCTTCGTCATCGAAGAGACGCGCATCATGCGGATGAACGCCGACTGCCGCATAAACGCCCTCGTACTTTTCAGCGACCTCAACCGCTCGCTCAAGCGTGCCACTATGAGGATCGCCCGTTCCGACATTCAAGATCGCACACACACCAGCCGCCCGCGCCCGCTCAATCACCTCGTCGCGGTCAGTGTCATACTCATCACCGTCAATATGTGCGTGGGAATCAACGAACATAACGAAGGGCAGAATTCAGAATCCAGTAAGGCTTTACGCGCAAATTCCTTCTTCTATGAAAGTATCTTTGCCGATGATGTTTATTCGATCTCTAGGGTTGAGATCGTCATGCCAGAAGAAGTTAAGATGAGGACGCCCCAAGCCTAATAAGAAAATCCGAATAGACACTGATAATTTCATCCTCAGCATGTTTGCGATCAACGGACTTTCTCTGCGCGCTTGCTCGCGGCTCGGTGGCGAAATAAGCTATCGTTAGGTTGCTGGCGACAATGCGTCTTGTATTCTCATCAATCTTTTGCTGTTCATCCATGGGTATATTCCTTTTAGATAAGGATTTAGCAGAACAATACGCAGCATAGCACATGAAATCATTTTATTGCTGCTCCACCATCGAGGAACAAGTCATTTCAAGAATGCTTTTCAGGTCTGACAAGACGAAGAGTTCCCACTTGCCAGCAAGAGCTATGAAACGTTTTTCCCCTTTTTCTGAATTATTGATCCAGCCAACGAATCGCAATTGCTTCCGCGCGCAATTCACTTCATATACCATGTAATACTCTCTCGCCAAATCCCATAGATACAAAGCTGTTGTGAGTCTCACTAAGCCTGATGGTTGAAGTTCGGCTATGTAGAAGCTAGATGACCTGTCATCTGATCGAAAGAGCTTCCAATCGGCTTTCATCGTGAGCACTTCATTCGGATGGTGCTCACCGTAAGTGCGAGTTCCACGTTGAGGCGATGTGCAGAAGTATTTGAGCATTCCGTCTCCTACGGATTCAGGTGGTGGTTCAAACCAATCTAAATAATCGGCTTGCGTTGATTTTAAGTTTTTGCCCTCTTGATCGTAATCAATAACTTGGGCAATAGCCAAGAGGTTGTTGTCGCAAGCGAAGTCAAATAATGTTTTGCTGTATCGCATTTTTGGATTTTTCTTATCTAGGTTGTCTTTGAATGGTGGCCTAACAACCGCAAGTATCCACGTCTTAATAGTCGCTGTATTCCGTTGATTAACTATTTGGGTCTCAGTTCGGGAATATTCCGGTTTGTAGAAGTATTGCATATCTTTTGTGGAATCTATATACAGCCATTCCTGAGTCAGTTGCGTTACGAATTCTTCATCAGGCGAGGGAGGCTGTAGTTCTGGCAGCTTTGGCTTCTGCGGTTGACGTGTGCGCCTCCGGTCAGAACTTGATTGGGCAAATGTAGGAGAGACAAAAAGCAGTAAAAGTAAGGTAAAGACAATTCTTCTCATGGTATGCCTCCTTCTATGAATGGCTCAGGGCGCATAAACAGGTTATCTTTTCTCTAACTTCTAAATTCTATCTCCTGCTTTATTTCAATCTCGCTCCGTTCGGAACGTCTTCCATGAAGGTAGCGATGACAGGCTTGCCTTCATCACCGACAGAGGCGGCGAGGATCATGCCCTGCGACTCGAAGCCGCGAAGTTTGCGCGGCTTGAGATTGGCGACGACGATGACCTTGCGCCCGACCATCTTTTCAGCATCGTAATGTTCCGCGATGCCTGCGAGAATCTGGCGCGGCACGTCCTCGCCAAGATCAACCGTGAAGCGCAGCAGTTTGTCAGACTTCGGCACGCGCTCGGCTGTCAGTATCTCGCCGACACGCAAATCTATCTTGGCGAAATCGGTAATCTCAATGAATCGTGTTTCCTCTTGCGCTTCTGTCTGACCTGCTGTCACGGCATCTGCTTCCGTTGCGCCCTGCATCGGCGGCGCAGGTTTGATCTCATCGCGGACTGGCGCATTCGTCACGGCATCGGCCTCTGTCGCATGGACACCCGCAGGTGCAGTCTCTTTTTCTATCTCAGCCATTGTTTTCGCTTTGTCAATGCGCGGGAAGAGCGGCTTGACTTTGCCGATTCGCGTTCCCGCTTTGAGTGTTCCCCATTCAAGTTTCATCGGATCAATAGTCGCCAGACTCTCAGTCAATCCCATCTGCTCGTAAATCTTCTGCGTCGTCTCAGGCATCACCGGATGAAGTAGCACTGAGAGCCAGCGTAAAGTTTCGGCTGCGCGATACAAGATAGCGTTCAGTGTCTCACGCTGTTCTTCATTCTTCGCAAGCTCCCAGGGCTTGGCGTCCGAAATCATCTTATCAACGCGCGCGATGATGCTCCACGCGGTTTCGAGCGCACGGCTGAAAGCGAAGTCTCCGAAGTTCAGCACGAACTGATCTCTGGCATGTTCAAGCGCAGAAGCGAGCGACATCGCATCAGGGTCAACGCCGACGCGCTTGGCTGCCAGATATTTTCCTTCACTGATACGCGGTGAAGGAATAATGCCGTCACAATATTTCCCGATCATCGTCAGCGTGCGGCTCGAAAGATTGCCAAGTCCGCTCGCCAGATCGCTGTTCACGCGATCAATCAAAGTCTCGTAGCCGAATTTTCCGTCCTGCCCGAAGACCATTTCGCGCAGGCAGTAATAACGCACGGCGTCGGTTGAAAAATGGCGATGCAAGATTCCCAGATCAATCGCGTTGCCGAGCGACTTGGACATTCTGCGCCCCGTCGGGTCGAGCCACATGCCATGCGCGAAGACTGTACGCGGCGGCTCAATGTCTGCCGCGAGAAGAAACGCAGGCCAGTAAACAGCGTGGAAACGCAGGATGTCTTTGCCGACCAGATGCACGGCAGGCCAGAATTTCTCAAAACCGACTGCGCGCTCTCGCTCCTCGTTGCCGAAGCCGATGGCCGTGATGTAATTCGTCAGCGCGTCGAACCAGACGTAGATCGAGTGCGTCGGATCATCCGGCACAGGGATGCCCCAACTCACGGAACTCTGCTGCCGACTGATAGACAAATCCTGCAAGCCGCCGCGCACGAAGCTGATGACTTCGTTTCTCCGCGTGTCAGGTCGAATGAACTCCGGCTGCGCGTCGTAGAGAGCCAGCAACGTCTCCGCGTAATCCGAGAGACGAAAGAAATAGCTCTCTTCGGCAACGAAATCGAGCGGCTTCAAATGCTCAAGACAGATTGGTGGATCACCCTCGCGCTCCGGCTTCGCATACTCTTCTTCCGATTTGTAAGCCGCGCACGAAGCGCAGAACCAGCCTTCATAGCGTCCCTTGTAAATCGCTTCTCTTCCCTTCGGCGTTGTGGTGCGCGCCACACGCCGCCACAACTCGCTCACGCCTTCGTAATGAAAGGCTTCGGTTGTCCGCATGAAGATGTCATAGCCGCCATGCTCTGTATCGAGACCAAACTCGCTGAAAGTCTTTTTGAAACTGGAAACAATCTCATCGGCATACTCTTTGGGTGTTCTTCCGTTTCGCTCCCCGAGACGTTGAATATTGATCCCGTGCTCGTCCGTCCCCGTCAGAAAATATGTCTCGTAGCCGCGCTGGCGATAGTGACGACGCAAACAGTCCGCGACGATGGTCGGATAGAGGCTGCCCAGATGCGGGACGCTGTTAGCGTAATAGATTGGAGTTGTGACGTAAAATGTTTTCATTGCCCGTGAATTGTTAAGACTTAAAGTATGATTTCAACCCCATCTTGTAAGATATTATTTCACTTATTCATTGCTGCTTTCTTAGCAGATTGTTTCCAATCATCTTCGAGCTTCTCTGCAAGTTTCCTCGCTCCGGTTTTAGCACTTTTCACTACATCCGTCTTATTATGGATTTTGATAGTTCGTTCCCACACTTTCTCTTTGCTTTGAGACTCAAGATGAAATTCAAAGTAAGATTTCAACCAGCTTGAGTCTCCACCGTCCAATGGCAATTCGTTGCTGATCCAACCCGATAAGATTGCATCTGCGCTTGCAGAATCATTAACGATGATAAATCCTCTCGCTTCAAGTTCCTGTTTGAGAAATAAAACTATGCGTTTCTCTTTATCAATTTGGTCTTCAATATCGCCAATATAGATTTTTCTGACAAGATAAAGCTTATCCGGCTTTGCGGCTTGTGCATTAGCGTCGAATTTGGCAATCGTCAGAGGCAAAATGATTATTAGCCCAAGTTTGAGAAGCAAATTATATCTACGCTCGCCCATAATATCCTTCCTAGATAATTGATAGGTGCATAAATCTATCTCCGTTGCGCTTTCGCAAATTCATCGTTCGGATTAAAGCGCGGCATCTCGTCCATATCAGCGACGCGGCGGCCAATGGCGAGCGCGATCTCCGCTTCTTGTGCCATGCCTTGAAAATTCCACGTGTCACTGTACTCGTCCGAAGGCTGATGATAATGCTGCGTGTTGAAAATTTTGAACTGTTCCTCACCCCAGCCTTTCGGTTTGCCGACGAAATCATCGCCGCTCTCAAGGTTGATTGAAGGCACGCCTACTTTCGCAAACGGGAAATGGTCTGAGCGATAGAAAGAGCCTTGTTCGGGACGCGCGTCGGGCGAGACCGTCAGCCCGCGCTCGCGCGCAACCGTCTCAACAACCGCTTTGAGCGTCGAGCGTTCCGCGCCGAGCGGAATAAAGTTGCGCGTCAATCCGTGAGTGTTCATCGAGTCGAGATTGATATCGGCGGCGGTTTTATTCACGGGCACGAGCGGATGTTTCGAGTACCACTCCGCACCGAGCAAGCCCTGCTCTTCTGCTGTCGGAAAGAGAAAGAGGATGGAGCGTCGCGGCTTCTCATTCGCCGGAAGTTTCGTTAAGGCTTCGGCGATAGCGAGAATAGAAGCGCAGCCTGATGCATTGTCAACCGCGCCGTTATAAATTTTGTCGCCGCGCTTGTCCGGCTCGCCGATGCCTAGATGATCCCAGTGCGCCGAGAAGACCACATACTCGTCGCGCAACTTCGGATCGCGTCCGGGCAGGATGCCGACGACGTTCGGAGCACTGACACGCTTGACTTCGCTCTTCAAATTAACTGAAGCGTTGAGATTGAGCTTGACAGGTTGAAAATCTCTCGACGCAGCTTTCTTCCGCAACTCATCAAGATTCTGTCCCGCGAGTTGCAACATGCGCCGCGCCGCAGTATCCGTCATCCACGCCCGCATCTTGAGAAACGGAGTTGAATCCTTGTCGCCGCGCGCTATATCAAATCGCCACGAACCGTTCGACGTTCGCACCACACTCCAGGGATAGCCCGCAGACTCATCCGTGTGCAGCAGGATCACACCAGCCGCGCCTCGCCGCGCCGCCTCTTCATATTTATATGTCCAACGCCCGTAGTAAGTGAGCGCGCGGCCACCAAAAAGATTCGGCTCGTCGGGCGTCGCGGGCGGATCGTTGACCAGCATGACGAGAACCTTGCCGCGATAATCGTTCGTGTCGCCCTTGTAATCATTCCAACGCTGCTCCGGCGCACTGATTCCATAGCCGACGAAAACCATCTCAGCGTTGACAGCAACATCTGATGTCTGCGCGCCCGTGAAAGCAACAAACTCATCCGCGAATTTGAAGGTCTCGTTTTTCGCGCCCGCGCTGATTGTGAGCACTGTCTGCGGATCGGCCTTGACGCCGACGAGCGAGACAGGCTGAAAGAAACTCCCGCCTTCGCCCGCGCCCTTCAATCCCATCGCTTCAAGTTGCGCGGCGATGTACTTGGCGGCGAGTTGGCCGCCGGGAGCGCCCGTGCCGCGTCCTTCGAGTTGATCGTCGGAGAGATACTTGATGTGCGCGCGCAAGGCGTTCTCGTTGATCGGGTTCGACGAAGATTGCTGGCCTTGTGCGAACGAACTGCCGGAGACTAAAACGACAAGTAAACATGTCAACAGAGAATTTAATTTTTTCATCATCCTTATCCGCCAATCTGTAGTGTGCGCTCGAAAAATTGCAACTCTTCTTTGCACCTTCAGTCTCTCTTCGCGCCTTTGCGAGAAAGGCTGTTCACGCAAAGGCGCGAAGAGAGACTGAAGGTGCAAAGCGTTGTCTAACCCGTTCACTTATAATTTGAGACAGTTTTTATTTTCCCTTTATCAACGCCATCGCTTCTGATCGTGTGCGCGGGTCTTTGCGAAAACCGCCGAGCACGGTTGAGGTGATCGTGATAGCTCCCGGCTTCTTCACACCACGCAGCGTCATGCAGGTATGCTCGGCTTCAATCACCACCATCACGCCGAGCGGTTTCAAACCTTCATAAAGCGTATTGGCGATCTCGGAAGTCAGGCGCTCCTGCACCTGTAAACGCCTGGCAAAGACTTCCGCAAGCCGCGCGAGTTTTGAGAGACCGACGATCCGCCCGTCCTTCGGAATGTACGCGATGTGACACTTACCAACGAACGGCGCGAGATGATGCTCGCAGATCGAAGCGATGTTGATGTCTTTGACGATCACCATCTCATCATGCTTATCGCCCGGAAGCGGCACGACATGCTGCTTCGCATCTTCGTGCATCCCTGCCGTCAGCTCCGCATACATCTCCGCCACACGCCTCGGAGTTTCCTGCAAGCCCGCGCGCAGAGGGTCTTCGCCGATACCCTCAAGAATCAAACGCACTCCGCGCGCGATCAATTCCAGATCAACTGTGGAGCGTTCCTGATTCGATAATGCTTCTTCCGCGTCTGAAAATTTAGTGCTCATCTTTCACCCGTCGCCACGCAATTTTACAAAAGAGTCGCGCGCAGCTTGTTCGACTGTTTGCAGCGAGACGTTCGCCTTCTGCGCCGCAGCGCGGCAGTGCTCGTATTCAGGCATTCCTTTGAGGACGCGCCCGTTCATGCGTGCCACTTTAACATCAATCGCGCCGAATTCCGTCTCGACACTCACGATTTCGCGCGTCAGTGAGCGACGCTGCACTTCAAAGAACCGCACGCCGAGCGTCGTCGTCTCATTGAGCAGAAGCTCGCACATCACATCGCACTCCGCCGGTTTGCACAGGATGGAAACGAGGACGCCGGGACGATTCTTCTTCATCTGCACCGGCGTGAAATAGCAATCGAGCGCTCCCAGCGCAAACGCACGCTCCATCAAATGACCGTAAATTTGCGGCGACATGTCATCTATATTCGTTTCGACGACCAGCAAACGCTCGTCACTAAAATTTTCAATCGCTGCATCGTCGCCGAGCATCAGGCGCAGCACGTTCGGGAAATTCTGATACTCGCGTGTGCCCGCGCCGTAGCCTATCCGCTCGACCTTCATCTTCGGTAACGAGCCGTACTCACGACAGACCGTGCTGATGATCGCCGCGCCGGTCGGCGTCACGAGTTCGCCCTTAATGTCTGAAGAATAGACGGGCGCACCCTTCAAGAGTTCGGCGACGGCTGGCGGAGGGATGGGGAAACGCCCGTGCGCCATCTCGACCATGCCGCTCCCAACGTGCAACTCAGAGCAAACGAAATGTTCAATTTCAAGCAACTCGAATCCGATGCACGCGCCCACAACATCAATAATCGCATCGAGCGCACCGACTTCGTGAAAATGTATGCGCTCGATTGGGACATTATGAATCCGCGCTTCTGCTTCACCCAGTCGAGAGAAGATATGCGCCGCGCGATCTTTCACGCCGCCGCTCAAGCGCGACTCGTAAATGATTTTCAGGATGTCGCCGAGATGACGATGCGCGTGCTCGTCTCTTGTGCGAACGCGCGCGTGCGTGGCGCTGATGCCTGAACGATCAACCGTCTCGAAGTCTATTTCATAACCGGAAACATTCAGCAGAGACAGTTGCTCGACTAGAGCGCGCGGCTCAACTCCAACGCTGACCAGCGCGCCGAGAATCATGTCGCCGCTCGCCCCGGCGAAACAATCGAAGTAAAGAGTTTTCATTTATCTTTTGAAGATCAGCACACTTGATATGGATGGTAGCAGAGCGCAGTGCGAAGATGTCAAGCATAGGCGTTGTCCGCCGATTGGAAAGACCGGAGCGCGCTACGTTATACTGTTTGCTTTGCTGAACGCGAACATTTGCCGCATAGACAGAGGAACACCAGCCATAGTGAATTTACTTGACCTGCAAACAACTTTGCGCGAGTCCGTCAGACAAACCGCGCGCGATTCTTTCGGCGTCGAACTCGAACAGATTGCCGCAGAAGTTCCGCCGCGCACGGAGCTTGGCGACCTCGCTTTCCCTGTCGCATTCGAGTTAGCTAAACGCATCAAACAGGCGACCGGAGAGAAACGTGCGCCGCGCGTTATCGCAGAGCAGATTGCAACTGCGCTCGAAGCAATCACAGGCATCGCGCGAGTTGAAGTCGCGGGAGCAGGCTATCTCAACGTCTTCTTTGATCGCGCAAACTTTCTTTCCAGCTTCTCGCTGGAAAATAGATCACAAACCGAGCAGCCCGCTACGATGCCCGACACACGCCCGAAGCGAATGGTCGAGCATACCAGCATCAATCCGAACAAGGCCGCGCACATCGGCCACGTTCGCAACGCGGTGCTTGGCGATACCTTCGTTCGCATCCTGCGCGCGGCTCAGGAGCGCGTCGAAGTGCAGAACTATATTGACAACACCGGCGTGCAGGTCGCAGATGTCGTCGTCGGCTTCATACACATTGAGCGCATGACGCTCGAAGACATCAAGGCATTAGATCGCTCTCTGCCGTCAGACCGTCCGTTCGATTATTACTGCTGGGATTTGTACACAAGCGTCGGTCTCTTCTATCGCAACGACGATCCGAATGGCGATGCTGATCCTGAACGCTTGCGGCTGCGTGCTGAGACGCTTCACCAAATCGAAGTGGGCAGCAACCCGACCGCCGAACTCGCTGACTACGTCGCCACACGCAACGTCGAATGCATCCTCAGCACGATGGAGCGGCTCGGCATTCGTTATGACGTGCTGCCGCGCGAGTCCGAAATTCTACGTCTGAAATTCTGGGATCATGCCTTCGAGCGGATGAAAGAGACAAACGCAATTCATTATCAGGCGGAAGGGCGCAACAAAGGCTGCTGGGTGATGCCGTTTGAATCTCACACCGGAACTGACGAGCATGAAGCGGACAAGATTATCGTCCGCTCTAACGGGACTGTGACCTACACAGGCAAGGACATCGCCTATCAACTCTGGAAACTTGGTCAACTCGATCTGGATTTTCACTACAAACCTTTTCGCAGTTATGAAGACGGCCACATCACCTGGATCACAACAACTGAGCCGCAGCCCATCGAAACATGCGAGCCAAGTGAAAACATGCTGCCGCATTTCGGCGAGGGTGCGACCGTCTATAACGTGATTGATTCGCGGCAGTCATATACGCAGGATGTTGTGCGGCGCGGCGTGGCGGCAGTCGCGCCCAGTATCGGCCAGGAAGCGAGCGTGCATCTGGCTTATGAGATGGTCGCGCTGTCGCCTGCCGCCTGTGAAGAACTCGGCATCAAGCTCTCGGATGAAGACCGCGCACGCCCGTACATCGAGATGAGCGGGCGTAAAGGTCTCGGCGTCAAGGCCGATGACCTCATCAATCGTCTCGAAGCGGACGCCCTGCGCGAAGTTGAAACGAGACATCCTGAAATTTCCGATGAAGAGAAGCGAGAGATAGCGCACATCATCGCCGTCGGCGCGCTGCGCTACTTTCTGCTGAAGTTCACGCGCAATTCCGTCATCGCGTTTGATTTCAAAGAAGCCTTATCGTTTGAGGGCGAGACGGGGCCTTACTGCCAGTATTCAGCCGTGCGCGCCAACTCGATCTTTCGCAAGTTGAACGCAACAGCATTAGATGAGGCGAGAGAGATTATTCAGCGTGCGACAACAGAGAACGCTACGCTCAAGCAGGAATTGGCGAGTATTCTTGAAGGCGAGAGCGGCGATGAAATCTGGTCGCTCGTCACGCTTGCGGCGAGGCTCGACGAGGCGATTACGCAAGCATCCTCAATAACGGAACCGGCGCTGCTTGCCAAATACACTTTCAATCTGGCGCGCGCCTTTAATCTCTTCTATCACCGCCACCGAATCATCGCGGAAGAGGATGCCACACGACGCGCGGTGCTCATCACCGTTGCGGATATTACGCGCCGACAATTAACTTCCGCGCTGGCGACGCTTGGCATCAATGTTCCTGAACGAATGTAGTCAAGGAGCGCGGTGTAGATGTTTGCGCTGTACTTTTGACAGAGGCTAAATGTATAACAGGTGTGAATCATAAATCGTAAATCGTGAAGACGGAAAGCAGTTTTTGTCTATTCACGAGTCACGATTCACGCCGGAGAATAATATGCTGATCGTAATGAAGACCGACGCGACCGAGAGCGACATCGAACACGTCATCAGTATCGTCAATGAACTTGGATACCGCGCGCACGCGATGCCGGGTGCGACTCGCACAGCTATCGGAGTCACGGGCAATCAGGGCGCAGTTGATGTGACGCGCTTTGAGAATCTGCCGGGCGTTGCCGAAGCGATTCGCGTCAGCAAGCCTTACAAGTTAATCACGCTCGACCTCAGACCTGAGAAAACCATCGTCCGCGTCGGCGATGCGACGATTGGCGGCGACGAGTTGGCGATTATCGCCGGGCCGTGCGCGATTGAGAGTCGAGCGCAGGCGTTTGCCATCGCTGAGACGGTGCGTCGAAGCGGCGCGCGTTTCTTTCGTGGCGGCGCGTTCAAGCCGCGCACTTCGCCTTACGCCTTTCAGGGACTCGGCGAAGAAGGGATGAAAATTCTGGCCGAAGTACGCGACGTTTATGGATTGAAGATCGTGACGGAAGCTCTGGACGAAGCGGGAGTTGACCTGGTCGAACGCTACGGTGACATGATTCAAATCGGCGCGCGCAACATGCAGAACTTCTCCTTGCTGCGTCGCGCGGGTCGCTCATCTCTTCCCATTCTGCTCAAGCGCGGATTGGCTGCAACTCTCGATGAGTGGCTGCTGGCGGCTGAGTACATCATGGCTGAAGGAAACTACAACGTCGTGCTTTGTGAGCGAGGCATCCGCACCTTTGCGCAGCACACACGAAACACGCTGGATTTGGCTGCGATTCCGGCTGTGCGTCGCATCTCGCATCTTCCGGTCGTCATTGATCCATCGCATGGCACAGGTAAAAACTATATGGTCATTCCGCTGGCGAGAGCGGGCGTGGCCGTCGGCTCTGACGGTTTGATTATCGAAGTTCACGATCAACCGGAGCGTGCGCTCTCAGACGGCGCGCAGGCATTGACGCTTGACCAATACGATCAGTTGGTTCAGGAAGTGAGAGCAATTCACGAAGTGATTACGCCTGCCCCTGTCGGCTGAAATCATCTTCAAGCTGCCTTGAGTAACTTAAGGGAAGGTGTCAGGTTTGATGCCTTCCCTTTTCATTTATGAGAGAATAGTCTGAAACAGATCAGAAGAAATCAGGCAACGATGGCAAGAAGTAAGATAGAAATTTCATCGGACGTAGTAAGCGCTCGTAACGCACAAATGTTGCTCTCAACCGCCAGCGAGCGCGTTGATTTGCCAATCACAGGAATGACTTGCGTAGCGTGTGCGCGGCGGATCGAACGTAAACTTTCCAGGACTCCCGGCGTGAGCAGCGCAGGCGTCAACTTCGCAACTGAGCGCGCCACTGTCGTCTATGATCCGCAGGCAACAGGTATCAGCCAACTAATCGAAGCGGTCAGAGAAGTTGGTTATGATACTACCGGAGTCGCGCGGGCGGATTCCATCGTTGATGATTCTGAACAGGCAGCGCGGCAGAGTGAGTCGCAGGAACTGCGCCGCAAGTTTTTGTTTGCCGCAGCACTCTCTCTGCCTGTGCTCATCATTGCGATGTCGCACGGACGCATCGCCTTCCTTGATTTTCCCGGCATCAACTATTTACAGCTTGCGCTCTCCACTCCCGTCGTCTTCTATTCCGGTTGGCAGTTTTATCGTGCGGCGTGGGCGGCTCTTCGTCATCACACGGCGGACATGAACACGCTCATCGCCGTCGGCACAGGCGCGGCCTATCTCTATTCGGTCGCGGCGACGATTGCGCCAAGCTATTTTTCAGAAGCGGCAAGTGCAGGCGCGATGTCTGGAATGAATGGCATGAATAACGCTTCCCTGCCGCCCGTCTATTTCGAGGCCGCGAGCGTCATCATCGCGCTCATTCTGCTCGGAAGATTGTTGGAGTCGCGTGCGAGAGGACGAACAGGTGACGCGATTCGGCGTCTGATCGGACTGCAACCGAAGACGGCGCGCGTTGTGCGTGATGGCAACGAGGTTGAGGTTCTTATTGAAGGCGTCGTTCCCGGAGACCTCATCGTTGTCAGGCCGGGCGAGAAGATTCCTGTTGACGGGATTATCGAGAGCGGCGCGTCGGCTGTGGACGAGTCCATGCTGACGGGCGAGAGCTTGCCTGTTGAGAAAACGAAAAATGATGCGGTCTTCGGCGCGACCTTGAACAAAACAGGCTCGTTCAAATTCAAAGCGACGAAGGTTGGCAAAGATACTGCGCTTCAGCAGATCGTCAAACTCGTGCAGGACGCGCAAGGCTCGAAAGCTCCGATTGCGCGTTTGGCGGATGTCATTAGCGGCATCTTCACTCCTATTGTGATCGGCATCGCTCTCGTCACGTTTGTCGTCTGGTTCTTCGTCACGCCCGAAGCGACGCGCTTCACGACGGCGCTCGTCAATGCCGTCTCAGTGCTGATAATCGCGTGTCCCTGCGCGCTTGGACTGGCGACGCCGACGGCGATCATGGTCGGGACTGGCAAGGGCGCGGAGAACGGCGTGCTCATCAAAAGTGGCGAGTCGCTCGAAATCGCACACAAGCTTCAAACAATCGTGCTCGACAAGACGGGAACGATCACGCGCGGCGAGCCTGTGCTGACCGATGTCGTGACGAGTCTGGAGTCTGGAGCCTGGAGTCTGGAGTCGGAAGAGTTGTTGCAGCTTGCGGCGTCGGCAGAATACGGGAGCGAGCATCCGTTAGGCGCTGCGATTGTGCGCGCCGCACAGCAGCGCGGGCTGACGCTCGCTGAAGCATCGAGTTTTCAGGCCGCCGCAGGTCATGGCATTGAAGCAGAGGTGAAGGGTCATCATCTTCTGCTGGGAAATTTGAAGTTGATGAGCGAGCGCAATGTCATCGTTGATGGTTTTGCTGAACGCGCTTCCACCCTTTCGGCGGCAGGCAAGACGCCGATGTTTGTCGCGGTTGATGGTCGCCTTGCCGGAATTGTCAGCGTCGCCGATGAGATCAAGCCCGAATCAATTGAAGCCGTCGCAGCGTTGCAGCGGATGGGTCTCGAAGTTGTGATGATAACGGGAGACAACAGGCCGACGGCGGAAGCGGTCGCCGGGGAAGTTGGAATCCGCCGCGTGCTCGCCGAAGTGTTGCCCGAAGACAAAGCTCTTGAAATCAAGCGGCTTCAGCAAGACATGAAGCTCGTCGGCATGGTTGGCGACGGCATCAACGATGCGCCCGCGCTGGCGCAAGCGGATGTCGGCATCGCCATCGGCACGGGCACGGATGTGGCGATTGAAGCTGCGGCCATTACGCTCATCCGCAGCGACCTGCGCGGCGTGGTGACAGCGATTGCGCTTTCTCGCGCGACGATTCGGATCATCAAGCAGAATTTGTTCTGGGCTTTCATCTACAACGTCATCGGCATTCCCATCGCCGCCGGATTGCTTTATCCGTTCACGGGCTGGCTGCTTTCGCCGATCATTGCGAGCGCGGCGATGTCGCTGTCGAGCGTCTCGGTCGTGATGAACAGCCTGCGGCTGCGACGCTTTCGCGCGCCCATTTGATAGTCATCAAAAGCAGATTATCTCAGCCTGACCAATTGCCTGTCAGAATCTCCTGAAGGCGTTTGGTGAAGAGCGAGCGCGGCATTACACGGTCAAAGCCGGCCTCTTCTGCCCTTTGCTGCAAAGCGGTTTGCACGTGAGAGAAGAAACCGATCAGCGGCACGTCGCGCAGTCGCTCATCCATCTTCAAACGCCCGGCGAGAACGAACGGATCACACTTCTGTGAATGAAGGTCTGCGATGATGAGCGCAGGCAACTCCGCGCGCACAGCTTCGAGCGCAGCATCCGTGCTCTTAACGAAACGCACGTCCACGCCAACATGCTCGGCGACGGCGCGTATCTTCGCCGCGAAGAACAGATCATCCACAGCAGCTAGAACGTGCTTTCCCATTTTCCGAAACCTGCTTCCTAAAGTTTATCCCAAATGACTTTGCATTGACGTATGGATTCGCGTAAAGATACTACTCTCAGGGCAACGGTTAAACGAGCGCTCGATTATATCTCAGCCGACTCGGCAGGCATCCTTGAGATTGATTTCAAGGGTGAATCAAGCGAGAACGAATGAACGAGAGCATGATTACCAGCCGTGATAATTCATTCGTCAAGCGCGCGCGTGCCATTCGTGATGGAAAGAATCGTGAGCAAATCTTTATCGAAGGCTTACGACTCTGCGAAGAAGCAGTGCAGGCTCTCAGTGTAGATGACATCAAAGATGTCATCTACACTGAGAGAATCAAACAAGATCAGCGCGGCGCATCCTTGTTGAATGTTTTGGAGAGCGCGGGCAAACGAGCCGCTCTGGTCCATGAATCCGTCTTCGCTTCAATCTCATCCGTGAAAGCTCCCCAAGGCATCGTCTTATTAGCTTCACGCCCGAACACCAGACGAAGCGAACTTCTCCACAGCTCAAACGAAGTTCCCCTGCTCGTCGTCCTCCACCGAATCAACAATCCATCGAATGCCGGAGCTATCCTGCGCACGGCTGAAGCGGCGGGTGCATCGGGCGCAATCCTGACGCAGGGCACAACCGATATTTTTTCCCCAAAGGCACTGCGCGGCGCAATGGGTTCGAGCTTACGACTTCCGCTCTGGACGGGCATGAGTCTCGCTGAAGCGATAGATTTTTGTCAGGAACAGGGGATCAGAACTTTTGCAACGGACATTCGCGCCGAACACCTGCATACGGAGATTGATTGGACGATCCCGTGCGCGTTAATCATCGGCACAGAAGCAACCGGACTCGAAAGAGAAGAGATTGACATCGCTGATGAATCGTTGAAGATACTCATGCGCGCACCCGTCGAAAGTCTCAACGTGGCAGTCGCGGCTGGAGTTATCCTTTACGAAATAGCGAGACAAAGAATCAGACGCGGAGACGCGGAGACGCGGAGACGCAGAGACAAAGCGAGTTGCGAATAGCGCCATTTGTGAAGAGTTCGATTCTCTTTATCGCCGCGTCCCTGTGTCTCCGCGTCTCCGCGTCTCAACCTCCGCTTCTCTCAAATGGCGAACATCGGCTAGAATGACAGGGCTTGGATGAAAAGATTTCTCTTCCCTTCCCCATTAGCTTGAGTTTCGGCGGCTGGAGAGTTGAATCGCGTCCGCAGGTTATGTCAGGCGCGGCGACAGTTATCCGCTATTACTTATGACGAAGAAAGAGCCAGAGCATAAACCCGGTCAGGAGCGCAAGGAAGCGTTGCCGGAGCGTCTGTTGCGGCGCGTGTTTGAAGGCATGGGTGCTGCCGTTGATCGCGGTCTGGGACGTGGCGCGACCACTTCGCAAAGCGGTTTGACGACCAGCGCGGTCATCGCGCGGATGAAGCGTTTGATTGACGAGCGCGTGCGTGAAGAAGAAGGCGTGCGCGTCGCGCCGCATCTCTTGAAGCTCAAAGTTGAATGGGGCACGCATTCGGAAGCTCCGCCGGAAATCATCAAAGAGTTGGAGCATGAAATTCTCGCCGCCGCGATTGACTACATCAACGACAATCGCTACAGCACGCTGGCGCCCATCAAGATCGAAACGGATGTTGATATTTTTACCACTGGCGTCTCCGTTGATCCGACCTTCGGCGAGTTTGAGCAACAACTGCGAGAACAGGATGAAGACAAGCGCCGCGCCGCAGAGTTTGGCTCGCAACTCATTCCTCATTCTCAGATCAACGAGGTTCACATCACAGCGCGCGTCACACTGTCAGGCGAAACACGCGAGATTCCTTTGACATTCAAACCCGGAGGAGCGCGGCTCGGAGTCGGACGCGCCACGGATAATGATTTAAGTCTGAACGACAAAAGCGTCTCGAAGATTCACGCCGCGCTGGTGATGAATCGTGAGAGCACGCTGCTGGTCGCCGACACAGGCTCGACCAATGGGACGTATATCAATGGCCGCCGCATCGCTTATGGCGAAGCACGCCAGATTGAAGACGGCGATGTCGTCGGTTTCGGTGATGTGGAAGTTCGCTTCCGCAGAGAGATTTAATTTACGCTATGTCTGTCATCTTGCTTTTACAAACAGCCGCCAGCAATGTGAATCAGTCGGCGAACAGTGCCGCGACTCATGCCCCGCTGGAAAAGCAACCGGCCTTGATGAGCCTGATTTACATGGGCGGGCTGGCAATCATGATTATCTGGTTGATCGTCGCGCTGATCCGTTTTCGTCGCCAGCGTTCGGCGCTTGCGGCTGTCGCGGCTGCAGATTTGCCGGAAGAGGTGCGCGAGCGGTTAGGCTCGACGACGACAAATCGTGGCCTGCGCGTCCTGCGCTGGTTCTTCATCGTGCTGGCGCTCACCGTCTATGGCTTTCACGTTTACTGGGCGCGCTACGCTGCTCAAACCAACGAGCGTTTTCAGGAACTCAGCTACAAAGATTTACGCATTCGTCGTTTGAGCGATGCGACCTTGCGCGGCTGGATTATGGATCGCAATGGCAAGCCTATCGCGTACTATAAAAACGAGAATGGCAATATCGTGCGCGAGTATCCGATGGATGAAGCGTTCGCGCATCTGTTCGGCACAGACTTTGGCGATGCCGGACTGGAGCGCGCGCTCTTTACAGTCAAGACGGCAGACGTGCCGGAAGCGTGGCAACTCGTCACTGGCGGAGGAGTCAAACAGGCTGCTAACACTGATGTCCGGTTGACGATTGATGCTAATTTGCAACAGGCTCTAATTGATGAACTGAAGTCAGCGAAAGAAGTTCGCAGCCATCGAGCCGCAGCCGTCATCCTGAATCCGCAGACGGGCGAAATCCTTGCGATGGCAAGCTGGCCGACTTACAGTCTCAAGAAGGTGCAGGGCAACGAAGAGGCCTATAGGCAACTCGCAGCAGATAAACGCGACAACCCGCTCCTTGATCGCGCGCGTTTCACCTACTACACGCCCGGCTCGACTTTCAAAACGATGACGATGATCGCTGCGTTTCTGGCAGGAAAGCAGGACGCGGTTTTTAATGGGACACCCGGCGGTTATTTCGAGCCGAGCTTTCCCAAGCCCATCACAGATGATAATGGGTCATGCGAGTCCGGCACTTGCGGCCCATTACATATTGACCAGGCCTATCAGCATTCCAGCAATCAGTATTTCGCGCAGATGGGAGTCGCCCTCGGCCCTGAGAATCTGAAAAGGGCAGCTACGCTGGTCGGCATCGGCGCGATGGATACGGACGCGCAGGCGGCCAGTGGCCCGCTTGAGCCGGAGATTATCAATGCGAGTACCGACGCCATCAAACGCGCCATTGCGCCGCGCCAGGCGACGATGGTGACGAATAGCAAGCTGACCAGATTCGATCTCGCGCAGGAAGGTTACGGGCAGGGTCTCGCCAGCCAGGAGACGCCGTTTCAAATGGCACTACTGGCAGCGACCGCCGCTAACATGAAGGGCGATCTGATGAAGCCGATGGTTGAACTTGGCCGCCAGCCGGAAGTCTATAATCATGTCGTCCCGCCGGAGATCGCAGCGGAGTTGCGCCGGATTATGGGACTCGTCAACTCCGGCGGCACCGGACAAAAGGCGATGGCCGACGTACATCGTCAAGGGATTATCACCGGCGGCAAGACCGGCACGGCTCAACATGAGGTGCCGAAATACGACGCATCAGGCAAGCCGATCACGCGGCCTAAGATCGAGCGCGACAACAAGGGTAACATCATCCGCATTTCGCAAGAGATTGTGCGTGAGGAGAGGACGCGCAGCGACGCCTGGTTTCTCTGCATCGCTCCGCTCGACCATCCGCTCATTGCGATGGCCGTGCTCGTCGAAGGCCCGGGGCCTGGAATCAGTAATTACGGCGGGAGCTACGCTGCGCCCATCGCCGCCAGATTAGTCTTGAAAGCAAGAGACCTCGGACTTCTCGGCACACCGGCGAAGAATCCGAATCAGACTGCGCCAAACAATCGTCGCCAGACTGTGAAACCAACAGCACGGAGATAAATGAGTGGTCAGTGGTCAGTGGTCAGTGGTCAGTTGAAAAACTGAAAACTACTGACCACTGACCGCTGACCACTGACCACTGATTATGAAAAATCGCGCATCGTCACACTTGCTCGCACTGCTGCTGATTATCGGCTTCGAGATTGTCGGTTACTACGGCGTGCATCGCGCCGCTTTGATTCGCGGCTATGAGACTTCATGGATTAGCGGAGCGCGCGACCTGTTGATGTACGTGCCGATTATCTTCCTCGTCTTCTGGCTGACGCGCGCGATGAAGTTCGCGGGCAACTGGACGCTGTTCACGACCGCCATCCTGCTCTTCTCCATCGGCCTGCTGTTACAGTATCGGCTCTACAGCGATCCTGAGTACAACTCCAAGGAAAAGGCTCAGGCGCGTGAAGAGAAGACAGACACGCTGCGGATGCGTTACATCAACGAGAATTATGATGCAGAGAAGAAACAGATCATGGGTCTGCCGCCAACGCCCGCCGCGCCCACCGATCTTGAGGCCGCGCAGCCAGTCAAATCAACCTATACGATTCGCAATGCTTTGACATCCGGCTCGACGTGGATTCCGATTGGGGCTTTTATCTCCTTCGCCATCGCGTTTGCTTTCTGCGTGCGCGATAATTTCCTGCTCTGGCTTCAACGCCATAGTTTTATGATCGTGGTGCTGACGTTGATTCCGCTCGGCGTGGCCGTCGCCACCTCGCGCTTCGGCAAAGCTGGCGGGAACATGACGCCCTGGGAGCCGTCGAAGATTCCTTTTCTCCTCGGCTTCGCCGGAATTTTAACCGCGCGCTACAAAGACCTCGCCAAAACTTACTGGGGGATTCCGCGCGCTCGTGATGTCGTGCCTCTGCTGGCGATGGCGATCATGCCGTTCATTCCCTTCTTCGTGCTCAAGGATTTCGGGCAGATGCTCATCTTCAGTGGCGCGTATGCGACGCTCTATCTTGTCGCGGTGCGTCGCTGGCCGCAGTTGCTTCTCTTCATCGGCTCGGTTGTGTTTGTCGCGGGCGTTTTGATCGTGGGCGCGTTGCCGGAAGACGTGCAGGCGAAAGTTCCGTTCCTGCCAACCATCGCGCGCCCTGTCAAAGCGGCGCTGCCTGATCGCATTCAGCAGCGTTTCCATCTCTGGCTCGACGGCTTCAATCCGCCCAGCCCGGACGTTAAATGGTGGAAGAAAGATTATGACGAGGCGCTGGCAGAGGACGAGAAGAAGAGTAAAGCGGAAGGTAAACAGACCATGCGCGAGCAGGCTGAACAAAGCACGGCGATGCAGCGCGACGTGAACGTGCAAGTCTGGTTTGATCGCGTGGCGTTTCAACCCGCTCAAGCGACCTTCGGCATCGCCTCTGGAAAAACTACCGGCAGAGGACTCGGACTCGGCTATGTCGAAGTGATCCCGATTGCCGACTCCGACTACATCTACGCAGTCATCGGCGAAGAGATGGGACTCGCAGGCGGCGCGATTGTTATTCTCGCGTTGATTATTTTTGTCTGGGCCGGAGTTCGCACAGCGATTGATGCGCGTGATATGTTTACGAAGCTCTGCTCCGCCGGGCTAACGGCCTTCATCGGCTTTCAGGCGCTCGTCAACATCGGCGGCATCACACGCGCGCTGCCGATGACGGGCATTACTTTGCCTTTCGTCAGTCACGGAGGATTCAGTTTGCTTACCAGCTTTGCCATGCTCGGAATGCTGATGGCCTTCTCGCATCGCAACGCGCGCGACGCACGCGGCGTTGTCAGAAAAGGAAAGCGCATCAGCGATCCCTCGACACCGGAGGCTGTTCAATGAGTGCGCAACCAAACGACGTTCCTTTACAGGTCGCAGCCGTGAGCGATAGAGGCTTGAGCGAGAAGCGTCCGCTCAACGAAGACTCGTTTCTTTCAGACTCTGAGCGCCGCATCTTCGCCGTCGCGGATGGCGTCGGCGGCGCGCAGGCTGGCGAAGTCGCATCAAAGACGGCGGTGGAAGTTTTAGACGAAGCCTTTCGTCATCAGGTCGCCGGCACGGACATCGAAGACCTGATGGAGATTGCGATTCAACGCGCCAACATCTCGATTTTCCAGATGGCGCAGGATCATCCGAAGCTCTCCGCGATGGCAACGACCATCGTCGCGCTGCACCTCGACGGCCACATTGCGACCATCGGCCACGTCGGAGACTCGCGTCTCTATCGTCTGAGTCCTGACGGTCAATTGCATCGTGAGACAGCAGACCATTCCGTCGTCGAGGAAGAGGTGCGCGCCGGAAGAATGACGCCGGAGCAGGCTGCGCATCATCCGAGCCGCAACGTCATCAGTCGCGCGCTCGGCGCTGAGACGGGCGTCGAAGTTGACATGAAGACCATCGAGGTCGAGGATGGGACGGTCTTCCTGCTCTGCTCCGACGGCATCACGCGCCACCTTCCCGACGACGAATTGCGCGAGCTTCTCAGCAGCCCACAAAATGTCGAAGACATCTGCGCCGAGATGAAGAGACGCTGCTATGAGCGCGGCGCGGAAGATAACCTGACGGCGCTCATCGTGCGGGTCGGTGCGCACGCAAACGCCAACACGCTCGCTGCCGACGACGAACGCACAGTGCAAGCCATGCGTTCAGACTTGGCTCCAACATTTGACAGCACGCTCAATCAATCGCCCGCAGTTGCTGCGCTGCCGGCAAATCCAATGCCTGCGTCTGCGCCTGCGCCCGCATCTTCAAATGCCCTGCCCCCGCCGCCCGTCAGTTCGGCGGAGGCGCTTCACGCTAATCCGGTGATGGCTCTCGAATCACATGCCAAATCGCGTTCAGGTAAAGGAGGCGCGCGCGGTTTTCTACTGATGCTACTCTTTATCGTCGTCGCTGGCGGAGCTTTCTTTGGTGGCATTTATTATCAACGTCAACAAGCTGACAAGGCAGTGCCGGCCACTCCGAGTCCATCCCCGACACCGGATCGGATCCGAAATTTTGAGGAGCAAAGGCGGCGCGTGGATAACGATGCGCGAGGGATGAAAGAGGAGCTAGAGAAGAACGGAGTTACCAAAGGCTTGAAGAATCCTGCTGAGTCAAACGATGCGGAGTTTCTCTATCTCTATGGCCGCGCGTTGTTCCTGCTTGGCTATTACCCGGATGCCCTTTCGGTTTTCGACCATGCCAGCGATGGCAGCGTGGAAAACTCACCGGAGCTTGATGAAAAGCTCAAAGTGGAGTCGCGCCTGGCGATGGGAGCGACGGCGCTGATGATTCGTAAGCAGACACCTGCCACGACGCAAGAAAAGGCCTATTGGGATGGAATGGTGTTGAAAGCTGAAGAAAAGCTCAAAAAGTTGCCTAACAAAAACACCGCACCGACACCTACTCCTTGATTTGTGATGAAGACTTGCAAGGAGTATGACATGTTGATCCCGCAAAGTCGTTTGCAGAATATCTCATCGCCTGCGCTCGGTCGCAACAACAAACCATTGCCGCACGGCATCTAACTCTGGCGCGCATCTTGAACTGTTACTGACAGCGCGAGACGAATGATTGAACTCAAGCTACAACACTCATTGCTCGACGGTCGCTACGAGATACTTGAATGTCTGGGGCGCGGCAGCTACTCCGAAATCTATGTGGCGCGTGATTTGAGCGCGGTTGAAGGTGAGCCGAAAACTGTCGTTATCAAAGTGTTGAATGTTCTCTTACAGGGCGTTCCCGATGCAGACCTTGAGCGCACGCTGATTGAGAATTTTCAGAATGAGGCCATTGCGCTCGACCGCGTTCGTCATCCGAATATCATCAACCGTCTCGGTCACGGCACGGCCCTCGACCTCGCCGGAACGCCCTTTCATTACATCGTGCTGGAGTATTTAGCTGGCGGCGAGTTGGCCGCGCGTTGTCGCAACCAGCCTTTCACAATCGAACGCGCGCTCTTTTATCTTGAGCAGGTCTGCAACGGCCTCGCGCACGCGCACGAGTGCGGAGTCATCCACCGCGACATCAAGCCGTCGAATCTTTTGTTGACTGCCGACAGCCAGACAGTCAAGATTGCGGACTTCGGAGTCGCCAAGCTCGAAGCGACTGAAGGAGCAATCACGAGAGTCGGCACCAATGTATACGCACCGCCTGAGCACAACCCTCTAGTACAGACAGGCCAGTTGGATTCCACCTCGCTCAACACACCGCAGCCGCATCTGACGCCTGCCGCAGACATCTATTCGCTCGCCAAGACGACCTATACGATGCTCGCGGGCGAATCGCCGCGCCGCTTCTCGTACCACCGGATTACGGAGTTGCCGGTTTCAATCACGAATGAAATGTGGGCGGCGGATGTCTTGCGCGTTCTGCGCCGTGCGACTGAAGACAGACCCGCAGACCGCTATCAAACCGTGAAGGAATTCTGGGAGGAGTTTGCCGACGCCTCGCTGCCACCGACACAGCCGCTTGAGATTAAAGACGCAGAAGCTCGACCGCGCCCTTCTTCAAAATTGACGAAGATTGCAGCCGTGCTCACGGCAGCCCCGCCGCGCGCTCGCTTCGATTCGCACGATGTCGTCAGGCAATCGCAGACCAACGGCAATGGGATGAAGCGCCCGCGCATCGTTGTTCCCGTCAATGAAAAAAGACCTGACGTAATGCCCGCGGCACCGCAGGCGCAGCGGCCTCTGATTCCAATCCCACCCGCGCCGCTGGTGCAGCCCGCAGTCAATCGCGCTCGTCCTCCTCAATCTCTCAGAGGACGGCGCAGCTTTCGCGTCTTGATCGCCTGTTTGATTATTCTAATATTTGCCGGAATCCTGCTTGCCACGCACTACTATGTGAGCAGGCAAAGGGCGCTCAGCATCACGCCATCGGGTAATACTTCCTCGCCGCTCGTCGGGAAAGAAGGCGCGGTCAACAGGCCGACAAACCTGCGCCGTGACCCGAACAAGAACAGCGACTCGCTCAGCGTTCTCCAAAAAGGAGCGCGCGTGCGCATCTTGAGCGTCAACGATGATAGTAGCTGGTACGAAGTCCAGGTCTTACCCGCTGAAGGGAGCGAGGCGGGCGCTCTCACACACGGCTGGATGAGAAACTACACAATAGATTTGGATTAGAGAGACTTTGAAACGATGCGATGAAAAGCAGAATTCAGGAGTCAGGAGTCAGGAGCCAGAATGCTAAGGCGGAAGCCTCATTAACAGATTTTCTTTTCTTCTGGCTCCTGAATTCTGTATTCTGAATTCCGTTTTACTTAATCGTTTCCGTATGAGAGGAGCAACAGAAAACTGTGGGGCTAATTGAGTCCATTCGACGATGGATTGACGGCGAGGGCGCAGAAGACCCTGTGATGGCGGCGGACGAGCAGGCACGGCCACGCCGCATCTGGGAAGAATTTCTCGTCAAGATTGCGCGTGAGGTTGAAGCCGTGATGCAGCGCGAGATGTTCACGCCGCCCGGCGGGCCGACGTTTATCCCGCGCGAGTATATTGTTTACTTGAGCGGCGACGATGATCGAGAGTGGCAGGGTGAAAAGCGGCGCGGTCTCGAACAGGGACTCTTTCACGTGCTCTCTGAGCGAGCGCGTGAGTTGAGCGGACAGACCCAACTCGCCACCAAATCTTTCGCCGTCGAGTTGCGCGTTGACGGCACGCTCAACAAAGGCCAATTTCGTGTGCAGCCCGTCTGGGACGAAACCGAAAGCGGCCACACGATGGTCACTGCGCGTCCGAGCGATCAGATGATGCAGACTGTCAGGCCGGGTGTGCTTGCGCCCGACGGCTCAACTCCCGCAGAAGAGCCGACCGGAGAAGATTCCACAGTCGTGCGCCCGCGCGCGACGATTCTCTATAACGTCGAAGTCTGGCACAACGGCGTGCGTCAATCGGTCGTCCCCATCTCCAAACCCGAAATCACCATCGGTCGCGGCTCGCGTTCCGTGACGGTTGATCTGCCGCTCAAGGGCGACGCCGAAGTGAGCCGCATTCACGCGACCCTTGAGCGCGACGAGAGCGGGCAATTCTGGTTCACACCGAAGGGACGCAACGCCACGCTCCTCAACGGGCACGAGGTTCCGCGCGAGCAACGCACTTCGGTTGCGCCCGACAACAAGATCGAGATTTGCAGTTTTACTTTACGGATTCAGCCACAGTAAACAGAGCCTAGCGCAAATCGGCTGTCTATCTTAACTCTCACGTAAGTGTCTGTACGCTGTTCGCAGATATGGGTATGATGCGGAATGATGGTGGATAATACACCGATGTGGGTGATTATCCATCATCGCATTCCGCTTATACAATAGTTGGGCATCTACGATGAAGCTAAGGCATCAGTGATGCAAACAGGTAAGGATAAAGATGAAACATATTCCCTCGAACCGTAATACAGCCATCGCTTATGGCGTTGTGCTGTTTCTGATCTCTTTACTGTTTGGTTGTAAGGCTGTCAGTAGCGGCACGCCTGAGTCAATTCCACAAACAAACGACTTAAGGGATTTAACTCTGGACGCAGAAGCCGAGAGAGAAGCAAGAAAATTATTAGACGGAGAGCTAACTAAATGTCAGGACGACTATTTTTCACATAGCTACTTTAAAATAATCTACTATGTAAGTCCCGATGTTAAGCCTTCATCTTTCGCAGACATATGGGAGCAAAATGCGGGTGTCTCACCTAATGTTTATTCAGACACATTAAATGATGCCGACCGGCGTAATGGGGTTTTGTGGAAAGGATTTGTCTCTTTTAAGAGTAAAAGCAAAAGACGTTATGCAAAAGTTAACGAGAATGAAGACAAAAATTCTTTATCACAATGGACAAACGGTGGCGAAGTATTCAGAGTTAGACTAATCAAGACTAAACAATCTGGATGGATGAGCCAAGATTATAGTCCAAGACCGACTGTATCAAGGACAATCTCGATTGCTGCTGACCTACGGAACTTTGACTATAACTGGACAAACGGTACTCCTTCACAACAGTTTCAGACTACTGAACGTAAGCCTTGCTCCGAAGAGGAACAAGCAAAGATTCGCGATTATAATTTAAAACAAGTGCTTTGCTACGACATTAACGGCAGCCCGTGCAAGTTTAAGGAGATAGCCTGTGAAGAAACAAGCTATCAAAGAGTTGAATGTCCACAAATTCCTGAGCAACTACTAAAATAAGAATTTCGCAGGATTAAAAGCAGTTCAAATTTAACGGCGATGCCCAACAACAAACTCATTGAACCGGAGCGCGGGATAGCATGGCTTTCAAGATGCTTCCTTCGATGTAAATTGTCGCTGGCGCTCGGCGCGGGTTCGGGCGTTATACGGCTTACGCTCGGCGAGCAGAACACATTGAAAGCTTCTGCTATACTTCAATGATATGAGGACTAACTTCGTAGAACGAACAGGTAAGATCGAAGAACTTGATCGCTCTTTCGACTTAAAGTTTTGGCAAGCTCAAAATGATGTTGATAGATTTGCTGCGGCCTGGGAGCTTGTCATTCATTCCTATATCGTCAAAGGTAAGAATGTTAGTAAACTCCGACTTCAAAGAACTGTTGAGCACTTTCAACGACCATCAAGTTAAGTATCTGGTCGTGGGCGGATATGCGGTCATCAAGTACGCTGAACCCCGTTACACTAAAGACATTGATTTGTGGATTAGCGCAGATCAAGCTAATGCGGCAGCCGTGTACAAAGCACTACGTTTATTTGGAGCGCCACTCACCGGATTGACAGAAGATGATTTCGCTCAGGAAGGGCGGTTCTATCAAATGGGTGTTGCCCCGGTGCGCGTGGACATCCTCATGTCTATTCCGGGATTACATTTCGAGCAGGCTTGGGAACGACGAGTGTTAGTAGATTTCGACGGGGTCATGGTTCCGTTCATATCGAAGCAAGATTTAATCACCTCAAAAATAGCTGCCGGGCGACCTCAAGATTTGATTGACGCGCAATTATTAAGAGAGACAGATGAGGATTAAATCAAACGCGCCACATACCAACCCATCTGAGGTGTACGAGTCAAGCGATTTCTTCATCTCAAGCTGGATGATTCGCCGCACAGTTGAGTAGCATTGAGCCTTTCTTTCGCAACCCTTCCAGACACTTCAAATCGTCAACAGTCCAGGAAAGGAAAGCCCGGTCTCCACGATCTTCCCTATGGAGACCGGGCTTACTGTGTCTGCGCCTTCCCCTTTATGGAAAGTCTGAAGTCGGCAAACCAAAGAACTACTTTTGACTCCAGACTCCAGACTCCAGACTTCCCTCTTACAGCGTGGTCGTGACAGTTATCTCGTCCGAGTATGAACCAACCGGCACGTCTCGCTTGACGTAGCGCAGGCGATAACGTCGTAGCTCAGGCACACCCGCTTGCACGGGAGCGCGTGTGTCAACGTAGGGGCTTTGCGTGTCTGTGCCGAGCAGCGTCCAGAGAGTCTCGCCCGCGCGTTGACTCTCGACGAGCACACCGTCGAAGCCTGCCTTGACCCAGATAATGCGGACGGTGCTGCCGGGTTCGGCTGCGGCAGTCGCGGAGGGTTTCTCCGGTGGCGTGGCTTGTGCGGCAGACTTTGCTCCCAGACCGAGGTCTAAGCCCATGCTCTCGGTGTAAGAGGGATGCGCCTTGATGCGTTGCACGAGGGCACGCAGGCGCGGGATGATGCCGGGCGCGACGATTGCTGCGGGCGGCGTCAGTGCCGGAGCGCTCGGCAGCGCGGGCGCAACCGTTCCGACGGGGCCGTCTCTGAACACATTCTTATAGCTGGTGCGCGCCTGCGACTCGTTGCGCCCGGCTTCCGCCGCACTGATGGTGAAAGCCAGCATGTTGTAGTCGTCTGTGACGGCGGTGACTTCGGCCAGCGTGAAGCCGAGCGTCGGGGCGTGGGCTGGGAGCTTCAACTGAAAGTTGTTGAGCCAGACGAGCAAATCGCTGTCTGTGCCGGGTAAAAAGTCAGGCATCTCTATTTCTCCTTTTCTGTCAGAATGTTGATTGGTGTGAAACGCAGGGGCGTTGGTCGGCCTGCGCTGGTGTTTTGGTGGCGAAAAACGTGTGTTTGCCGGGCAGTTGCCCGAAGATGGCAAGCCGTCGGCTGAAGGTTGCGAGCCGTTCGGGGACGGGAGCGAATGATTCCAGGACTGTTGCCGATGATTCGCTCCCGGTTGCCAGCCATCGGCGAACGGGAGCCAATGATTCCGGGAACGGAGCGAATGATTGGCGGAAGGGAGCGAATGATTCCAGGAAGGGAGCGAACCGTTCCAGGAAGGGAGCGAGTCATTGCGGGAAGGGAGCCACTGGCTGGCAACTGGGAGCGAATCATTCCCGGAGTGTTGCCAATGATTCCCGGAGCGTGGCGATTCGCCGCCGGAACGATGTGAAAGGCTCGCGGGAGGTCGCCGGAAGCTGTTTGGGGAGCGTCGAAAGGGCGTCCGAACGAAGCTGATGTGGGAGATAATTCAGCCATTTGCGTAGAATATTGCGGCAGTGACGAAGCGCTGCCATCCGAGAGATTAAGAGAACCTGCCGCAGCGAGGCCAGTATGCTCCGTTGACTGGGCGTGCGTCAACAGATTTTTGAGCAATTTTGGCTCTTCCAGCAATCCCTGCCCGGAGGATCAGGGTTTACTGGATTCCGCAGATAAGGGTATGATGCGGAATGATGATGGATCAGACACCGATTTGGGGTGTGATGCGGAATAGCATTCCGCTCATACAATAGTTCGGCGCTAACATATATGGAGGTGAATCATGCCGGTTAGGGCTGCTGTGAACCTAGCTGATTGGCAGAGCGTAGAAAAGTTACTGTCGGGATGGTATCACGAAGCAAGCGTAAATAGAGATGCGAATGCTAATAAAGCTCAATTGAACCGAAAGCTAAATTATTGGCTTGGCGTTCCTGTTGTAATTTTCTCAAGCATTGTAGGCAGCGCAGCATTCAGCCAAATTCATAATCAATCTGGGAGTAATCCGGTAAGATATACTGCCGGGGTGCTAAGTATAGTCTCGGCAATTTTAGCTGGCCTGCAAACATTTTTTGGGTTTGGTGAACGGGCTGAAAAATATCGTGTCGTGGGAGTTGGATATGAGCAAGTCGCAATAGAGATACAAAAGATTCAGGCTTTGCCTGTACACCTTAGGGGAGAAGTAGTGGAACGCATTAACGGTCTAGAAGACAGGTTGGCTGCTCTAGCGCAAGGTTCACCCGATCCACCAAGCCTTCAGCCTCAGCAACAACAACCTTAGCGAATCAGGTCATGATTTTCGCAAGCTGAATGGTTTAATTTTGCAAATACCTTTCAATGGCGCGCCTAACAACGGCAGGCACCCGACGCCCCGCCACGATGCTTCTCATGATAGTTGAATGAGGGCGCGGGTGATGCCGGGCGTTCGGCGGCAGCAGGGAAGGTTGCTTTGAGTGCTAGTCAAGAAAGGAGAATTTGAATATGCCTGGTGTATTTCGTCACGACGCGATAACACTTCAAAGTGGAGTGAAGGAAGAGGACTTTGAAAGGTTCATGAAAGAAGAGCTGATTCCATACTTCAGCGAAACCTATAGGGGGCCGACAAGAACCTCGCGTGCCGACCTTCAAAGCCAATCTCTCCTCAAGGACAGTAAAGGTCGGCGAAAGTGGCTGTGGGTAACGGCGTGGGATGGGGACCCAGAATCCGTTCGAGGCTCATCTTTTGAACATACCCGGATGAATAGAATTGAAGCGACGGAGGCTATGCTCAAGAAGTTGGAATCTTTCGGTAAGCGCACTACCGAAAAAGTATTCAGTGAGATAGACAGCACTGAGGTAGGCACCAACACATAGCCTGCTATCCCGACTCCCTGACCATGCAAAGGGAGGGACAGGAAATCAAGCTCGGTCTTGAGGGGCCGCCTAACGGCAGGCACCCGACGCCCCTTCAACGCGCCTCTCATGTACATTGCGCGGGGGGCACGGGTGATGCCGGGCGTTAGGCCGCTAAATGAAATGTGTAATCCAGTAACAACCTTCCAAGAATGTCGAAGGATGATAGAATCTGCCCCTCGCTAAGTCCCGGTTGTGGGTATTTCGATACGACTCAAAAAGGAGAGCGAAGCCATGACAACAAACAACCAAACTGTTCTGGAATTGGTGAACGGTACTGAACAGGACGTGCAAGTCTATATTACTTTAGGTGCAACACCAGGATGCCTTCAAAATGTTGCAGACCTGCCGTTCGTTACCAATATTCTGAATAAGCTTCAAGGCTGGTTTAGGGTCGCGCCAAAAGGCTCGGTCTCATACACTACGCCGCAGGGCATCGGTGTCAATGGCAACTTCGCCTTTGGCACCCCGCCGATAAACTGCCCGACTGATTCATTTCCTAACGGAGTGAATTTAGCCGAGTTTATCCTCAACAATAGTTTTCAAGGGCCGGGTGCGCAGGAAACCATTGACATCAGTGCCGTTGCCGGGGTGAATGCGGACATTAAATTTTCGATGAATGGAGGCGGTGTTTGGAATGCAGGCGCAACTGAACCAAATGTTACTAAATTTGAGAACAAGGGCTTGTCTGATAATTGCGGACTGGTAGGAGTGTATCCATATGGTTGCGATACGTGCACACAAAGCGTGGCTCCGCCCGAATGTGCTGGCCCTCCAACTCCGCCTCCCTATGGAAACTGCCAGTCAGCGCCAATTTGCAATGTGCAGCGCGATGCCTCAACTGCCGGAGGGAGCGTTTTAATTACCTTCATGGGGTTCATTTAAGAGATCAAGTTAGAGGCGATAGGTTCATGCAAACTAAGTTGCGTGAACTCCTCAAAGCATACGAACTCATCCAACCCGACGCCTCGATAGCACGGTTCTCATCGCGCTTCCTCGCGTCGCTGCTTGAATGGCACTCGCTCGGCGCGGGTTCGAGCGTTAGGCGTTTCCTGCTGCGGCGCTGAATGCGCCGGATTCGAGTTCTTCAATCAATGCCTGAAGCAAAGGTGCGACGCGCTCGCGTTCGACGTAATCTTTGCCGAGTAGTTTGATGATGCGGCGGTTCGTCGTCTCGCCGTTTACTTCCTTCAGCAGCGCGCGGCAGAATGAGGCGACGACCTCCGGCGCAAACTGCTTGCCCGTGTTGCGTCGGAAATCCTCGACTACTTCTTCCATTCCACGCCGCTTCTTGTAAGGACGATCAGTCGTCATCGCGTCGAAGGAATCTGCAAGGCTGACGATCTTGGCGACGAGCGGAATCTGATCGCCGGTCAAGCCTTCCGGGTAGCCGCGCCCGTCAATCCGCTCGTGATGATAGCGCGCCGTCAAGGGAATGTCCGCGTAAGGGTGGCTGATGGGTAAGAGGATTTCGTAGCCCGCCGCCGGATGACGATTCAACTCGCTCGATTGCTTGGCGTCAATCCGGTAAGGCGCGTTGATGATGTCGCGCTCGACGACGAGCTTGCCGATGTCGTGCAGGTAGCCAGCGACGGCGATGCCCTCTATCTCCTCGTCGCTCCAACCCATCTCGCGCGCGATGATCTCGCTGTACTTGCCGACGCGCTCCGAATGCCCCTGCGTATATTTGTCCTTGCAATCAATCGCGGCAGCAAAGGCGCGCACCGTGTCACGATAGATCGCGCGCATCCCTTCATACAGCACACGATTCTCTTCCGCACGCTGCGCGAGTTCTTCAAAGAGCCTGTGCTCGCGGATGCCGACGGCGATGTGGCGCGCCATCGCGCAGACAATCTCACGATCCTCCGTGCTGAAAGGCTCGCCTGTCGCCTTGCCGCCGAGCAGGATGATTCCGACGAGGCTCTCGCGCGTGACTAACGGCACGATGAGATCAACGCGCAGCGCGTCAAGTTGAGTTTGATGTCGCTTGAGAAAGGCCGCGAAAGATTGTGTTTCATCATCTCGCGTGAGGCCGCAGATGCCTAACTTGAGGAGAGCGTGGGCTTCTTCAGAGGTGAGCGTGATGTTTGCCGGAGTCGCCGTGCCCATGCCGTGCGCGGCGACGAAGCTCAGAGCATGGCTCTCAGCATCGAACTCCGCGAGAGCGCCGCGCATGATGCCGAGCGAACCTTGTACGAGATGCAGCAGAGTCCGCGTCTTTTCCTGGAAGCTCGTCGTCTCCGCTATCTCCTGTCCGAGATCGGCGAGAGCCGCGAAGGTGTGCAACAGTTTTTGTAGAGACTCTCCCTGTTCCATTGCGTTGATTAGTGTCCGACGGCTTTCGGAATGGGAGCAAACTCCGCGAGCGTGGCGAGCGCTTCCTGCTCGTCCTTCGCCAGCGCGACGTGGCGCGTCAGGCCGAGCATCTCGAAGAGTTGAACTGTTTGCTGGTTGACATCGGAGAAGATGAGCCGCGCGCCGGTGGTCTCGACCGCATCAATGACGCCCAGCAGAATCGAAACACCGATGCTGTTGACTAACTCTGTCTCACGGAAGTTGATAACCAGAGCGCGACAACCCGCTTCCAACTGCCGACGACATTCACGCTCGATGCGCTCGCCGCTCAATTTGTTCAGATAGTCCCCGGCATAAATGACCGCCAAGTCTCCGATTGAGCGCGAATGCACCGGAGAAAGAGTTACTGACTCCGCCATTTTTAGTAAGCCCCCACTACTGAATTATGAGTTTTGAATTTTGAGTTTTGAATTGTGGGCTTTTTTTGCTTTTAATTCAAAACTCAAAATTCAAAACTCATAATTGCTTTTTCAGGTACTTCGTCATTCGCAGCCGCGTCCCATCATCAACGTGCTCAAACTCAACTTCGTCCATCAGGCTGCGAATCAGTTTCAGCCCCCAACCGCGTCTTCCTTTATTGCTTTCACCTGCTTCGCTGCCGTTGTTATTGACACCGTTTTGATTGTTCAGCCCCGGCGGAATAATGCCCCGACTCGAAACAGTGACCACTAATCTATCACTTTCTACGCGAAAGCGCTGATAAATTTTTCGATCCGGGCTGAGACTATGCTCCGTCGCATTGATGCAGGCTTCGATCAGTGCGGTCTTGATCTGATTGATGGCGTCGGGTTGAAAGCTGATCCGGCGTGCGATCTGCTCGACGGTGTGCGCTGCGATCAGTTCCGTATCATCGCCCATCGGAATCACCATTTCAAATTCGTCCGGGGCGACTTCCTGTCTCGCCATCGCTGCCGACGCTTCGTTGATGCGCGCCGTCAAAAGCTCCAACTGCTGTCGGCTCGAACCGTAAACTTCGCGCTCATTCAAGAGTTCGCTGGCATCTATGGAGAACCCTTCGGGCGCGACCAGCCAGAGACGCACACGATTGAATCCACAGAAGCGCGCGACCTGCATCAAGCGGTCGCACCAGATTTCCGTGACGCCGCGCCCTGCTTCGAGCTTGGATTCGATTTCAGCGACGAGCCAGACAATCTCGTTGGCATCCGAATACTGTCCCGCGTCGAAACCATGCGCGACGGCGCAGCGCTCGTCATCGCAGACCTGTTGAATCGGCGGATGAAACGCCGCGCAACTCGCCGCGTGAACAATCTGCGGCAAGCGCACCAGATCGGTTTCAGCATCGAGAGCGGCAACAAGTTCGTCCGCCTCCATTCCTTTGTGCGTGCGGCTGAAGCGGTCGTAGTGAAAGAGACTCGCGGGCATTCGCTGGCAGTTGAAGCGTTCGAGCAACTCCCGCAATCCCAGCGCAGCCTCGCGGCGATAGTGGCGCGCCATCGTGTGCGGTGCGCGCTTGAGGGTTTCCGCAAGCATGTCTGCGACGACGAGCGCGCGTGGCGTGGCCTCGACTTCGAGACGATAGCGCGCGCGCAGGTAATCCGACCAGACGAGCGAACCACTGCCGGCCTCGATGAAATTCGCATTCAAGCTGGCAAGCTCATAGACGTGGAGTTTGCGAATAATCGTTTGCAGTTGCCCCGCTTCAAGATTGAGACGTTTACGCCAGGTTTCTATCGGCGCGCGACCCTGCTCATTCTCCGCCGATTCATAGAGCACGCGAATCAACGACCGACGGACAGCAGACAATGGCGCGACCTCTTCGAGAATTGAAGCGAAGTGACGACTGATGCGCCCGCCCAGCAACTCGTCAACGTAAAGCTGCTGGCAGTTACGAAAGCTCGTCAGCGCAATATTTTTTTCACGCGCCGCGCGAATGATCGAGGTTAAATAAAAAGGATTGCCGCTCGTCTGTTGCACGATGAGGTCGCGGGTCTGGTCGTTCAGCGTCACACCATTGCGCCGCGCCAGATGCTCGACCATCGTGCGGGAGTCTTCATCGGTTAAGCGATCCAGACGGATGGAGGCCGCAGAGTCGTTGCCGTTTCGCGCGGTGTGAATGACATCGAGTAAATGTCGGCGTAGGCCGGCCAGCACGTAAGGCCCACCCGAATGCATCATAGCTCGCGTGATCTCCGTTCCGAGCGGTACGTCAACGCCGTTCAACTGCTCCGCGAGTTCAAGCCCATCGAGAAGAATGAAAGGACGCGCTCCACTCGCCGTCGCACGTTGCGGCGCGCTCAGGCAGAGCCGAATAAAGGAGCGCGCATCTTCGTCGGCGCGCGCCCGCTCCGTCATCTCAACCAGATGCTCGACCCATTCATAATCAACGGGCGCGGCCAATTCCAACAGGTCTGGAATCGAGAGCGAGGCGTCTGTGAGCAAGGCATCCTGACGACGAAAGGCGACGAGTTGCAGCAGGAATGTTTGAAGGAAATGGCGCGCGGCGTTGACTGCTGTCTGATCGTTGCGCGTGAGAGCGAAGTAAATAGGAATCGTTTCGCCCTGCTCTCGGAAAAGTTCGTCATAAGCCTGGCGCAGCAATTCTGAAACACCAACCGACGGAGCGCCGAGAAGCAATAGCCCGCGCTCCGGCGTGCCGTTCGATGCGAGGCCCACAACGCGCGCGAGAGCGTCACGCCGCCCGACGAACTCATCCGGCGCGATGCGTCCCAGAATCGGGCCACCGTTCTTATTTGGCTGCTTCGTCGGCATTGCTCACTTCGCTGGCGCTCGTTGGCGGGTCGTAAGTCTCCACGCGGTTCTTGCCGTGATGCTTGGCGAGATAGAGCGCACGATCCGCGTATTCAATCATTGCTTCGGGCGTTTCAACTCCCGGATGAAACGCCGAGATACCGATGCTGACGGTGACGGCTCCGAGCGGCTGCGTCTTGCCGTGCGGAAATCTCATCCGCAGGACACGCCGCTTGATGCGCTCGGCGATGGCCGCAGCTTCTTCCAGCGTCGTCTGCGGCAACAGGATGCAGAACTCTTCACCGCCGTAACGAGACGCGACATCTGCGCCGCGCAGCGCAGACTTCAAACATTGCGCCGTCATCTCAAGGGCGAGATCGCCCGCCTGATGCCCGTTGCGGTCGTTGTAGATTTTGAAGTCGTCAATATCAATCATCATAAAGCTCATGGCGTAGTCCTGACGCTTCGAGCGTCTTAACTCTTCAGCCAGGCGTTCGATCAGGTAACGACGATTGAGCAAGCCCGTCAGCGGGTCTGTGATTGACATCAACTGAAATTGATTGGCCTTCTCCTGCCACTCGGCGCGATCAAGCGCCAGCGCCATTTGCGGCGCGATGGATTCGATCAAGCTCAGATCAACGTCATCGTAAGAGCCGCCGCCAGCTTTATCCGTGACATTGAGCACGCCGACCTTCCGGCCACTGATCGAGATCGGATAGCTGATGAAAGATTTCGTCTTATAACTGCGCTCGGCAGGCGCGGGCGTGTGCCCTGTTGAGTCAACATCGCGGACGACGAGCGGGCGACCGTTGAACATCACAGAGCCGGCGATGCCTTCGCCCATTCGCACGCGCATCTCACGAGCCACTTCCGCTCGTGGCCCAATCGCGGCGATGACGGCCAACTCATTCGAGGGTTCGTCAAAAAGCAGGAGAGAGCCTCGCTCGGCGTTCAGCAAATCGGCGGACATTCGCAGGATAGCCTCGTAAGTATCATTAGGCTTGGTCGTGTTGATCTGCTCGCCAAAGTTTTGCATGTAATCAGCAAAGCGTGCGCGTTGCTCAAGCTCATTGCGCAGCCGCAACACTTCCAGCGGCAAGGCAATCTCACGGCAATAGGCTGAAATAGCTCGTCGCTTCTCATCCGTCAGCGCAGCATCTCCAACCAGCAGCGCGGCTTTCACTTCGTCTCCGACGATGAGCGGGAAAAGTTCCGCCGTCTTCTTCGACTCATCCGCCGACTGCTTGCGAATAGTTCCCGCAGGTTTGAAGCCTTCCGCAGTTTCGCGCAACACGAGCGACGTGGCAGCCTTTGCCGTCACGAACAATCGCGCATCCTTCGAGCCGATCTCAATGTGAACCGGAGTGTCTTTGAAACTTCCCGTTCCGCAAGCGTGAACAAACACACCTTGCTCGCGTAAGAGCAGAGCCAGTGAAGTGAATTTATGTTTCTGGACCAGAACATCGAGGACTGAGGCGCAGGCTTGCTTGAATTCGGTTTCAGCCGGAAAGTAGCGATTTTGAATTTGCGCGCGGCGAGAAATAGAGTCTTCAGCATCTGCTTGACTCTCGACTGCTGCTTTCACTGAGGCGCTCTCGGTCTTAAGATTGGTCGGGCTTTTTTGTGCTTCGAGACTCTCTTCAGCTTCTGTCGCCACGACTGGCTGCCTGGCACGCTGCTCTGAAGCTACACCAGCATTCAATTCCCTGGCCGCTTCATCAATCCGGCGCGCGAGATCGTCGAGGTCTTGACGCGAGGCGAAGATAACATTCTTGAAAATCTCGCTGGAGAGCAACTCTTGAAGATCGCCGATGCGGAAACGCTCGGCGAGCGCGCGATAGTCCGCGCTGGTGAGAAAAGCGCGACCGCCGATGACGGCTAACTGGCGTCCCGTTCCGAGATCAACTGGCATCGCAAAGCAATGTAGTCCGGCATGACAGCGATAATGTGCGACTCCCTCAGCTTTCATCGCCCGCTCGAAAGCGACGCCGCAGTAGGGATCGCACAAATGCACGTGCTCAGGTGAAGACTGAAAGGCGTGGCAGATGGAATTATTGTTTGCGACCTGAAGCGCGGGAGGCTGGTGACCTTCGACCAGCAGGATAGAGAGGGCTGAAGATGCCGCCAGAGAGTCCTGTGCGTCAACCCAATCGCCGGGCGTTTGATGGTTCTGGGTCTGGGCTGTGTCGCGCGTGTGCGCGGCAGTCTCATCCATCGTCCGAAAGGTCACAAAGGTTTACGTCCGAAGTTAGATGTTGGAGGGCTGAGTCTGCGCGAAGAACGGGGGCGCTTTCCCACGCGCACGGCTCTCAAACGAGATGGGACGGGGGATGTGATGTATCTGCCGTCCGACTAGAAGTATAAGTGTCCGAGAGCTTTCAGACAAGCGAAATCGTACAGACCTTCGCTTCTGAAAACCATCGGCAACAGACGCTAGAATCAGCTCTCACCAACAAGTAAATGTCTAATCACAGCCGTATTTCACGTTGCGATGACGCGCTGAGCGTCACGAAGTCCAGGCGCATCGCCCGGCGCAACCTCTTCAATATGTGGCTGTTCGGGGCTGATGCGGATACAGGCGGCAAAGTGGTTGGGCTTAATTTCCGCCAGAGGAGGCACAACTTCCTTGCAAGCCTGGACAGCAAACGGGCAGCGTGTGTGAAAGCGGCAGCCCTGCGGTGGATTGATCGGAGACGGCACATCACCTTCGAGGACGATGCGTTGCCGTGTCGCTTCAATCTCAGGGTCTGGAACGGGGACGGCTGAAATCAAAGCCTTCGTGTACGGCATCAACGGCTCATCGTAAATCACTTTGGCGTCAGCAATCTCGACGAGTTTGCCCAGGTACATCACAGCCACGCGGTCGGAAACGTGGCGAATGGCGCGCAGGTCGTGCGAGATGAAAAGATAGGTCAGATTCTTCTGGCGTTGCAGCTTCTCCATCAGGTTCATAATCTGCGCCTGGATGGAAACGTCTAGTGCGGAGATGGGTTCGTCCGCGACGATGAAATCGGGGTCAACGGCGAGTGCGCGAGCGATGCCGATGCGTTGACGTTGCCCGCCGGAGAATTCGTGCGGGTATCGTTTGATGAAACGCTTATTTAACCCGACCGTTTCCATCAACTCCTGGACAAGCTCGTTGGTGTTTCGGCCTTGCGCGAGACGAAATGTCTCAATCGGCTCGCCGATGATCTGCCCGACCGTCATGCGCGGATTCAACGAAGCATACGGGTCTTGAAAGATCATCTGTAGATGCCTGCGCTCGTCGCGCATTTCTCTTTGCGAAAGATGCGCGAGGTCACGCCCGCGAAAGAGGACTTGACCGCCAGTCGGCTCGGTCAACCGCAGGATCGCTCGACCGAGAGTTGACTTGCCGCAGCCGGACTCACCGACCAGCCCCAAGGTCTCGCCGGGATAGATGTCAATGGTCACGCCGTCAACAGCTTTGACGACGCGCTTGACCTTGTGGCCGCCAACGAGTTTATCCCAAACCGTTCCGCCGCCGAGATCGAAGTGGACTTTGAGATCGCGGATGGCGAGAAGTTCGCTTCCCTTCCCGCGTTCAATCGGCGGAGGCATCGTTGGGGTTTGCGACAAACTTGCTGGTTGTGGACTCATCAGGCGTCTCTAGTTTGCTCCTATTGTTGAGTTGCTAATTTCTGCTGCGCGCGCATCGCGCTCTCTACGGCTCACGCAACTTAGACACTTCGTCCTTTTCAACTATGCCGCCACCGGAACGGGCGGCTTGACGATCACAGTAATCGGCACGGTCTCATTGAGAGAAGGCGTGTAGCTGGAAATCTTCAAAATCTGATTCACCGGCGGCGTGGTGATAATTTCAACAACGATTTCCTGCCACTCCGGTTCAAGCTCCTGCAAGCCGCTTAAAGGAAAACTGCGCGGCCCTAAATTGGTCGGTTGAACCAGAACCGAAAAGTCCATGAGCGTTAAACCGACGGCACGCTTTTCAGCGCGATTGAAGCGCAGCAGAATGTTATCGTTCAACTCTACGGCAGAGGTGGCCTTCTCTCCCGGCGCAAAAGAGATATAGAGCACGTCTGCTTCCTTGTCGTAATCGTAAGTCGGTAGTTGGCTCATTCTTTGCCACCTTTCGGGCGAATGTGCTTCAGGAAAGCGGTGGCGATAAAATTGTTCGGCCTCATCTCGCCCTTCTCATTAACGTCAAATCCGAAAAGCACTATGGTAACAAGATGGTTAGTGTCTTCCGGCAAGTCATCGAACTGAAAAGCGTAACGATACTTGCGCGGATTAAGCGACTCTTGTCGCCTTCTGCCTTTCTGAATCGCTGTCTTCAGGTGTTCTTCATAGTCCGCGATTTCAGGATGATTCGCCTGTTCTGTAATGTGTTGCCACCGCTCTTCGGTCAAATATATGGGATTGCCGTCACGATCATAAACCGTCCAGCGTTTTCCAGAGCCGCTCATCCGATCATTTTTCTCTTTTCTACACTTCTCCGGCCTTTACGACTCAACCTGTCTCTGCCGCGCCCGCGTGTCACGCTCTGTACAGGAGTTAGCATAAACTTCTGCGGCGAAGTGGCAGAGCGAAAAATGTTCTTCGTTCAATTGTACGAAAGGCGGAAACTCACGGCGGCAGATGTCTTCCGCGCGCTCGCAACGCGGCGAGAATGGACAACCGGGTGGAAGATGCGCGACATCCGGCGGAAGTCCTGGAATCTGGTAGAGCGCGCCCTGCTCTGCTGTCGGGTCGGGCACGGAGCGCAGCAAACCTTTCGTGTACGGATTGCCGGGACACTTGAAGAGTTCGCGTGTCGGAGCTTGCTCGAAAATCTTTCCGGCGTACATCACGATGATGTCGTCCGTCATTCCGGCGACGACACCAAGATCGTGTGTGATGAGAATGACGCTTGCGCCCGTCTCCTGCTTGAGCTTCTTAATCAACTCCAGAATCTGCGATTGAATCGTCACGTCGAGTGCGGTCGTCGGCTCGTCCGCAATTAACAATTCAGGCTCGCACGAGAGAGCCATCGCAATCATCACGCGCTGTCGCATCCCGCCAGAAAACTCGTGTGGGTAGCTGTCAACACGCGCGCGCGCATCCGGGATGCCGACGGTTTCGAGCATCTTGATGGCGTGTTCGTAAGCCTGAGCTTTCGTGTAGCCAAGATGTAGCTGCGTAATCTCCATCAATTGCCGCGAAATTCGCATGAATGGATTGAGCGAGGTCATCGGGTCTTGAAAGATCATCGCGATCCGCTTGCCGCGTATCCTGCGAACTTCATCAATGGGCAGCGCGCGAATGTCTTCACCATCGAAGATGATCTCACCGGAAACGATCTTGCCCGGCGGGTCAGGGATCAAGCGAATGATGGAAAGATTCGTGACGGACTTGCCGGAGCCTGACTCGCCGACGATGCCGAGCGTCTCGCCGCGCTTCAAATTAAAGTTGATGCCGTCAACGGCCTTGACCGTCCCGTCTTCGGTCTCGAAATAGGTGCGCAGGTCTTTGACTGAAAGAATGTTTCCGTTATTCATGTTCAGGCTTCAGAATTTTCTCATCTGCGGGTCAAGGGCGTCGCGCAGGCCGTCGCCCAAAAAGTTTAGAGAGAAGAGCGTTAGCGCCATCGTCACGCCGGGAAAGATCAGTTGCCAGGGGAAGATGGCGATGTTCTTGATTCCTTCAGAAGCGAGGCTGCCCCAGGACGCGAGCGGCGCTTGTACGCCGAGTCCGAGAAATGAAAGAAAGGCTTCCGTCAGCATCACTGTCGGAACGGTCAGCGTGGCATAGACGATCACAGGGCCGAGCGTATTTGGCACGATGTGCCGAAAGATGATTTTAGGTTGCGAAACTCCGGTGGCCTTCGCCGCGAGCACGAACTCCTGATTCTTGAGCGACATGACTTGGCCGCGCACGATCCGCGCTGTCGTCAGCCACGAAACAGCGCCGAGAGCGATAAACAAAAGAACCAGCGAGGTCAAAGGTGATTTGCCGCCGAAGAAGGCGAGCAACACGATGACGATCATGATGTAGGGCAGCGAGTAGAGCACATCAACGACGCGCATCATCAAATCATCAAGGCGTCCGCCGAAATAGCCGGAGGTCGCGCCGTAGCTGATGCCGATGAGAAGCGAGACGATTGTGGAAATGATTCCGACCATCAGAGAGATTCGTCCCCCCAGCAGGACGCGCGCGAGGATGTCGCGGCCAGAGTCGTCCGTGCCCATCGGATGCGCCCAGGAGAAAGAGCCATCGGGCGCGGTCAATGGCGGGAACGATTTGTCCAGATTTACGTCAGGCGGAATGTAATCGTAAGTGTAGCCGGTCGTCTTTTTGATAATCACCGGGCCGATCAGCGAAGCGAGAATGATGATGATCGTCACGACCATCCCGAACACGGCCAGCTTGTTTTTCAACAGCCGACGCCAGGCATCTTTCCATAGAGAAGTGCCCGCGATGATTTCTGTGCCGCTTTCGGCTGAACGCACGTCACCTTCGCCGACGGCGAGTTCGGGCGAAGTGTGAATGATGTCTCCTTCGCGCGAACGGATGGGCGGCTCTGGCGGTGTGCCGAGCGGAGTTAAAGCCGGCTCGGTCTTGTTCAGTTCAGCGTCGGTTTCGTGTCGTTCGTCTTTCATGGCTTCAATAGCGTATGCGCGGATCAATGTATGCGTAAGCGATGTCAACCAGCAGGTTGAAGACCAGAACCGCAATCGAGATGAAAGCGACGATGCCGATAATGAGCGGTTCGTCGCGCGCGAGATTGGCGTTGATGAAATAGTTTCCCAAACCCGGCAGCGCGAAGACGCGCTCGACGACCACAGTTCCGGCAATGAGAAACGCGAGCGCCGGGCCGGAGAATGAAACAACAGGCATGATCCCGCCGCGCAAGACGTGTTTGAAGATCACTTGCCGTTCGCTCAATCCCTTGGCGCGCGCCGTCCGCACATAATCGGAGCGCAGAACTTCTAACATCCCGGAGCGCGTGAGGCGCGCGATGTAAGCCATGTAGATTGCCGAGAGCGTCAGCACCGGCAGCACAATATTCAAGGGCGAGCCACCGCCCCAGAGTGCAGGCGGCAGCCAAAATAGTGTCAGCGAGAAAAGAAGGACGAGAAGCGGGCCGAGAACGAAGTTAGGAATCGAGATGCCGAGCATGGCAAACGCCATTGAGGCGTAATCCCACTTTGAGTTCTGCTTCAACGCGGCAGTCGTTCCGGTTATCAAACCGACGATCAGAGCCAGCAAGTAGGCGAGGATGCCGAGCGTCGCGGAGACAGGCAGCGTACGCAATAGGATTTGATTGACTGATTGGCTGGGATAGGTCAGCGACATTCCGAAATCGCCGCGCAGGACGCCACCCATCATCTTGCCATATTGCACATACCAGGGGCACGGCCCCCCCTGGCAGTCTAGTCCATATTTTTCGCGTATGTTCTTTTCAATGGCCTTCGGTATTCTCTTTTCGCCCGTGTAGAAGTTGCCGGGCGCAAGCTTTATCAATCCCCACGTCAGCGACACGACGATAAGCACCATCGGCACGATAACAATTAAACGGCGAATGATAAAACGCAGCATAATGAACCTCTTCAGGATTCCGATTAACGTTTGGCGGTCTGTTGATCTTTCTGCCAATCCGCGAGACCGATCTCTTCGGTCATATCGGGCGTGCTCTGATCCCAGTGCGCCGGATCAGTCTCAATGTAAACAAACTTCCAGGCGTGCAGTGTTCCCGGATTCGGATACATGCCCTTCACATAAGGCTTCTTCATCCAGTTCACTTTGGGGATGTCGAGCAAGATGAAAGGCTGCTGATCGAGCAAATAGGCTTCGGCTTTCGCCAGCGCTTCATAACGCTGCTGCGGGTCTGAGATGCGGTTCGCCTCATCAAGCAGTTGGTCATACTTCGGGTCCGTCCACTGCGTCGCGTTGTCGCCGGAGCCTGATGAAAAGAGGCCGAGATACGTGTATGGGTCCATGTAATCTCCGACCCAGCCATCGCGTGCGATCCCTTTGTACTCACCCTTCGGACGCGACACGAGGAATGTTCTGAACTCCAGCGACTTGAGCGGAATCGTCAGTTTGAGATTCTGCTTCCACTGCGCCTGCAACCATTCTGAGATTTCGCCGTTCGCGCCGTCCGGGTTATATGTCACCTCGACCTCCGCCACCGGAAACTTGCTCGGATCATAATTTCCCTGACTGTCCCGATAGCCCGCTTCGGCCAGCAGTTGCCTGGCTTTCTCAGGATTGAACAGTTCCGCTTTGGGAGTCGGGTAACCGGGAAACAATCCTTCAGGGACGAAGGTTGGAGCCAGCTTGGTGATCTTGCGCCACTTCACAAAGGACTCCTTATCAATTGCCAGGTTGAAGGCTTTACGCACGCGCGGGTCTGTCATCGGCGGCTTCTTGCAATTGAAGTCGAAATAGTCAATCGCATTCTCAGGCGCGTCCATGTAATCCTTCTTCTGGAGAATCATGTCGAGCCATGCTTTCGGGACTGTGTGATTTAAGAAAGCGTCAATCTCACCCGCCTTGTAAAGATTCATGACCGTCGAGCTGTCTTGAACAGGATAATAGACGAGTTGTTCGACCTTTTGGCCTGTCGGCGACTCTTTCCAATATTCAGTCTTGTCCCAGTAATACGGGTTGCGCTCGACGACGACGCGATCATACGGCTTCCATTCTTTGAGCTTGAACGCGCCGCTACAGATGATGTGATCGGGCTGCGTCCAGGCTGTCCCGTACTGCTCAATCGCCTTCTTCGGCACGGCGCGGAAGAACTGATGCGCCAGCAGCTTGAGGAAGAAGGGAGCGGGCTGGCTCAACGTGATGCGCAACGTGTATGGATTAACAGGCTCGACGCCAATATCTTTAGCTTCGACCGGGACGAACTCCTTGCCCGCCACCGCCGCTTTCAACTTCGGGTCATTATCAATCGCTTTCGCACGATCCTTTTCATCTCCGGGAAGAATGAGGCGCGAGGGCGCGTGCATGAATTGATGAAACTTTGTATCGAGCGATACGTCTTCGCCTTCGGGCGCGCGCTCGGTCGCAGTCTCACTGTTGCCTGCTTCCGAGTTCACGTCCTTTTCAAGCACGTAGATGTATTCGCCTGTTTGCGGGTCTGGATTTGGATCGCGGACGAAGACAGCTTTTTCGTTGAAGGCTTCGGCATATTTGATGTAGTAGCCGAGATAGGCCGCGCGCGCTGCAAACTCTGGCGAGAAGCCGCGCTGTAACGAATAGACGAAATCATCCGCCGTGATCGGATCGCCATTTGACCAGCGCGCATCATGGCGCAGGTGAAAGACAAACTCCGACCAATCCTTGTTGTGTTCCCACTTCTCGGCAACGCCCGGAATCGGCAGCGTCGTCTTCGGGCCATACTCGACCAGGCCCTCGTAGAGCGCCATGTAAATGCGCGTGTCAGGTTGGCCTGTACCGACCTGCGGATCAAGCGATTCGACCTCTGAGCCGGTCACGTAATGCAGAACATGATTAGTCGGTGGATTAGTCTTTCCGAAGAAGGGTTCATTCTTGTCTGTGTTAGAACAGGCAGCCGCGAAGAGTGCCAGCGCGATCACGCAGACGCACAGACGAAATTGAATGGAACGAAGAATCAACACCGGTTTCGAGTTCGAGACTTGCATCATCCAACCTCAGAGGAACTTGCTCTCGCCTTTCCAGAGCAGCGATTATTCCAGGAAGACTATGCGCGCTCCTACACTTTCAAGCGAGCTTTGCGAGCACTTTTCAATCCACGCTGCGACGGGAGAGAATCTTACTATCCGAACGCAACATCGCAGGCCGTGCGCCACGTTATCACGCGACCGCCTGGCAATCAAGATATTCGTCGGCGGCGATAATTCAACGATGCGTGAGGAGGAAGGCACTGTTGCCCTTCACCTTCCTCTCCTTTTTCACTCGCCGGACTTGAACCAGCTCATCGCGCCCTGCTTCGGAGGCTGCCACGACGTATCAAGCCGCACATGCTTCAGTGACGGGGCATCCAGCAGATTCGTCTCAAAGCCTGTGACGTAAGGTTTGACGAGCGCATACGACGAAGCGAAGTAGATCGGCATGGCCGGCAAGTCTTTGATGGCCTGCGCTTCTGAGATAACCGGCGACGGCGCGACCACCTGCTTCTCAATTTCCTTCTTGACCTCGCCCGTTTTTTCTTTGCCGTTTTTCTCGATGGCTGTCGCCTGCTCAGTCGTCGGCTGGGCAACTGTCGCCGGAGGCATCTCCGGCTCTAACATTTCTCGCAGGCTATCGGCTTCGTCCGTCGTCTGCATCACATAGCTGCGCCGCACCACGTCGTAATCACCCGCGCGAAACATACTTTCATATTCGTTCCAATCCTTCAAAATAATTTCCGTCTCGACGTTCAAGGCGCTGTGCCACATCGCGGCGATGGCCTCCGCCACCTGTCGCTGCTGCGCGTTGCGATTGACGAGCAATCTGATCCTGGGGAAATTTTGTCCACCCCGAAATCCAGCCTCCACCATCAGCTTACGCGCGTGCTCAACGTCGCGCTCGATCAGCGGAACTGCTGCATGATCTGCATCAACCGGACTTGTCATCTGTGGAGGAAGAAATTTTTTCGCAGGCTCTGTCGCCCCTCCTAGATCGTCTTCGCTGATCCGGTCGCGGTCAATTGCGATGGTGAGCGCCTCGCGCACGCGCACGTCGTCAAACGGCGGACGCGCAGTGTTGAAGCTGTAGTATGTCAACGCGCCAAACGTCGCGCGGCGAAAATCCTTGTAAGGCGCGAGCAGTTTCAACGCCAGAGGCTCAAACCCGGCATTCGTGACGGCATCAACCTGTCCGGCGCGATATGCGGAGAGCGCCGACTCAGCATCTTGCGTCGGAACGAACTGCACGCGCTGGAGAGCGACAGCCTGCGCATCCCAGTAACTCTTCGCGCGCTCAAGCACCACGCCATCGCCACCGCTCTGCGACAACTGAAACGCCCCATTTGAAACCGGATGTTGAGTTGCGACTTGAGCATCAGAGTTGACCGTCGCCCCGTCAAGCTGATGCACGGGACGAAAAACAGGATGAGAAACCAACGCTGGAAAATTTGAGTCAGGCTGCTCAAGGCGCACGCGCAGCGTGTAATCGTCAACGGCCTCTGCGCCGAATTTCGGTGGAGGCGGGGCTTCCGGCTTCGCTTCCTTCTTCGCCTCTTCTTTCGCGTTCGGCTCGTGCGGAGTTTGACTCTGCGCTTCCGGCGAAGGCTGCGGCGCAATGTTAGTCGCAACCGGCACAGCGCCCTGAATATTTTTCAACAACCGTGCGTGCGGCGCACGCTCGCCAAGCTGCAATGTGCGCTGCCACGACCGCACGAAATCCTGCGCCGTCACCAAATCATTATTCGACCAGCGCGCATTATGCCGCAGATAAAAAGTCCACTCACGATTATCCGCAGACGATTCCCACCGCAGGGCCACACCGGGCACAGGCTGAAGCGTCTTCGGGTCATACTCCGTCAAGCCTTCAAACATCGCGCGCACAGCATCCGTATCCGGCGGCACGGCAGCCAAAGCCGGATCGAAGACCTGCGGCAACCCGCCATCGCTCCAACGAAACTCCTGCGCGCGAGGCGTGACGGCGCGACCGTAGTACGGCTCGACCTCGTGATCTAAGAAACAACCGCTCGTCAGCGCCATCGAGACCAACAGCAACGACGCCACGCGCACACGCCACCTGACACATCGTTTCTCTCGCTTCAGTGTTCGTTTGCTCGACATGGTTTGATGAGACCTATTCTAGCACTTCTTGCTCTCCGCCGTGCATAAGTTCTCGCAACCTCTGATAAACTTCCACAGTCTGCCGCCGAGTATCTGCAAAACCGTTGGAAGTATCAATCAAAAAGTCCGCGTAACGCTTCTTCTCCTCTTGCGGCATCTGCGCTCTCGTGCGCTGCTCCGCTTCCTCACGCGAGATTGCGTCACGCGCCATCAAACGCTCAAGCTGAACTTCTGGCCTGCAATGAACGACAATCAGTTTATCAAAACGCTTGTACCCACCGGACTCAATCATCAAAGCCGCATCAACGACCGCGATTCCCTGCGCGTCCTCCACTTCCCACTCGCGCAGTTGCTCATCCTGAGCCGCGATAATGAACGGATGCAGGATCGAATTTAAGAGCAGCCGCTTCGTCTCGTCGGCAAAGACAATCGCTCCCAGCCGTGCGCGATCAAGCGTTCCGTCCGGCTGCAGGATTTCGCTGCTGAAGGCTTCCACGACTGCGCGCAAACCTGCTGATCCGGCGGCAACCACATCCCGCGCAGTTTTGTCCGCATCCAGCACGTGACAGCCAAGCTCTGCCAGAACGGACGAGACGAAAGATTTGCCAACTCCAATCGAACCCGTCAAACCAACTCTAAGCATTTCTGAGAGATATGTAGGGGCAGAGGCTCACTCCCTGCCCGCTTTCGTTTGATTAAAACATGGGCAGAGAGCGAGCCTCTGCCCCTACAATTTCAATTCACAATCCGCGCCGCCGCCGCGCAGCCAACACTGTGTTTCTCATCAACACAGCAACAGTCAACAATCCAACGCCGCCGGGAACAGGCGTCCGCATTCCAGCGACGCGATCCGCTTCAGCCGGATGCACGTCTCCAACCAGCATGTAACCGCGCTCCGCAATAATACTCAGGCGCTTCGACGCTTCATCGCCAAACAATTCACGCGCCGTCGCTTCATCACTGATCTTGTTGATGCCAACGTCAATCACTGTCGCACCCGGTTTGATGTGTTCGCCTCTAATGAAACCCGGTCGCCCGATAGCCGCGATTAAAATATCCGCGCGGCTCGTGATTGATGAAAGGTCGTGTGTTTTGGAATGGCAGATGGTCACGGTCGCGTCGCGTTGCAGGAGAAGCTGTGCGAGAGGACGCCCAACGATCTGGCTGCGTCCGACGATACAGGCGTGCGCGCCGCTTATCGGTATCGAGTTGCGCTCAAGCAGTTCGATGATGCCGACCGGCGTGCATGGCGCGAGCGTCTCTTCTCCCAACGCGAGGCGACCGACGTTGACCGGATTGAACCCGTCAACATCCTTCGCCGGATCAATCGCCTCAATCACACATTGCTCATCAACTTCGCGTGGCAGTGGCAACTGGACGAGCATTCCATCAACGTCATCACGCGCATTGAGTTGCCCGATTAAATCAAGCAACTCTTCGGTCGTCGTCTCAGCCGGGAGCGCATGATGTTCGGATCGCAAACCCAAAGCCTCAGACGTTCGCACCTTATTCCGCACATAGACCGCCGACGCAGGGTCTTCTCCGACGCGCACCACTGCCAGGCACGGAACAACATCATGCTCGCGCTTGAGACGCGCGACCTCTGCCGCCACCTCGCGTTTGATCTCATCGGCGACACGCGCACCGTCTAAAATCTGCGCTCGCCGCTCATCGCTTTTCGTCGTCATGGAACTCATTTTGTCAGCCTTCATCCTAGCATAAATTTACTGCGTAACCGCCACTCCTTGAAGACTGCTTGAGTTGTTGGATGAGACTGAACGATAATCTCCCACATGCAAAGACAGATGCGGCGCTACTGCCTCGTGATGGTATCTCTTCTTTTCTCTTTCTCTCATCAGGCCGCCGATGCTCAATCCGCGCGCGAGCGGCATGAGCGCGTGCGCGCTGCGATTGATGGCAGCGATTATTCAACGGCCATCACAGAGCTTCAATCATTGCGTAGCGCCGAGCCCACGACCTTCAGTCTCAACAACTACGACTATCTTCTCGCGCGTCTCTCGGAAAGGCGCGGCGATGCAGCCACTGCGTCCGCCAATTATCAAAAGGTCTTGGCGCGCAACTCCCTGCTCTCGCAATATGCCCTCTGGCATCTCGCGCAGCTTGCCCGCGCGACGGGAGATTTGACGCTTGAGCGCGAGAAGTTGCGACAGTTGATCGCCACCGCGCCGACAAGTTTACTGCGCGATGCTGCGATGGCGCGTCTCGGCCAGAGTTTCTACGAGAGTGGGGACTACGCTTCCGCGATTCAAACACTACGTCCGCGCAGCTCTGCCAACGGCAACTCCTCCGCCCGCGAAGCTCTCGCGCTGATCGGCAACGCTTATTTGAAGAGCGGGCAAAAGGATGCTGCGCGCGATGCTTTCAATAAACTCGTGACGCAGCTACCCAATCCGTCGCAGCCGGATGATTTCGCTCTCGCGGGTGTGCGCGGCCTTGACCTGCTCGATAGCGGGAGCGAAGAAGCTGCGCAAAAAACTGCGCCGCAGTTAGCTGAAAGTGAGCACCTGCGCCGCGCTCAAGTTTATAACTTCAACCGTGATTTCACGGGCGCGCGTCGTCACTATCAGGCCATCGTCGAGCGTTACGGCCAGAGCGCGAATGTGCCCGAAGCCACTTACATGATCGGTCGTGGGTTCTATCAGGAAGGAAACTATACGGATGCCCTCACATATTTCCAGCGCGTCACAACGCAATATCCAGAGAGCGCCAACGCCCGCGACGCGCTCAATTTTTCCGGCGGCGCATATTCGCGTTTGAAACGCTTTGATGAAGCCATCAATGCCTACAAGAGCTTCATCGAACATTACGGCGGCGGGGCGAATCCTGAACGCCCCTTTCTCAACATCATTGACACTCTGCGCGATGCCGGACGCGACGCCGATGCTCTCGCGTGGGTCGAGCAAACTCGCGCTCATTTCAAAGGTCAGGTCGGCGCAACGCTCGCGCTCTTCTCGCAGGCGCGCATACATCTTTCGCAGGGCGCATGGGAAGCTGCGCTGGCAGATTTCGACGCGCTGCGTAACGAACAGAATTTAGGCGGCGCAACTACTCCCGGCAGCACCAATCAAATCGAAGTTGCTTTCATGCGCGCTTACGTCCTCGAACAGATGGGACGAACAGATGACGCCGTCAACGCTTATCTTCTGATTCCTGACGGTCGCAATGAATATTATGGTGGGCGTGCGACCAGACGTTTACGCGCGCTGGCAACAGATGAGAAAACGCGCGCCAGTATTCTCTCGCGCCTCGAAAGTTTCCGTGCCGAGGCGCAGAAGTCAATTGCCGCCGGGCAATTTGAAGATGCGCGCCGAGCAGCACAGACCGCGCTCCGCTTGACTGAAGACGTGACGCTCAGAAATGAATTACTTGACATCGCGCGCCGCGCTTATGCTTCACTTCCGGCTTACACCAACAGCATCCCGACATCGCAGCTTCTCAACGTCGGCAGACAAAACATCATTACTGAAAGCCAGGTTAATCAAAACTCTTCGCCGACACATCAAGCGCTCGCCGATGAGCTTCTCTTTCTGGGACTCTACGACGAAGGCGCGCCCGAACTTGCAGTCTCGGAAAAAGCATTCAGTGAGGCAAGCACGGTTGATGAAAAGAAAACAACACAGGACACGACGACAAACGACAAGAGCAATCCGCCTTCCGCAGCGAAACAAACATCCACGCCTTCGCCTTCAACGCTTTCGCGCGATGCAGCCTACACGCTCGCCGTGCTCTTCAAGCGCGGCGACAACGCCAGTCATGCTGTCCGCTACGCCGAGCCGCTCTGGAAAAAAGTCCCTGCGGATTATCTTCTGGAACTCGCACCGCGCGAGATGGTTGAGTTGCTCTACCCTGCGCCTTACAGCAACGCGCTTTTAGAATTCGCGCCGCCGCGCAGCGTTGATCCGCGTTTCATTCTTTCAATCATGCGGCAGGAGTCGCGCTTTCGTCCCGAAGCCAAATCCAATGCCGCCGCACGCGGTCTCTTGCAGTTCATCTCCTCGACCGCCAACACGATTGCCACGCAACTCAACTTAAAAGATTTCCGGCAGGACGATCTCTACAATCCGCGCATGGCCGTCCTCTTCGGCTCGCAGTATATGGGGAATCTCTTTCGCCAGTTTCCAGACATGCCGCAGGCCGTCGCCGCGTCTTACAACGGAGGTGAAGATAACGTCGCGCGCTGGGTGGCACGCGCACACTCCAACGATCCTGATCGCTACGTGCTTGAGATCGGATTCACGCAATCGAAGGATTACGTCTATAAAGTTATGCCGAACTACTGGGTCTATCAGATGCTCTACACGGAACAACTCAAACGGCGTTGAACTCAAATCACAAACATGAAAATGAACCCACTCAAAAAACCCTTTGCGTCTTTGCGCCTTTGCGCGAACCGTTCATCCCTCGCCAGACCGCCAGGACGCAAAGTTTTCCTGCTCCTGCTCTGCGCCCTGCTCGTGTCCTGTAAATCGCCGCCTGTCCCTCAAGGCAAACGATACGAGATGAAAGGCACGGTGGTTTCTGTTGATAAACCGAACAAGAGCGCCACCATCCAGCACGATGAGATTAAAGGCTACATGGAAGCGATGACGATGCCTTACAAATTGAAAGACGCATGGCCGCTCGATGTGATGAAGCCGGGCGATCAACTACAGGCCACGCTCGTCGTGACAGATGATGACTCGTGGCTCGAAGACGTTGTCATCACCCAAAAGAGCGCAACGCAATCGGGCGCGCCAACTATTGAAAGCTCGTCAATGCCCAAGCCGGGCGATGCCGTACCGGATTTTCATCTCGTCAATCAGGACGGCAAGCCCATTCATCTTACGCAATATCGCGGCAAGGCACTGCTCATCACCTTCATCTACACGCGCTGCCCGGTGCCGGAATACTGCACCTTGATGAGCAACAATTTTGCAGTGATAGATCAGGAATTACAGAAAGACCCGGCGCTCTACAAGCAGACGCACCTGATTAGCATCAGCTTCGATCCCGAATACGACACGCCGAAAGTCTTACGCAGCTACGGCGCGGCGCACACAGGCAATTACGACAAAGAGACATTTTCACATTGGGAGTTTGCGACCGGAGATGCGGAAGAAGTGAAAAAGATAGCGCAGTTTTTCGGCTTCACTTACATTCCAGACAAAGATCAGATCATCCACTCGCTCCAAACCGCGCTCATCGCGCCCGATGGAAGATTAACCGAATTATATTCCGGCAATGAGTGGAAGCCTTCACAGATCATGCAAGACATCGGTACGATGTTTGGTCAAACTCAAGGACAGAAAAGCTCAGGAGACGAAGTTAAGTAATCTCCCATCAATTCAAAAATAGAACGGGCGACGTAATCAAGTTACGTCGCCCGTTTTATTTCGATCTTCCTGCGTCTAACTCTTCAGCTTGTTAATCTCTTCAGTCAAGACCGGAACAGCCTCGAACAGATCGCCGACGATTCCATAATCAGCGATGTCGAAGATCGGCGCTTCAGGGTCTTTGTTGATGGCGACGATGGTGCTTGAATTTTTCATCCCGACGAGATGCTGAATCGCGCCGGAGATACCGAGCGCGATGTAGAGCTTGGGCGCGACCGTCTGCCCGGATGAACCTATCTGACGATCAATCGGCAGCCACTCGGCGTCGCAAATCGGACGCGACGCTGCCAGGTCGCCGCCCAACGCTTCGGCAAGTTTTTCCGCGAGAGCGATGTTATCTTTGCTCTTGATGCCGCGCCCGACGGCGACGATCACATCAGCTTTCGACAGGTCAACAGCCTGTTTGACTTCCTGAAATGGAGCTTCCGGCTTCATCCGAATCTCGCCGACTTCAACGCTCATCGTTTCGACTTGCGCGCCGCTTCCCTTCGCCGCTTGATCCCCGCGAAAAGCTCCCGACTGAAAAGTAGCGAACACCGGCGGCTCACCGTCTGAAACAACGTCGGCGTCAATCTTGCCGAGAAAGATGCGTCTTGAGAAAGTCACACGGCCTTCCGCGACCTGCGCGCGGACGCAATCGCTGATGAGTCCCTTGCCGAAACGAGCCGCCAGCTTCGGCGCGAAATCACGCACAAGATAGGTGTGCGGCAGAATCACATACTGCGGATCAAGCTCTCGCACGACGCGCTCCATCGCATCCGTGTAACCATCCGGCGTGTAATTCGCCAGCTTCTCATTCTCAGCATAAACCACACGGCTGACATCATACGCAGCAATTTCATGCGCCAGATTATTCACGCCTGAGCCGAGCACGACAGCAGTCACCGTCTGTTGAAGCTCGGCGCTCAAACTCTGCGCGGCGGCGATTGCTTCAAACGAAGTTTTATTAACCGTGCCGTCCCGATGTTCAGTGAAAACCAGAATCCCGTTGCTCATTTTAACCTCAGTGAAAAGTGAATAGTGAATAGTGAATAGTTAAAAGCAGTTCTTCACTTTTCACTTTTCACTTTTCACTATTCACTGCACTCAAATCACTCTTGCTTCTGTTCGCAATTTCTCTGCCAACTCGACCGCGCCTTTTTTCGCGTCGCCGCCTCCGAGAAACTGTGTTTGTTTCGTTTTCTGTGGGAAGTAAATCTTTTCGATGCGTTGATGCGAGGGGCGCGAGGCGGTATCGCTTGAAGGAGTGACTTCTTTAATCTCCTTCTTCTTCGCGGCCATGATGCCTTTCAAAGTGGCGTAGCGAATCTGGCTGATGCCGGATTGAATCGTGAGAAGCGCAGGACGCGGCATCGTGTACCACTGATACCAGCCGCTCTCAAGCTCACGCTTGACGCGCAACTGCTCGCCCGCAGCATCCACCTCAATCACAATCGTCGCGTGCGGCAGTCCCAAAATCTCCGCCATGATAACGCCCGTCTGCGCGTAGCCGTAATCATCCGATTGCAAGCCTGTCAGGATGAGGTCAGCCTGCTCGTCGCGGATCGCGTCGGCGAGGATCGTTGCTGCCGCGAAAGGCGAGAGATGTTGCAATTGGTCGCCGACGACGTGAATGGCACGGTCAGCGCCGCGTGCCAGCGCATCTTTAATCACACTCTTGACGCGCGGCGGCCCCATCGAGCAAACGACGACTTCGCCGCTTCCAACTTTCTCTTTAATCCGCAGAGCCTCTTCGAGCGCGTAGCCGTCCGATTCGTTGACCTCGTAAGAGAGATCGCCTTCTTCAATCCACGTTGCATCCTTGTTAATCCGCAGAATCGCATCCTTGTTGGCGACCTGCTTCATGAGCACGATTGTTTTCATAGTCAGTGGTCAGTGGTCAGTGGTCAGTGGTCAGTAGGCTCAGTTTTTCAACAGACCACCGACCACTGACCACTAACCGCTTTTTATTCCTCGTAGCGTTTGAAAAGTAGCGCTGCGTTCGTCCCGCCGAAACCGAAACTGTTAGAAAGCACGTAGCGGACTTCCATCTCGCGCGGCTCGTTGGGCACGTAGTCAAGGTCGCAGTCCGGGTCGGGGTTCACATAGTTGATGGTCGGCGGCACGGTCTGATGATGAATCGCCAGCACGGAGAAGACGCCCTCGATTCCGCCCGCCGCGCCGAGTAGATGGCCGGTCATAGACTTTGTCGAACTGACGGCGAGTTTGTAGGCGTGCTCACCAAAAGCCTTCTTGATGGCGACGGTCTCGAACTTATCGTTGTAGGGAGTTGAAGTTCCATGCGCGTTGATATAGTCAACGACTTCCGGCTCAACGCCCGCGTCTTTCAGAGCTTTCTGCATCACGCGAATCGCGCCCGAACCCGTCTCATCCGGCATCGTGATGTGAAACGCATCGGCGGTCATTCCGTAGCCGACGATCTCGGCGTAGATTCGTGCGCCGCGCCGTCGCGCCGTTTCCAACTCTTCAAGAATAACCAGGCCAGCGCCTTCGCCGATGACGAAGCCGTTGCGGTCGCGTTCAAAGGGACGCGAAGCATGTTGCGGGTCGTCGTTGCGTGTCGAAAGAGCGCGCATCGCAGCGAAGCCCGCGACGCTCATCGGCGTGATGGCAGATTCCGCGCCGCCGCAGATCATCACGTCCGCATCGCCGCGCTCGATAATCCTGAAGCTGTCGCCGATGGCGTGCGCGCCTGCCGAACATGCTGTCGCGGTCGCGGAGTTTGGGCCTTTCGCGCCGTGACGAATCGAGACTTGACCGGCTGCCAGATTGACAATCGCTGAAGGAATGAAGAAAGGCGAGACGCGACCCGGCCCGTCGTCAAGGAGCTTGGAGTGCTCGCGTTCGATAGCCCAGAAGTCGCCGATGCCACTGCTGATGTAAGTCCCGACCTGCTCCTCGTTTTCCGCCGTGATTTCGAGGCCGCTATCTCTAATCGCTTCGTCTGAAGCGGCGATAGCATAATGAATAAAGGCGCCCATCTTGCGCGCCTCTTTCTTCTCGATGAATCGAAGCGGGTCGAAATCCTTGACCTCTGCGGCAAAGCGCACCGGGAATTTTTCGACATCGAACTTCTTGATGTAATCCACGCCGCTGCGACCCTGCATCAGCGCAGACCAGGTGGCCTCGACCGTATTCCCAACCGGCGTCACCAGACCGATGCCTGTCACCACAACGCGACGTTTCAAGACGAATACTCCTTAATCAAGAGTCGCAAGTCTGGAGTCTGGAGTCTGGAGTCAAAGGCTGAAAAGATTTTTGCTTTTGACTCCAGACTCACGACTCCAGACTCCAGACTTATTTCTTGTGTTGCTCGATGTAGTTGTAGGCATCGCGCACGCTCTGAATTTTCTCGGCGTCTTCGTCGGGGATTTCGATTCCGAACTCCTCTTCAAAGCGCATCACGAGTTCAACCGTGTCGAGCGAATCAGCGCCGAGGTCGTCAATGAAGCGGGCGTTCGGCGTGACTTCGTTTTCGTCCACGCCGAGTTCGTCAACGATAATCTGCTTCACTTTATTTTCAATCTCTTGATCGGGCATAACGAATTTGCTCCTCTGTGAAAGTTAAAAACAGTGAATAGTGAAAAGTGAAAAGTGAAAAGTGGAAGCTGTTTGTAATCATTCACTTTTCACTATTCACTTTTCACTGCCTTTTCAAGGCTCTCTACATCTCCGACATTCAGACAGTTCGTGTCGCGCTCTATCTGTCGCATTAGCCCGCATAAAACTTTGCCGGGGCCGACTTCGATAAAGGTCTGGACGCCTTGCCGTATCAACAACTGCATCGAGTCGAGCCAGCGAACAGGCGAAGAGACCTGTCGGACGAGCGCATCTCGCGCGTCCTCGCCGCTCTCGATTGCCGCCGCATCAACATTGATGATGAGCGGTAAACGTAAATCATGGAACTCCAATTTTTCAAGTTCAGCCGCGAGCCTTTCCTGTGCGGGCATCATCAGCGCGCAATGAAAAGGCGCACTCACGTTGAGCTTGAGAGCGCGCTTGCCCCAGCGTTCTTTCAGGAGCGCGATGGCTCTCTCAACCGCCGCAGAATTTCCAGCAATCACAATCTGGTTCGGCGAGTTGATGTTTGCTGGCGAGCAAACTTCGCCTGCCGCAGCTTCATTACAGGCGTCCTCAACTGTTTTCAAGTCTGCGCCCATCACCGCAGCCATCGCGCCTGTGCCGACTGGAACTGCCTCCTGCATGAAGCGCCCGCGCAATCGAACGGTTCTCACAGCATCAGCCAAAGATAATGCTCCGGCGGCGACGAGCGCAGAGTATTCGCCGAGACTGTGACCCGCAACGTATTCGGGCGCGGGCAATCCTGCGGCTTGTGCGGCGCGCAAAGTGGCGATGGACGTTGTCAGAATCGCAGGCTGCGTGTTCTCCGTCAACTGCAACTCTTCAGCCGTGCCGCTAAAGCACAAACGCGAGATGGAAAAGCCGAGCGCCTCGTCCGCTTCTTCAAAGACCTCACGCGCCGCCGTGTATTTCTCCGCCAGGTCGCTGCCCATCCCGGAAAACTGCGAGCCTTGTCCTGGGAAAATGTATGCGAGACGTGTGCTCATCAGTTCGCGCGCGGCTGCAAAGCGAATGCGACCGTCTCACCTTTCGAGCCGACTGTGACTTCCCTTTTCTGCGCCACGTAACCATCAATCTTGACGACGACGCGATAATTATTTGACTCTAACCTCTTCAACTTCACGTGCCCGTGCTTATCCGACTTGAGAAGAATGATCTCGCCTTCGGGCGGCACGAAGGTCACGCAGGCATTCTTCAAAGGCTGTCCGTCTGCGCTTGCCACTTCAATCGTCAGCCAGCGCGCGCTATCGTTTCCGTTCTGTGCGGAAACTTGTCCGACGCAAAGAAGCGCCGCGAGAATGAGAGCAGCGAAAAGTTTCGTTTTCATCTTCAATCAACTTACCAGCGTATCAAAACGCCGCCCCATGTCACGCCGCCGCCAAACGATGCCAGCAACACCAGATCACCCTCGTTCACGCGCCCCGCTTCGACGCATTCATCCAACGCAATCGGAATCGAAGCCGAAGAAGTGTTGCCGTGCATCGAAATGTTTGAATAGACGCGCGACGAATCAACGTCGAGCTTATTTGCAACCGCATCGGTGATTCGTTGATTAGCCTGATGCGGGATGAAGAGATCAACATCGGAAGCCGACTTGCCTGCCTCGTCCAACACAACGCGCGAGATGTCCGTCATCGAACGCACAGCGACTTTGAAAAGTTCGTTGCCCTTCATCTTAAAGTAATGCTCTCCGGCAGCAATTGTCTCTGCCGTCGAAGGGCGTCGAGTGCCACCGCCCGGCGCATAAAGTTGCTCCGCATATCGCCCATCGGATTTAATACGCGCGGCTAAGATTCCACGCTCGCTCTCAACCGGGCCGAGAATGGCTGCGCCCGCACCATCGCCAAAGATGACGCACGTCGAGCGGTCTGTGTAATCAACATACTGCGTCAAAATTTCCGCGCCGAGGACGAGCGCGCAACGCGATTGTCCTGTGCGAATCAAGCCGTTAGCCATCGTCAGGCCGTAAAGAAAACCGGAACAGGCGGCAGCAATATCGAAGGCGGCAGCATTGTTCGCGCCAAGCTCTGCCTGAATCAGACAACCTGTCGAAGGTAGAATCTGGTCGGGCGTAACGGTGGCGCAGATCAGAGTGTCAATCTCTGCCGGATCAATGCGGGCGCGCTCGATGGCTTCCTGCGCGGCACGCACGGCGAAGAGCGAAGTATATTCTCCGGGCGCAGCTTTACGACGTTGCTTGATGCCTGTGCGTGTGGTGATCCACTCGTCTGAAGTGTCCACTATTTTTTCCAGGTCGGCATTCGTCAGGATGCCTTCTGGATAACTGTGCCCCGTTCCCAGGATGCCAGCATTTATTTTTGCCATCTTTTGCCTCGGATGAATGGTTAATAGTAAATAGAAAATGGTGAAAAGACAAAAGCTCCTCGTCAATTCACCATCAAACTATCTAAAATTTACCAACTCTGCCTGCTCGCGCGCGTTCGTTTCAGCGATGCCGCGTTCGATGCGCTCGCTCGCTCGATGTTCGGAAAACTCCTTGACGCTGCGAATCGCGTTACGAATCGCCCGCGCATTGGAACTGCCATGCCCGACTATCACTATCCGTCGAACACCAAGCAGAGGCGCGCCGCCGTATTCCGAATAATCAAGCCGCTTTTTGATATTGCGAAACGCAGGCTTGGCGAGCATCGCGCCCGCCCTGGTCATCGCAGACGCAATCAACTCACGCTTAATCATCGAAAGCATCGCGTCCGTCAAGCCTTCCGACAGCTTGAGCATCACGTTGCCGGTGAAGCCATCGGTTACAATCACGTCAACAGCGCCCGTGAAAAGATCGCGCCCCTCGACATTGCCGACGAAGTTCAGGCTTCCTAATTCTCTGAGCAGCGGGAATGCCTCTTTCGTCAGATCGTTCCCCTTTGCTTCCTCTTCGCCGATGCTCATCAGTCCGACGCTCGGTTTAACTCTCCCCAGCACGGCACGACAATAAGCATCGCCCATCACAGCGAACTGTGCTAAGTGAAAAGCCTTGCACTCGGCGTTCGCTCCGACATCAAGAAGCAGCGTCGGCTTGCTGCCCTTCGTCGGAATCATCGCGGCGAGTGCGGGACGATCAACTCCGGGCAACATGCCGATCACCATCTTGGCCGTCGCCATCGCAGCACCAGTGTTGCCCGCCGAGACGAAACCGTCGGCGCGCCCTTCAGTGACGAGCTTCGTTCCGATTCTCAAAGAGCTACGCTTCTTGCGGCGCACGGCTGTCGCCACCGGCTCATCCATGCCGATGACTTCTTCCGCCTCGACAAACTCAATCCCGCGATCACCCTGCGCACGCCAGCCGCAACGCTTCAACTCCGGCACAACCTTTTCCGATTGCCCGACGAGAATCACGCCGATGCCCAGATCGCGCGTGGCCGCCAGAGCGCCATCAATCTCCGGGTGCGGCGCGCGGTCACTACCCATCGCGTCCACGACGACCTTGCCGGTCAATTGATGCTGCCCGTGCTTCATTAAGATAGTGAAAAGTGAATAGTGAATAGTGAATAGTGCAAAGCTGTTTCTAACTTTTCACTTTTCACTTTTCACTTTTCACTAATCTCACTCAGACTCTTCAACCTGAATCACTTCACGGTCTTTGTAGTAGCCACACTTCGGGCACACGCGATGCGGCATTCGTGGCTCCTGGCAATTCGGACAAGTGGAAGTCTGCGGCTGGCGCAGAGCATCATGCGCCCGGCGCTTGCGCGTTCGGGCTTTAGAATGACGACGTTTTGGATTAGGCATAATTACTCCGTTAATAAGTGAAAAAGTGAAAAGTGAATAATGAAAAGTGAATAGCAAGAGCGTGTTTTTAACTATTCACTTTTCACTTTTCACTGCTTTTAATCCCTCCCAGCGCGGATCAATCTCGCGGCTGTCGCAGTGGCACGAGTCTGTGTTTCGATTAGCACCGCAAACGGGGCACAAGCCTTTGCAGTCCTCATTGCAGAGGGCGCGCGCGGGCATTGCCAGCAGCACTTGCTCACGAACCAACTCGTCAACATCAATCGTCTTCCCTTCAAAGAAGGAGACGCTCAAATCTTCTTCCTGCAATTCGGCAGCGTCGCTCGACCCGTAATCCGCTGCCGGAATATATTTCACATCGAAGTCTGTCTCAACGGGGACGACGACCGTCTTCAGACAGCGATCACAATCAACTTCCGCGCCTGCTGTAATCTTCCCGCGCAGTCGGACTTCATGTCCTTTGCGGACGATACGCCCGCTTACCTCAGGCGGCTTCGTCAAACGCGCGTGTTCTTCATCAAGAACAATCTCTTCGGGTTCGTAACGATGTGCGAACGAAGCGCCCGTCTCTTCCAGCTTATCAAGCTCAATCCGCATCGCACAGACCCCCTGTTGAAAACACCGTGATTCAGCCGCGTGTGCGCAAAAGTTGTTATTATAACCGTTGATGGGTGAGAGTCAACGCGCGCCGCCTTAATTTGAATCATTATCAACACGACTTGCGCCGAGCGCGTCCTGGCGGACAGCCTGAGCCAGTCGCTGATCTCCGCCGGTGATTAACTCTTTTTTTGCGACTCCGTTTATTCCGAACATTTTTGGATTTGTAGGAATTTTGCCGGTGCGTAATGCGCGCCGTGCGTCTGCGCGAAAGCGATTCTCATCCGTTTCCGAATTACAAACTACGGATAACGCCGCCCGCGATTGTTCACTCTCATTCAGACGCAAGAGCGAAAGTCCGAGTACATAAAATGCTGCCACATAGCTACCATCCATCTCGATGGCTTTGCGTAGATGTCGCGCCGCCAGACGAGCGCGACCAAGCTGATAATAGACGCAACCGAGCGCGTAATGAGCCTCGGCTGAAGGCCGCGCCGCCAATGCACACTTGAATTCTTTGAGCGCATCAATCCACTTCCGCTCGAAGATGAACAATCTGCCTAACCCGTAGCGCGCAGCAAATGATTCACCGTGATGTTTGATGGAATCGTGCAGGAGTTCTCTGGCACGTTCGGTGTCGCCGGCGTCGCCACAAGACAAGCCAAGCAACAGGCGAACTCTCTCGTTCTGCGGGTCGGCTGCTAATGCGCGCTCAAGATAATCTCTGGCTAAAACCGTCTTGCCCGCCTCAAAAAAATGTTCGCCGAGCATTGAATGAAGCGGAGCATTATTCAAGTCGAGCGCGGCGGCATATTCCAAAGTGGGAATGGCACGCTCCACGTCGTTATTATTGAATAGCTCAAACCCCGCGTTGACGAACCGCTCGAACGCTGCCAGATCAGTTCCGCTGTAAGCAGAGATAATCTGCGCGCGCAATGGGACGCGCGGCGTAGTCTCGCCCGTCGCTCCCGGTTCTTGCTGACAACGCTCGCGCCAGAGCGCATTGAGTTTCATCATATCGAGCGCGCCCGCTTCGTTGAGGACGGTGATGAGAGAATCAATCAACGCATGATCGTAATAGGTGTTCTTCGCCTGCTTCAACATGAGGTCAAGCGTCTGTTGCAGCCGATCCATCATGCGCGTCAGCCTGTTCTCTAAAGCCGAAACGCGCTCCAATAAATGCTCCTCGTGGGTAGCCACAAACCCGCTCTCCTCATAACGTGCCGCCGGAGGCTCAATCACCAGCATCAACCGCGTTCCGCAACGCGCACACAACTCCTGCCCCAACGGATTCGCCGCCATACATTTTTGACAGTAATGCTGAACGCTTCGCATAAGAGTTAGCGAGTCTAGCGAGTCTGTCGAGTCTAGCGAGTCAAAGGGACTCGACGGACTCGCTAGACTCGCTAGACTTTTAATCAGTATTGATAAAATCCCCGCCCTGTTTTTCTGCCGAGCCAGCCCGCGTCAACGTAGCGTTTGAGAAGCGGGCAGGGTCTGTACTTCGGGTCGCCAAATCCATCGTGCAGGACGTTCAGGATGGCGAGGCACACATCGAGGCCGATGAAGTCTGCTAACGTCAATGGCCCCATCGGATGATTCATGCCCAGCTTCATTATCCCGTCAATGCTCTCGCGCGTGGCAACATTTTCGTAGAGCGCGAAGATCGCCTCGTTAATCATCGGCATCAACACGCGATTGGAGACGAAGCCGGGCATGTCGTTGCATTCGAGCGGCGTCTTATCGAGCTTCAACGTCAGGTCACGCACGATCTCGAAAGTCTCATCCGAAGTAGCGATGCCGCGGATGATCTCGACGAGTTTCATCACCGGCACGGGATTCATAAAGTGCATTCCGATGACTTTATCCGGTCTGCCGGTCGCCGCGCCGAGTTTCGTAATCGAGATTGACGAAGTGTTCGAGGCGAGAATCGCTTCCGGTCGTGTCAGACCATCCAACTGCCGAAAGACATCCGTTTTGACGTTCACATCTTCCGTGACAGCTTCGACAACCAAGTCGCATTCTTCAAGTGCGCTCATCTTTGTTGCGGTCTGGATACGATTGATAATCGCGCGTTTCTCTTCTTCCGTGAGCCGCTCTTTATCAACGTCGCGTTGCAGGCTTTTATCAATCGCGGCCATTCCGCGCTGTAAGAATTCGTCCTTCACATCGCGCAGAATAACTTTGTGCCCGGCGCGAGCAGCAACCTGCGCGATGCCGTTGCCCATCGTTCCCGCACCGATGACGCCGATAGTCTTAATCATAAAACAGTCTGGAGTCTGGAGTCCGTGTATTGCGGATTTCGGATTGCGGAATGCGGATTGAAAAAGACGAGCCGTCGTTTCTCTTAAATCCGCAATCCGAAATCCGCATTCCGCAATTGATTAGTCTCCAGACTATCTTTCTACTGCCATCGCCACCGCGTTGCCGCCGCCCAAACACAAGGCAGCCAGCCCACGATGCGCATCGCGCCGCTTCATTTCGTAGAGCATCGTCGTCAACAAGCGCGAGCCTGATTGCCCGATAGCGTGCCCCAGCGCGACTGCGCCGCCGTTGACGTTGACTTTCTGCGGATCAAGCTCAAGTTCCTTGATAATCGCAACGGCCTGCACCGCGAAGGCTTCGTTTAATTCAATCAAATCAACTTCACTGAGCGACCATCCCGCTTTCTTCAAGACCTTACGAATCGCCTCGACCGGAGCCATCATCACCAACTCCGGCTCAATGCCCGAAGTCGCCTGCGCCGCGATGCGTGCCATCGGTTCGATGCCTAACGAGCGTGCGCGTTCAAGCGAGGTGACAACCACAGCCGACGCGCCGTCGTTGACGCCTGGAGCGTTTCCTGCTGTCACAGTGCCGCCTTCTTTCTTGAAAGCGGGCTTCAGTTTCGCCAGAACTTCGAGCGACGTGTCCTCGCGCACGGTCTCATCAACGTCGAAGATAACGGGCGCGCCCTTCTTCTGCGGAATCTCGATGGGCTGAATTTCGTCCTTGAATTTTCCGGCCTTGATCGCCGCCGCCGCTTTGCGATGCGAGTTCAAAGCATACTCGTCCTGCTCCTCGCGTGTGACATGGTAACGCTCTGCAACAACTTCACCCGTATTGCCCATGTGGTAATTCTCAAACGCGCACCACAGCCCGTCGTTAATCATCGCGTCAACGAGCACACCGTTTCCCAGACGATAACCTTCACGCGCTTTCGGAATCAGATACGGCGCGTTCGTCATTGACTCCATCCCACCCGCGACGACCGTCTCCGAATCTCCAAGCTGAATGCCCTGCGCCGCCATCATCACAGCCTTGAGACCTGAGCCGCAGACTTTATTAATCGTGACGGCAGAAACGCCGAAAGGGATACCGCCACGCAACGCAGCCTGTCGCGCAGGATTCTGTCCAAGACCGGCTTGAATCACGCAGCCCATGATAACTTCGTCAACATCTTCCTGCCTGACACCCGCACGCCTGACGCTCTCGCGCACAACCATCGCGCCCAAATCCGTTGCCGTAAAACCTTTCAACGCACCCTGAAATTTTCCCGTCGGCGTTCTGACGGCGCTGATAATGATTGCTTCTTTTCGATCTGTCATAACCTGACCTCTAAAATACAAATCCTGATTGCCCCCGGCACGACTCGAACGTGCGACCCTCTGCTTAGAAGGCAGATGCTCTATCCACTGAGCTACGGGAGCATAGAATAAATGCTCACGAATGTTAACACGCAGATTGCCGTAGGCGTCAACTCGGATGATTTGTTGCTTTCAACCTCTACCGCTTGATAACAAAGAGTCGAAGCCGCAAGGGTATGATAAAGTTGCTGCCTGCTGATGAAACCCTTGAAGCAACATCGAAAGGATCAGGCAGATGAGATTGCTTTGACATTCGACGAGACAAAAAACCCCTGGCAAACGATTGCCTCCAGACAGAAGTATGACAATGATTGGATCAGCGTGCGTGAAGATACAGTCATTCGCCCCGATGGTGAGCAAGGTGTTTACGGCGTCGTTCATTTCAAGAACATTGCTATTGGCATCCTTGCTGTCGAAGACGGCTTCATCTATCTGGTCGGGCAATATCGGTATCCGCTTGAGCGCTATTCATGGGAGATTCCTGAAGGCGGATGCGCGGCGGGCGAAGACCCGCTTGCTGCCGCTCAGCGCGAGTTGGAAGAAGAGACTGGATTGCGCGCCGCGAGTTGGGAAAAGCTGGGCGAAGCTCACCTCTCGAATTCTGTCTCGGATGAGCTTGCAATCTGGTTTCTGGCGACCGGACTCACACAAGGCGCGCACAAGCCTGAAGGCACGGAGCAACTCAATATCCGTCGCGTGGCTGTTACTGAAGCGTTGGAGATGGCTCTGACTGGAAAAATTACAGATGCACTGAGCCTGGTGGCACTCTTGCATTACCAGACTAGCCGAGAAAAGTGAAAGAACTTTCGTCTGACAAAACCCTTTTCGGTTCACAATCTAACTGGAGAAGAAGGAAGACCGCCTACCTTGTGGGGCAGGCGGTCTCAATAATAAACGAGGTATGCCGTACTTGATTTATGCGGCGCGGCGATCATCCGCCGTTTCGGCATAGACACGGCGACCGTTCAAAGCATCGTCAATAATTTCACGCACGGCTGAAGTATCCGGGTTGACATCCATCCGGTCACAGGCGCGCAGGTGGCGCATGATGCCTTCGGTGGCAATATCCAGGGTTGGCCCACTCAGTTTCGAGAACCGGCGAGCCTGGATGTGGTCAATTCTCAGTAGCCGCTCGTTAAGCGGCAGATGCATATCGAAAGTCACGTCTGATTGGCTCCTTCTAGAATCAAGAGCTTGTTAAATCATCCCCTCAACCAAGCTCTCGATCAAAGTTTGTAAGAGATATTTTAGATGCTGAACTTACGTCCCAGGATGCAAAATTGTTGCATTTGCCAGGATTTTTTGTACGGAAAGCCTAACGAAAAGGCTACTTACAACAGATAGCTTCCTTACGGCTCTCCAACAAAACAGGTGATTGTAGAGGAAGTTGACGAAAAATGGAAGATAATTTTTCAGGTGGGTGGGTAAAAGAAACGGTTACTAAAGTTAATCAAGACTTGATAAGAATCGCTATTCATCTCTCAAAAGACGACAGCGCTGCCTGAGTGTCCTGTCAGGATACTCAGGTAGCGCTACCTTGTATTGAAGACCGGATGCTTAAAAAATAAGTTATTTTTTAGGAACGACCGAATCCTTCATGCCTTTACCGACGCGGAATTTAAGCGTAGTTTTGGCTGGAATTTGAATCGTCTCGCCGGTCGCAGGATTACGTCCCTCACGTGCCTTACGCTGGGAAAGGACAAGCTTGCCGAAACCTGGCAAAACGAACTCACCGTTTGTTGTAACTTCTCTTTGAGCCAGATTTCCAAGCTCATCGAAAAATTCTTTGGCCTGAGCGCGTTTTAAGCCGAACTTCTCAGCAAAATGGTTGATAACTTCCGACTGGGTCATGCGTTTCTTGCCTGTTGCCGCTGTGGTCGCCATGGCGTGGGTGATTACCTCCGATGAATTGGGCAAAATTGAAAAAGCTTATGAACCAACATATATCACAACAAACGTCTTTGCGTCTCGAAAAAATAGCCATTTCAGGCCATTTTGGTGTTTTTTTTTCAAATCAAGCGACTTGAGCACCGGCCTCAACGTTTTATACAGAAATTCCCGTGACTTAAAGATAGCAGCCGTCAAGTTGCTCAAAGGCTAAAAGATGGTCGGGGCGAGAGGATTTGAACCTCCGACCTCTCGGTCCCAAACCGAGCGCTCCACCAGGCTGAGCTACGCCCCGATTTATAACTTATCAATTTGCAGCAGTCCGGCGTGCGTTGCTGCATGGCAGTTCTTGCAGAGAAGGATACACTTTTCTAATTCAACGAGAATACGTTCCCACGACCAGCCTCTCATCGAGCCATATCTTGGACTCTTAACTGACGGGTCCTTGTGATGAAAGTCAAGGGAGCAAAAATATTTGTCAAAGCCACAGGCCATGCATCGTCCGCCACAATATTCAATAGCACGCAATCGTTTACTCTGACCTGCTTGCAGAGTATAGACATTGTGACACGATCCACAGACGGTTCGCTTTCTTCCGTAAAACTTCTCCGGGTCAGTCTCACCACATTGCCCACATTTATAAGGCGCATTGCGATGCACATAGTCGGGTCCAAAAGGCTTCTGCTTGAGCTTCAAACCATACTTGCGAACCCAATAGCGAGCATTCGTCGGCGATGTATCAAGGAGATTGGCTATTGATCTCAAACTAAGACCCTGCTCGACCAGTGGCTTTAAGTTTGATTCCTTCATGCCGCTATTATAACGCAACGAGTTGTGATCTTCTCACTTCCAGGCTGTGCTACGCCCCGACAATAAACCTGCAAATTTTCAGTGAAACTTCAATCCGCTTGCTTTCAACTGCGAGAGAATACACGACAGCCATACGAGAACGCAAAGGCTCATCGCTTCATAGGATAAGCCCTGGTAAAAGTTTCAATCGCATCAGCAGCCTTGCTCGCACCATTTTCGTCGCGCACCTGACGGCCTATCTCAGCAGCCTTCGCGGTATAACTTTCATCACTTAAAAGTCTGTCCAGCTCTCTGGCTGCGTTGGCGGCAGTGTATTTTGTGCGTGGAATTGTGCGCCCGACTCCGAGCCGTGCGATGCGGGATGCGTTATCCGGTTGGTCGTGATTGAACGGCACGATCAACATCGGCACGCCTGCACGTAGAGCCTGCCCCGTCGTTCCGACTCCACCCTGATGCACAATGGCTGCGGCGCGCGGTAGAATCTGCCCGTAAGGAGCGTAATCGAAAGCGACAATCCCTTCGGGCAGGGCTTCTTTCGGCCTATTACGCTCGTCGCCGATCAATAAAACTGCCCGGCGTTTTAACTGTCGCGCGGCGGCAACGCTTTCACGATAAAAATCGTCAGCAACGAAAATCGCCGATGAGCCGAGTGTGAAAACAATTGGTGAGGGGCCTGCGTCCAAGAATTGTTCCAGTTCATGTGAGATGTTTGTCTCGTCCTTCTTGTCATAGAATGGAAACCCGGTCACGAGAGTTTGCGGCGGCCAGTCCGGTTGCGGCGCGCCCAGAAATTTTGAGAAGAGCGCGAGATTTAGTGCGGGCGAATACTGTCCCTCGAAAATTGGATGCAGCCCGCGCGGGAGTCCCAATTCGGCGCGGAGTTTGTAGATCGGCTCAACCCAATTGTCCAACTTCCGTCTCACCAGCGAGAAAAACGCGCGGCTGAACAACGGACTGAGACGCAGCAATTTGGTGAGGCTCGGCAATTGCGGCAGCACTATCGGCTCATAGGCGGAGAAGAAAGTCGCGGGCGCAAGCACAGTTGAAATCCAGGGGATGCCTGTCTTCTGTGCGAGGATCGGCCCGGCGTAAGTAATCATGTGTGTGACGAGAAGGTCTGCATTGCGCGTGGCCTCACGCAAATCTGCGTAGCCATCACGAACGTGAGGCACAAGCAATTCCTTGAAGAGAAACTCTCCGCCCTTTCTCACGTCCATGACCTTGGCAATGAGCTTGGCGGCCAGTTCAGGATTCTCTTCTGGAGAAGGAAGGTCTGGACGCATCGGATGAAAATTGAGGCCGGTGGCTTCGATCTTTGCACGATAGAACGGCGTCGTAGCGAGAGTGACTCGATACCCGCGCTCTTTCAACTCCAACCCGATGGCGATGTAAGGATGCAGGTCGCCGAGAGAGCCGAGGGTGGTCAGGACTATTTTCTTGCCTTTGAAATTCAGGCTTTCATGTCTGCCCTTGAGTTCATCGGTCGCATTTTCCGGCGGCGTCAGTTGATTTATCCCGGTCATGCTGGCAACTTTACCATCAGATGCCGAAACAGACATCTGATTTCATGGCACGCATCGTGCTGAGAGTCAGGCGCGCTCTCTCAATTTATTGTGAAGAGCAGATTGTTTGATGAGGGAAAAGATGAGCGAAGGCAGCTTGCGATTGCTGATTGTTGATGATGAAGAGGCGGCACGTTACGGAATGCGGCGCGCGCTCGGCAGCTTCGGCTACGAGATTGATGAGGCCGCGAGCGTCGAAGCGGCGCGCGCTTTGATGAAGGAGCGGCCACACGATCTGCTACTGCTCGACGTGAACTTACCCGGCGCGAGTGGGCTGGAATTTTTAAGCGAGTTGAAGCAGACAGACGATGATGCTCCGCTCGTTATTCTCATCACAGCGCACGGCTCGGAGCGCATGGCCGTCGAAGCGATCAAGTCCGGCGCGCACGACTATCTCTCCAAACCTTTTGAGCTTGACGATCTGCGTCTCGCCGTCAAAAACGCTTTTGAGACGGTGCAACTGCGACGCGAGAATCGCTCGCTTCGTCGGCGCATTGAAATCGAAGGCGCAACGCGCGGCGCTCTGATCGGCGCATCGGAAGCCATGCAGCGCGTGCGTGCGATGATCGAGAAGGTAGCCGAGACGGATGCGACGGTTCTCGTACGCGGCGAATCCGGCACCGGCAAAGAACTCGTCGCGCGTGAAATTCACGAGCGGAGTTTGTCGCGTCGGAGCGGCGCTTTCATCGCCGTCAACTGTGCCGCGCTGCCATCGGAACTCATCGAATCCGAGCTTTTCGGCCACGAAAAAGGCGCTTTTACGGGCGCGGCAGCGCGCCGGCGCGGAAAATTCGAGCAGGCCGACGGCGGAACGCTCTTCCTCGACGAGATTGGAGACATGAGCGCGAACACGCAGGCTAAACTCCTGCGCGCACTCGAAGAGAGGCACATCGAGCGCTTAGGCGGAAATGAATCAATCTCTGTTGACGTGCGCATCGTCAGCGCGACGCATCGCCCGCTCGAACAGGAGATTGCGAACGGGAATTTTCGCGCAGACCTGTTCTATCGCCTGCGCGTCGTCACGATTGACATCGCTCCTTTGCGCGAGCGACGCGAAGACATCCCTGTGCTCGCGGAATCATTCGCGCGTCTGGCTGCTGAACGCTATCACTTGCCTGCGCGTCCCATCGGTCAAAGCGCACTCAGACGCTTGATCGAATACGATTGGCCCGGCAACGTGCGTGAGCTTCGGAACACTATCGAACGCGCAGCAATCATGGCCGAAGGCGATGAACTGACCGCGCACGATTTGTCGGAAGAGGTTAAAGGCGGCGCATCGAGCGGAAGCAAGCCACGCACTGAAGAAGAGACAGAGGGCGCGCTCGCAGTTCCCTTCACGGCAGACTTTCGTTCGGATCGCCGTGAGTTTGAGCGTCGCTATATCGCGCGCTGCCTCGAAGATTCCGGCGGCAACGTGACGCGCGCGGCTGCTATCTTGGGGATGCACAGGCAGTCGTTGCAACACAAGCTGCGTGAGTTGGGACTTGCGCGGCGCTACGTCACAGTCGGCTCGGAAGCGCAGGATAAATCCGACGACTGACAGAAAATTCCTCAACGCCGATTGCTTAGTCTCATCCTGACAAGTAAACTTTCCGCCTGTTCGTCAATCAAAAATTGATAGGAAGTCGAATTATGAAAGCACGTCCTGATGCCATCATTCATCGTGAGCAGGCGGATTATCTCGAACGCCTGTTGCCCGCCAACACCGGAATCGTCGCGGAGATGGAGACGGACGCGGAGCAGAACCGTGTGCCGATTGCGGATCGTGAGGTCGCGCTCTTTCTGGAAATCACTGCGCGTGCGATGAAGGCGCGGCGCGTTCTGGAAATAGGAATGGCAATTGGCTACGCGGTCGTGCATCTGGCGCGCGGAATGTCTGATGATGGACTCATCATTACCATCGAGCCGAACGACGAGATGATTCGTCGCGCCGAAGATTATCTCACGCGCGCCGGAGTGCGCGAGCGCGTCCGCATCGAGCGTGGCCGCGCTCTCGAAGTCATCCCGCATCTCACAGAGACTTTCGATCTGGTCTATCTGGACGCGGTGAAGGAAGAGTATTCGGATTATCTCGATAAATCTCTGCCGTTGCTGCGCGTCGGAGGAGTCGTTGTTGCCGACAATGTTCTGTGGGGCGGGCAGGTCGCGGGCGAGATTCGCTCCGAAGATCAGCAGGAATCAACTCAGGCGCTGCGCCGATTCAATCAACACTTCGTCAATCATCCGCAACTGCGTGCCGAGATTCTCTCCTTCGGCGACGGCATCGCTTACGGCGTCAAGGTCAAATAGATTCGATGATCGTTAAAGAGGGCGAAGAAGCGTGTGAGCGTGCGGCACAGATAATCACCGCAGGCGGCGTCATAGCTTTTCGCACGGACACTTTTTATGGACTAGGCGCAGACCCTTTCAATCGAGAGGCGCTACGCCGCGTGAATGAATTGAAAGGCAGAGACGGCAAGCCCATCCTCGTCGTCATCAGCGATGAGCATGAAGCCGAGCGTTTCATCGCCAGCAGAACGAAACTCTTTGATGCCGTCAGCGCGCGTCATTGGCCGGGAGCGTTGACGATAGTTGTGCAGGCCAAGCCGGAAGTGCCGGATGAATTGACGGCAGGTAGTGGAACTGTCGGCTTGCGTTTGCCGGATGATGAAGCCGTCCGTTCATTCATCCGCGCGTGCGGCGGCGCGCTCACGGCCACGAGCGCGAATCTTTCAGGAGAGCCGCCCGCGCGAACTGCTGAAGAGGCCGCACGTTCTTTTTCAACGGGGATTGATCTGATTGTTGATAGCGGAGTAGCACGCGGTGGCAAGCCTTCAACAGTTCTCGATGTGAGTGGAGCGCATGTTCTATTGATACGCGAAGGTGCGATATTACTATATGAATTGCAAGAGACTTTCAGAGAGCTTGGCGTAGAGATTCGGTTCTCTTACCACTAAAGAGGCTCTAGTGATAACCATTCCTCAGCCTGCCGATCCCAGACACGTAGCGGCGGTGAGGCTTGTCGATAACGGCGCCATGGGTCATGTGGCTCAATATCTGCACTACCGAGACGTTCATGTTCAGATTTGAGTACGACGCAACCAATAAGACATTGATCTAGAATTTCTTGTGCGCGTTCAGGCTCTTTCAGAAGCAGATTAATCAACTTCGCCCGTTCGCTCACGTGTTCTAGTTGACAGCAATATTCCGGTTTCTTCATCCATCTGCCTACGGGAGATAGACCGAGATGCTGCTTCAATAAATCTTCAGGCCAACTCCCATAAGTCTTGTTCACTTGCTGCCCCAATTTCAGTTCAAGACTACGAACACCTTCGCTAATGTAGCGTCCGCCGTACTTCCCCTCAGTTTCGAGCAACTTCCACAAAGGAACGTCGAGCAACGCTCTACCCTTAAATGAGTTTAACTGCTCAATACTGGTGATTTCATAACGCCCAACAAACTGGAGAAGCACGTTTATGGCCTCTCTATGGAAGGAAGTTAGGGTATCGATTGGTACGCTTTTTATTCGTTTCGCCATATCCACATTATGCCGATTCAACTACTTATTCACCGTCAAATTCCGCACAAAGCTCCAATCGCCGCTCCCGTCAATTTTGATATTGCCGACCGTTTTGCTTGCCACGATCATGTTGGCGGAATACCAGAGCGGAAACATCGGCAGGTCACGGCTGATGATCTCCTGCGCTTGACGATAGAGCACTACAGATTTGTCACGGTCTGCGGTGTTGATGGCTTCGTCAAGGATGCGGTCAAGCTCTGGATTTTTGTAGCGGTCGCGGTTGAAACCTGCGCGATCCGCCGTCGGAATCTCTTTTGAGCTGAAGAGGTTTTCCAGGAAGATCGGGTCTTGATTGCCGCCGACCCAGCGCGAGGTGCTCATCTGAAACTCACCCAAACGCAACTGTGCGAGGAGCGTGTTGAATTCGACGGTCTCGATCTCGACAGGAATGCCGACCTTCTGCAACTGGTCGCGGATGACATCAACGAACTGTCGCGTGGCGGCGCTGGCGGAAGAGATTTTGAAGATGATGGGATTCTGAAATCTCATCTGCGGGCCGTCGCCGTCCGGGTCACGAAAGCCCGCTTGATCGAGAAGTTGCTTCGCCTTCTCTGGATCGTAACTGTATTTCTGTCCGGGCGCATAAGCCCAGGACTCTTCGGGCAGGATCGAGTGCGCAATCTTCGCCTGTCCGAGCAGCAGATCGTGGATGATCGTGTCGCGGTCAATGGCGTAGGCGATGGCCTGTCTGACGCGAGCGTTATCAAGCGGCGGGTTCTGCAAATTGAAGCCCAGATAGACGACGTTCGCGCCGTTGAACTGCAAGACTTGCAACTTGGGGTCTTGCTCAAGCGACTTGAAAGCATCGGGCGTGAGATTCGTTGGCAGTGGCGCGAGCGTGACGCTTCCGCTGCGCAGTTCGGCTTGCAGCGCGTTCGCATCTTCGATGACACGGACGCGCAGCGTCTTAATCTGCGGCGCGCCTTCCCAGTAGTTCGGATTGGCTTCGAGATCAATAATCTGTTGCGCGGTATTGTAACTGACGAACTTGAATGGGCCGGTGCCGAGCGGATGATCCTTCTGCGCCGCCGCGCTGTCTTTCGGAAAGATGCCGATAGGAACGAGATTTGAAAGCAGACCGAGCCAGGGTTTGCGCAGACGAATAATGACGGTGCGCGGATCGGGTGTTTCAATGCCGGTTACTAATCCCTGTTTATCCTTGCCCGTGCCTTCAAAGAAGCTCGCGGCCTTGCCGGAGCTTGAAGCAAGAACAGTCTCAATTGTGTATTTGACATCGGCTGACGTGAGCGGCCTGCCGTCCTGAAAGGTCACGCCGTCGTGCAAGGTGAAAGTGTAGCTCAAGCCATCGTCGGCGCGTTTGATGTCGGAGGCAAGGTCTGGAACGTAATCGAATTTCTCATCTTTCTTGACGAGCGAATTGAAGATCAAGGCACGAATGCGCTCGCTCGCCGCGTCAACTGAGGCGGAGCCAACCGGGTCGAGCGTGGAAAGCTTATCCGAAAGCCCGATCACAAAAGTCTCGCTTCGATTGCGACAACTCGGTAAGAGCATCACAGCCAAAGCGAGAAGCAGAAGCAGCGTCGTGATTTTGTGAACACGCATCAGATAGTCCCTCCGTAGGTGTAGTTGAGCTTACGATTGAGCGCGGCGATTTCATCCGCTAAGTGTTGAAAGCGATCACGGTCGAAAGCGAGCGGCGGTTGCGTCAGAGCTTTGAACTCTGCGATGCGTCGCAACGAAGCATTGATGCGCTCGCGTTTGACGACGCCATCGCGCGCGGCCTGTAAGAGCGCATCGTAGCCGCGCAGTGCCACCTCACTGTGCGCGCAGATCAGAAACATATCCTGCCCCGCTTTGAAGGCGCGCAAGACAGCGTCTTCAATCGGGTAATGCTTGGCAATCGCGCCCATCTCAAGATCGTCTGTGACGACCAAGTGCTTGTAGCCAAGCTCCTGCCTGAGAAGTTTGGTTGAGATGGCGTAGCTGAGTGATGCAGGTTCGAGGCGACCGCCAGCCGTGCCCCTGCGGATGTCAACATTTGGGAAACCGCCGTGACTGACCATCACCGCACGCACGCGGTCATCCTCGCGCTGGAAGAGTTCGATGTAAGGCGCGAGGTCTTGTGCGATCAGATCGTCATGCGAGAGACGCACGACAGCCAGCTCGTCGTGAGTATCAACTTCGCCCGCTCCGATGCCCGGAAAATGTTTGAGACAGCCCAGACAGCCTGTGCCTTGAAGCCCGCGCAGATAGACCATCGTGTAGCCTAAGACTTCGCCGGGCGAGCGTCCGTAGGAACGCGAGTAGAGACCGTTGGAGAGCAGGTCGCGCTCGTCCGTCATAATGGACATGACGGGCGCGAAGTTCATATTGAAGCCGAGCATTCGCAGGACTTCGCCTGTGATGCGACCGAGCGAGCGAGCGCCCGCCAGATCGCCGTGCTGTCGAATCGTGCGCGCTGAAGGCATCGGCGTGAAGATACGACGCAGACGATCAACGAGGCCGCCTTCCTGATCTATCCCGCAGAGTGGCTCCGTTGGGACGATGGCACGAACGCCGTCAAGCAACGCACGCAATTGATCGGGCGCGGCGACGTTTCGCCCGAAGATAATCACGCCGCCGGGCTGGATGTGTTCGACGAGCGCGCGTGTCTCCGCATCGAGTTCCGTGCCCGGAAGACCGATGTAAAAGAGTTGACCGATCTGTTGTTCAAGCGGAAGTGACGTTAAAGAGTTGGGCATCGGTAAAAGTGGTCGGTGGTCAGTGGTCAGTGGTCAGTTAAAAAAACAGTTTATCGCTCGTCTTTGCTTTTCGCTGACTACTGACCACCGACCACTGACCACTGCTTTCAAACTATTCGCTTGCGTATGTCCTGTAGAATTTTCAGAGCGTCCTCTGGCTTCAGCGTTTCTACATCAAGGCCGCGCAACTCGTCAAGAAGGTTCTGATTGACCGCATCGAAGAGCGTGGCTTGCATGGCGATCCGTTTTTGACGTGCCTTGCGTGCAGCGCTTTTCAAGCCCGCTTCATCAAGCGCCCACTCATCCCACTCGCTTTCCGTTTTCGAGACGGCTTCGCTCTGCTTCTCTTCTTCGGCGAAGACATCCAACTCGTAGCGCTCCAATCTCGCCAGCACGTCGCGCGCACGAGCGATGGCTGAAGGCGGCAGACCTGCGAGCCGCGCGACCTCAATGCCGTAAGACTTCGAGGCGCGGCCACGTTCGAGACGATGCAGGAAGACGACTTCGCCTTCACGCTCGGCGGCGGTGATCTGATAGTTCTGCGCGCCGGGCAAGCGTTCGGCAAGTTCCGTTAGTTCGTGATAGTGCGTGGCGAAGAGAGTTTTCGCGGCATGTTCAGCCGAATCGTGCAGGTATTCAACGACAGCCCACGCGATTGAGAGTCCATCGAAGGTCGCTGTGCCGCGCCCGATTTCGTCGAGCAGGATGAGCGAGCGCGGTGTTGCGTTGTGCAGAATCGCAGCCGTCTCCGTCATCTCCACCATGAAAGTCGAACGCCCGCGCGCCAGATCATCAGATGCGCCGACGCGCGTCCAGACGCGATCAAGCAACGGCAGGCGCGCACGCTCCGCAGGCACGAACGATCCCATCTGCGCGAGGATCGAGATGATCGCCGCCTGTCGAAGGTTTGTACTTTTCCCTCCCATGTTCGGGCCGGTAATGATGAGCAGGCGGTCGGTCGAGTTGTTCATGTAGAGATCGTTGGGGATGAACGGCTCACTGCTCGCGGCTTCGATGACCGGATGGCGTCCCTTCACGATTTCTATCTCGTCGCCGTCGTGCATCGCGGGTCGAACGTAGCGGCGGCGCGCGGCGGTTTCAGCGAGAGAGGCTACAGCATCGAGCGCGGCAACGGCGCGTGCGGTCGCCTGAATGCGTTTGGTTTCGGCGGTAACTTGCGCGCAGAGTTCTGTGAAGATTTCAGTTTCAAGTTGAGCTATGCGATCCTCTGCGCCAAGAACTTTCGTTTCCCATGTTTTGAGTTCCGGCGTCGTGTAACGTTCGGCGTTGGCAAGCGTCTGCCGTCGCTCATAATCAATGGGCACGCGCGCGGCGCTGGCTTTCGAGACCTCTATGAAATAGCCGAAGACGTTGTTGTAACGAATCCTGAGTGAAGAGATACCGGAGCGCGAACGCTCGCGCGCTTCGAGCGAGGCGATGGTTTGTTTGGCGTTGCGGCTGATGTTGCGCAGTTCATCCAACTCGCTTGAGTAGCCATCACGAATTGCGCCGCCGTCGTTCAATTTGGCGGGCGGATCATCAGCGATACCCTGCGCGATCAAAGAGCGTGTCTCTGATAATTCGTCCATGCTTTCATGGAGAATCTGGAGCAGCGAGACACGCGCATCGGAGAGCGTTTGTCGAATCTGCGGAACTTGTTCGAGCGAGCGCAAGAGCGCATTCAAGTCGCGCGGGCTGGCGGAGTTCATGTTGAGCCGTGCGGTCAACCGTTCGAGGTCGGCGACATCTTTCAACAGAGCGCGCAGGCGATCTCGCTTGATCTGCGAAGCGTGAAGTTCTTCGACAGCGGCGTGGCGCGCCTCAATCTCGCCTCTGCGAACAGACGGGCGTAAGAGCCACGAACGTAACAGCCGTGCGCCCATCCCTGTCACCGTTTCGTCAATCACGTCGAGGAGCGCAGAGGCACGATTCGTTCCGGCTTGAGATTCTGTCAGTTCCAGGTTACGGATCGTGACTTGATCGAGAATGAGATGATCTTGCGGCTCGAAGTAATTGATGTCGGAGATGTGCGCGGCGGCGGCACGTTGTGTCTCCTGCGCATAACGAAGGCAAGCGCCTGCTGCGCGCACGGCTTCAAATTTTCCATCAAGACCGTAGCCATCGAGCGAGATAGAGCCGAACTGCTCGCACAGTTGCGCGGCGCAAGAGTCCGCTTGCCAGAGCCAATCGTCAATCGGCGTCAGAGTCGCACCGGCGAAGGCAGTCGTGCTGTCTAAAGGATTCGCACGTTCGCCTTCGTCCGAAACGGTTGGAGCAGCTTGAGCGTTTTCTATCTGTCGCAGAGGCAAGGGTGCAATGTGCGATGCTCCACCATCGCGTGCGCTTTTGATGAGTGGCGCGAGCGATGCTGGATAGAGAATTTCACGCGGAGCGAAAGATTCCACATCGGCTCTGATGCGCGTCCAGGAATCGCGCCCGCTCGCTTCCGTCACGCGAAACTCGCCGGTCGAGAGGTCTAGAAACGCGGCGGCCATGCGCTCGCCTGTGCCGCAAAGCGCCGCCAGATAAACTGATTCGCGCGCTCCGATGAGTTGCGGGTCAATCGCCGTGCCCGGTGTGATGATTCTCACAACCTCGCGCCGTACCAGTTTCTTTGTCTGCGAAGGGTCTTCCGTCTGCTCGCAGATAGCGACGCGATAGCCTTTGCGGACGAGTCGCGTGATGTGCGTTGACGCAGCGTGATGCGGCACTCCGCACATCGGAATCGGATCGCCATGTTCCTTGTGTCTCGCCGTCAGAGTGATTTCTAATTCACGCGCGCCCGTGATGGCGTCATCGAAAAAGAGTTCGTAGAAATCGCCCAGCCGAAAAAAGAGCAGCGTGCCCGGATGCTGTCGCTTCAGTTCGTGGTACTGCCGCAACATCGGCGTCGAAGAGGCCATAGTTGTTTAGCTCTGGAGAGGAATTCGGAATCGCAAAACGGCGCCCGCCCGATCAAATGTTCAAGACGGAAGCCTACACGCAGGCACGCGCGTTATGCAAGTCTTTGTCAGGCATTCTTCGGTCGAGAACAAAGATACCTGCGCCTCGCTACGTGGTTTGAATTTGAGGCGAACATTGTGGTCAGCCACAGCTTGTGAGCCAGCGTGACCAAAAAGAAAGGGCGCGACTATGAGATCGCGCCCTTTCTTTTTGCGGGTCAGTTTTGATTTTGCTTAGAGCCACTTAAGGTCGGCCAAAGATTCCGCCCAGAACGCTTCCGGTGCGACTGCGCGAATAGCCTCCGCCTCTGTAGCCACCGTACCGACGAAAGCCTTCGTCATAACCACGCAGGAAACCATCACGAAAAGCCTGCGATGAAGCATTCCGATAATAATGCGATCTCTGCGGATTATAGCTCTGCCGACGTTGCGCATCATTTGAGCCGGTGTATAGGCCGTCCTGATAACCCTGGTTCTGTTCAACTCGGTAGCCATTGTTATAGCCACCATTGTTGTAACCACCATTGTTATAGCCGCCATTGCGACCATAACGATTATCCCGACGGTCGCGGTCGCGGTCACGATCACGATCCCGGTCGCGCTGCCCATTCTGGTCGCGGTCACGGCGGTACTGCCAATCACGATCATTTTGATACTGCGCCTGAGCTGTCAGACTCGACGCGATCCCGATGCCGAACAAAATAGCGAACCCCAGTAAAGCTCCACCAATCTTGTTTCGTAGAAGTCTTGTTGTCATCTTCAACCTCCCTTTCGCACGAGGGGTCAGCAACCCTCGTGCCGAAGAAAGAGACATTGGAGTTATTTAATTTTTGCGGACTGATTACGTTTGCTTGATTTTACCGACAACCCCATATCGTATCCCTTTCCTATACGACATCGTTTATCTCTCTATACTTTCGTCTTCAACACGCGTCGCGCGTCTCACACCTAGCCTACCTTCAACCTGGAATTCCCCATATCTCGACAGACAAATTTGAAAGGCACGCTGGCGAGTGTTAGACTCACCACGCTGTTTTATTTATGGGAGCGATGGATGTCATCTTTCTTAACACCTGTCACTCATCACTTATCACTCAATCATCATGCAGGCTCTGATACTCGCTGGCGGCAAGGGCACGAGGCTTCGTCCGCTCACGGTTTACACCCCGAAGCCGATTGTGCCCATCTGCAATCGTCCGTTCCTGCTTTATCAGATTGACACCCTGCGGCGTGCAGGCATCAAAGACATCGCGCTTTCGCTCTCCTACCAGCCGCACAAGATTGAGCAAGAACTCGGCGACGGCTCAGACTTCGGCGTCAATCTGAAATACACGGTCGAAGCCCAACCGATGGGCACAGCCGGAGCGTACAAGTATGCCGAAGATTTAATCCGCGAGCCGACGGTTGTTTTCAACGGCGACATTTTGACAGACCTTGACCTCAAGCCGGTCATTCGCCAGCACACCGCGCGCAAGGCGACGGCCACTATCGTGCTCACGCCGGTTGAGAATCCGAGCGCGTATGGACTGGTCGAAACGAATGCGGAGGGTCGCGTTGCGCGCTTTCTGGAAAAGCCGAAAGCAGACGAGATTACCTGTAACACGATCAATGCCGGAACATACATCCTCGAGCCGCAGGTACTCGATCTCATTCCGACGGGCGAGAATCATTCCTTCGAGTACGGACTCTTTCCGGCGCTGCTCATGCGTGGCGAAAAGTTCTACGCGCACATCCCTCAACGCACCTACTGGATGGACATCGGCACGCCCGCGCGTTACCTGCAAGCGCATCACGACCTGCTCGCCAATCGCGTCGGGCGCATTCATATCAAAGACCGGCGCGGCGATTTCGAGTCCGCGACCATCGCAGAGATTGACGAGCTTTCGATCATCGGCGATGAGTGCTCGATCAAACCCGGAGCGCAGATTATTAACTCTGTGCTCGGACCCGGCTGCTATATCGAAGAGAAAGCGCGGATCGAAAATTCAGTCGTCTGGGCACACACGCGCGTCGGCGCAAACGCTCAGATTGAGAATGCGATCATCGGTCGCGGCTGCCACATCGGACGCTCTGCCAGCGTCGGCGCAGGTACGGTCTTAGGCGATAAGGCTTCGCTCACGGATTACTCACAAACCGGAGGCGTGGCTACGACGTGACGCTGAAGACAACGCCCACGCCGATTCGCTTCGGCACAGATGGCTGGCGCGCAGTCATCGCCGAAGGCTTCACCTTCGCCAACCTTGAGCGTGTGGCACAGGCTTATGCGGATTATCTTTTGCAGCAGCCTCCAAGCGAGACGAAAGGACAATCACTCATTCAGCAGTTGGTTGATGTCAGACAAATTAGTAAGGAAGAAGCCGAATCAGACCTTTTCCGCGAAGTTATACTGCAAGCACTCGACTCATCTGGCAAAACTTCGTCTTCGCTTGTCATCATCGGTTACGACCGTCGCTTTCTCTCAGAAGAATTTGCCGGGCGCGCCGCAGAGGTTCTCACGGGCAACGGTCTGCGTGTGGCGATGTTCGACAAGGCAGTGCCGACGCCTCTGGTTTCCTGGACGGTGAAAGAGAGCGGCGCGGCGGGCGGCATCGTCATCACGGCTTCGCACAATCCGCCTGAGTTTAACGGCTTCAAGATCAAAGCGCCCTGGGGCGGAAGCGCGTCGCCTGAAACAACTTCTGCCGTCGAATTTTTTGTTGACGCGCATCCTCCGCGTCGCAGTCACAACACCACATCAGATGCGCGCGAGATGCTTCAAACTGCAATTGACAGCTACCGTTCACAGATTGCCTCTTATATTGACCTGGAGCGTTTGCGGCGCTCTCGCCTGAAGATCATAGTTGATCCGATGCACGGTTCGGGCGGACGCTGGGTCGAAAGTTTTTTGCAGGGGCGCGATCTTCAAACGGAGACGATTCGCGCTGATCGTGATCCACTCTTCGGCGGTGTCAATCCAGAGCCGATTGATCGCAACCTCGCGGCGCTCAAAGAACGAGTCAAAGCGAGAGGCGCGAGTTTGGGATTGGCAACTGACGGCGATGCAGATCGTCTCGGCGCAGTCAATGAACTTGGCGAGACCATGACGATGCACGAAGTTGTGCCGCTCATCCTGCTTCATCTGGCGCGTGCGCGCCAGATGAAGGGCGGTGTGGTTCGCACCTTTTCTCAATCCGTGCTGACCAAACGCATCGCAGAAGCACACCATCTCAAACTCTACGACACGCCCATCGGTTTCAAGTACATCGCCGAGTTGATGCTCAAAGAAGACATCCTGATCGGCGCGGAAGAGTCCGGCGGCATCGGCGTGAAAGGCCACATCCCTGAGCGCGACGGCATCCTCAATTCCCTGCTCTTGCTCGAAGCGGTCATCACATCCGGCAAGCCTCCATCCGAAATGGTCAAAGAGATGCACCGCGAGTTCGGCGAATTCTACTTCGGACGGCGCGACCTTCGCTGTGAGGTCAAACACGGAAAACAACTGGTCTTGATTCTCGCTTCATCGCCGCCCATCGAAGTTGCTGGCTATGCGGTTCGTGATGTTGAAACTTTAGACGGCACGAAGCTGTTATTTGAAGATGAGTCGTGGCTGCTCTTTCGTCAATCTGGAACTGAACCGGCGCTGCGTATCTATTCGGAAGCAACCTCGAAGGCAAAAGTAGAAACTCTCTTAGACGAAGGCGAGCGGTTCGCGCGGAAGTAAGATGCCTGAATTGCCGGAAGTCGAACTCGTTGCGCGTGCGCTTGATCGTTTAGTCACAGGCCAACGCATCGTCGCCGCTAAATTACTGCGCGCTGGCCTTGCGCCTGAAACATCGCCGCGCAAGTTTGCTTACGCCTTGCGCGGCGCACGAATCGAAGGGATCAGACGGCGCGGGAAACATATTCTTTTCATGCTCGACAATGCGCGCGTGCTGATTTCGCATCTGCGGATGACGGGCAGATTTCTTTACCTGCCGCCACAGGCGATTCTGCCGAAGCACACGCACACCATCTTTCATCTTGAAAAAAATCGTCGGCTCGTCTTCACAGACCAACGCCACTTCGGGATGATGAAGATCGTGCCCGCCACGTCGCTGTACGAAACGAAAGAGTTGCGCTCGCTTGCGCCTGAGCCGTTCTCAGATGATTTCACACCTGATTTTCTACACACAACTCTTTCGCGCTCACGCCGCACGCTCAAAGAAACGCTGTTAGATCAAACGCGAGTGCTGGGGCTGGGAAATATCTACGCTGCTGAAGTGATGTTTCTCGCGCGCATCAATCCATTCATCACGGCTTCAAAGTTATCCAGGAATCGTGTCTCGCGTCTGCATCGTGCGATTCTGGATGTGCTCGCGGAGTCAATCTCTCACGGCTCGACGATGAATGTTGATCCCGAAAATATTGACGGCAGTTATTACGGTGGAAGCTACGAAGGCCACTGGCGCGTCTATGACCGCGAAGCTGCGCCGTGCCCAACATGCAACGCTCGTATCCGCCGCCTCTCGCACGCCGGACGCTCGACCTTTTTCTGCCCGCGCTGCCAGCGACGCTGAATCGAAAGGCATTGATTTACCGCTTGACAGCCAACGCTCGTCGGCGTATAAGCACCCGTAGAACACGTGGTGAGTTAAGGCGACTTGCGGCCACGCAAAATAACCCGCTAAACAGCTCGGCGAGTCCCGCAGAAGGGGCCAACTCGAAAACTTCAAGTTTGATGAAGTCCCGCGTTGTTAAGCGCGGGACTTTTGTTTTGAAAGCTATCAGCAATCAGCGATCAGCATTTATTGTTTTTGCTGACGGCTGATAGCTGATAGCTGACAGCTTCTTGTTATGGAAAACTTTAGAAATCTTCTTGAGAGCGACGATGTCCACGTCTTCGATGGCGCGGTGGGCACCTTGCTTTACGCCAAAGGCGTCTATATCAATCGCTCTTATGACGAGTTGAATCTGACCAATCCTGATCTGGTGCGTGAGGTGCACGAAGAGTATGTTCGCGCCGGAGCCGAGATCATCGAGACCAACACGTTCGGCGCGACGGCTCACAAGCTGCAACAGTACGGATTGGAAGGCAGCCTGCGTCTCATCAATATCGCTGCTGCCCGCATCGCACGAGAAGCTGCCTGTGAACGATGCTACGTGGCAGGCGCGGTCGGGCCATTGGGCCTACGCATCGAGCCTTATGGCCCGACCTCTTTTGACGAGGCGAAAGAGATGTTCAAGGAGCAGGTCGCAGCCCTGCTTGACGGCGGCGTTGATCTCTTCGTCCTCGAAACCTTCTCGGACATTTCTGAAATGCGGCAGGCGATGCGTGCTGTGCAGGAGTTATGCGATCTTCCCATCGTCGCGCAAATGACTATCCTGCCTGACGGCAACACGACGTTCGGCACCACGCCAGAAGTTTTCACCACGCGACTCGACGAGTGGGGCGCGGATGTCATCGGCCTGAACTGCGGCGTCGGCCCGGCCATCGTGCTGACCGGAATCGAGAAGATGCGCGCCGTCACGAACAAGAAGCTCTCCGCACAACCGAACGCCGGACTCCCGCGCGATGTTCAAGGCAGACAGTTCTACATGTGCTCGCCTGAATACATGGCGAAGTTTGCGAAGCGTTTGATTCAGGCGGGCGCGAAATTTATCGGCGGCTGTTGCGGCACGACGCCCGCGCACATCAAGCTCATCTCCGACGCCGTGCGCGCCGCTTCTCCGCGCAAGCAGCGCGCCGTCACCACAGCAGCCACAGCCGCGCGCGTTGATGAGTTGACTCCGGCGGACATCAAAGTCATCCCACCCGAAGAGCGCTCCCTTTGGTCACGCAAGATCACCAACGGCGAATTCGTCACTTCGGTCGAAGTGCTGCCGCCGAAGGGTTGCGATCCACGTAAGACGCTCGACTCGATTCGTCTCTTGAAAGATGCGGGCGTTGACGGCGTCAATATTCCAGACGGCCCACGCGCACAGACACGCATGAGCGCGCAGGCCACAGCCGTTCTCGTCGAACGCGAGATTGGCATCGAGGCCGTGCTGCATTACTGCTGCCGCGACCGCAATCTACTCGGCATGATGTCTGATCTGCTCGGTGCGGCTTCGCTGGGTTTGCGAAACCTGCTGCTCATTACCGGCGACCCGCCGAAGATGGGGCCGTACCCGGATGCGACAGCCGTCTTCGACATTGACTCCATCGGCCTGACCAACATGGTCAACAAGCTGAATCACGGACTCGATCTCGGCAACAATCCAATCGGCCAGCCGACAGCCTTCTGCATCGGAGTGGGCTGCAATCCCGGCGCGATCAATATGGATGAAGAGATCAAACGCTTCGAGTACAAGGTGGAAGCGGGCGCGCAGTATGCGATTACGCAGCCCGTCTTCGATACGGATCAACTGGTTGAGTTCCTGAAGCGCATCGAGCACGTGCGTGTTCCGGTCGTCGCGGGCATCTGGCCGCTCGTCTCCTTCCGCAACGCGGAGTTTCTGCACAACGAAGTGCCGGGCGTGCGCGTGACGCCTTCGATTATGGAGCGGATGAGAATTGCATCTGAGAAGAGCAAGGAGGCGGCGCGCGAAGAGGGCTTGAAGATTGCACGTGAATCCTTACTCGACGTGCGAGACTTGATTCAGGGCGTGCAGGTCTCTGCGCCCTTCGGCAACGTTCGCTACGCGCTCGATGTGTTCGACGTGCTGGAAGAATTCAGTGCGCGTAAAGAAGCAAACGTGGTAGTGTAGAAGCATCTGATACCCAGAGATACCGGAATCACACAGCCAATAAAATTGACACGCACGTTGACGAAGATGAGAGAGGATAAAGTATGAAGAGAGCAACGACCTTGACGATCATCAGCTTTTTGTTTCTGTGCGCCATGCTGGGTTGCAATTCATTCGGGAAACGGCTGGAGTTCAATAAGGGCGAGCTTTATTACACCTCAGCCGTCACTGAGGATGAAGCAAAGAAACTGGGCAATTACCTGGTTATAATTGGATATTTCGCCGATAGACAGGTCACCGTGCAACTTGATAAATCAAGCGACACTTACCAGGTCCGATTCGTTGTCCAGGAAGGCGGCGAGAAGAATGAAGAGGCGCTGGCCTCTTTTAAGCTCCTTGTCAACATGCTTTCCAAAGATGTATTCAATGGCGCTAAAGTAGAGATTCACCTGTGCAACGATAAATTGAAAACAATTAAGGTTGTGAAAATGAATGGTGACGTTGTTCGCGCTGAACAGAGCAACGATAGCCCAGGCTCGCAAAGGCTTGCGGCTCTCAACCTCTCCGCCCTTCTTTATTCAGAACATGCCGGAGCGCAGCTTCGAGCGTAGGATACTTGAAAGCATATCCGGCCTCATTCAATCGCTCAGGCTCTACACGCTGGCTCGACAATAAAGTCGCATCAGCCATCTCACCGAAGGCGAGACGTGCCGCGAACGCTGGCACAGGAAAGATTGTCGGGCGTGAGAGAACGCGGCCAAGCGTTTTCGTGAATTCACGATTAGTAGCGGCTTGCGGCGCAACAGCATTGACCGGGCCGCGCAGTGTTTCATTCGTCAGCGCGTGTTCGATTGCTCCAACCGCATCATCAAGCGCAATCCAACTCATGTATTGATGCCCGCTCCCAATTTTTCCGCCGACGCCCATGCGAAACGGAAGGAGCATCTTCTTGAGCGCGCCGCCCTCTCCGCTGAAGATCACACCGAAGCGTAAATTGACGACGCGGATTCCGGCTTGCGCTGCCGCTTGAGTTGCGAGTTCCCACTCACGGCAGACTTCAGCCAGAAAGTCCGAACCCGACGCGCTCTGCTCCGTCAGGATTTCATCGCCACGACTCCCGTAAAATCCAACAGCCGAAGCGGAAACTAAAACCGCAGGCTTCTCGTTAAGCTGCGCGAGCGTTTCGCTCAACAGTCGCGTCCCTTTAATTCGACTCTCACGAATCCTCTTCTTCTTCTCATCAGTCCATCTTCCTGTGGCCAGATTTTCACCGGCCAGATGCACGACCGCATCCAGACCCTCAAGCTCGACAGCCTTGATAGTTCCCTGTTCAGGATTCCAGTAAACCTCCGACGCATCTTTCGGTTGAGAACGAACAAGACGCACTATCTGATGACCGCTCGACTTGAGCGCTGGAATCAAAGCGGAGCCGACCAGCCCGGTTGACCCGGTGACGAGAATCTTCATTTTTTAGCCTCCATAAGGAAATGATGAATGATGGATGATGAATGATGAACTAAGAACAGAAGTCAGAAGCCAGAAGTCAGGAGTCAGGAGAAAACAAAAATCTGTCAAAGCGAGTTGCCGCCTTCTCATTCTGGCTTCTGGCTCCTGACTCCTGCTTTTCACTCATCGTTCAGCGTTCATCATTCATCGTTTACCTTACCCTCTTTCCTTGTCTTTCGCCACGAAAACGGTAGAATGCCGTGTGCCGAAACTTGAACCGACGCGCTGTGCTGCCCGCGTTCTTATTTTTCGTGAAGCAGCTAATCCCGCTCGTTAATCATTCGCAGCAGTTAGACATTTATTCTGGTTGATGCGGCCCACCTGTTTTCGGGCCGCGCATCGTTTAGTCAATCTATATTTTGTTACGGAGCAATACCTCGGTGCTTCGACTGAGACCTCTTGCCGTTTTCCTTTCACTCGCGCTTGCGCTCTGCCTGCTCGGGCTATGGAGCACACGCTCGCAGACAGGCGGACTGCGTCGTGTGACGAACACGACCGAAGAAGGCATCAATGTCAATCCATCCTTAAGCGGCGACGGGCAGCACATCGCCTTCGAGTCCACCGAAGACCTCGCGCACGCTGGCGGCAGCGATCATTTCCGCGCCCTCCGCGCAGACTTAGCGAGCGATCCAGCCAACTTCACACAGCTTGGCGGAACGCGCTCTCCCGCGCCCGGCATTTCACAGGACGGCTCGCGCATCGCCTTCGCCGCCAAAGAAGACCCGCTCGGCACAAACCCGGATGGCAACTCCGAAATCTTCTACTACGATGGCACGACGCTTCGCCAAATCACCAACACGACACCAGCCGATCCTTCGACACGCACGCGCGACGGAAATTTTCAACCGTCTCTGACAGACGACGGACGCTTCATCGCTTTCGCTTCCAATCGCAACCTCGCCAGCCAGAACGCGGACGGCAACCTTGAAATCTTCATCTTCGATACAAACACAAACACCTTCACTCAATTAACAAACACATCGGGCACAGTCGGAGCGACAGACGCCAAGATTAGCGGCGACGGCACGCGCGTCGCTTACATCCGTGACAACGGTACGACAGCCAGTGCACAACGCGACCTCATCCTACAGGATCGCATCGGTGGCACAACGCGCGTCCTTGCGAGCAACGTCACGAACATCGCTTTCACTTACGGACGCGCCATCAGCGACGACGGCTCGCGTGTTGTTTACGCAGCGGACATTGCGACCGACAGCAGCCAGGTCTTTCTCTTCGACGGGCGCACGAGCAATTCTGTCCGACAGGTCACCGCGCTCGGCGTCAGAACAACGGAAGTGCCGCTTCATCCGACCATCAGTGGCGACGGCACGCGCCTCGCTTTCGCCACGCGCCGCCCCATCGCAGGCTTCAGCAATACAGACAACAGCATCGAGCTTTACACTTTTGACATTCCGACCGGACAGTTCGCACGTGTCACTAACGCGCCCTCAACCGCCGACGGCTTTAGCGGCAGCACTCGCCAGGCGGAAGTCGTCTCGTCTCTCAACGACGATGGCTCGATTGTCGCGTTCAACTTCCCGCGCGTTCTCTCAGGCGCTGTGACATCTGGGCTTGAGAACAACTCGGAGATTTACGTGACGGCAACCGCCGCGCGTCCAACCGTCGGCGCGCTCACAGTTCTCAACGGCGCGTCGTTCGGCAACGAGCCTTCGACGACGAAAGCCATCGCGCCAAATAGTATCGCAGTCGCTCTCGGCGGCGCGCTCTCGTTCACGACCGTGCAGGCGCAGAAGCAAGCGGACGGAAGTTTCCCGACGACACTCGGCGGCACGACCGTCACCGTCAACAATCGCGCCGCGCAAATCCTCTTCGTCTCGCCGACGCAAGTCAACTTTCTCGTTCCCGCGCAAACCGAAATCGGCACGGCCACTGTCGTCGTTACCAACTCCGAAGGTTTCCAATCGCGCGGCACGGTTTCAGTTCTACGCGCCGCGCCCGGCATCTTCACGATTAGCGGCGACGGCAAAGGCGAGGCCAGAGTCTTGAACGCCGACACGCTTCAGACCGGCCCCTTCGATCCGTCTGGCGGCAATCTGCGCCTCATCATCTTTACGACGGGCGTGCGCGCAGCCTCGCAGGTCACTGCCACCGCAGGCGGACGCGCGCTCACGGTCGAATCCTTCATCGCTTCGCCCGACATGGCCGGACTCGATGAGGTTCACGTGCTCGTGCCCTCAGACCTGCGCGGCGCTGGAACTGTTGATCTGGTCGTGAGCGCAGATGGTCGCGCCAGTAATCCGGCCACCATTATTTTTACTGGCGACGCGCGACGCGACATCATCATCAACGAAGTGCTGGCATCGCCACCTGCTGGTGCGGCTGGAGATGCCAATCACGACGGCGTGCGCGACTCAAGCGATGACGAGTTCGTGGAGTTGGTCAACACGACTTCCAGCGATATAGACATCAGTGGCTTCCAACTGCTGACGCGCAGCACAAGCTCTTCGTCCGACACAGTGCGCCACACGTTTGCGCCCGGCACGATCTTCCCAGCCGGAACAGCCATCGTCGTCTTCGGCGGCGGCAATCCGAATCCGAGCGACCCGGTGTTCGGCGGCGCGCAAATCTTCAAAGCATCATCGGGCGGCTTGTCGCTGACAAACTCCGGCGGCGTTGTCACCTTGCGCGATGCTTCGCAAGCCATCGTCAACATCTTCTCCTACGGCGGCTCGACCGGCTTGAACGGCGACAATGGTCAGTCGCTCACGCGCTCGCCAGACATCACCGGCAACTTCGTCCAACACACCGCAGCGACCGGAAGCGGCGGACGCATCTTTAGTCCGGGCACGCGAGTTGACGGCACTCCTTTCGCTGGCAACCCAATCGCGCGCATTGATGTCACACCATCTTCGGCGACGATTGATGCCGGAGCGAAACAGCAATTCACCGCGCACGCTTTTAATTCAAACGGGCAGGAGATAACAGGCGTCATCTTCTCCTGGCAATCGAGCAACACTGCGGTGGCGACGATTGACCAGAACGGTCTGGCGACAAGCTCATCATCCGGCACAACGCAAATCACCGCTTCAGGTCGCGGCATTCAATCCGCGCCCGCCACGCTCACCGTGCGCGACATCCCGCGCGTGTTGACGCGAATTGATGTCACGCCTTCGTCGGCGACGATTCCAACCACCGGCGCACAGCAGTTCACCGCTCACGGCTTCGATCAATTCGGTAACGAAATTGTGGGGCTGGCATTCACGTGGGCATCAACTAACACGAGCGCCGCCACCGTTGACCAGACAGGTCTCGCCACCGGAGTCGCTTCTGGACAGTCAACAATCAAAGCCACTTCGGGGAACGTGACGGGCACGGCGACGCTCAACGTCACGCCGCCGACCGTCATCGTCAACGAAGTGTTAGCCGATCCGCCGGGAAGCGCCGCGACCGATCTACAGGGCGACGCCAATCACGACGGCGTGCGTAGCTCAAGTGATGATGAGTTTGTTGAGTTCGTCAACTCTACGAATGGCAGTATCAGCATCGCAGGCTGGACGCTTCGCACGCGCGCGACGGGAAGCACGACCGAGACCACGCGCCATACGTTTGCCACCGGACGGACGCTTCCGGCTGGCGAAGCCATCGTCGTCTTCGGTGGCGGCAACTTTGATTCGGCTGATCCGATCTTCCATTGCGCGCAAGTTGTCAAAGCATCTTCCGGCGGGCTATCGCTGACAAATTCAGGGCTGACGATTCTCCTTTACGATTCATCAGGCAATCTCATCACACAGTTCGCTTACGGCGGCTCGACCGGACTCAACGGCGGCAACAGTCAATCGCTGACGCGCTCGCCGGACATCACCGGCAACTTCGTCCAGCACTCAACCGCCACAGGCGCGAACGGCAAACTCTTCTCGCCCGGAACGAAAGTTGACGGCACGGCTTTCGGCAACTGCCCATCGCGTTTGACGAGCGTCACCATCTCGCCTTCGTCTTCGAGCGTCATCATCAATCAGTCAACGCAATTTACGGCGCAAGCCTTCGATCAGTTCGGTCAGCCCTTCAATGGAGCGACGATTACTTTCGCTTCCGACAATACGAACGTGGCGACTGTTGATTCAGTCACCACCGACCCGAACACAGGCATCGCTACGGCAACCGTCACGGGACACAATCAGGGAACAGCACACATCACCGCGCAGGCGACGAGCGGCACGACGACCGTCACCAGTCAGCAGGCCACGTTGACTGTCAATCCGCCGACGCCTGTTCTCTCAAGCGTCAGCATCACTCCGACCTCCGCCACGATTGATGCGGGTCAGACGCAACAATACACAGCGCAGGCGCTCGATCAGTTCGGTCAACCTATCGGCGGCGTGACGATCACTTTCTCGTCAAGCAACACAGCGGTCGCCACAGTTGATTCCGTCAGCGCGACAACGAGCACAGGCTCTGCGACAGCAACCGTCACTGCACACATTAACGGCTCGTCCAACATCACGGCGACAGCCAACGACGGCACTAAATTGGTGGCGAGCAATCCGGCCACGCTCACCGTCGCGCAGGTTTTCACTCCGGGCAGCGTGCTCATCAGCGAGTTTCGCACGCGCGGGCCAGCAGGTGCGTCGGATGAGTTCATAGAGTTGTATAACCCGACAAGTTCGACCGTGACCATTGGCAGCTTGAAAGTTCGCGCATCAAACAGTAGCGGAACAATCAGCGACCGCGTGACGATCACTGCCGGGACGACGCTCGGCTCCGGCTGCCATTATCTGATAGCGAACACGGCTTACACGGGCTCGGTCACGCCAAATCAAACCTACGGCACAGGCATCACAGACGACGGCGGTATCGCCATCACACAGGCCGACGGCACAACCATCATTGACCAGGTTGGCATGAGCGCAGGCTCTGCCTACAAGGAAGGCACACCGCTCGCGGCTCTCTCTACGAACGTCAATCAGAGCTACGAAAGAAAACCCGGCGGCGCGCTTGGCAACGGCACGGATACCAATAACAACTCCAACGACTTCTTCCTGAACGCGACGAGCAGCAATCCGCAGAATCTCTCTTCTGGCTGCCTGGACTTGAGCACAGCCGATCTTTCGATTATCCAAACGGACTCGCCCGATCCTGTGACAACCGGCTCTAATGTGACCTACACCATCACTGTCACAAACAACGGTGCGGGCAACGCTCAAACGGTCGTCGTGACTGACAACCTGCCTGCTAATGTGACTTTTGTCTCCTGCGCGTCAACAGGCGCAGGCGTCTGCGGCGGCACTGGAAATAATCGCACTGTCAACTTCTCCTCGCTCGCCAGCGGCGCGTCCGCCACTATCACTCTCGTAGCGACGGCTAACGGCGCTGCCGCAACGACCATCACCAATACGGCGACCGTGAGTTCGTCCACGTCCGATCCGAACTCAAGTAATAACTCTGCCACCGAGACCACCACAGTGCAGGGGCCAGTGCCGTCGCTCTCCATCAACGATGTGACCCAAAACGAAGGAAACACCGGGACGACCACGTTCACTTTCACTGTGAGCCTGTCATCACCAGCTCAGGCGGGTGGTGTGACCTTTAACATTGCGACACAGGATGGCACGGCGACGGTCGCCAATAATGATTATGTCGCCAGAAATCTGACCGGACAGACCATCCCGGCTGGGCAGCAGACCTACACCTTTGATGTGACAGTCAACGGTGACACGGTGGTCGAACCCGACGAGACTTTCAATGTCAACGTGACGAACGTCTCTGGAGCGTCCATCGTGGATGGAGTTGGTTTAGGGACTATTAAGAACGACGATACGGCCAATCTGGTCATCAGCCAGATTTATGTCGGAGGCAATAATTCCGGGGCCACTTATCGCAACGATTTCGTGGAAATCTTTAATCACGGGACGACCACTGTTGACTTCTCTGCGACACCTTATTCGGTTCAATATACGAGCGGCTCTTCATGGGCCAAAACTGACCTCACTGTGGGAACGGTCGCACCCGGCCATTATTTTCTTGTTCAAGAATCGGGTGGCACTACAAACGGCATCGCACTGCCGCAGCCGGACGCGACCGGAACAATCAACTTCACGGGGAGTTCACCCGCTAAAATTGCGCTCGTCCTCGGCACGACGCTTCTTTCTACATCCTCGTGTCCGGGCGATGACGGAAACCCGCCGCTTAATCCGAATCTCTCCGCCATCGTTGATTTCGTAGGATACGGCGGAACGGCTGCCACATCGGGTCATTGCTATGAGGGAACCGGGCCAGCGCCCTTGCCAACCAACACGACCGCCGACTTCAGGAAAGCGGGCGGCTGCACTGACACAAACGATAACGCGGCTGACTTCTTCGCCTCAACACCGTTCCCGCGCAACACGAGTTCTCCAGCGAACACTTGCAGCACGGGCACTGCGCCTAATCTCACGATTAACGACGTGACGGTCACGGAAGGCAATAGTGGAACTAAGACCGCAACTTTCACCGTCAGTCTGTCCGCGCCCGCACCCGCCACCGATGTAACTTTCAACATCGCCACACAAGACAACACGGCGACCGTCGCTAATAATGATTACGTCGCCCGGAGTCTCACGAATCAGGTGATTCCCGCCGGGCAGCAGACTTATACGTTCGATGTCACAATCAACGGTGATACGACCGTTGAACCCGATGAGACCTTCTTCGTCAACGTCACGAACGTCACGGGCGCAACCGTGACAAAAGGTCAGGGCGTCGGCACAATCAGTAATGACGACCTCCCGTCGCTCTCCATCAATGATGTCTCAAAGAATGAGGGCAACACTGGAACGACGACGTTCACCTTCACTGTCAGTCTCTCTGCGCCCGCGCCCGCGCCTGTGACCTTCGATATTGCGACGCAGGACAACACCGCGACCGTCACCGATAACGATTACGTGGCAAAGAGTCTCACGGCGCAGACGATTCCTGCCGGAAGTCAGACATATTCGTTTGACGTGACGGTTAATGGAGACACGAATATTGAGCCGAACGAAACTTTCTTCGTTAATGTCACGAACGTCTCTGGCGCAACGATAACAAAAGGTCAGGGCATAGGAACGATTCAGAATGATGACAGCCCGACGCTCTCTATCAACGATGTCTCAATGAATGAAGGCAATGCTGGGACGACCACTTTTACCTTCACCGTTAGTCTCTCTCAACCAGCGCCCGCAGGTGGCGTGACCTTCGATATTGCGACACAGGATGGGACGGCGACGGTTGCAGGCAATGATTATGTAGCGAAGAGTCTGACCGGGCAGGCGATTACCGCCGGGAATCAAACCTATACCTTCGATGTCACAGTCAACGGCGATACTGTCGCCGAACCTGATGAAACTTTCTTCGTCAATCTGACAAATGTTTCGGGCGCGACCGTCTCTAAAGCTCAGGGTGTGGGAACGATTCAGAATGATGACACGACCAACCTGGTCATCAGCCAGATTTATCCGGGCGGCGGTCTGACGAACGCAACCTACACGAACGACTTTATCGAAATCTTCAATCGCGGCACGACCACAGTTGACTTCTCCGTGACACCTTACTCCGTGCAGTTTTTGAGTACCGGAGGCTCGACCTGGGTTAAGACAGACATCACAACGGGCACGATGGCTCCCGGCCAATACTTCTTAATCCAGGAAACATCCGGCGGCGCTAATGGTGCTGCGCTCCCGACGCCTGACGCAACCGGCACGATTAACCTGACGAGCACGACACCCGGCAAGGTTGCTCTCTTGCTCGGCACGACACTGCTGACCGGCAATTGTCCGGGCGATGATGGGACTGCGCCATTCAACCCGGTGAGCAACACAATCGTTGACTTCGTAGGCTACGGCGGCACTGCTTCCACCGCCAATCATTGCTATGAAGGCAACGGCCCCGCGACATTACAGAGCGGCAACAACACGATAGCCGACTTGAGAAAGAATGGTGGCTGCACGGACACGAATGACAACGCGGCTGACTTCCTTTCCGCGACTCCGTTCCCGCGCAACAGCAGTTCCCCGACCAACAGCTGCGCAGCAGGCACGCCGCCCGATCTCTCTATCAACGACGTGACGGTCACGGAAGGCAATAGCGGGACTGTCACAGCAACTTTCACCGTCCACTTGTCCGCTCCTGCGCCTTCGACGGATATGACCTTCGACATCGCCACGCAGGACAATACAGCAACGGTCGCTAATAATGACTACGTCGCCAGGAGCCTGACGAATCAGGTGATTCCCGCCGGACAACAGAATTACACATTTAGTGTGACGGTCAATGGCGACACAACCATCGAGCCTGACGAGACATTCTTCGTCAACGTAACGAATGTCGTGGGTGCAAACGTGACCAAGAGTCAAGGCATCGGGACAATCAAGAATGATGATTTCCCGACGCTCTCCATCAATGATGTCTCACAGAATGAGGGCAACAGTGGAACGACGACCTTCACCTTCACTGTCAGTCTCTCCGCGCCTGCTCAAACAGGCGGCGTCACTTTCGACATTGCGACGCAGGACAACACCGCGACTGTCGCCGATAACGACTATGCCGCCAGAAGTCTCACGGCGCAGACGATTCCAGCCGGGCAGCAAACCTATACGTTCGATGTGACGGTCAACGGTGATACGAACATCGAACCGAATGAGACGTTCTTCGTCAATGTCACGAACGTCTCTGGCGCAACCGTGACGAAGGGTCAGGGCGTGGGAACGATTCAGAATGATGATAGCCCGACGCTCTCCATCAACGATGTCTCAATGAATGAAGGCAACAGTGGAACGAGCGCGTTCACCTTCACCGTTACACTGTCACAATCAAGCAACCAGACCGTGACGGTGGATTACGCCACGGCGAACGGGACTGCCACTGCCGGAAGCGATTATCAATCAACGAGCAACACATTGACTTTCAATCCCGGCGACACGCAGAAGACGATCACCGTCCTCGTCAACGGCGATACCCTTGTCGAACCCGATGAGACATTCTCCGTCAACCTCACGAACGCCTCTGGTGCGACCATCAGCGACAGTCTGGGTCTGGGCACGATCACAAATGACGACACGCCTTTGATCGTCATCAGTCAGGTTTATGGTGGCGGCGGCAACACAGGCGCGCAATTCAAGAATGACTTCATCGAAATCTTTAATCGTGGCACGGCGACTGTTGATCTGGCTGGCTGGTCTGTGCAAGGAGCTTCGGCCACAAGTTCGAGTTGGTCTGTGACGCCGCTTTGTCCGACTGGTAGCTGTCTGCTCGCGCCCGGAAAGTATTTCCTTGTGCAGGAGGCAGCGACCAATACAGCTTCTTGCGGAAATGCTCCCTGCGGAGTCGCACTCCCGACTGCCGATGCGACCGGAACAATCAACTTGAGCGCGACCGCAGCGAAGGTGGCGCTGGTCAGCAACACAACTGCGCTCACGGTTGCAAATCCTACAGGCGCGAACATTCTAGACCTTGTTGGTTACGGCAGCACTGCGAATGGTTTTGAAGGCACAGGGCCAGCCCCAGCGCCGAGCAACACGACCGCAGACTTTAGAAAATCCGGCGGCTGCGTTGATACCAACGACAACGCGGCAGACTTTGTGGTCTCCGCTCCGAATCCGCGTAACAGCAGTTCTCCCGCGAATGATTGCAGCACAGGTTTCAGACCCGACATCACCATCAACGATGTCACCGTGACAGAAGGCGACACCGGCACGAAGACGGTTGACTTCACCGTGTCGCTTTCTGCCGCCAGCACGCAAACTGTCACAGTTAATTACGCGACGGCAGATGGCACGGCAACGGCGGGAAGCGACTATCAGTCAACGAGCGGGATGTTGACCTTTACACCCGGCCAAACGACTCAAACGATTACCGTCACGATCAATGGCGATACGCTTAGCGAGCCGAACGAAACATTCTTCGTCAACCTGACGAATGCCACGAACGCCGCGATTCTGGATAATCAGGGACAGGGCACGATTACCGACAATGACCCGCTGCCGTCGTTCTCCATCAACGATGTTGCGATGAATGAGGGCGACAGTGGGACAACCAGTTTTGTGTTCACCGTGACTCTCTCTGCGCCGAGCGGCTTTACCACCACAGTTGATTACGCCACCGCCGACGGCACGGCTTCCACAGCCAATAATGATTATCAGGCAACAAGCGGCACGCTCACCTTCAATCCCGGCGAGACGATGAAGCAGATTACTGTCCTCGTCAACGGCGATACAACCTTTGAGACGAACGAGACCTTCTTCGTCAATCTCACCAATGCTGTGCACGCATCCATCTCAGATAATCAGGGACAGGGCACAATCACCAACGACGACGCTGCTCCGCCGACTCCGACGATCTCGATCAACGATGTCAGCGTCGCGGAAGGCAATAGCGGGACGACGAACGCCACCTTCACTGTCAAACTTTCTATCTCCAGCGCGCAGACTGTGACAGTTGACTATGCGACCGCCAGCGCAGCGCCTGCCAACGGCGTCGCCACCGCAGGCACGGATTATCAATCAACGAGCGGCACGCTGACCTTCACTCCGGGAGTGACGACGCAAACGATCACCGTCCTCGTCAATGGCGATAAACTCGTCGAGCCGGATGAAACTTTCTTCGTCAACCTGACGAATGCCGTGAACGCCACCATCTCTGACAATCAGGGTGTTGGCACGATCACGAATGACGATACGCCGCAACTTGTCATCAGCCAGATATATCCCGGCGGCGGCAACACAAGCGCCACCTACAAGAACGATTTCATCGAAATCTTCAATCGCGGCACGACGACTGTTGATTTCTCGGTGACGCCGTATTCGATTCAATATGTCGGAACGTCCGGTTCATTCGGGTCAACCAGTGCTTCTAATCTGACAGCCATTAATTCCGGCACCATCGCTCCCGGTCAATACTTCTTAGTACAGGAAGCGTCTGGCGGCGCTGTTGGCGCAACCCTTCCCACACCTGACGCAACCGGCAGCATCAATCTTGCAGCTTCTTCGGGCAAAGTGGCTCTCGTGATTGGTACGGCTGCGCTCACCGCAAGCACCTGTCCAGGTGATGACGGCACGAGTCCGTTTAACCCCAACAACTCAACAATCGCTGACTTCGTCGGATATGGCGGCACGGCTACAACAACCGGAAACTGCTACGAAGGCAGTGGCCCTGCCCCATTCTCCGGCACTAATCCTAATGCAAGATCAACGATCAGAACCTCAAGCTGCACAGATACAAATGTTAATTCGGCAGACTTCAGCAATCCGACAACTGCGCCGACAGCACGCAATTCGGCCACTACGCTCGCTCCCTGTCCATAGCTGCCTTCCAACGAGAGCGTTAAGTCAGTACCGCAGGCCCTTTCTTGGACTCCGAGAAACAGTTCTCACGACCGGAGAAGTCTTCCTCAGCACGTGAGAAGCCCTTCTCGCGTGCTGAGAATCGTTTCTCATGTCACGAGAACTGTTTCTCACGTCAAGAGAATCACTTCTCAGCACCTCAGAATCAATTCTCAAGACCGGAGTAACACTACTCAGCACCGGAGTAACGTTACTCAGCACCGGAGTAGCCTTACTCAGCACCGGAGTAGTGCCACTCGTGACCGGAGTAACGCTGCTCGTGACCCCAATAGCCTTACATCAGCATCCGAGTAACGCTACTCGTGACTGCAATGGCGCTACTCTCGTGCCGAGTAAGGCTTCTCAGCACGTGAGAAACGGTTCTCTTGACGTGAGAAAGGCTTCTCGGCTGTTAAGTTGTACTGATTTCGACCAGAGAAAGGCTGCTGAGAGCAGATTGAGCTATCGCAGACGGCGAAGTCTGTAGGCTTTAACGAATCACACCGCTTAGAGGGCTGGATGCGCTGGCGTAGAGGCGTTTGGGCATTCGTCCGGCTTGATAGGCGAGGCGTCCCGACTCGATAGCGAGGCGCATGGCGGTTGCCATCTTCTCCGAATCCTGCGCTTCGGCAATCGCCGTGTTCATCAGGACGGCATCCGCGCCGAGTTCCATCGCAATCGCCGCGTCCGAAGCTGTACCGACGCCTGCGTCAACGATGATCGTCGCATCAGGAAGTTGCTCGCGCATGATGCGTAGGTTCGCAGGATTCTGCACGCCGAGTCCTGAACCGATGGGCGCGGCTAGAGGCATCACTGCGGCGCAGCCTGCGTCCAGCAGCTTCTTCGCCATAATCAGATCGTCTGTGAAGTAAGGCAGGACTGTGAAGCCTTCTTTGACGAGCACGCGCGCAGCTTCGAGCGTCTGCTCGTTGTCGGGAAAGAGTGTCGTCTGATCGCCGATAACTTCGAGCTTGATGAGGTCTGTGTCGAGGGCTTCGCGTGCGAGCCTCGCGGTTCGGATGGCTTCTTCGGCTGTGTAGCAACCAGCAGTGTTCGGCAGGATGGCGAGCGCGGGGTCTAAGTGATCCAGGAAAGATTCTGTGCTGCGATCAAGCGGCACGCGGCGGACGGCGACCGTCACCATCTCCGCGCCCGACGCGCGATGCGCCGCCTTCATCTCGTCGAAGCTGCGATACTTCCCCGTCCCGATAATCAGCCGCGAGCTAAATTCACGCTTGCCGATACTGAACCTTTCACCTTGCGCCTGAACTGCTGTTGACATAGTTGCACTTTACGATAAAAGCAGTGAAAAGTGAAAAGCGGTTCTTAACTATTCACTATTCACTTTTCACTTTTCACTGCTCTTATCCCTCCGCCGACGAAATGAACAATCTCGATGCGATCATTTTCATTGAGCGGAGTTTGCAGCCAGTCGGAGCGTCGAACGACATGGCGGTTGAGTTCAATCGCCAGGCGTTCGGGTGCGAGTGCGAGATGCTTGATGAGTTCCGCCACAGTGCTGTTCACGGGCAGTTCGAGCGCTTCGCCGTTCACTTCGATAATCAAAGTTTTCTCAATCTCTCCTGCCTTCAGGCTTGATGTACCACGCGGCGCAGTTCTGCCTTCTCGCCTTTATCTGAGACGGTGACGAGAATGGCCGCGCGCCCGGAGGTAAAGTAAGGCAGCATCGCATAGAAGACAACAATGCCGTCAGCGCTGGTCTTCCCCGAAAAAATCAAGGGTCTAAAAGTCGAGCCGAGAATTTTCAATGTCACTGCGGCGTGCGCGACGTTGAGACTACCGCCTTGCCCGCGCGCGATGCGTAGTTGTATCTTGGCAAACTCACCCGCGATAAATTTTTTATCTTCCAGCAAACTGATTTGTAGATTATCTACTCCGCCTTCAATATCGGAATAATTAACCACCCGGCTGTAATCAACATGCTCAAACTCAGGGCTTGGAGGAGCCGCTTCAAAATCTCTGGCGGGAGGCTCGCTCTGCACCGGAGGCTGAGGCTTAAAAGAGGACGGAGGCATAAAATCTGCGATGTCATCCGATATGATGAGGTCTGGCTCTGCCTGTGCCGCGACAGTTTGTTCTATTTCCGGCTGCTCGCTCTCTGGAGTCTGAAGGCTGGAGTCTGAAATCTGAAGCCCGGGGTCTAAATCCGCCTTTGACTTGTTGACTCCTGACTCCTGACTCCTGACTCCTGACTGCCTTTCGCGCTCGGTCTGTTTCTTGAGGTCTTCGATGCGCCCGGCGTGGATGGCCGCGCAGATCAGTTTATGTTGCCGTTGCAGACGCTCCGCCAGCAGTTGCTCGTTGAAGCCGCCAGCGATCAAATCCTCGTAATGCGTGCGCTTGCTGGCGAGGATCGTCCCGCCCACATAGACGAGCGACAGGATCAGCGGCGACTTCACCCCCTTGTCTTCGGTCTGCACGTGATAGACCACGCCCTCATGCTCGACATCAGTATTGAAGCCGGTAATCAATATCTTTCACCGCTCACGAATAATAGACTTATGTTCAAATTGGATAACTCAAGCGGGGCTACTTTGAACAGTAGCATATCATTTTTCAGACGGTCAATAATCTTATTTGTCAGCTCGCGTGCGCGTCTGGAAGTCTGCTTGACACGCACTAACGCATGAACTACGATTCACTTTGTACCATGATTCTCAATCTCCGCTCTTCGGGCTGACTCTCTTCGAGAGACAGTTGTGGTGAGTGGTGTAAATTGACGGGCGAGTTTCGGATGAGTGCGTTCAATCTCAAAGACTATTTGCCGATCCTGTTGATGTTCATCGTCGCGGGCGGCTTTGCTGTCGGCAACGTGCTGCTCTCGCAATTCGTCGGCCAGCGTAAATCAACTCGCACGAAGCTGATGCCGTATGAATGCGGCAAAGACCCTGTGGGTTCGGCGCGCGAGCGTTTCTCGGTCAAGTTCTACTTGATCGCAATGATCTTCATTCTCTTCGACATTGAAGTTATCTTTCTGATTCCCTGGGCGGTCGTCTTCAAGACGTTTGCGGCGGGCGGCTATCGGTCGCTGGTCTATGTCGAGATGATGCTCTTCGTCCTGCTCCTGCTCGTCGGGTACATTTACGTTGTCAGGAAAGGCGCGTTCGATTGGGGCGAGCGGGCGCGACGTGAAGCTCATGGAGAAGCCCGCGCCATTCAAGAGATGCAGAAGCGCAAAGAGACTGCGGCGCAACGAGCAGCATAAGATTAGTGGTCAGTAGTCAGTGGTCAGTGGTCAGTTAAAACCACTCATCGCCAACTGACCACTGACCACCGGCCACTGACCACTGAAGTCATTATGGGACTTGAACAAAAAATCGGCGAACTGTTACCGGAAGTCTTAACCACGCGGCTCGACTCGCTCATTAACTGGGCGCGCAAGTCGAGCCTGTGGCCTGCGACATTCGGTCTGGCCTGCTGTGCTATCGAAATGATGAACGCGACATCCTCGCGCAACGATCTGGCTCGCTTTGGTTCTGAAGTTTTCCGCGCCAGTCCGCGACAGGCCGACGTGATGATCGTCTCAGGCCGCGTCTCACGCAAGATGGCTCCCGTGTTGAGACGCATCTACGATCAGATGCCTGAGCCGAAGTGGGTCATCTCGATGGGCGCGTGCGCGACCAGTGGCGGCGTCTTCGACAACTATGCCATCGTGCAGGGCGTGGACAAGGTTGTGCCGGTGGACGTTTACATACCGGGCTGTCCGCCGCGCCCCGAAATGCTGATTCACGCGGTGATGATGTTGCAGGAGAAAGTTTCTAAGGAATCTGTGCGCGACCGGAAGGACGTTCCGGCTGAAGAGGCACGCGAGGCTGTGCCACCTGGAACGCTTCCGGCTTCCGGTGTGTCGGCAACGAACGCGGCTGCCGCGCAAGAAGAGCAGCCGTCGCGTCCGTACACAATTCCCTCGCGCCATGAACGCCGACGGTCATCGTAAAGCAGAGGTCAGAGGTTAGAGGTCAGTTAAAGACCAGAACTAACCTCTGACCTCCGAATTTTTATGTCGAACGAAACAGAGAACAAGGGGCGTGCTAACACGCAGGCAGCAACAACGCCTACCAATAGTCTAACGCCGTCGCCGCTGGTGACGGCGTTGCAGCATGAGCATCCCGAATGGCTCGGCGAAGTGGTTGAAGCCTTCGGCGAAGTCACGGTCATCGTGCCGCGTGAGAAAATCGTCGAGCTTTGTTCATATCTGAAGGCGGCACCCGGACTTGAGTTCAATTTTCTCGCAGACCTCTGCGGCGCTGATCGCGGCCCCGAAGAAGAGCCGCGCTTCGAGGTTAATTACCATCTGTTCTCGACGACGAAGTATCATCGCCTGCGATTGAAAGTTCTCTTGAACGATGACGACCCGCACGTTCAAACCGTGACGGGCATCTGGCGCACGGCCAACTGGCACGAGCGCGAGACCTTTGATCTGTTGGGCGTGATCTTCGACGGCCACCCGGATTTGCGTCGTATCCTTTTGCCGGATGAATGGGAAGGCCATGCGCTGCGTAAAGATTTTCCGTTGCGCGGCTACGAGCCGTACAGTTTGACGTAACGATTTATCAGGTGACGCTGGCTGTGAAGGGCTGGCGATGTGAAGTGCGAGGTGGTTATGTCCACAACAGTGCTGCCGCTTTTGACAGTCGCCGATCTCGACGCGCTGCCGGAAGACGACAGGAAATATGAATTGATCGGCGGAGAACTCTACGTGTCACGCGCCCCACATATCCATCATCAACTCGTCATCTCGAACATTACTTTTGTGTTCGGGTCTTATTTGAATGTCAATCGAATCGGGAAGATTGCTCCCGGGCCTGGCGTGATCTTCACCGAGCATGACGCGGTGATTCCCGACCTCGTGTTCTTGAGTAACGAAAGATACAAGCAGATTGTGTCGCCGGAAGGCAAACTGACGGCAGCGCCTGATCTGGCGATTGAGATTCTGTCGCTGGGGGCTGACAACCTCCGGCGTGATCGCGTGGTGAAGCGCAGATTGTACGGCGAGCATGGCGTCCCTGAATACTGGATTGTTGACCTGTTTACGTTGTCGGTCGAGATTTATCGTTTGCAGGAAAACGGCCTCGCGTTGGTTGAAACGCTCAAAGTTGGCGACACCGTGACATCGCCGTTGCTGCCTGGCTTTGCGCTCAAGGTGGCGGACATTTTTCAATTTTAACCGGGTTTCAGCATGAGTTCGACACTCCAGAATTTACCGCCGCAGTTTGAAGTCGTTGATCGTCCGCTCGACACGCAGATGACGATCTCGATGGGGCCGCAGCATCCTTCGACGCATGGCGTGTTGCGCCTTGAGTTGATCCTGGATGGCGAGATGGTCGTGAAGGCGACGCCCGACATCGGCTATCTGCACACGGGGATGGAGAAGCTCTTTGAGTATAAGAAGTATCAACAGGGCATCGTCATCACAGACCGGATGGATTACCTGAACCCTCTGGGGAACAATCTGGCCTACGTGATGGCTGCCGAAAAACTTCTGGGGCTGGAGATTCCCGAACGTGCGCAAACGATTCGCGTGCTGATGTGTGAACTGCAACGCATCGCTTCGCACTTGGTCTGGCTCGGCACGCACGCGCTCGACATCGGCGCGATGACAGTCTTCTTCTACTGCTTCCGCGAGCGCGAGAAGATTTTGAACTTAATCGAAGCCGCATCGGGTGGACGACTGACGCCATCATATTTCCGCATCGGCGGCTTGATGATGGACCTGCCGTCGGGCTTCGAGCGTAGAGTCAAACAATTCATAGACGGTTTTCTGGATTCCGTAGATGAGTTTCACACGCTGCTTTCGGGCAACAGGATTTTCCAGAAGCGCACGCAGGGCATTGGCTACATTTCAGGCGAAGATGCGATTGACTGGGGACTTTCCGGGCCATGTTTGCGCGGCAGCGGAATCAATCTTGACCTGCGCCGTGACAATCCATACACGGGTTATGAGAAGTACGATTTTGAAATCCCTGTCGAGCAGGGCGGCGATGTGTGGGCGCGTTACATGGTGCGGATGCGTGAGATGAAAGAGTCGCACAGGATCGTCGTGCAGGCGCTCTCTCGTTTGAAGCCTGGATCGGTCAAAGCGGACGCGCCGAAAGTCGTACTCCCTGACCGCGAAGCGATGAAGACGCATATGGACGCGCTCATCCATCACTTCCTGATCGTGGCCGAAGGCTTCGACGTTCCCGAAGGCGAAGTCTATCACGCCATCGAAGCCTCGAAGGGCGAGCTTGGCGTCTATATGAAATCCAACGGCGGGCCGAAGCCTGCGCGCGTACATTTTCGCGGCCCAAGTTTTATTAATCTTTCTGCGTTGCCGCAGATGGCCGAAGGCTGCATGGTCGCAGACATCGTCGCCATCATCGGCTCGCTCGATATTGTGCTTGGGGAAATTGATAGGTAGTTTTCAGTTTTCAGTTTTGAGTTTTCAGATGGCGGCTAACTCAAAACTGAAAACTGAAAACTGAAAACTGATATGAGTCAACAGTTCACACCCAATAATCCGTTGCCGCAGGAAGTTCACGTGCCGGATGAGATCGCGCAGTTTTCGCCGGAGGTTGAGGCGGAGATTGATCGGCATCTGGCGAAGTATCCGGTGAAGCGTTCGGCTATCTTGCCTTTGATGTTCATCGTGCAACGTGAGCGCGGTTATCTTGATCCTCCGGGTGTGGCGTATCTGGCTGACCGCTTGGGCGTGCGGATCACGGACATTTGGGAGGTTGCGACCTTCTATTCGATGATTAACACGGAGCCGGTCGGGAAGTATCACATCCAGATTTGCAAGACGCTCTCGTGCAAGATCATGGGCGAGCCGAAGATTACCGAGTACGTTTGCTCGCGTTTGGGAATTAAGCCGGGCGAGACAACGGGTGATGGTCGCTTTACGGTTTCATTAGTTGAATGCTTAGGCTCTTGCGGCACAGCGCCGATGTTTCAGCTTGGGTTTGATTTTCACGAGAACCTGACGACTGAAAAGGTTGACGAGATTCTGGATCGCTGTGAAAGAGACGAGTACGTTTTTCAACATGGCGGCAAGACAAGTTAAAGTTGTGTTGTTCAGATAATTTCGATTTACGATTCACGATTACTATTTACGAATAGACCATGTTTATCGGTGCAATAGGTTGTGAGCCTCTTCAACTCCGCCGCGTCGGGCTGGAGAACTCACAGTCACTTGAAGTCTATCGAAAGAACGGCGGCTACGAGGCGCTGAAGAAAGTGCTCGACGGAATGTCACCGGACGAGGTGATCGGCGAGGTCAAGAAGTCTGCTTTGCGTGGTCGCGGCGGCGCGGGCTTTCCGACTGGCATGAAGTGGAGTTTCGTGCCGAAGGATTCACCTAAGGCCAAGTATGTCGTCTGCAATGCTGACGAGTCTGAGCCGGGCACGTTCAAGGATCGCTACCTGATGGAGCGCGACCCGCACATGCTGATCGAGGGCATGCTGATCGCGGCTTACGCCCTGGGCGCTCGTAGGAATTACATCTACACGCGCGGCGAGTACAAGTATCTGATCGACATCATGGACGTCGCGCTCGATGAGGCACGCGCTGCCGGACTGCTGGGCGAGAAAATTCTCGGCTCGAATTTCGCTTGCGACATTTACACGCACACCGGCGCGGGGGCTTACATCTGCGGTGAGGAAACCGCGCTGCTGAGTTCGCTCGAAGGCTTTCGCGGTCATCCACGCATGAAGCCTCCCTTCCCGGCTATCTCAGGTTTGTATGCTTCGCCGACTGTCGTCAACAACGTCGAAACGCTGACCGCCGTGCCAGACATTATCAAGATTGGCGGCGAGGCTTATCAGAAATTGGGAACTGAAAAGAGCGGCGGAACAAAGCTTTGGTCCGTCTCAGGTCACGTCAGACGCCCCGGCGTTTATGAACTGCCGATGGGCTATGACGACATGGAAAAGTTCATCATGGAAGACTGCGGCGGAATCGCTTCGGCCCGGCAATTGAAAGCAGTCATTCCCGGCGGTTCGTCCGTTTATATCATGCGCGCCGATCAAATCATTGGTAAGGACGTGCGCATGGATTACGACGGATTGGTCGCTGGCGGTTCGATGGTCGGCTCGGGTGGTTTCATCGTGATGGACGAAACTGTCGACGTATTCGAATCGACGAAAAACCTGACCGAGTTCTACAAACATGAATCATGCGGTTGGTGCACGCCTTGTCGCGAAGGGACCGATTGGCTAGTGAAGATTTTCAAGCGCATAGAAGGTGGCGGCGGCCGTCCGGAAGATGCGCAGCTCTTGCTCGATCTGTGTGACAACATCGAGGGCAAATCGTTTTGTCCGCTCGGCGATGCGGCGGCGTGGCCGATTCAGTCGGCCGTGAAGAGATTTCCTGAGGATTTCGAGAAGCATTTGGTCAACGGCCAGTCTTCGCGGTAGCTCAGTTCTCCAATGAGAAACGAGAGAAGAATCAACTTGTTACTCTGCCTGGTGATCGCGACGCTCGTTGGCGTAAGTGAGCCGGCTTTTGGTCAAAAAGGGATTAATGTCCGTCGCACAATTGTCGGATACGTCAAGAATCGTGATGGCCGGCCTGTTT
>JAVHWW010000081.1:0-125164 GCA_032159235.1 Acidobacteriota bacterium
ACGCAGAGAGCGCAGAGCAGGCGCAGAGAGTGGATGCTTTTCTCGGCGTCATCTCCGCGTCCTCTGCGCCTCTGCGGTGAGTCAGTCTCGGAGAATGCTCTCTTAGATTTCAAACTGAACCACTACCCCCTAATTTTATCTCTTGAAGAAATCAAACTTTTGAGATAGACTCTCCGACACTTTAGGGTGGATGCTGAATGTATCCGTCCAGTGCGTTAGGTGTTGTGAGTCATCTAACGCATCATTGTCCTTTCTTAGGAAAGGGTTGATGGGAAGCGGCGTGCTTATGGGAGAGCACGCCGCTTTTGCTTTGCCCGATGTCCTTTTATTTGTCTGCTGCTCAGGTATTGCTGCGACTGCGCGTCTGCTCGTTCGTGTAGAAGACGAGATGCAGTTGATGGAAAAGCTGTTTGATATTCACGGTCGCGCCCTGCTGCAAGCGAAAGGAGAGCACCAGATCATCCTCGCGTTGCTCGATCTGCATGTCCGCGAAGCCGCGCCCCTGCGGATTCTGCTGCGTGCTGATGAGAGCGGCCTGCGGGATGTGGATGAAGAAGCGCTCGCCTTCGACGTAAGCGCGATAATCATCAAGCGGTGTGTCGGAGACGAGCGTCAGGCGCACGCCGTCGGGCGTCTCGCTGCGACGCAAAGCGAGGATGCGTTTCTTTCGTTGCTTCGCCGGAATGGAAAGCTCTTGAGAAATCGAGAGCGACTGCCGGACGCTGCGGACATTGATGCGCGCGTCCGCGCTCGTGGCCGCGCGCAACAGCAGCGCGCACGCCAGCATCGCACAGAAATAAGTCAGGGCCGGGGGAAGGGGGTTCATGCCGCATGACTCCTACCGAAGATCGCGTGGTAAATCAAAAATCCTGTCCCAACCGAGCTTAGGCTCTGGGTTAGAACGCGCGCCACACTATACTCACATTTGCTTTAACTGCCTAGACAAAAATTCAACGCGAGCGTCTTTCTACACGCGCTCTCATTCAGCAACGCCTCGTCCACTTCCTCCTCTTTGCGGCGTGAGGCAGCGCTGTCATCGTGTTATATTTTTCATGATGGATTCCACTATTGACAGAGCGGTCGCATACCTGCCCGATCTGCTCTACACGGGCGGACGCTTTGAGAGCGGCGTGGCGCTCGTGTGCGACGGCGACGGACGAATTACAAATCTGATGCGCGAGACGGAAGGCGTGAGCAAAGTTGTTCGACTAAGGGGGCGCGCCATGCTGCCCGGTCTCGTCAACGCGCACTCGCACGCTTTCCAGCGCGTGATTCGCGGGCGCACCGAACGCCGCACGAGCGCGCATGATTCCTTCTGGACGTGGCGCGAGATGATGTACAGCGCGGCGACCCGCCTCACGCCCGAAGACATCTTCGATGCCTCGCGCATGGCCTTTTTAGAGATGGCGCTCACAGGCATCACTTCGGTCGGAGAGTTTCACTACCTACATCGCGCGCCGGATGGCTCGGCTTACGACGATCCGAACCTGACGGCGAAAATGGTCATCGCCGCCGCACGTGATGTCGGCATCCGCATCGCGCTGCTGCGCGTGGCCTACGCGCGCTCCGGCTATGCGGTCGAGGCAGATGCGCGTCAACTCCGTTTTATCGAAGCCGAGCCGGAGACTTATCTGCGCCACACGGAGTTGCTGAGGTCTGAACTGGCGCGCGATGATTCGCAGACCGCGTGGATCGGCATCGCGCCGCACAGCGTCCGCGCCGTGCCGCTCAATTACCTGCGCGAAATCATCGGCTATTCCGCGACAACAACTCAAAACTCAAAACTCAAAACTCAAAACTCCTTAATGCCTTTTCATATCCACGTCGCCGAACAGCCTGCGGAAGTCCGCGCCTGCATCGAAGAGTATGGACGCACGCCCGTCGCGTTTCTCTACAGCGAGGGACTTCTCACACACAACTTCACCGGCATTCACGCCGTTCATATCACGCCTGATGAAGTCCAACTGCTCGCACACGCACGCGCGACCGTCTGCGCCTGTCCGACGACCGAGCGCAATCTCGGCGACGGCATCGTTCCCGCCGATAAGCTCTTCGCGGAAGGCGTGCGCGTCGCGCTCGGCACGGACAGCCACGCGCAGATTGATCTACTCGAAGACGCACGCGAGCTTGAATATCACCTGCGTCTCGAAAAGCTCGAACGCGCTGTGCTCGCTTCAGCAGACGATGAAAAATTATCTCTCGCCACGCGGCTTTTTGACTGCGCGACCCTGAACGGCGCGCAAAGTATCAAGGCTCCGAGCGGCAAACTTGAGCCGGGTTTTCCGGCAGACTTTTTCACAGTCGCTCTCGATGATCCGTCAATCGCCGGAGCAACGACTGATGATCTACTCGCCGCTCTCGTCTTCGGGCTGGCGCGAACTGCCGTCAGAGATGTTTTCGTCGGCGGGAAACAGATTGTTAATGATGGACAACACGAAGCGCAGCGCGAAACAATCGAAAAGTTCGCGGCGCTGCAACGTAGATTGTGGAGTTGAGAGAACGCATGAGTGTTGAAAAGATTCTCGCCGAACTCGTCCGTCTCAATTCAATATCGAGCACCTCGAATATTGAAATGATTAGCTTTCTCTCTGCGCGCGTCGCAGCCTTCGGATTGCAGAGCAGACTTTTTCCATATATGGACGAGCACGGCATTGAGAAAGTGAACATGATCGCGGTCACGGGAAACGGCTTACCGGATTTAGAGAAGATAGATGTTGAGCTGGCGCTCGTCGGTCATACGGATACCGTTCCTTTCGATCACGCATGGACAGAGGCGCTCTGTTTGACCGAACGTGACGGGAAACTTTACGGGCGCGGGGCGTGCGACACGAAAGGTTTCATCGCGGCGGCGCTCACGGCAGTTGAGCAGACGGATTTGCAGCGCTTGACACGCCCGCTCGCGCTCGTCTTCACAGCCGACGAAGAGATTGGGTGTCTCGGCGCGAAACGTCTGGCCGATGCGCGTGCGCTTCGTGCGCGTTACAGCATCGTCGGTGAGCCAACCTCTTTACAGCCCATGCGCGCGGGCAAAGGCTACTGTCTCGCGGAAATAATCTTGCGCGGGCGCGAAGGCCACAGCGCGTATCCTGCGCTCGGAGCTTCCGCCATCTTTCGCGCGGCGCGTCTCATTGCGCGGATTGAAAAGATTGCGGAGGAATTGAAGAACGATACACGCGCGGAGTTTGAGCCGCCGTACACGACTTTGAACGTCGGCTTAATCAACGGCGGGACGGCGAAGAACATCATCGCCGGAGAATGTCGCTTCACGCTCGAATGGCGTCCAGTGCCGGGACAAAACGCGGAACACCTCTTGAATCTCATCCGCGCGGGCGTAGATGATGAGAGGTCGCGTGATGAAGATTTCGATTGCACGCTCAACGTCATCCGACTGGATGAAGGAATGGAGACCAGCAGTGTTTCAGGGCTTGTCCGTCTGCTCGAAGAAACTACGGGGCGCGTGGCTGGCACCATCGCTTTCGGGACTGAAGCGCCGCAGATGATTGAACTCGGAGCCGAAGCAGTCGTCCTCGGCCCCGGCAACATTCGTGTTGCGCACCGGACGGATGAGTTTGTGCCCGTCGCGGAGTTGCACGAGTGCGTCCGTGTTCTGTCGCGCGCTATCGAGCATTTTTGCATGTCAGAGCGAGAGGTTTGAGACAACCTCCGGCGGCGCGAGTTGCATCTTGCATTCTCATGCCGGATGATGTCTTCAGAAGTTGGATTGATATGACCTATCGTAAATTATATTCTCGCCTGACGGCTCTCTTCTTCGCGTCGCTTCTGCTCGTTAGCTGTCTTCACATCACACACGCGCAAACTTCCAACGCGCCTCTGACCAGCCAGGAACTCGTGCGTCTCGTCTATCAACTTCCCGCGCATCCAGAGAAGCGCGATGAAGTGGTTGAGGAGATACGCAAGCGCGGGCTGGGTTTTCCGTTGACGGATGGATTGCGCTCCGTCGTCGCCAGCAAGAGCGGCAACGATCCGCTCCTGCGACGCACGCTTGAAGAAGCTGAACGACGCAGGCTCAATCCGGTTGTCGCAACTCTGCCGCCGGAAGCGGAAGCGCGAGAGCTTCTCGACAAGACGCGCGAAGCCACGCTCGCCGCCAGTCAAGCGATGCCCGACTTCATCGTCAAGCAACAGATCACACGCTCGCGCGCCTACGGCACCACCAACAACTGGACGACGATGGATCGCCTGACCATCGCTGTCAGCTATCGCGCGAGTGCCGGAGAAGAGTACAAGCTGCTCGCCGTCAACGGTCTTCCGCCCGGCACGGATGTCAAAGAAGGCAACAGCTACGAGCAGGTCGGCGGCACGAGTTCGACGGGCGAATACGTCTCGATGCTGGCCGGACTCTTCGGCCCATCCACGCGCACGGAGTTCAAGCCTGTGGACACAGACACCCTGCGCGGACGCCGCACGATTGTTTACGAGTACGAAGTCCTGAAGCCGTTTTCCAAACAGGTCATCAAGGCCGGAGGCGCAGGAGGCACGAGTGAGCAGGAGACCGTCACCGGCTATCGCGGACGAATCTGGGTTGACCGCGAGAACTTCAGAGTGCTCCGTCTTGAAGACATCTCGACGGACATCCCTGCGGGCTTTCCCATCACCGCCGCCGAGAGCCGCATTGATTACGATTGGGTGAAGATCAACGACAAGCCGTACCTGTTGCCATCTAATGCGGAAATCAAGCTGACCGCCGCCGTCGGTAATCAATCTATCCAGACGCGCAACGAGATTCGCTTCCGCAACTATCAGAAGTTCGGCGCGGAGGTGAAGATCATCGAAGACATCGGCGACGACGACGAGCCTCCGAAAAAGCCGTAGCGTGGCTAACAAGCAACTCCGGTCTGCACAGATGAGCAGCAATCGTGGCCCGCACTCATCTTAAAATCCCAATCGAACGAGTGTGCCGAATATGCTATGCGCAGGGCATCTCTCTTCAGTACCCGTAAACCCTTCCGTGACTGTCACTAAATGTAGACAGATAAACAGCGCGCTGTCATCTCATGTGCACACTCAGATGTCTCGTGTCAGACGATCTGCGTGCCGATTCTTACGGAAAGCACGTTCTCTAATCTCGCATAGTGACGGCACAATTATTGCCGCACAGCCGGTGTGATTTATAGTTGAGCGGCCACACCTTTTTCCAGTCTGTCGTTCTTATTGCTTAAGCTATGACGCGCGACGCATCGGCGGTCAGCGCACATCTTGCAAGCCATCCCCGAAGGAGACTCTCTCATGACCGATGTCATTAAGTTTGAAAAGAATAAAGATTTCTTGAGTGGCGATGCTGCCGCTGGCATTACCATTACAGCGATCAAAGATGCGAAAGTTGCGGAAGCTCTTGCGCAGAACGATCCCTTTCCCTCTGGCGATGTTGAATTAGGGAATATTTCGATTAGCGGAGAGGCTGGTAAGGCTATTACGTTCGCAGGCAAAAATGGCACTGTAGCCTTCAAGGCCAGCGCCGATGCACACGCCGGGCTGGGCGTGTACTTTGATCCTGACAAATTGCTTGATGCGCTGGCCCTTAATGACAAGATCTCGCCCGGCATGAAGTTGGGCACTGCTCCGAACTCATTCTACATGCTGCTCAACTGGGGCTATGACCTCGCCGCATCAGCCAAAGGTTCGATTGCCCTTGGGGCTAATCCACTGACGATCAACTTCGGTGTCGAAGGCAACCGGGCGGCAAGCTATGCTGTGGTGCGCCGCTTCGCTAAAGAAACAGGCTCACTCGATGCGGTCAAGACGACGGTCAACAGTTGGATTCTGCCGACGCACCTTAATTCGCTGGATCATTTAGAGCCTGGCACATGGTTGATCGCTGAAGTGGATGGCTCAATCGCCATCAATCTCGGTGCAATGTACGGCTATGACTACAACTGGATACAGCAGGCGAAGCTCGGCGGACTGAGCGGCGATATCGGCTTACGCATCCAGCTTGGCGTCTCAGTCGCTCTTGGATTCGCAGCAAGCGGAAAATACGCTCTCGTCATCGGTCGTGATTCGCAGGACGCGGGCGACCAGCATGTCCGGCTGAGGCTCTTCAAGCAACGGGAAAAAGGTTGGAGCTTTGCTCTCAATGCCAGTGCTTCTGTGCAAGCGAAGAACGAACTCCTGCCGGATGAGTTGGACGACTTCGTCTCTGCCGTCTTCGGCGTGCACGGCGCGCAGATCGTCAAAGACCTCAAAGTCTTGGACAAGTGGACCGATCCGAAGCAAGACCTCTCTAATCTCGTGGCAGGCTTCACGGTTGACTATGCCATGAAGTTTCTCGGTGATGTGACGGGTCTCGATCCGGTCGCGAAATTCACTGAAGCGAGGTCGCAGTTGCTCGGCTTCATAGACAAATGGAACGACTTGGACCACAGCCTCGCCACGATGTTGCTGAAGCTGGCAGAGAGCAAGGTTGATCTGGAACGGGTCAGGAATCTCTCGAAACAAATCGCAGGGGCCGATGAAAACAGTATCAAAGACTTGCTCGGCAATGTTCTGAAGGACGTTAATTTCTTCCGCACGCCTGAAGGGAAATGGCTAGAGTCTGTTGCTGCCGGTGGAATCCTGAAGATCATCAATAACTCACACGAAATTGATGTGTTGAAACAAGTCGCGTCCAAGACCAACGACATCCTTGACGGCAGCGCAATTGAAAACGTGCTCGACCGGCTTCACAAGTACATCGACGATCATTTGCACCTCACGCAGATCGAGAATGCTATCAATCAGGCGGACTTTGACAACTTGGATAAATGGTTGAAAGCGCGCTTGTCCGCTTTTCTAGGCCAGACCGTTGACTTCAGCAAGCTGGACGAAATACGCCAAGCTATCAACACGGTTCGCAGCAAAGGCCAGGAGTTTTACAAGGTCGGATTGAAGGCGTTGACTAACAAGTACAAGGCCGAATTTATCGCCACCTATCAGAAGACTACGACCAACACGGCGCTGATTGATGTCATTTTTGATTTCGCTGTGGCCGGAGTCGGTTCGTCTCTGGAAGAAGCGGTTGATGGAAAGTTCGATGGGTTGCTGATCGAGCAAAGGGCTGGCGTGCAACTGAACACCGCCACTCTTTCACATGAGATCAAACGTCACAGCCATGTCGAATTGAGCCTGCCGTTCTTCAAGACTGAGATGGATCACATCAACACCTCACTCGCGCAGGTAACAGCCACGGACGATGATGGCCGCGTGCTAGTTTACGAGTTGGACGCCAAAGACATCGCGACCGCGAAGAACAGGCGAAACAGCACTCTGGCCGTCGGCGGCTACTGGCCCATCAAAGCCAACAATCAGGTGCGCGTGCATTCGACAGACTCTCTGACCTACTCATACTCCTTGCGGCAGGTTAAGGCCGACATGAAGCGCGCAGACTTGCAATACCAACTCAGGCCTTACACGGAACAATATTTTTCCACAGTCTTCAGCGCCGGAAATAATGGCAACAACAGCGGCTCGTTCGATGCTTGGCTGAGTGATCTAGACAATGTCGCCGAGCAGGTCTTGCATAATGGTCCCGATAATTTCGGCGACACTCTTTTATCCTTACAAGTCGGCGTTAGCTCGCAGGCTACGGCTTCATGGGTCAATGCGCCAGAGGACGAGAAATCGCCACGTTACCTTGAAATGTCGCGGCGCATTCAAGCCAAGCTCAAACAGAGTGTCCCACTCATTTACTTCCAAGACCCACACAAATATGAGGCGACAGCAACGGCAGCCGCGTTGCTCACTTACAGCGCCATTCCGCCTTCGACCGAAATCAGTTTGTCGAATGGTCAGGCGACGCTCAATGCACCCGGGGACGTGTACTGGGATTACCAAAGCCCTCAGCAAGTCGAAGTGATGCTTAGTCACCCGCAGACGATCAACAGCCTCTCGGCGATTCTTCAGCGCGTCTCCGACCGTTTGCTGGCGACTCCGGGTTTCCAGGGATTGGCCGCCGAATATAAACCCGAAAGGCTTGGCGTGATTCTTGGTTTGGTGAGAAATAGCGCGATTGCTCAAGCTAATTTGCATAGCCTACTCTTCGTCGAATCAAAAGCTGTAAATGCCGCGCGCGACGCCGGGCGTCGTCTCGCCAAGTTCATCAAAGCAGCTTCAGATAAGCCTTCGGATGCAGTCGAAGCTCTGACCGAGTTTGGAGCGAAGTTCACAGAAACTTTCAACAGTGAACTGAGCGGCTTGCATGGTGGCTTTAACTCGCGCCCGCTGGGGACGCTCCTGTTCATTGAAGCTGCGTTGGCTCTGAATCCCGGATTGAGTGCCGACGATCTGAAGACGAACGCTGTGCTTGAACTGATCGTCTTGACGGAAGATGCGAAGTTTCAACCCACTACTTATCTAGACGGCGAGATACCTGCGAAAGAGGAGACCGTCATTGAGCAGCGAATAGTTAATCTGCCGTGAGGCGAACGACCGACTTCACAATTTGCTTGAAAGGAGCAACTATCATGGAGATGAAGTGTGAGATTTTAGGAAGCGTTTTAGAATTGCAGGGCGTGGTCAAAGTCAGCGTGCCGAGTATCTATCCCATCGGTGATAAAGGCGGGCCGCTGCCTGAACGCCTGGCTAAATTGGTTCAGCCCGCAGCCGAGGCTTTGCAGAAAGTTTATCAGGATGTGGTCGCGGCGGGCGGGCATCTCTATATCAGCGATATGTTCCGCTCGGCAGCCGAACAGCAAAAAGCGCACGAGGATTTTGTGATGGGGAGGAAAAGCGCTTTCAGCCCTCCATCGTGTTCCAGCGTCCACGAGGCCGGACGCGCGATTGATATTGACGCCTTCGATACCCTCATCGGACACAAGCGCGTGCGTGAAATTCTGAATCAACGCGGCTGGGTCAACATCGTTCCCTCGCTGACTGGCAATGAATGCTGGCATTACGAATTCAGGGAAGCAAAATTCGAACAACTCAAGCAGCAACAGGGGTATGCGGCGATGGCCCGCGCGATGAAAACAGAGATCGGGAATCTGGTCGGCGCGGCGCAAGCTGATGCTAAGAAGGAGGAGATCAAACAATTGCAGCAGGCACTCAATAAACTCCTCGGAACGAGCTTGGTCGTGGACGGTATGTTCGGAGAGAAGACCAGAGAGGCAGTGCTTGAGTTTCAACAGAAGAATGGACTGCAAGCGGACGGCGTTCCCGGCCCAATCACCCGGCAGAAGATCAAGGATTTGCTTGGCTAAAGTATAACTGTGCCGAGCCGCAATGCGAGAACAGAACAATTCGTTCGGCCTCACACGCAAGGACGCGAAACGTCTTGAGTGACCTGTCGTATGAGGCCGAGCGGATCATGTTTTTCTCTCTCCAACCTCACGGGTCCCGATTTAGAAACTAGCAAATTAGAGATACAACATGCGCGTGAAAGACATAGCTGCACAGAATAGTCTCCGCCCCGCGCCTTGAACTAATGCGGCGCATTGCGCCATCATTAGATCAAGGAGTGCATCGCTCATGGCAAACATTGCGCGGCGATTACCGGAGAACATCGGCGGCGACTTTTACGTTGACGACACGTGTATAGACTGCGACGCCTGCCGTCAAATCGCGCCCTCTATTTTCCGCGATCACGGCGATCAATCGAGCGTCTATCATCAACCGGAAACGGAAAGTGAGACCAGGGCTGCGTTGATGTCGCTCGTTGCGTGTCCGACCGGATCAATCGGCAAAACACGCAAGCACGACGCGCGCATCGGCATTGACGCATTCCCCACACACATCAGCGAGAATGTTTACTTCTGCGGCTTCACCTCGGAATCAAGTTTCGGCGCGTGGAGTTATCTCATCGTGCGTCCACCGTCAGAAGGCGGCAACGTGCTTGTTGACTCGCCGCGCTTCAGCCGACCATTGGTCAAAAAGATCGCCGCGATGGGCGGCGTCCGTACAATCTTCCTCACGCACCGCGACGACATCGCCGATCACGAAGCCTTCGCTGAAAAGTTCGGAGCCGCGCGCATCATGCACGCGGCGGACGGCGCGGCGCGGCACGGCATCGAACGCATCATCGAAGGCGACGGCGCGGTGCGGCTAGATGACAACCTGATTGTGATTCCTGTTCCCGGTCACACGCGCGGCCATCTCGTCCTGCTCTATCAAAACAAGTTTCTCTTCACGGGCGATCATCTCGCATGGTCGCCTGTGAAAGAACGGCTAACGGCCTTCAGGAGCGTTTGCTGGTACTCATGGACGGAGCAAACGCGCTCGATGGAAAAGCTCCTCGCTTACGACTTCGAGTGGGTGCTGCCCGGTCATGGTCGCATCCATCAAGACACAGTTGATAGTATGCGCGCGTCTCTTCGCTACTGTATCGAGTGGATGAAGGCGACACGCTAACCGACAGATTTCCCTTTACTCAGAACGCAATTTAAGGTATTTATCTTCCGGCAGTTTTGCCTGCCAGAGAAATTCCCGACTGGAGTTACGAACCAAAACAATATGATCCCCTTCAAACGCATTCCCCTGCTGCTCGCTATTCTTCTAACTTTTTCAGCCACCGGACTCGCGCAAAAGTTCTGCACCGCGCCGCCGCCGTCGCCCTTTCATCATAGCGCGTTGATCGTGACGAGCTTCGATTCAGGCACGGGCCGGATGAAGACGACGCTCGAACACCCGCACTCGCTCGGCGATGGAATCTACATGCGCGCTGCGTTCTTCTATCAGGATCGCCGCTTACGCACTCCGCCGACGATAGACATCTTTTTCGTCACCGCTTCCAAAAAGCCGCGCTACGGCGACATGCACGAGCTGAGCATCCTCGCCGATGGCAGAGCCTTACCGTCGGTCGGGGCGGAGCAGTATTTCACCGAGCACGGCGAGCGTAAATTGACCGTCGAAAAGATGCGGCTCACGCTGACCTACGCCAGCCTCGCCACGCTCATCAAAGCCCGGCGCGTCACTGTGCGACTCGGCTCAACCGAAGTCGAGCTATCGAACAATCATCTTGAATCCTTGCGCGAGATCGCCAGCCTGATGGCACCGCCGAATAACACGGCGCGGAGATAAGCGACCTCAGAAACATCTGAGTTATGAAACGGGCGCGCGTGCTATTCAGCGCCCGTTTTGTTATAAGAGCAGTGGTCAGTCAAAGCAGAATTCAGGAGTCAGAATCCAGAATCCAGAATGCTAAGGCGGCAACCCGCTTCGACAGATTTTGTTCTTCTTTTCTTCTGGCTCCTGACTTCTGGATTCTGGATTCTGTTTCATGATCGGAGAGAACCATGAAAGCAACACGCGCCAGCAGCATCTCGTTCGTCATCCTGCTGCTCGTTGGATTGACTGCGACTGCGCAGACGCCCAACGATAATTCAAAACATTTCGCCAAAGACGGACTTGTCTTCGATTACCCGAACGGATGGACGCTGGAAGACCAAAGCACTACTGATGCGCAACAACTGACCTTGGGGCGCGCCGACAGCGAGGCGCAGATTAGAATGTTCGTCCATCGTGGCCGGGCCGACACGCCGGAGAAGATGGCGCAGGCCAAGCACACGTTCATCGAACCATACATCAAAGCAACGAACGATAGTTTCGTGCAGATGGGAGCGAAGCCTGAACAAACATCCGCCAGCGCGCAGATCGGCGGCGCGCAGGCTGAAGGCGTGCGTCTCCGCGCTGTGCTCGGTGACGAACCGGGCGAAGCGACAATCTACTGGCTCGCGCTCGGCAATCGCGTGGTTGTCTTAACTTTCTTCGGCTCTGACAAGTCGCTCAAGGCTGCGACGCCCGCCTGGGATGCTGTTCGCAACAGTCTCCACATCGAAGAGGCCAAGCCAACGCCGAAACCAGCGCCAAAGTAACTTCAACCAATCATCACACCAGGCAACAAGGACGGGCGCGTGCTATTCAGCGCCCGTTTTGTTATAACAGCAGTGGTCAGTAGTAAGTGGTCAGTGGTCAGTCGAAGGCTCTTAACTGACCACTGACCACTGACTACTGACCACTAGCTTATGAACCCTGAACGCATCCGAAATTTCTCCATCATCGCGCACATAGATCACGGCAAGTCCACATTGGCCGACCGCTTGCTCGAACAGACAGGCGCTGTGACCGGGCGCGAGATGTCCGCGCAGGTTCTGGACAACATGGACTTAGAGCGCGAGCGCGGCATCACGATCAAGTCGCACGCTGTCCGCCTCGATTACAAAGCGCGCGACGGGCAGACTTATGTTCTCAATCTGATTGACACGCCCGGCCACGTTGATTTCTCTTACGAAGTCTCGCGCTCGCTCTCCGCTTGCGAAGGCGCGCTGCTCGTCGTTGACGCATCGCAGGGCGTCGAAGCGCAGACGCTCGCCAACACATATCTGGCGATAGACAACAATCTGGAACTCATTCCCGTCATCAACAAAATAGATTTGCCGGGCGCAGAACCCGACAAAGCCATCGAGCAGATTGAAAACGTCATCGGTCTTGAAACGCACAACGCCATCTTCACATCTGCGAAGACCGGCGTCGGCGTTGACGAAGTTTTGGAAGCTATCGTGCGTGACGTGCCGCCGCCAAAAGGCGATGTCGAGGCCCCGCTCATGGCGCTCATCTTCGATTCCTGGTACGACTCCTACAGAGGCGTGATCGTCCTCTTTCGCGTGATTGACGGCACGATCAAACCCGGCATGAAGATTCGTTTCTTCAACACGGGACGCGACTATCAGGTTGAGACGCTCGGAGTGAATCGTCCACGCCCGACTGCGATCAGTCAATTGAGCGTTGGCGAGGTCGGTTTTCTCACAGCTTCAATCAAGGAAGTGGCGGACGTGCAGATCGGCGACACGATTACCGAAGCTGCGCGCCCGACGAAAGAACCTTTCCCAGGCTTTCAAGAGATCAAGCCGATGGTCTTCGCGGGACTCTATCCGATAGACACGAATCAGTATGAGGAGTTGCGTGATGCTCTCAATAAGTTGCGCTTGAACGATGCGTCGTTCTTCTACGAGCCGGAGTCTTCAACTGCGCTCGGCTTCGGTTTTCGTTGCGGCTTCCTCGGACTGCTTCACATGGAGATCGTGCAGGAGCGACTTGAGCGTGAATTCAATCTGGACTTGATAACGACCGCGCCCGGTGTGCGTTATGTCGTGACGACGACCGACGGCGAAACGGTTGAGATTGATTCGCCCGCGAAGATGCCCGATCCCGGCAGGATTGCGAAAATCGAAGAACCGATCATCCTGGCGACGATTCTCAGTTCGGATGAATATCTCGGCGGTATCCTGCCGCTCCTGGAAGAGAAGCGCGGCATTCAGAAAAAGTTTGAGTACATCGCCGCCAACCGCGTGATGCTCACTTATGAATTGCCTCTCAACGAGATCGTGCTCGACTTTTATGATCGCCTCAAGTCTGTCTCGCGCGGCTATGCTTCTTTGGACTATCATTTCGCTGGCTACTGGGAGAGCGATTTAGTTAAGCTCGACGTGCTCGTCGCGGGCGAGCCGGTTGACGCGCTCTCGCTCGTTCTGCACCGTGACACGGCGCAAGCGAAGGGTCGCGCGCTCGCCGAGAAGATGAAGCAACTGATTCCGCGCCAGCTTTTTGAAGTGCCGATTCAAGCGGCCATCGGCAACAAGGTCGTCGCGCGCGAGACCGTCAAAGCGCTCGGCAAAAATGTCATCGCCAAATGCTACGGGGGCGACATCACGCGCAAACGGAAGCTCCTGGAAAAACAGAAAGAGGGCAAGAAGCGAATGAAGAAGGTCGGGCGTGTGGAGATTCCGCAGGAGGCTTTTCTGGCGGTGTTGAAGGTGAATGAATAGCCTTAATGTTCCAGGTTGTCATAGATACAAATGTTTTGCTGGCGGCTCTTCGCTCTCAGCGTGGAACTTCGTATCGTTTGTTGTCGCTGGTCGGTGATAGTCGCTGGCAATTCAACCTGTCTGTTCCTTTACTGCTTGAATATGAAGATGTGTTGAAGCGCGCCCGCACGGGATTAAATCTAACAGACGCCGAGATTGATGACATTCTTGATTACCTTTGCGCGAGTGCCAATTTGCGAGAGATTTTCTATTTGTGGCGTCCGGCCTTGCGTGATCCTAAAGATGACTTCGTTTTAGAATTGGCCGTTGAGAGTGAATGTGATTTCATTATCACTTTCAACGTCAAAGATTTCGTTGGCATCGAAAAGTTTGGCTTGACCGCAGTCACGCCGCGAGAGTTTTTGCGGCTCTTGGGAGAAATAAGATGAGCGCGATAGAAAATGTCGTCGTTCCAGATTCATTACTCAAGCAGGTTCGTGAACTTGCCGAGAAGGAAGGTGTCACACTGGAACAATTCATTTCTTCGGCGATTGCAGAGAAAGCTGCCGCTTGGATAACCGTCGAATACCTGGAACAGCGCGCTGCCCGCAGCAGCGAGAAGAAGTTCAGGGAAGCCTTAAGTAAAGTCCCCGATATTGAGCCTGATGATGAAGATCGGATGGCATAAACGTCCGTCAAGGAAACAGAAAGAGGGCAAGAAGCGGATGAAGAAGGTCGGGCGTGTGGAGATTCCGCAGGAGGCTTTTCTGGCGGTGCTGAAGGTGAACGAATAGATGGTAAATTGGCATCGGTTCACGCCAACCGATTTTGAGTACGACTTTCAACGAGACGAACTCGCCGTGCATCACATCACTTTCGAGGAAGCAGTTGAGTGCTTTTTCTCCGACTTTGAAGTGCGTCGTAATAAGTCTTTTAAGGATCGCTATCAACTGATTGGACGTACTATCGGTGGCCGTTCACTCAAGATTATCTTTCAACTCAAGCCGGATAGCGTCGTGCGTATTATCACAGGATGGGACGTATGAGTAAGAGAACTAAAGCTATCTCCGAGGAAGAGATTGACCGACTGGTTGCCTCACAAGCTGATGACGATTCCGCTTGGGACAAACCCTTCCGTGTGCGTAAATCGAAATCTTCTGCGGTCTCGTTGCCCGCAGAACTCGCTTCGCGTGCTGCCTTCTTTGCCCGCTTACATCGTGAAGCAAGTCTTCAAGAGTGGCTCAAACGCATCATTGAGGAGCGGATAAATATAGAAGAGGCGGTCTTCGCCGAATCGAAACGCGATCTTATCAAAGAATAAGCCGCTTGGAGATTCCGCAGGAGGCTTTCCTTGCAATGCTCAAAGTCAGCAAGTAAGTTATGGGCTTGAGACCATGAATTTTCTGACCAGATTTCTGAAAATATTTATCATTGCGCTGCTGTTCTCTGCGCTCGGCGGATTCGTGTTCTACGAAGTCGTCATCGCGGGACATAAAATGAACTCGGATGTCAGCCCGGATCAGTTTCGCACGACCATTTACGCAGGCATCGGTGCGTGGGTTGGATTCATCCTCTTCATCAGCGTCATTCTCGCGTTCGCGGGGATGAAAGGGACGCTCTCTGTTCCCGTCTCTGACCGGAATAATTTTCTTCAACGGGTCAATGCCGCGATCACCGGCCTGCGCTATCGTCCTCTCAGCCAGACCGAGAATCTTTTAATCTACAAGCCGCCGGTTATGGGCGGGCTGCTGGCAGAGAAAATTTCCGTCCAACTCGAACAAGGCGCGGCCATCATCACCGGCCCGCGCGGTCTCCTGAAAAAGATAGAGCAAAGACTTTAACAAACAGCTTCGAGCGCGAATCATCAGCCTCAAGCGTCACCGAAAGCAATGCACGTCACACGAGTCGAACTCGACAACATCAAATCTTACGAGCGCGCGGAGTTCAACTTCGGGCGCGGCATCACGGCCATCACGGGCGAGAACGGGGCTGGGAAAACCACCATCCTCGAAGCCATCGCGTGGTCGCTCTTCGATATGCTCGACTACCGGAAAGAAGATTTCCTGCGTCGCGGCGCGAAAAAAGGTTCTGTCCGTGTGACGTTTGAAAGCGACATAGACGAGCGGCTCTACACCGTCTATCGAGATACAGGCACGGGCTACTACGTTTACGACAACGGACTCGCAGTCCGCATCGCTGAGAAGAAGACGGACGTGGCCGCCATGCTGCGCAAACTGCTTGGCATCGAGCCGGGCACTGACATGGAATCGCTCTTTCGTTCCGCCATCGGCGTCCCGCAAGGCACGTTCACGGCAGATTTCCTACAATCCGCAGGGCAACGCAAGGTTGCTTTCGACAAACTGCTCAAGGTTGAAGAGTATCGTGCTGGTGCGGAACGCTTGCGCGATACGGTGAACCTGATTAACGAGCGGACGGCGGAGATCAAGGGTCGCATCAGTGGAGCCGAGAGCCAGCTTGCGCGTTATGATGAACTCGTCGAAGAACACAAGACCGCCAGCGCTCGCGTCCACGAATTAACAAACGCACTCGACGAGTTGCAGCGTGAGATTACGCTGCGTGCTGAAAAGGTAAGCGCGCTGGACGAGGCTCTGCGCCGTGTTGAGGAGACGCGCGCTTTGAAAGATCGGCGCGAGGTCGAGCATGAAGCCGCGCTGGATCGTCTGCCGACTTTGCGTGCTGAACGCGACGCGGCGCAAAGTGCTATGGAGCGTAAACAGGCAACAGAAGCCGATTACAAAGCGCACGTCGCCGCAGACAATCTCCTGCGTGAGTTGGACACGGAGCGCACAGCGCGTGACCGTCTTCGTGCCGAAAGCTCGCGCGCCGAAGGCTTGCTCTCATCCGCTAAGACGGATGTCCTCCGGCTCACGGAGTATGTCGAGCGCGCAGTTAAAGCTGCTGCTTCGCTCGTCGCTCTGGAGCCTGAAATCTCGCGGCAGGAAGAGTTGGAGCGCGAGCGTGAGCGCCTGCGTGACTTGCGCGCACAGGCTGTGAGCGAGCGAGCGCGGCTGGCGAAGTTGGACGTGGAGCTTGACACGCTCCGCAAGCAACACGCGCAGACGAAGGAGCGCCTGCGAGAAGCAGAGAAAGGCGAGGGCGCTGAGGTGCGCGTCGTGAGGCTTGAGAGCGAGAGGCTTGAGAGCGAAACCACTTTGAGCGATGTCGAAAAGGCCGCGACGAGTTACAAGCATCTCTCCAATCAACGCAAAGACGCGGCGCGAGAGATTGAACGCCTGCGACGCGAGGTCGCAACACATGAGCGTGACGTGGCAGAGCTTGAAAAGTTTTCCGTTAAAGCATCTGAGGCCGCGCAACTGACGGCGCGCGAAGGCGAGTTGACTAATGAACTCGCGCGCCTGCGCGCTGAAATCGAGCACGACGAGAAGTTTCATCGTGAGGTCAAAAACGGCCTCTGCCCGATTCTCTCCGAACGCTGTCTGAACATCGGCGAAGATCAGACGCTCGAAGATTACTTCACCGGACAGTTTGCGACGAACACCGCACAACTGAAAACCATCGAGCAGGAGCGCGTGAGCGTCGGCGTCGCCGTGCGTGAAGCGCGTGAGGCCGAGAAACATTTCGCCAGATTTGAGAGTGCACGCAAGCAACTCACGAATGAGCGCCAGTTGCTTAGTGAACGCGAGGCTGCGCTCGTGCGTCTCGACGCAGAGATTAAATCGCTGCCCGCCGCCAGCCGCGAGCGTCTCAACGAATTGAGAAATCAACTCTCAGGCATTGACGGCTCGCTGATTGTCGAGCGCGAAGCAGCTTTGCGTTACGCCGAACTCAAGCCCTTGCAGGAGCGCCTGCAAGAGATCGAACGCGAGGGCAAGAGCAAGCGCGAGGAGCGTGCGAGCGTCGCCGCAGCAGCCGATGCGCTCGCGGGACTTGAGAAAGATATTGATGAGCTTGAAAAAAGTCTCGCCGCGCTCAACGATCCGCGCGCGCGCGCAAATGTTCTGCGACAGGAAGCCGAGAGCGAAACGTCGCGTCGAAGTGAATTAGCGGGTGCGTCGGACGCGCAGCGCGTGCTTGAAGAACAGGCGCGCGAACTTGCCCTGAAGTTAGAGCAATACAGCAAGCTGGATGAGCGTTTGGAAGACGCGCGACGCGAACGTGACCGCACGATTGATGCCCACCGCGAGTATCTGGCGAGCGAAGCTCTCGCGGCGACCTTGCCTGTGCGAGCAAGCGAATTGGAGAAAGCGGAAGAAGCCGCTTCACGCGCCGCGCGTGAAGCCGAAGCCGCGCGGCAAGCGCACGAAGCCGCCTCGCTTGCTTACAACCGCGAGCAGCACGACACGGAGCGCGCGCGTCTTTCGACTGCGCGTGAGCAAGCCGCCGCGACCACAGCCAAACTCGAAGAGGCGCAGAAGAATGAAGCGTATCTCGCCGCAGAAATCGCGCGGCTCGGTGAAGTGCGCGATCAGATGCGCGAGCAGTTTCGTGATAAGGAGCGGCTCGAAGAGTTGAACGAAGCGACCGAGTTTATCCGCGACACGCTCAAGCAGGCCGGGCCGCTCGTCACCGAAAGCTATCTTTTCAACATCTCGATTGAAGCCAACCAACTCTTCCGCGAGATTACGGGCGAGGCGGGGCGCGCTCTGCGCTGGTCGCGTGATTACGAGATTCTGTTGGAAGAAGAAGGGCACGAACGCTCCTTCCCGAATCTTTCGGGCGGCGAGCAAATGGCCGCCGCGCTCTCCATTCGCCTCGCGCTCCTCAAGCAACTCTCCGATATTCGTCTGGCCTTTTTCGACGAGCCGACCATCAACATGGACGCCGAGCGCCGCGAGCGTCTCGCACAGCAGATCGGACAGGTGCACGACTTCGATCAACTCTTCGTCATCTCTCACGACGATACGTTTGCAGAGAACGTGGATCACATCATCCATGTCGAGCGCAAGAGCGAAGCGATGAGCGAAGGGATGAGGGCGGAGGGATGAGGGATGAATAAAAACCGAGACGACCTTTCTTCACTTCATCCCTCATCCCTCCGCCCTCCGCCCTCCAAAAAATCGGTGACGATTTTTTGTGATGGGTCGAGTCTCGGCAATGGACAGATGGAGACTCGCGCGGCTGCCGTGGCGCTGTTGGGCTATCGCGGTCTCTGGCGCGGGGTCGGCGAATTTTTAGGGCAGGCCACGAATCAGCAAGCCGAAGTCGCAGCCGCCGCAATCGGTCTCGAAGCCCTGCGCGAGCCTTGCCGCGTGCGTGTGGTAACGGATTCGCGCTACGTTGTGGAGACGATGAGCGGGCGCTTTCGTCGCAAGTCAAATCTGGAATGGTGGGCGCGGCTCGATAATGCTGCGCGCGCGCACAACGTCGAGTGGGAATGGGCGAAGGGTCATGCAGGCCACGTTATACAGGAGGCCGCAGACCGCGCCGCGCGTGGCATCGCTGCACTGGGTCGCGTTGACGAGAGTATCCTGCGAGATGCGATTGACCGCATTGAAAAGACAGTGAATAGTGAATAGTTAAAAGTGAATAGTTAAAAACAGCTTTTCACTTTTCACTATTCACTATTCACTGCTTTATAATTCTCTCTCCCGATAAAAGCGAGGGCATTCTCTGGTGAGACCTCATAATTAAACCGTCGTCAGTTTGTCAATCACGTGTTTGCGGCTTCCTCAAAATTCATCGGCACACGCGCTGCGCGTTCTCTTCGGCGCGGAAGTTTCATCCTTGCGTGCGGCGCGTTTGTCTTAACGTGCGGCGCGCTTCTCTCTCTTTCCGCGCAAGCGCCCGCGCGCGGTTGGCTCTGGCAGAACCCACGGCCTCAGGGCAACTCGATCTACACGATTCGTTTCGACAAAGACAAATTGCACGGCTGGGCTGTCGGCGCGGATGGCGCAATCCTGCGCACGACCGATGGCGGCTTTGAATGGGAGACGCAAAAATCACCTGCCTCGACGACGCTCTACGGACTGTACGTCAAAGATAAGAATCACGCGGTCGCGGTCGGCGCGCGCGGCGTTATTTTAACGACGACGGATGGCGGAGGCCGTTGGACGCTCCGGTCTTCCGTCGTCAAAGACCATCTCTACAGCGTCACGTTCGCTGACGCTTCGCACGGCTGGGCTGTCGGAACTTACGGCAGCATCATCGAAACGATGAACGGTGGCATCGCGTGGCGCAGCCTTCAGACGCCCGTTCGCACGCATCTTTACGCGGTCGCTTTCGCAGACAAAACAACCGGCATTGCGGTCGGCGATCACGGCACGTTGCTTTTGACGACCGACGGCGGCGCGAACTGGAAACAGCAAACTGTTTCGACAGAGCAACCCTTAACGAGCGTCATTTTCATCAATCCGAAACTGGCCTTCGTCGTCGGTTACGGCGGCACTATCTTACGCACCAATGATGGCGGCGCGACGTGGACGCGCGTTGAGACGCTCTTGCAAACAGACCTGCTCTCCGTTCACTTCGCTGACGAGCGTCGCGGATGGGCGGCGGGTGATAACGGCACCGTGTTGACGACGGGCGATGGCGGCGCGACGTGGTTTCCCATCAACGTCAGAACGAATCCCCGACTCGTCACACTCTATTTCGCAGACGCGGAAACGGGATGGGCTGCGGGCAGCGAAGGCTTGCTCCTGCGCACAGACAACGGCGGAATGAGTTGGCAGCGATTGAGTGAAGGCGGGCGCGATGATCTCTCGGACATCTTTTTCTTCAACGGCTCGCGTGGCTGGGCTGTCGGCTCACGCGGCAAGATTCTTTCAACGGATAGCGGAGGCCGTGAGTGGATCGTGCGGCCATCGGGGACGGGCAATCGGTTAAGCGCAGTCTTCTTCATCAACCAGAACGAGGGCTGGGTGGTCGGAGAAAAAGGAACTATCCTGCGCTCTCAAAGCGGCGGGCAGTTGTGGGAGAAGATTGAAACGTCTGTGAAGGAAGACCTCTTCGGCGTCACGTTCCTCACGCCTCTTCGCGGCTGGGCGGTCGGCTCGCGCGGCACGCTCATCTACACGGAAGACGGCGGCGAGTCGTGGCACTACCGCAACGTCAACACCTTCGCGTGGCTTGAGCACATCGCCTTCACAGACCCGCAGCACGGCATCGCCGTCGGCTCGCAAGGCACGATTCTTAGAACAGAGGATGGCGGCGAGACTTGGAAGTTCGTGGAGATGAACGGTAAGGAGTGGCTCTACGATGTCGCGTTCGCGGACGCTGCGCGCGGCTACATCGTCGGCGCGGACGGTCTGATCTTACGCACGGATGATGGCGGCGCGACGTGGAAAGATCAGGAGAGCGGCATCAAGGGTAATCTCTTCGGTGTGGCGGTCGCCAGCCGCGACGACGCGCTTGTAGCAGGCGATCAGGGGCGCGTGCTGCGCACGAAGGACGGCGGCACGACGTGGGAAGTGCAGCCGACGATCACGAGCGTGGCTCTCTTCTCTGTTGCGTATCACGGCGGCTCAGACGCCTGGCTCGCCGGGCGCGGCGGCGCAATCCTCCGACGCACCAGCGATGTCGCCACCGTCAAGATTCCGCGCCCACAGCTTCCACCCGCCCTGCGTCCCGCACCCAGGCTCAAGCCGCAACAGAACGCGCAGGAGATTCCGATTGTTCTCGACGACGGCGACATCCCACGCGCCGTGCCGCCACAAAAGCAGAATCCAGAATCCAGAATCCAGAAGCCGTGAAGAGCAGGAGCCAGAAGTCAGGAGTCAGAAGCCAGAAGAAAAGAAGAGCCTTTTGAGAAGCGCTCTAGTTTTTATTCTGGCTTCTGGCTTCTGGATTCTGGATTCTGCTCTTCATCATTTCTTCCACTCAAAATCCTTTGGCACGAATTCCAACGCGACCAGCTCGCCGTTAAATTTCGCGCGGGCGTCTTTCATCGGACGAAAAGTGATGAGCACATCGTTGGCGGGATTGCGTGCGCCGCAGGTCATCTGGCCGGAAACGTCTGGCGTGAAGGTTGTGAATTGCACGCTGTTGAGATCGGCTGTGCGGAACTTGAGCACCTGGTCGCCGACTTTAACTGTGAAGGTCACGCCCTTCGCGTCGCAATCAACGCGCACGAGCAGTCCGCGCACCTGTTCTTCGCCAGCTTCGGGTTGTCTGAGCGGAAGATAGCCCGGCGCGTTGAATGTGACTCTGGCATTTTTCTGGAGCGCGGCTTCGTTCGCCGCATCGCTTCTGCGCTTGAGTGCTGGCGGCTGACCCGCGCTGTTATTATTACTCACGCTGCCGTTGCTACTCGCGCCGCTCTCACTACTATTGCCCCCGCCGTTTCCGGCCTCGTTTTCTCTCGCGTCTCTGCGCTCTTTGTAACGAGCGATCTGCTCTTCGATTCGTGCTATCGAATCAAGCAACGATTGAGCGTTGGCGCGTAGCTGTTGATCCGAGCCGCCGTTGTTCGCTAACGGCTCAAGAATCTGTCGGGCGCTCTTGAACTCTTCTTTACGCATGTAAAGCTGCGCGAGCATGAAGTTGAACTCGCCGCGTCCGGGCGAGAGCGCGAGGCCGCGTTTGAGCAGCGCGATGGAGTCGTCAATCTGTTCGTTTCTGACGAGATTGATGAAGGCGAGCAGGTGATACGATTCGGGGAACGTCGGCGAGAGTTCGATGGCACGCTTGAGTTCGGCGCGCATCTCGTCTGCCTCTGCTGGCGTGTAGCCTGAAACACGGCTGCTCGAATCCATCGCCTCGCGGCTTAACGCGAAGGCGTAGTTGAAGTGAACCAGATAGTTCTGCGAGTTGGCGGCGACTGCCTTTTGCAGAAGCGGCTTTGCTTCTGCGAACTTGCCCTGCCGGACACGCACCATGCCGAGCGAAGAGTTTGCCATCGCGTTGTTGGGATCAAGCTGTAGCGCCTGTTCGAGACGCTTCTCCGCATCGTTGAGATTGCCTAAGTGTAACTGCAAGTCACCGAGATACGCTTGTGCTTCGGCTTCCGTGACGGGCGCGCTCTGCATCTCTGTGTCAAACTCAAGTTTGCGCTCAAACGTCGCTCTCGACATCCGGTAATGATTGTTCTGCACGTAGTCCTTCAACTCTTTTTCAAGGACGGAATAATCCACCTGAAAAGCTCTCTTGAAGGAATCCTCGACGGAGACGCCCGCGCCGAGCAGATTGAGAAACGTTCCAAGCTGCGGCAATCGCTGCCCGTCATGGCCCTGAATCAAATAATGCACCAGCGCCCACGACTCGGCATAAAAGACGCCGCGCTTGCTGTTCTCGTTGTAGTACGGAGAGCGATGGTCAACGGCGAAGAGCGCATTGAGCGGAATCATCTTCTGCTCGCGCAGGTAGAGCACGTGGTTGGGAATGATCTTTCCGATAAAGGCCTTGCGCTCGTCGTCCAGATAAAACGTGCTGTAATACTCGGCCAGTCCCTCGTTGAACCAGAGCGGCACATTGGTCATCGTGTTATTGACCAGCAGGTGAACATACTCATGAAAGATAACGCGGAACGGGTCGTCCTCTTCGTTGCGCTGTTCTGCCGTCAACGTGATGTAGTTGACATCCGGGCCGGGCTGAAAGTAGCCCGCGTTATTGCCCGGATTAAAAGGCTTGTAGGCGCTCGCGCTTTTGAAGACGATGACGGTCGTCGGCACGGGCGAGGTGAATTTGACCTGACCGAAGAGGCGCGTGAAGACATCGCGGAACTGTTCGAGGCGCGTTGCCACTTGTCGAATCTCCTTCTCGCTGGCGTTGCCGATGAGAAAGAAATTCTGTGAGCGGACGCTCGTCCAATTATCTTTGGCAGAGGCAGGCGTGACGAACGCAATGATGAGAAGGCAAGTAATTGCCGGGAAGATGAGCAGACGACGTTTCATGAAATCTATCTCCTGAGATTGAGGCTGAGAGGTAAAAAAGACTCCGGCCTTGAAAGCAGTTGTTTGATTTACCTCGAAGCGTGCGAAGCTGCTTCAGAGCGCGACGTGAGCGTAACAATTCAGCTTCGGGTAGGAATATACGAACTGCGATTAACGGATGTCAACCGCCGATTTGCAGCGAGGGCAGCGAATGGAAAGGATGAGTTATCACATCCGTTTCCATTCGCTTTTACGATTCAATTAAGCGCGAGCCGCGCTCTCCCAGTCCGTATGAACTGCGCCCTGCCCCGGTTTATCAATCCGCTCGTAAGTGTGCGCGCCGAAGAAGTCGCGTTGAGCTTGGGTAAGATTCTGCGGCAGGTTCGCCGTGCGGTAAGAATCGAAGTAGGCGAGGCTTGAGGCCATCGCCAGCACGGGGACGCCGTGTTGCTGCGCGACGCTGATGCAGGTGCGCCAGTTCTTTTGTGCGCCCTGCATCCAGTTTTTGAAATCTTCATCGAGCAGTAGATTCTTGAGATTGGGATCGCGTTGATAAGCTCCTTTGATGGGGTCTAGGAAACGCGCGCGGATGATGCAGCCGCCTTTCCAGATGCGCGCCATCTCGCTCAGGTTGACATCCCACTTCCACTGGTCAGAGCCTGCGCGAATGAGATTGAAGCCCTGCGCGTAAGAACAAATCTTAGAGGCGTAGAGAGCATCATGCACGGCGTCAATCAGATATTTCGCATCGCCTTCCCACGCAGAAACCTGTGGCCCGTTGATAACCTGACTCGCCGCGACGCGCTCATCTTTCTGCGCGGAGATGAAACGCGATTCGATGGCCGCACTGATCGTCGGAATCACGACGCCGAGATCGAGCGCGACCTGAGCAGTCCACTTGCCAGTGCCTTTCTGTCCGGCTTTGTCCAGAACCAGATCAACAAGCGGCTTGCCGGTTTCTTCATCCTTCACACGGAAAATTTCTGAGGTGATCTGGATGAGATAGGAATCGAGGATGCCTTTGTTCCACTCGGCGAAAGTGTCCGCGAGTTGCGTGTCGCCCATGCCGAGCACGCGGCGCAGGATGTCGTAGGCTTCGGCGATGAGTTGCATGTCGCCGTACTCGATGCCGTTGTGCACCATCTTGACGAAGTGGCCTGCTCCGTCCGGGCCAACGTAGGTCGTGCACGCGCCGTCGTCCGTTTTGGCGGAGATGGATTCCCAGATCGGACGTATCTCTTCGTAAGCCTCACGCGCGCCGCCGGGCATCAAGGATGGCCCCCACAACGCGCCCTCTTCGCCGCCGGAGACGCCGGAGCCGATGAAGCGTAATTTCTCTGCGCGCAACGCAGCCTCGCGCCGTTGCGTGTCTTCAAACCAAGAGTTGCCGCCGTCAATCAGGATGTCGCCGTCTTCAAGAAACGGTTTGAACTGATCTATCGTCCAGTCAACGGGCGCGCCAGCCTTAATCAGCATCACGATCTTGCGCGGGCGCTTGAGCGATTTAACAAACTCTTCGGGCGATTTCGACGGCACAAAGCGCTTGTCTTTGCCTTCGTTCGCCATAAACTTATCTATCGTCGCTGGCTCACGATTCCAGACCGCGACCGTGTGCCCGTTGCGTTCCATATTCTGAGCCAGGTTCGACCCCATCACTGCCAGACCCGCCATCCCAATATCAGCTTCCGCCATCACTTGATCCTCCACATTCATCAGTCAATTTAATCTCAACGAGCTATTATCGAATTTCCCTTGCGCGCGTGGCGCAAGCATATCACGATGAGGCTTCGCCGCCACGTTTTTCTTTGCGCCTTTGCGTGAAAAAATTTCTCTCGCCAGGACGCCAAGAAAAATGCAGAGGAAAGAACTCATTTTCGTTCTCTCCTCTGCATTGCTTGATGACCGAATTAAATTTTTCGCTTGGCGCTAAACTCGCACGCGATGCCCATTGATATAGAGCTGAAATCCGAAGAATCGGTTTTTGTACGATAATTTGGATTTTGGTCTTGATGGCTTTTCGGCTTCGTTAATGTCTCTCGCCATACAAGAGAGTATGCAACATTTAACTAAACTTCGCTGTTGTAATAGATAGGCACTCGCTTTCTGGTTGAATAGATTGTGAGGCAAAATAATTTGGATGAAGTTATAAATGGATTTGATGTCTTGGGTTATTTCATAAGGGCAATATTTCGTGGTCTTATGTTTGCGTATCTCATAATGTGGCTAGGCCAGTTCTGATGTTTCTAGATTCTCGTAAAGAGAATTTTGTTAAGGCTAAAAGATTAGGAGATTTGTGTCATGAAGTGGAATCAATTCAACAGCAATGAATGGCGACAATCTTTTACTACTGCCTTCTTTGCAGTGGTATCACTCTCTTCCCTACTTATTGGTAGCTATAACAACCAAGCTGAACTCAGTGTCAGACTTGGTTTGTTAGTTATTACCATAAGTTCCTTACTGTTAATGACGTTTCTTCTCATTTCTAATCTTAAGGATTTAGGCTTTAGGAATAAGAATAGATTTACTGGTGAAACGGACATTAGGGTTTCTACTTTTAATGGCGAGCATAAGATCGTTGAAACGATAACAGGATTTGTTCCCGAAGAGAATAGGATCGAGGAAAGAAGTAAAGAGGAACGGATTCTTAGCGCGGAGCTTAAAGATATTTTAAAGACTGGCTTGTCAGTTTCTAATTGCCGGAGGGGATTGGATCTGCTTGATAAGTATGAGTCCCTTGTCAAGACATCTTGGACGCATACCTTAAATAGGTCCCGCTTGCTGAGGGTCATTGGACAATCAGCAGAGGCTGAGGGGCTTGCATTTGATGTGATTAAACGATTCCCCTCCTCTAAGGAAGCTGTTGGCATAGCTTATGAGGTTCTTTCTTTCATCGAAGAATTTAAGGAACCGAAAGAGAAAGGAGTGCTATATCAACAGTGGTTGGAGAAGAGGCGTGACTATGTAATGGAAGGATTGAAATTCTTCCCAACAGGCCATGACTTATTGATGAACGCTTTTGAGGTTGCGACTCTACAGGAAGATGCCGAGGAAGTTCTCATCTACTTAGTTAGAGCCATAGCTGTTGATAAGGAGCGAACGCGAGAAAACTTGAAGGTTAATCCACTAACGCGCGAGGCGATGGGATTAAGCCCGAAGGTAAAGAAAGCGATAACTGATTTGATTAAAGGAGAAAACAGAATGAAGGCGTTTGAAATGGTTAAGATCAAAACTTTGATTTTGGTTCTAGTGATTGCTGCGGTATTCGGTTTGTTAGCAAGCATCTCGTTACCAGAAATTAAAGGGCTTCAGTATGGATCAGTCTTCGTACAAAGTGAGTTTTCGGGGAATGGTGGGACCGGCATCGGAGCAAAATTTGTATGTTCTGTTAAGACAGGGACGGGTATCGGATAGCTAAAGCTAAACTGAAACAGCCACAGACGGCTGTCGTTATCGCCCTCAATACCGGGACGCGGCGGGGTGAAATCATGAGTCTCAGGTGGAGATACATTGATGCGGGACGGGGAATCATCTTTCTGACGAAGTCAATCACGAAGGGGGAAAAAGGCGCGAAAGACAATATTTTCAATCGGTTGCGGTTACAGTCAAACGCAATGCTCCGCCGCATAACTATAAGCGCAGTAGGCCGAGATGATGTGAACTATCCAGCCGAGCGTGCCAGCCGAACCAATCCATGAAACTCCCGTCAGGAGAAGCCACAGAATCCCAATTATCACCCGACCATTATAAATCTGCCCAAGTCCGGGAACCAACAAACTCAGAAGCCCCGCTATCAAAGGATCACGCATCTTTAATCTTACCTCCGTGTGAGCTATACGAGAACACGGACGCGAAGGTTCACGGGGAAAGTGGTCAGTGGTCAGTAAAAACACGCTGATGGTTTCGCCTTAACTGACCACCGACCACTGACCACTGACTACTGCTTTTCTCGCCATACGTCCACGATCTCTGCGCGGAAGGTGCGGAGGACTTTCTGGACGGAGGGGTCTTGTTCGGCGATTTCGCGGAGGCGTTGTTTTTCAAGACGCGCTGCTTCCTCTTTCGTCGGAGGCTCGTTCGGATCATTCTTCTCTTTGACGACAATCCGCACGCCGATGTCATGGCCGAGCGCCTCGCGGGCTGCCTCGCGCAGCACTTTGACGCTTTCAGGCTTTGCTAGATTGTCACGCAGGTGCTTAGCTTCGGGAGCGAACTCGATATACAACTCATCGCCTTCGACGACAGCCTTGCGCGCGCCTTCGAGCGCGATGACGAGAAACATGCGGTTACGCTTTTCGAGCGCGCCCTTGATGCTCTCGATTGCCGGTTCTTGAGATGTCTTAGCAACGGGCTTGCTCTGGCCGACGCGATCAGATGGCTGTGACCCGCTCTTGAAAGCAGGCTGCCGGGCAGTCGCCGTCGCCACGCCTGCCGCCATCGGCTCTGGGCCGGGCGGAGGCACCAGCGTGAGCATGGGCGGCAAGGTCTGAGTTGATGGCGTGCCACCGACGCCCTCGAACGGCGGTTCATCCGCAGTCGCTTGCATGTACGCAGCAACGTCTGCACTCTCGCTTTTCATCGCGCTGCTTGCGCGCGGCGTCGAAGCCGCGGGAAACGCGCTCGACTTGCCGCCGGAGCTTTGCGCGCCGCCACTTGCAGATGCAGGCGGCGTCTTGTTCGCAGCAGTTGGAGCGACCCCTGTTCGCAAAGACTCTTCGAGCGCGGCGAGGCGTTCGACCAGGTGGTTGAGCGGAACGACGCGCCGCATCTCGATCAACTTCACCAGCCCGACTTCGAGTTGATAGCGTGGATGAGCGGCGATGCGTAGATTATTTTCGGTCTCCGTCAAAGAATGGAAGAAGCGCGTGAGGTCTGATTCGGAAAAATTGTTCGCCTGCTGCACAAGCGCGCGCGCGTCAGAAGCTGCCGTGTCTAAAAGCTCGGAAGTTTCGCCTGCGACTTTAGCGACGAGCAGATTGCGAACGTGTCCCAGCAGATCGCGGCAGAAGTTGCGCAAGTCGTGGCCGCGCATCACAAGATCATTGACAACCGCAAGCGCTTCCGCCGCCCTTTGCTCCGCAATCGCGCTCACCACGCGCGCGAGCATCTCCGTGCTCGCTAGTCCCAGCGCTGTCTCGACATCTTCCGTCTTGATCTCAGTGCCGGAAAAACTGATGACCTGATCGAAAGCACTCTGCGCGTCGCGCATCGAGCCTTCGCCCGCGCGCGCAATCTCGCGCAAAGCCTCGTCAGAGATTTTAACTTTCTCGGCGTCGGCGATGAACCGCAAACGCTCTGCGATCTTCGCCATCGCAATCGTGCGAAACTCAAACTGCTGGCAGCGCGAAAGAATCGTCTCCGGGAGTTTATGCTTTTCGGTCGTCGCCATGATGAAGACGACGCGCGGCGGCGGCTCTTCCAGAGTCTTCAACAGCGCATTGAAGGCCGAAGGCGACAACATGTGAACTTCGTCAATGATGAAAACTTTGTAGCGGTCGCGCGCCGGAGAGATGGCGACGTTGCTGATGATCGCCTCGCGCACGTTGTCAACGCCCGTGTTCGACGCGGCGTCAATCTCCAACACGTCAATCGAACGCCCTTCCGCAATCTCCCTGCACGAAGCACACGCCGTCGGATCGTCAATTGCGCATGGCGTCGGTGTGGGGTTCTTTGATTTGTGACAGTTGAGAGCTTTGGCGAGCAGGCGTGCGGTCGTCGTCTTGCCGACGCCGCGTGCGCCACTGAAGAGATAAGCGTGATGCAGCCGCTCGTGCTCGATGGCGTTGCGCAAGGTGCGCGTGATGGGTTCCTGCCCCGTCACTTCCTCGAAGGTTTGCGGACGCCATTTGCGAGCGATGACTTGATAAGACATAGAAAGACAGAGGCCAGAGGCCAGAAGTCAGAGGTTAGTTTTTCCACTGACCTCTAACCTCTAACCTCTGACCTCTGCGTTATGGGCCAGACTTCGGACTTACCCGCAACACACGCCGCCGTTGCTACCGTTGCTCCGTTCCCGGCCTGGCGGAGTTCACAAGGCAAGCGTTGTGCGGAGCCCGAAGTCTGATAAATTGTCAAAAAATAGCGATCAACGATCAGTCTTCAGCTTAACACAAAATCTGCTGATTGCTGAATGCTGACGGCTGAAAGCTATCTGGCGGAGAGGGTGGGATTCGAACCCACGGTACGGTTCCCCGTACACAGCATTTCCAGTGCTGCCAATTCAGCCACTCTTGCACCTCTCCATCTTGCAGCGTGCGGATTTCAGCCGTCAGAGCATAGCGTATCCCGGCGATTCCTGTCACGTCGTCACGCCAACAACGCGCCACGTGAGGGGTGAGAGGAGGAAAGGGAGCATGGCAGCCAGGATAGAAAAGAAATGGTGCTCAATTAAAGAGCGTGAACACAGTTGATTTTAACGCTCATCTGCCGCGACGGAAGATTGATGTATTCTCGGCTACACAAAACTGTAGTCTCATGCGGCTTCTATTATTCAACTCTCAAATTGTCAGCGCTGATGAGGTTGCACGGAAATTCCGCAGGGCTAAATCGAGTCTCTCAAGCGAACAATCCGGCTGCTTCTCAACCTGCCCAGCCGCCTTGCAGTCATCTTATACCAGCCGGAGAAAGGTGCAATGGTCGCCTCACGCAGGAAGCCCTCGCCTTCTTCTGCGTGCAGCCCCGTCGGCGGATACTCATTGCTCAGAGGTCTGTAGTAGGTGCCGAAGAGAATGTCTATGAACGGGAAGAAGGCGGCGAGATTCTTGTCGCGGTGTTCGAGATAAAGTGAGTGGTGGATGCGGTGCCATTGTGGGCCGGAAATGATCGGCGTCAAGGGGCCGAGGTTAAGCCGGACATTTGTGTGATTGACGAATCCCCACAACTTGAACATCAGGAAAAGGCCGATGAAGTGTGGCGTTTGTGGTCCGAGGATAAGCAGCACCGGAAGATAAAGAATAAAGAAGAGAAGAGTGCTGGAAATGTGGGTTCTGGCGATGGTGCTGGAGTTGAGAGCAGTTTCGCTGTGATGAAACTTATGCGTCTCCCAGAAAAAAGGGATGGTGTGCTGTAGGCGGTGCGCCCAGTATTGCCAGATGTCGAACACTACAGCATAAAAAAGGGTGAACAGCAGTTTAGCCGCGAAGCTGCTTTGTGCATTAATGAATTCAGGGAGTAGTCCTCCGCGCACGAGCCTCAGAGCCTGAGAGTAAGAGGGGGCGAGAAGAAATTGTATGAGAAGTCCGAGAGCCAACGCGACAGGAAAATAAAGCAGGTTGCAGAGCCGCTTTGAGACAGCCTGGCCTTTCTCGGCTGGCGCGAGTAATTCCAGGCAGTTAAAGATTAAAGTCAAGATGAGCACGGACAGTAAAATGTCGCCGTACTCGCGGAGAAGATTAACAAACACTGCCGTTCTATCCTGATGGCCTACACTCAGCGAGGCTGTTATTAACATTCCTTTGGTCAACCGTTTTGTCATTATAGCTCTCTTCGAGAATAAAGAAAGCTATTCGCTTGTCGCCTGATTATTACCTGCGAGCTTTTCATGTTAAATTAAGCGCCGCCCTCCGTAGCAAGGGCTTTAGCCGCCAAAGCTCTAACCAGCATCGAGCCTGGAGTTTCCGCTTTTCGTAATGCAGACAGACGAATGTTTTCGCCAGAGCACACTAATCCTGCGTCAGGCATGAAGACCCCTCTGAGGAAATTAAAGGTCTGCCACATAGCTGCCACCACTGAGGGCGCGACGTGGATGGTTGAGCAATTGCGTGAACTGCGCGACCGCCACGACTGTGAAGTGATGGCGATTGTGTCCGGCGAGCGCGGCGGCCTGATTGATCTCCTGCGCGCTGAGAATATCCCTTACCACATCGAATCATTCAGCTTCGGCTCGGTTCAGGGAATCTTAGAGATGCCGCGCACAGTTTTAAGACTGGTGCGCTTCTTCAGGCGCGAGCGCGTGGACGTGGTTCAGACACACCTGTTCCTCTCAATGGTGATGGGGAGGATAGCCGCGTGGCTGGCTGACGTGCCCGTGCGATTGGGGATGCTGACCGGGCCATTTATTCTTCAAGCGCCGATCTCACGCTGGATTGACCGCGATACGTGTTGGATGGAAACCGGCTTGATTCCTTCATGCGAATTATCCATGCAGTTGTATCAATCATTGGGCGTCAGCAGAGAGCGTTTGACACTCGTCTATTATGCGCCCGACGAGCGTAAGTTCTCCTCCGAGCAGGTGCAGCCCGTCAATCTACGCGAAGAATTTGGCTGGCCGCCGGACACTCCATTGATCGGTAAAGTCGCGTATTTCTACCCGACTCTGATCGGCAAGGGTTGGGTCCCGACATATTTGGAAGGGAAGGGTGTGAAGGGTCACGAAGACCTTGTTAAAGCTGCGCCCATCATTTTGGCCGAGTTCCCAGATGCTAAATTTCTGCTCGTGGGTTCAGGCTGGGGCGAGGCGGGCGAAAAGTATCTGGAAGGAATCAAAAAGTCTGTGCAGGACATGGGCCTTGAGCGCAGCATCATCTTCACTGGCTATCGAAAGGAGTCGAACAAAATTCTGCGCTCGGTTGACGTGGCTGTCCAGGCTTCGCTCAATGAGAATCTGGGCGGCACCATGGAAGCGTTGCTGATGGAATGCCCGATGGTCGTCACCCGCGTCGGCGGCATGGTGGACGCTGTGCGAGACGGAGAGACGGGCGTGGTGGTGGAACCCTCCAACCCGGAAGACCTCGCTCGCGGCATTCTTCAACTGTTACGCGATCCGAAGAAAGCAAGAGCACTCGGTCGCGCCGGGCGCGAGTTGATGCTCGAACGATTCACACTGAGCCGCGCCGTGAGCGACCTCAACGAGCTTTACAGAAGCCAGCTATCCAGAGCAGAGAAAAGACGCACCTTCTATCGCCCGCTGGTTTCTCTCTTACGCCTCTGCGCCTTTATTCCTGTCCTCGCTTACTTAACTTTCCGCTTGTACTTCATAGACATTTATCTGGGCATCTACTTTCCAATTCATCTTGGTCGCATTCGCCGGGTGCTGTTTCATCTTTATTACCGTGTGCTGTTTCGTCTTTATTACCTGGCTCGCTCCTTTCTCTCTCGTGCTCGTGGCGCGCTGGGCCGTGGGAAAAGTCTGCTTCGGAAACTTGCGAATCATCTCGCCGGAGAATAAGAAAGCCGAACCCGATGCAAAATAAACTCGTCTCAATATGATGATTAACGAAGAAGCGGGCATGGTCGTAGCTCAACTGCCGGAAGATTCACCCGGTACGACCAACGCCACTCGCACACATCCTATCTTGCCTGGGGAGCCTGCGATAAAGATCAGGCCCGAGAGCTTGCCCGTGTTGTCTAACCTGCGGGAGATATGGGCGCACCGTGAGTTGCTCTACTTTCTAATCTGGCGAGACCTCAAGGTTCGTTACAAACAGACCATCTTCGGCGTGGCGTGGGTGATTCTACAGCCGCTCCTGATGGCGCTGGTCTTCGCGGTTTTCATTGGGAGGCTGGCGCGCGTCCCTTCGGACGGCGTGCCCTACGCTGTCTTTGCTTACGCGGGACTCCTGCCCTGGCTCTTCTTTTCCAACTCGGTGGCGAGCGGGAGCCAGAGCCTCGTCGCCAACAACTACGTCATTACCAAAATCTATTTTCCACGTTTGATTCTCCCCATCGCGGTGGTCGGCGTGCGGCTCGTGGACTTCCTCATCGCTTTCAGCGTGCTTGTCGGCTTGATGCTCTATTACGGCATTCACGTGGCGTGGAGCATCCTGATGCTGCCGGTGTTCATCGCGCAGATTACGCTGCTCGCGCTGGGAATCAGCATCTGGTTTTCAGCTTTGAATGCCAGATACCGTGATGTCGGGGCCGTCTTGCCGGTCGTGCTTCAACTCTGGATGTTCATGTCGCCCATCATCTATCCGGTGAGCCTTGTGCCGCAGGGTTGGAGGTTGTGGTATGCGCTCAATCCTGTGTCGGGGATTATCGAAGGCTTCCGCGCTGCCCTACTCGGATTAGAATTCAACTGGCCGAGCATCGTCATCTCGGCGGTCATCACCATCTCAGCGCTTCTTTACTTCGTCTATGATTTCTGTCGTCGGCAAGATAGTCTGGTTGACGTGATCTAAAACAAATAGATGAGACCAATCATTGAAGTTAGAAATCTGAGCAAGCGCTACTGTTTTGACAAGCGCGTGATGGCAAACCGCAACTTGCGTGAGGCCTGGGTTAAAGCTCTCAAATCCCCTGTCGAGCGTTTCTACGGACGACCGGCCCTCAGGGAGGCGGATTTCTGGGCGCTTCGAGATATTAGTTTCGAGGTCGAGCCGGGCGAGGTGCTGGGCATCGTCGGGCGCAACGGCGCAGGCAAGTCAACGCTTCTAAAAATTCTTTCCAGAATTATTAAACCGACTGCGGGCGAGGTTGACATGTACGGGCGTTCGGGCAGTCTGCTGGAAATAGGGACAGGGTTTCATCCAGACCTGACCGGCAGAGAAAATGTTTTTCTCAACGGCGCGATCATCGGGATGAAGCGAGCGGAGATTAAAACTAAATTTGATGAGATCATAGCCTTCGCCGGAGTGGAACAGTTTCTGGACGTGCCCATTAAATACTACTCCACGGGAATGTATCTGCGGCTGGCCTTCGCCGTCGCCGCGCATCTCGAACCGGACATCCTGATTCTTGACGAAGTGATGGCCGTCGGCGATGCGGCATTTCAGAAAAAATGCCTGGCGAAGATGAAAGAGGTGAGCCGCGAAGGTCGGACAGTGCTTTTTGTCAGCCACGATCTAATGTCCGTCAGGCAGATGTGCGGTCGCGCGCTCCTCATCGAATCGGGCAAGCTGCTTGACGTGGGAGATGCTGAAAGCGTCGTCTCAAACTATCTACTGAAGATATGTGAAGCAGGGGTTGAAAACTAACGAGTAAGCAGCAAATCAACTCCTGATTCACGTATCAATCAAAGGCCTGATTAATTCTCAATGATTTCTTTCGTCACATTGCTGACGGAAATAATATCGAATTATAGAAGAGCCGCACGGTCGTGCGCCAGATGCCGCGAAAGATCGGCTCTTCGGCGAAGAGGATGACGTGGCCGCGCGCGGTCGGCTCTTCGATCACGTAGGCCGTGCCGCGCAGGAGTCGTTCAGTGTTACCCGGCCAGATGAAGCCTGAGATATGTAATGGTTGATTCGGGTCGGGCGAGAAGACGACGGCGTTCGTGCCCTCTTTCGACGGGCGGAAGAAGTAAGCGGAGTTGACGAGCACGGGAAGCTGCGTCTCTTCGTAGCCGAAAGTGAGATACGTCGTGCGGTCAATCGTCGCACGCATGATCGCGCCGGGCACTGCTTCCGGCACGACGCCGGGATGCGCCGATGGCGAAGCGATGGGCGGGAGTTCGGGTGGCGCGCCTTCGAGCTTTTCGGTCTGGTCTGCCTCCGCGCGTTGCTGTTCGGTGGCGGTCTGGCTGGCGCGTTGTCGTCCTCTGCGATTCGTCAGATTCGTTTCAGCCTGCGGAGACGGCGAAGGTGAAGGTTGTGGCGCTGACTTCGCTTCTTCGGGCGGCGCTTGACCACGCTGCTCGTCATCGTCAGAACCGACGAGACGTGATGAAGTCAGATTCACATCCTTGAGCGCGGCGAAGACGGCAGCGCCTTTGATGCAGATCAGTGTGCCGCCGCGCTGCGTCCACGCGCGCAGGGTTTCGATGCCGCTCTTGCCGAAGGCTGAGAAGTAGCGTCCGGCAGAACCGTCCGGGATGATGATGACGTTGTAGTTGTCAAGCTCTGCCTGCTTGATGTTGTTAATTGTCATCGCTGTGAAGTCAACGCCCGCTTGATCGAACATCCACCAGATCGCGCCGTAACTTGTTTGGTCAACTCCTTCATCCGCGACGAGGATGATACGCGGCGGCTTGAGCGCGACCACAGTTTCAGAGCCGACGCCTGTTTCGCCCGTTTCGTAAAATCCAGAATTAACGCTCCAAACAGCAGCGCCCGTCTCTTTCGAAAGTCGAGCTATCGCATCGTGCAGCCTGTCGGAGTTGCGCGAGACACGGGCGACGATTGTGCCGCGCGGCCACGTGCGACCACCTGCCGTCAACGTGCGCGTGGCGACGGCGAGGCGGAAGCCTTCGCGTTGCAGACGATAGACGAGCGCGGGCGCGGAGTCATTGTCGTAAGGAATGATGTAAGCGATGCTCGCGCGTCCGCCTTGAACACCGCCCGCGTTCATTGATGAGGTGTCGGCTAAACTGACTGGTGTGCGTTGTACTGAGCCAGCGTCTTCCATCCAGTATGCTTCGACGCCGAAGGCGAGCGGGAGCGACCAGGCGGTGATGTCGTAGAAGCCGTAGCCTTCCTGCGATGCGCTACGCCCGCGCCGCTCGTTGCGCGCGAACCGCGCGAGTTGCTCGCGGACGAAATCTTTGTCCTGCGGCGTCTCCGGCTCAAGCAGCGCCTTGGCAAGTCGCTTCTGCGGCTGCGCGAGATCAATGACGTAAGAGCCTGCTGGAAACTCGTGTGAAGCTGTGGCGCTCGCGTCTTTCATGTAATCGTGCGCGCTCCCTGAGCGAAACTGCTCGCGCGCCACGCCGACCTCGATGCCAGCGCGCAGGAGAACATTGATAAGTTCCGTCGCTTTGCCTGCATCTTTGCCGGGCAGGATGACGATGCGCTTCATCTTCTCCGTGCGCCCTTCTTCAATCGCGCTGCGCTTGAACTCGTAATAATCTTTGAGACGCGCCTCACGATTGCGTGCGGCGGTGTCGAGCGTCGTCATTGAAGCGACGAAGTGTTTGGCGATGCCGGAGCGGAAGGTGACGATGGTGTCGTCGTCGCGCCGCCAGTTGATGCCTTTGAAGCCGCCGCTGTCTGTCTCATAGGTCATGCCGGTCGCGCCGTTTAAGCTCGGCCAGGAATCCCAGTAGCCCGGATAGAAGAGGTCGAAGATGTCGCGCACGTAAAAATCCCAGTTGCGTTCGTCGAACTGCGCGGCGTTGGCGCGACCGAAGGTTGAGAGCCAGCGTGCCGTCTGCTCCGGCGGCAGGTTCGGATTGATGGGGAGCGCGGCGGGCGGAAAGAAAAATTGCGCGGGCTGCCCGTGATGATCGGCCAGCACCTGCGGATTCCATTCGAGGTAAGCGCGCTGCATGTTGCGCGCCTCCGTTTGGGTGGAGGCGATGTTGTCGCGGTTGAGATCAAAACGATAGTGATTCAAGCGGCCATAGACTGACCAGGGTTCACGGTGCTCGTTGGCGAGTGGGTCTGGATTGCCTGTGGCATTCGCGTTGTACCAACTTGTGAAACGCTCGTGTCCATCAGGATTCGCGCAAACATTGATGAGTACGACGCAGTTCTTCAGGATGTCGAGCGTCGCTGGCTCATTCGATGCGGCTAACTGATAGGCGACCTGCATCATCGCTTCAATCCCAGCCGACTCGTTGCCGTGAATCGTGTAGGCGAGCCAGACGATGACGGGCGTCGTAGAGATGATGCGCTGCGCTTCTTCCGTTGAAGTCTTGCGCGGGTCTGCGAGGCGCGCGATGTTGGCTTTGATCTCGTCGAGTCGCTGGATATTTTCCGGCGCGCTGATGGCGACTAAGTGCATCATGCGATGCTCGTTGGTCTCGCCCATGTCCATCACGCGCACGCGGTCTGGCGCGGACTGCGCGATGCCGAACACGACGCGCTCCATCAAAGCGTAATTGGTATTGAACTCGCCCACGTCGTAATGCAGGATGCTCTGCGGTCGCGGAGTGGTTTCGCGGTAAGGCCCACGCGCGTAAAAATCGAAGCGTGCATCGTCGCGCTGCGCGAAAGTTAAAGGGGCGAGGAGCGTGCAGACGAGCGCCAGAGCGCGGAATGTGCGTGCAGTTGAAATCATCTTCGAGGCCGAGCTTTCTATTTTCGCGGGGAGTATGTTAAAGACAGTGGCGATATTACCGCGCTTTCGCTTTTGTCTCAAACCAGGCTTGCGAGGATTTCAGAATGAACAATCAATCTCAGGCACAGTGTCCGCGCTGCGGCGTGGGTCGGCTGCGCGGTTGGAGGGAACTCGGCGAAGAAGAACGTGAGATCGCGCGGCGTCTGCCAGCTTCCGCCGATTATTCATCAGATGTGCGACAGACCGGGCATCGCTGGTGCACGAACTGCTGGTATGAGGAAACGGAAGATTCGCCAACTGAGGCATGAGGCGAATTATCTTCTTAACCAGCGCGACCATCGTTGACTGCCGGAATCATTTGACTAGCCGGACGATTTTCGCGTAAAAGGATGGCGCTTTACACATTCCCTGCTGGAAAAGAAAGATTCATCTATGAGATTCAAATCCACAATACTAGCCCTCTTGATAGGGCTATCTCTCGTCAGTTTAGCTTGCAGCAAATCTGATGGGACGGCCACCAACATGTCCGAGGAAGACAAGTACAGGCTTGTCTTCGCCGCCGCAAAAACAGGAGACCCGGTGATTATGGATAATGTTGGTAAGAAACTCGGGTTCGCGAATCCCGATGGCACTCCGAATGAAGCCGCCAAGAAGTTTATGGCGGGAGGGCCAGCGTGGGGAGAGAAAAATGAGGCATTTGCCAAAGAAGTTGACACACCGGAAAAAGCCAAAGCGTATGTCAACAGCCACATGCCACAGTGAGAGTTGAGCCGACTTCCACTGTCTGAGACGAACAAGCGTGCAGCGCGATTTCCGGCGAATGAAGACAGTTTGAATTCTGCTCAGAAGTGCTGGTAGTTTCGCTTCCCGAATCATTTGACTAGCCGGACGGTTTCGCGTAAAAGAGTTTCGCTCTACGCATCCACTGTTCGAGAAGAAAGATTTTTCCATGAAACGCAAATCTACAATTATCTCCCTCGTCATCGCGCTCACGCTCGTGAGCTTCGCTTGCAGCAAATCGGGCGGGTCGGCAGCCAACCTGTCCGATGATGACAAGCATAAGCTCTTTCAGGCTGCTGGCATCACGCAAGACCCCGCGACGATCATGCAAGTCACGAAAGCTCTCGGCCTGACTGACTCTAGCGGCCAACCGACTCCCGCTATGGATCAATTCATCAAAGACCACGGGGAATGGGGCAGGAAAAATCTTGCCTGGGCACAGGAGTACAGCGACCCGAACAAGGCCAAAGAGTACGTGAAGAGTCACATGCCGTAGAAAAGCAGGAGACTGAATCCAGAATCCAAGAGTCAGAAGAAAAGAGAATCTGTCGCAGCGGGCTGCCCCCTTCTCATTCTGGATTCTGAATTCTGGATTCTGAATTCCTGCCTTTCATTGTGATATGTTCGTAGGCTGAACGTATGCTCTGCATGTGCTGGGCGAGTGACGCCGCGAGTTCGTCGGCGGAAGCGTAATTGAGTTTGCGTGCGAGGTCTCGAAGCGACGGATGAGTGGTCGCGGGCAGGCGCGTCGAGCGTCCGACGATGAGGCGCAAGTGATGATCGAGGGCACGCAGTAGCGCGTAGCCCTCTTTCATCGCTTCATAGTCTTTTTCATCAAGCGAGCCTGCTGCGTGCAGGCGTTCGAGCGCGGCGCGCGTTGAGCGGCCTTCTGCCGTGTCAGGCACGTTGTCGCGCAGTTGCAGATAGCGCGTGGCGAAATAAACGTCGAGCATTCCGCCCGCGCCGTACTTAATGTCTGTGGCCTTCGCGCGTCGCCTGGTTTTTTCCTGCTCAAGTCGCTCGCGCACGCGGCGGGTCTCAAGCCGCAGAGTTTCCGCGTCTGCAATGCGCGCTCTCTCGTGAATTATGCCGCGCGCGTTTCTTTCAACCATTCTTCCCAACTCCAAATCGCCAGCCGCCGCGCGCAATTTAACATAAGCGAGCCACTCCCATTCGACCGCACGCTCTCGCAAATAATCCGTGAACGCACGCGCGCTCGCGCAGGTCGGGCCGTTTCTTCCATCAGGGCGCAGGCGCAAATCCACACGATAGAGAAAGCCATCGCGCGTCACACTGGAGAGCGCGGCGACGAGTAGTTCACCGAAACGCGCGTAGGCTTCGACGGGTTCAAGCGCAGAGATGGGCGAAGGCGCTGTGTCATCGTAAACCAGAACGACATCGAGGTCTGAGCCGTAGTCCATTCCGCCGCCGCCGAGACGCCCAAGACCGAGAATAGCGACGCGAGCGCTTCCTTCATGCTCACCGTAGCGCCGCGCCAGTTCACGGCTGGCGATGAGACATCCGGCGTCGAGACTCGCGGCAGCCAGATCGGTTTGACGCGCGTTAGCCTCGAACATCGAAATCGCGCCCGAAGCATCGAGCGCACCAATCTCCACAATCAACTTCGCCCACTCACGACGCAGCGCCGCCACCCTAGCGCCGAATCCATCCGCGCTTTCAACAGCCGCACGCAGCAGCGCATCATAATCACGCTTCGTCTCTTCGGCCTCGCTCAACGGCAACGCCAGAATCAGTGCCGGATTGCTCGCCAGCATCTCGCCGAAAAACTCCGACGCCCCGCACAAATGCACGAGCGCCTCAAGGCGTGCGCGCGAAAACTTAATTTCGATGGTTGCCTTGTCGAGCGAAGACGCCACGCGCGACGCGAGCATCAACGCGCGGCGAGGACTGAGCGAGTCATGCGCCGCAGTCGTAAGAACGCGGGCGACTATTTCAAGGCGAGACTCTCTGGTTTCGTGCAGTGGTTGATCTGCGTCCGGCTTAAACGAATCATCTGTGAGAGACCGCGCGAAGATAGTCGCGGCAGAGTTTGTCGCCGACGCTTCCGCATCAATTGGCCTTTCCGAGATTGACGCCGAGTGATGCTGCGCGGCGTTGAGAGCCTCACTATCCATCGCAGCGTTTGTCGCGTCATGCCCGTCGAGAGCTTTCCCGAAAACACGGTCGTAGGCCGCGCGGACGTTGGTCGTCTGTGCTTGCAGCGCGCGATTGAATTTCGAGAGAGCGTCAACGCCTGTGAAGCTCATCCGGCGTGCGACGAGCAGGCGGCGCGCGGCATCGTCAGGGACAGAATGCGTTTGCAGCCCATGCTCCATCTGCAAGCGATGTTCGAGCTTGCGTAAGAAAACGTAGGCGTCCGATAGCTCTGTGCGTTCGCGTTCGGTAATCAACTGCCTGTCTGCGAGGCGTCCCAGACTGATGAGCGTGTGCGTGGTGCGAAGCCACGAATCGCGTCCGCCGAAGGCGAGTTGGAGAGCTTGCGCGATGAACTCGATTTCGCGGATGCCGCCGCGACCGAGCTTGACGTTGAAGCCGCCCGTGTCGTGCGCGTGATGGCGATCAATCTTCTGCTTGGCGAGCCGCACGTTTGCCAAGGCGCGCTCGACAGTCACCTCCGCAGCATAGACATGATGACGAACGCGCTCAAAAAATCGCGTGTAGAGTTGAACACTGCCTGCGGCGGCGCGCGAGCGAATCAACGCCTGTCGCTCCCATGCCTGCGCCGTCTCGCGGTAGTAACGCACAGCTTCTGCGAACGAGGTACTGAGCGCACCGTCTCGACCGAAAGGTCTCAGACGCAGATCAACACGATAGGCCGCGCCTTCGCCCGCTTGTTGGCCGACGATGCGCGCCACGCTCTCGGCCAGCTTGTTGAAATACTCGCGGTTCGTGATCTCGCCGCGCGTGCCTGTACCGGAAGTTGTGCCTTCATCGGAGTAGAGAAAAAGCAGATCAATATCGGAGGCATAGTTGAGTTCCAAGGAGCCGAGCTTGCCGAGCGCGACGATCAGGAAGCTGGCGGTCGCAGTGCGGCCTTTCTCGTCCGTGCATTGCGGCGAACCGTAGCGATTGTCCAACTCCTGCCGTGCGAGATTCAGCGCATGTTCAAGAACGGCGTCCGCGAGGTTCGACAACTCTTCCGTAATTTCGACGAGCGTGCTCGTGTTGCGGATGTCGTGTAGATAGATTCTCAAAAGCTCGCGGCGACGAAAGCGTGCGAGCAGCACCTGCGGTTCAAGCTGCGAGTTGGTGAGAGCGAAACGCGCGAGCGATTCAGTCAACTCCTCGCGGCTTTTGACGCGCGTCTGCCCGCGCTCGCGCGCCAGCCACACCAGATAGTCAGGATTCTGCGAGAGCGTTGTCGCCAAAAGCGGACTCCACGCGGCGAGCGCCAGCGCGTCCGAGAGCAATCCGGCATCGCGCGTGAGTGTTTTGACGGCGCGCGGATGTTCCGCCTGTAAGCGCTCGAAGAAGAGGCGCGCGCCTTCCGCATCCGGTAGGTCGCGCACGAGCGATTCAACTTTTTCGTTGAAGATGGTCAAGATGATGATATAGTACGCGCCCCTGGCAAATGTAAGCTAGTCACTTTAATTCAACCCGAACCGCACGACTCTTTGACAAAGAAGGAGAGAAACAAATGAGAAAGAAATTCCTGTTGGGAACTATTCTCGCTGTCGCGCTGACGACAGTGGGCGCAGTCAGCTACGCTCTGGCAACATCGAAGCCAGCGCAGAAGACACATCAATATCGCTGCACGGATCGCAACCAATCGCTGTATTTTCTGGTTTATGAAGTTGACGGAAAGCTCGACCGTGGGCTGATGTACGTCGAGAACATGCAGGTCGCCAACATGACGGTGGAGCAAGCCGGCACCGATGTGATTAAAGCGAAGGTCAACGGCGACGCCGCCGACGTGGCCTTCCAACTCTTTAAGTCAGGCAAGATTCTGGTGGCGAATTATCAAACCAACACCCGCACGGAAGTTTGCAAGGCTAGTTACGCATATAAGTGAAGTCCAGCGCGTCCAGCGAGTCCGTCGAGTCTAGCGAGCCTGCAATACGAACTGACTCGCTAGACTCGCTGGACTCGCCAGACTTTTTAGATGTCGAAGTACATGCTGAACTCTAACGGGTGCGGGCGCATTCTCAAGGGCTGAATCTCTTTCTCTCGCTTGTAGCTAATCCAGCGATCAATCAACTGCGGTGTGAACACGTCGCCTTTCAAGAGGAAGTCGTGATCGGCTTCGAGTGCCTTCAGTGATTCATCAAGCGAGCCGGGCAGACTCGGCACTTCGCTCAAGGCTTCTGGCGAAAGATCGTAGATGTCTTTGTCGAGCGGCTGGCCCGGATCAATGCGGTTTTGAATGCCGTCGAGTCCTGCGAGCAACATCGCGGAGAACGCCAGATACGCATTGCACGATGGGTCGGGCGGACGAAATTCCAGACGCTTCTGTTTCGGATTGGTCGAGAACATCGGAATGCGTACCGCCGCCGAGCGATTGCGCGCTGAGTAAGCCAGATTGACGGGCGCTTCAAAGCCTGGCACGAGACGTTTGTAGCTGTTTGTCGTCGGCGCGGCGAAGGCGACGATTGAAGGCGCGTGCTTCAAGAGTCCGCCGATGTAGAAACGCGCCATCTCTGAAAGTCCAGCGTAGCCGTCGCCTGCGAAGAGCGGCTTCTCGCTTTTCCATAAAGATTGATGACAGTGCATCCCGGAGCCGTTATCGCCGTAGAGCGGCTTGGGCATGAAGGTCGCGGCCTTGCCGTAACTGTAAGCCGTGTTGCGGACGACGTACTTGAAGATTTGCAAATTGTCGGCAGTGCCTAAAAGCGTCGAGAAGCGGAAATCAATCTCGCACTGTCCGGCGGTGGCGACCTCGTGGTGATGACACTCGACAGAGATGCCGCACCTGGCGAGCGTCAATGAAATCTCCGAGCGCAGGTCTGCGAGAGAGTCTGCGGGCGGAAGCGGAACATAACCCTCTTTGCTGCGGATGCGATAGCCTAAGTTCGAGCCATGAAACTCATCTGCTGCGCGTCCGCTGTTCCAGTGTGCTTCGTCGGAATCAACCGTGTACCCGGCAGAGTTTTGATCGTTGTGAAACTTAACGGAGTCGAAGACGAAGAACTCTGCTTCGGGGCCGAAGTTGGCTGTGTCGGCCAGCCCCGTGAACTTCAAATAGCTTTCGGCGCGCGTGGCGACCGAGCGCGGGTCGAAGGCGTAGCCCTCTTTCGTGATCGGGTCAACGACGTTGGCGATCAGACAGAGCGTCGGCTCGTCCGAAAACGGCTCCATCCAGTAGCGCGTCGCGTCCGGCACGAGCAGCATGTCGGATTCGTGGATCGCCGCCCAGCCGCGCAAACTGGAGGCGTCGAAACCGAAGCCGTCTTCAAAAGAGCCTTCGGAAAGCTGGTCAATCGGGAAAGTCAGATGATGCCACGAGCCTGGTAAATCCGTGAATCTGACTGAAACAAACTTGGCCCCTTCATCAGAGGCATACTTCAAGGCATTTTTAGCGTTCATGTTTTCTCCTGAGAGTTTAAGGGAGTGTTGTGGGTGCGAACCGCGCTCAGGAAAGCGATCAGAGAGCGGTTTAGTTTTCGAGTAGCTAGTGCTGTGCGAGTGTTGGCGTTCGTCATACTGCGACGGCGCATAAAAAGTTTGCATTATAGTTCTGCTGCGTCTGCTGTCAAGCTTTTCTCTGCAAATTATCGGCGGCGAAAATTTATCACACGGCCTTTTCTGCGCTTAAACCTTTGTCTTGCTCTTGTTTACATCCTTTTGGGCTTCAGCCTCTCCGGGAAAATAGTTATTGTCCGGCCTCGCGTTTTCTGTTAAATTGCCCGCTTAGTGTCCAACCCTGAACAATGCTGACGAGGCTCGGATGTTGGGGCAACTGCGCTTCGCACGCGAAAATCCACGCGCATCGTGAAAGATAGAGACAAGCAGGAGACCGCGAATTGACCACGGCTATCGAACAGACGCTTGAAACTTACGGGATAGAAAATTGGGGGGCCGGTTACTTTGACGTTAATCGTAAAGGCAATCTAATTGTCCATCCGGCTGAGAACGATAGCCGCGCGGCTGACTTGAAAGAGATTATTGATGATCTGGCGCGGCGCGGCATCGGCACGCCCGTTCTCCTGCGCTTTCCACAACTCGTTGCCAGCCAGGTACGAAAACTTCAACGCGCCTTCAGTAAATCCATCCGCGAGTACGAGTATCAGGGCGCGCACATGTGCGTCTATCCGATGAAGGTCAATCAGCAGCGTTCGGTGGTCGAAGAGTATTTGCGCGAAGGCTCGCGCTACGACTTCGGCCTTGAAGCCGGATCGAAAGCAGAGCTTTACGCCGCGCTCGCACTCGACCAATCGCCCGATAGCCTGCTCGTCCTCAACGGCTTCAAGGATGAAGAGTTCATCGAGATGGCTTTTGCCGGAGCGAAGAGCGGCAAGCGCGTCGTCATCGTCATCGAGAAATTGAACGAGTTGGATCACGTCCTGCGCATCGCCGATCAGCACGAAGGCGACTTGCCGATGATCGGGATGCGCGTCAAGCTCTACTCGAAAGGCTCCGGGCGCTGGGAAAAATCCGGCGGCGAGGCGGCCAAGTTCGGGTTGACGACAACGGAGATTCTGGAGACTATCCGCCGCTTGCAGGAAGCAGACCGCGTGGACATGCTGCGCCTCCTGCACTTTCACATCGGCTCGCAACTGACAGACATCAAGCGCATCAAGAACGCCATGAAGGAAGCGGCGCGTGTCTATGCGAAGGTGCGCCAGATGAAGATTCCTGTTGATCTGCTCGATGTCGGCGGCGGGATGGCGGTTGACTACGACGGCTCGAAGACGGCGTTCGATTCATCCGCGAACTACTCGGCGCAGGAATTCGCCAATGACGTGATCTACACGATCATGCAGGTCTGTGATGACGAGAACGTGCCGCACCCGACGATCATTCAGGAGTCTGGCCGCTACCTCTCGGCCTATCATGCCATTCTCATCACCAACGTCGTTGACGAGATTGAGACGGTCGTCGAAGACATCACGCCGATTGAGATTGATGAAGATGATCCGCAAGTCGTGGTCGAACTCGGCGACCTGCGCGAGACGGTCTCGGTTAAGAACTATCGAGAGTATTACCACGATGCGCTCGAACATCGGGAAGAGCTTTTTACGCTCTTCAATCTGGGATTGATCTCGCTCGAAGATCGCGCCAAAGGCGAGGTTCTTTTCTGGGATGTGTGCGAGCGCGCTGACAAATATGCGCAGCAGGCTAAATACGTCTCGGAAGAGTTTGGTGAACTACGTCGCCTGCTCTGCGCTAAATATCTGACGAACTTTTCTGTCTTCCGTTCCGTGCCGGATCATTGGGCGCTCGATCAATTGTTCCCGATTGTTCCGATTCACGGCTTGAACAAAGCGCCGACGGAATACGCGACGCTCTGCGACATCACGTGCGATTCGGACGGCATCGTTGACAAGTTCGTTGACCTGCACGACGTGAAGCAGGTGCTTGAGCTTCATCCATTGGTTAAAGACGAGCCGTATTATCTGGCCTTCATGCTCGTCGGCGCGTATCAGGAAGTAATGGGCAACAATCACAACCTCTTCGGCGCGCCCAACGAGGCGCACATCCACATTGACGAAGACGGCTACCTGATTAAGAAAGTTATTCGCGGCACGTCCATCGGACAGGCGGTCGAGCGCGCTCGCTACGAACGCAGCCTCCTGCACGATGGCTTTCGTCGCCTCGTCATGCAGCGCGTCAAGCGCGAAGAGTTGACGGAGGCCGAAGCCGCCGAGTTGATCGAATTTTACGAATCGCGCTTTGACGCCTACACCTATCTGGCAATTAACGGAAAGGCTAATCGTGGCAGGCGCGCAAGAGACTGAAAAGAAGTTTTGAATTATGAGTTTTGAGTTTTGAATTAAAAGCAAAAACTTAAAACTCAAAACTCATAATTCAAAACTCGGAGAATACTTATGGTGACTCAGCGAAGACCAAAACCTTCAAAGTATCTGACCGTTCCGACACGACCTGTGCAGGTTGATCGTGACCGTTCTGTGGCCGGGCTGCTCGAAAAGATGGAGGGCACAGGCTTTGGCGGGCGGCAGTTAGCGGAAGCGCATCGCATCTGGCTCGACATGCTCGGCGACAACACGACCATTTACGTTGCCGCCTCGGGGGCGCTCATTCCTGCGGGGATGCGACGACTGCTCGCCTACATTATCAAGAATCGCTTCGTGGACGTGCTCGTGCTGTCGGGTTCGATTATCTTTCACGACCTGCACGAGACGCTCGGTCGTCATCACTTCCAGTCGCACCCCAGCATGACCGAGGCCGAACTCGAAGCCTCGCAGATCAACCGCATGTGGGACTTGCTCGCCAGCGATGAAGAGTATCGTGAGGCCGAAGAATGGGTCGGCGGTTTCAGCAATCAACTTGATCCGACGCGCCCCTACTCGACGCGTGAGTTTCTGCATCTGCTGGGACGCGAACTGGCAGAGATCGCCACCGAAGACGGTGTGCTCACGTCCGCCTACAAAGCGCGCGTGCCGATCTTCTGCCCGTCCATCGCCGACAGTTCAATCAGTACGGGCATCGCCGCTTCACGCTTCGAGAAGAAGAACAGTTTTCAGTTCGACATCATTCAGGACGTTTTAGACATGACGCAGATTGCCGCACGCGCGCGCGTCTCCGGCGTCATCAATCTCGGCGGCGGCACGAGCAAGAGTTTTATCCAGCAAACGGAAGTCTCGACCAGTATCGTCAAGATTCCCGCGCGCGGCCACAAGTATGCGATCACGGTCACGACCGACGCGCCGCATCCGGGCGGGCGCTCGCAAGCCACCGGAGCCGTCGGCGACGAATCGCTCATCTTCGGCAAACTCGCGCGCGGCGCGCACACAGCCTACGTCAACTGCGACGCGACCATCGCCATCCCGATCCTCGTCACCGCGCTCTCGCAAACCGCCGCCAAATACATGAAAGGCCGCAAGCGTCCGACCTTCACTTTTGCCGGACGTGATTTGACGATTGAAGTCCCATAACAGTTTTCAGTTTTCGGTTTTCAGTTTTCAGCAACGGGGCTGGCTACTGAAAACTGAAAACTGAAAACTGAAAACTAACAATGTCCGAATCAGCCACTCTTCCAATGAACTTCGGCGGGATTGCCGAAGAGGAGTTTTCGAGTTTCGAGCGGGCGCGCGTCGTCGTCTGGCCTGTCTCTTACGAGGGCACTGTCTCTTACGGCACGGGCACAGGGCGCGGGGCAGAGGCCATCATCAACGCTTCACGCAACATGGAGCTTTACGACGAGGAGACAGATGCTGAAGTCTATCAGCTCGGCATTCACACGCTTCCACAGTCGCCTTCGATTGATCCGCCCGCGCGCATGATGGAGTCGCTCTATGAGCGCGCGAGTGAGTTGGTCAAGACGGGCAAGTTCGTGACGATGATCGGCGGCGAGCATTCCGTCAGCGCGCCCGTCATTCGCGCGCACGCCGAACGCTACGACAATCTCTCCGTCCTCCAGATAGACGCGCACGCAGACCTGCGCGACACTTACGACGGCACGCCGCATTCGCACGCTTCGATCATGGCGCGCGTCACACGCGATCTGCGCCTGCCCTCTGTGCAGTGCGGCATCCGTTCCATCTCTGCGGAAGAAGCGCGGTCGCTTGACGAACTGCCGACGCGCATCTTCTGGGCTAAGGATATTGTGGGGCGCTTCGATTGGTGGGACGCGGCTGTTGATGGATTGACGGACAACGTCTATCTGACGATTGATATTGACGGCCTTGATCCTTCGCTCGTCGCGCAGACAGGCACGCCCGAACCTGGCGGACTCGGCTGGTACGAAACCATCGGACTGATTCGCACGCTGGCACGCAAGCGCCGCGTCGTCGGCATGGATTTGACGGAATACTCTTACGTCGAAGGCTACGACGCCTCAGCCTTTCTCTGCGCCAAGCTGATCTACAAATCACTGGCCTTCATCTTTGAAGGAGAGACTGTGCGCGTGCGCGGAGATAAGAATATTACCGCCCGCGCCTGAATAAACTATGACAGCTTGTATTGGGAGCGAATAAAGATTAACCGCAGAGGACGCGGAGGACGCAGAGACAAGACAAGGGTTGAAAGAGCAGATCATAGATTTGAGATTTCAAAGCTAGAATTTCAGATTTCTTTCTCTCGTCCTCTGTGTCCTCCGCGTCCTCTGCGGTGAGAATTTCTTTCTTAGTCATCTATCGGCAACGGATATGATTGAATGATTACCCCAGCCAATGAAGCACCTCATCGCTGGTCTGCCGCGCGCCGCCGATCACGTGGATGAAGTAGTCTTCGAGCGACATCGCACCGCGCGCCTCCTGCCCATCGCCTTCAACTTCGATCCCGCGCCGCAATTCATCCAGTGAGCCAGCCGCGACGAGCTTGCCTTGAGCGATGATGGCGATGTCCGTGCAGAGACGCTCGACGATCTCAAGCACGTGCGAGGTCAGGAAGACGGTCAGGCCGCGCGCCGTCAGACGCGAGAGCAAATCCTTGAGCGTGCGCGAGGCGATGGCGTCAATGCCCTCGAACGGTTCATCGAGAAAGAGAATTTCGGGACGGTGAATCAACGCGCACGCCAGCGACAACTTCTTCTTCATCCCGTGCGAGTATTCGACGACGAGCTTGCGCGGCTCATCATCAAGCTCCATCAACGCGAGCAATTCTTCGGTGCGCTCCGCGATTTCTTCTCGCTGAAGCCCGTACATTCGCCCCGTGAACGTCAACATCTCCGCGCCCGTCAAACGCTCGAACAGATTCAGGTCTTCCGGCACGACGCCGATCCTGCGTTTGACTTCCAGAGGCTCTCGCTCGATGTCGCGCCCCATGACGCGAATCTCGCCGGAGGTCGGCGCAAGCAATCCTGTGAGCATCTTGATGGTGGTTGATTTGCCCGCGCCGTTCGGCCCCAGAAAGCCGAAGAAGCGCCCGCGTTCAACTTTCAGGTTGATGTAGTCAACAGCAGTGAACGAGCCGAAGCGCCGGACGAGATTGAAAGTTTCGACCGCAGGCTGTCGAACAGAATCAAGCAAAGCATCATTCATTTCGCGCTATTAGTCCTTTAATCATCTACCATCATCAGCACTTTTTAATCAAATAGCACACAGCCTGCCAAGAGTGTAGACTAGAGGTCATACTTTATGAAATGTAGGTAATTAACTTATGTCTACGCGATTCGTGCCTAATGGCAAAGGCAAAACAAGAACCAAAATAGTTCGAGAGACAATAAAATATTCAGAGCATCGGTGTACACCCAAATGTCTCTTACCAATTCCAAGACCTACACCCAAGAATCTTCGCAAAATCAGCTTAGGCTATATCTATGATTCGGACGAAGGATTTTTTATTAGGTGGGGCAATAATGATTGGCTACCTGTCATTGGTATGACTTTCTGCCGAACGATTGACGGGCGATTAGTCAGAATGTTCGAACCGACAATACAACATCACATCCACAGCCCTGGAGGCAAAACTATATCAAAGTACGTTACAGAGAAAGAGATTAGGGTAGATGCAGCATTTCACGCACAAGAAGCTGCGAAGAAGCTGAAGCCTAAAGTACGCAATTTGAGAGAGGCACAAAACTATCTTGATGCTCAAGCAGCAAAAGTCATCCATCATGCCCCGAAGAGTCGAAAACAGATCAAAGGAACTGGTCGAGGCGCTCCCGGTGCACCGAGAAGTGATTTCTCAAAAGAGGTTGTTCGTCTATTTAATGAAAACCAATCTGAAAAGAAAGCTGTCGAAATAATGCTCGATTGGATAAAGCATCATGAGAAAAGTCCACAAAAAACTAGCGTCAAAAAGCAAGTTCATTATTGGTACTCACGCCTGAAAAAAAATTCGAGACACAAATGATCGCGCTCTTCCGCCCGAATTGTGTCCGTGTTGGAATACTCCTGTAACTGATAGTAGCTCGTTCAAACTGAGTTGCTATCTGGTACGAAATCTGAACAGATGTAGAGGAGTTAGAATATGAAGTACCGAAAGAAGTTTCATTGTAAAGATTGCTCGCACACCTTTGAGAAAACTGTTCTTGAGGCCGTTGTTTCAGCGGTGTGCCCAAGGTGTAGTCAGTGGGTCGGTCTTCTTGAGTTCGCTCAAGAGGAAGGGCTGACTTTTGGTCAAGCGGTAGTAGCTGGACTCATCCTGTATGTGATCTTTGGATGAAGTAGGCAACTACCACAACTGAATAGAGGATGGCGCGGATGGATTCAACCAAGCGCGCCATTCTTAGACTACATCAACGTGGTAGGCATCCTCATTACTTCATCCCTTCAACAACGGCTGTGCTTCAGTCCCGCGCACAAACTCTGGAAGCGTGCGGTGTGTGCTCATCATAAACGCTGTGGAGCTTGCGCGCAGAGCGTTTCCGTGCGTGGCGGCGAGGCGGACGATGCGCGCGAAGAGTGATGCGCCGTAGTAGTAGCCGTCTTTGAGGCTAATGAGCAGGTCGGCTGTGTGATGCACGCGCTCGGTGTAGAGCGCGCTGTAGAGATTACTGAGAGCGTCCGGGCAAGTGTGCCCACCCGTGCGCGCGAACCAGACCTCATCGGGCGCGTAGCCGTCGCAGCCAAGCAAGCCGTCATCGCTCATGCCGCGCACTATTGCAGCAAGCTGCAACGGGTCGCCTGTCATCTGCTCGTAACGATAAGAGACGCGGCCATCTTCTTCTCTGCGCTGGACTCGCGCAGACCCTCGCGCGCCCGTGACGATCATCCCCTTCGCGCCGTCGCGGTAGATTGAGAAGTCAACGCCTTCGAGTTCGGCCAGATCGAGGGCGAGAGTCGGGATAGTCTCTTTATCGCAGAAGAGCGCGGCGTAGCCGATCAGACCAAAGGCTGGAAGGGCGACGGCGCGTCTTCCTTCTGTTCCGTTGAGATGGTCTGTGAGTTCGTAACCGCGATGGCGCAGGTGCGTCTGCAAGTGGACGCGGCGAATCTCCTGAATGGTCATCCCGTGATCGGAGAAGAGCATGATCTCAGTCTCCGCGCCGCACCATGCTTGTATCTCGTGCAGGAGTTTGTCGAGCGATTCGAGCGCGACCTTGAGACGCTCAGGCCCGCGGATGTGAAGCAAGCCGTCCGTGCCTTTGAGGAAGGCAAAGTAATCGCGCGTTTGCGGCGCAGCGCGAAAGCGTTCGTGGAAGCGTCGCATGTCCGCGCGCCAGACCGCTTCGGGTGCAACGTAAACCAGAAACTCAAACGGCAGCGGCTCCTGATAATCAAGCTCGTCCATGTAGGACGAAGGCAGCTTGTCGGGCGTGCGGCGTCCGATGTACTTGCCGATGCCGCCGCGTATCTCGCGCGACGTGCGATCAAAATAAACGTACTCATAACCAATCGGCGCGGACGCGCGCAGCATCGAAGAGAGCGCGATGTTGGTCATCGTCGGAAAGGGCGAGAGCAGCCGCGACGGCTCATGCCACGCATCAAACAGCCCGCGCTCCTTCGCCTCTCTCATTATCTCAAACGGCACGCCGTCCAGACACATCAACAAACGTCTGGGTCTCGTCACACCCGCGCGCTCGATTACATGTTCCCCGTTGGTTTTCATTCTGAAACGCTCTTTCCGTTGTTCTTCATTTTATAAGGCTCGCGCAATCCCTGTTTGGCTTCGTCGTGAGCGTCTAAAACATCTGGCCGCGTGAGCACGATGCGATATTGTGCGAGGGCATCGTTTCGCTTGCCCGCGAGATCGAAGGCGCGTGCGGCGTTGAGATGCGCCATCGTCGCAAGTCCGGGTTCTGCGCCTGTCGTTGTGGCGGCAGCGAGAAACTCCTGCGCCGCGCTCTCCGTCTGATTCGCTTCGAGCAGCGCTTCGCCATAGCGGAAATGGATCAGGTCGAGCGAGCGCGATGCGGTGTCTCGTGTGGCGCGGTCGTGCAGAAGTGAATCGTAGATTGCCAATGCTTCACGCTCCGCTTTCGCAGACTCTATCATCTGTCCAGCCTGTCTTTGAGTTGCTGCAATTGAGACGAGCGCGTCCGCCGTTTCGAGTTTGAAGAGATAGTTGCGCGGATATTTCGCGCCGAGTTCGCGCGAGATGGCAAGAGCTTCGTCAAACCGCCTCTCGCGTTTGAGTAGCACGATGAGCAATGCTCTCGCATCGTCGCGCGCCCAGCGTCCTTCGTTGGCGACACGTTGCAGTGTCAGAAGTCCGCGCTTCTTCGAGCCGTGTGTACCGACGATGCTCGCCAGCAGTTTGACGGGAGCGGGCAGACTCCCGACCACGTAGTCGTAGAGTCCGATGGTCAACTCCGCATCGTGGAAATCGGGGTCGAGCTTGATGACTTCACGGTGATGATCCACGCTGCTTGACCCATCGCTGAGCGACGACATGAAGCTACGCTGAACGGCCACTGCAAACGCCGCCTTCAAACCTTCCGTCGCGCCTAAGAAATAGAGCGCCTCAACATCTTTCGGATTGCGCTTGAGCCTTGCTCTGGCAAGCTGGATCGCGGTTCTCGTCAATCCGCGAAACTCCTCGACCAGGTGCGGGTCAGGTTTATCTTCCTTCTGCGCGTAGAAGGAATCCGTGTTGTAGAGCGTAGATTGCAGGCGGCGCGATTCGTTCAGGGTCTGCGTCCACAGTGTCGCGGCGAGAAACTGCGGCCCGGCAGGATGGTCTGGAAAGAGTCGCGCCAGCTCGTTGAAATTTTTGCGCGCCGTCTCGTAATCAAGATTGTAGAGAGCGTCGAAGCCTGCGGCACGCAGTTCTTCAAAGCGTGCGATTGATGCGCTGTTAGTCTCAGGCGCGCCCACGCTCTTTTCATTCACAGCAGACTTCTGCGCGTTGATGCTGATCGCACCAACTAACAAGACTATGAATAAGCTAACCCGCACTTGAACCCGCATCCCTCTCTCCTTCACAGCTTACGTTGCTGATAGCGGTTGTGATTGGATGTGACCATCGCGTCGAGGCGTGATGTCAGTACCGCCTGCGGTAGCGGGCGGGTTGTGTCGCCAACCATACCCGCCCGCTACCGCAGGCGGTACTGACTTGCAATCATTCGTCCTTGCTCTCGACCTTGACGCCGGCGCGTATCTTTGTCAGGCGCTCGACCACGCGCGAGGCCATGAGTGACGCTCCGTCGCCGCCGCCCCACGCATAAGTCTTCCCTGCCGCAATCACGATCCCCGTGCGTTGATGGCGGATTGAGAAATCGAACTCCCACGTCAGCGGCACGTGATCTATCTCTAGAACCAAGTCGGCGACTTCGCTCTCATCAACAAACGAGAGATTCCAATTAGCGAATTCCTCTTTCTTCTTCAACTCGTTCAATAATTGAACGGGCTTGAAAAGATTGCTGGCCGAAGTGATGTAGAGAGTTTTGGAAGCGAGCAAGAGTTTCGTCGGGTCTGTCTCACGCAGGACGGCAGAGCCTGGCCCGGCAGATGTGAGCGGCGAGGTCGGACGTTGCGGCACTGCGACCTGCGGCATCGGCGCAAGCGGTGTCGTTGATGTTTGGAAAACCGGATAGGCGCGATTCATCGGCTGCAAGTTTGGAGTGAGGACAGAAGTGGTAGTCGTTTGCGCGATGGGAATTGAGCGAATCAACCCGATGATGTTATAAAGCGGCACGGCGTAATTGCGCGCCGTTGTTTGCGACTGCGGCGCGATGAGTCCAATCGCGCGCCCGTAATGATCCACCAGCACGCCACCCGCCGCGTCTGTCGTGACGTGCGCGGCGAATTTCAAAACGAGAAAGCCCGTGCCCGCGCCCGGAATCTCATCAGCTAGACTAATCGAACTCAACGCGCCGACAGCTTCATCCATTGTCCGCCCGCCCGCGTTATAGACGGCGTGCGCCTCTGTGCCAATGTCGGATTCATCCGTCATCGCGGCGAGGGTGAACGGCGTCGCCGTCGCGTAAATGCGTAGCACAGCGACATTACGCCGCGCGTCGGAAGCCACCATCTCTGCGTGATCGTAAGTCTCGCCGTTAGAGAGCCGCACCTGAATCTCACGCGCGCCCTGCACGATATTGTAAGCCGTCAACAACACGCCATCATTGCGCACGAAGAGACCTGACCCGACCACCTCAAACTGCCCCGCGCCGTTGCGCACGAGAATCGTTGCGACTGCCGGAGCGACACGCTTGCCCGCTTCGTCCTGCGCGAACGCAAACGTGCTTGTGAAGAGAACAAGCGACAACATCAGCACAGCAAAAGTTAAACGAAATTTCATACACGCACCTTTCTATCCACCGTAACTCTCAAGATATTTCACGCCCGCGCCCGTGTTGAAGAGAACGACGCGCTCATGCTCTGTGACCTCTCCGCCTTCAATCAACTTCCTGAGCGCGGGCAAGCAGGCCGCACCTTCCGGCGCACAGAACAAGCCTTCGCTCGCGCCGATCTCGCGTGTCGCCGCAATCAACTCTTCATCCGTCACGCTGACGGCTGTACCATTGGAATCCCTCAACGCATCGAGAATCAAAAAGTCGCCGATAGCACGCGGCACGCGCAAGCCCGAAGCAGTCGTCGCCGCATTCGGAAATTCGTCGGCGAAACGCTTGCCTTCTTCAAAAGCGCGAACAATCGGCGCACAGCCCGCAGCCTGCACCGTCACCATGCGCGGACGTTTTGTTCCGATCCAACCCATCGCTTCCATCTCCTCAAAAGCCTTCCACATGCCGATCAGTCCCGTGCCGCCGCCTGTTGGATAAATAATTACGTCCGGCAACTCCCAATCGAGTTGTTCGGCCAACTCGTAGCCGAGCGTCTTCTTGCCTTCGATACGATACGGCTCTTTCAAAGTCGAAACATCAAACCAGCCTTCCGCATCTTTGCGTCGCGCGATCTCTGCGCCGCAGTCTGTTATCAAGCCGTCCATCAACGTGACGTGCGCGCCCGTCTGCTCACACTCGATGACGTTGGCGCGCGGCGTGTCCTTCGGCATGAAGATGTGCGCTTCAAGTCCGGCGCGTGCGGCGTAGGCTGCGAGCGCGCCCGCAGCGTTTCCGGCGGACGGCACGGCGAGTTTTCGTGCGCCGAGTTCGAGAGCCATCGAGATTGCCGCCGTCATTCCGCGCGCCTTAAAACTCTGCGTCGGATTCTGCGACTCGTCCTTGATGAAAAGTTCGCTCAAGCCGACTCGCGCGGCCAGTCTCGGCGCAGGCAGCAACGGCGTCCAGCCTTCGCCGAGCGAGACGATGTTCTCCTCATGCTCGACCGGCAACACTTCGCGGTAACGCCATAAATCCGCTCGCCGCCCGCGTAAAGATTCTTTTGTCAAACTCTGCGCCGCGCGCTTCAAATCGTAGCGCACGAGCAAAGGCTTGCCGCATTCTTCGCAAAGGTTGTGCAAGCGTTGTGCCTCATGACGCAGCCCGCACGCGCCGCATTCAAGATGTGTGACGTTCATTTGTTTCGATTGTTCCTTTCTGGCTTTTTCATTGAGCAATAATGCGATTTGTTGTGATTGAAAAGACTGAAATGCTGCGTGAATTAAACGCAAGCCCGATCATCTCACCTCTAATCTCGAAGCTATATCATACTCGCCTTGACCCAAATTTTTCTGTCAGGTGGAGCATTCATATTGCAGGGATGAGGGATGAGGGATGAGGGATGAACAGCAGAAGTCAGGAGCCAGAATCCAGAATTCAGAATGAAAGGCTCGGACGCGCATCGTGGCGGTTCTTCTTTTCTTCTGACTCCTGAATTCTGAATTCTGGATTCTGCTTTTATTTCATCCCTCATCCCTCATCCCTCATCCTTGCTTTTCACGCTTTTGCCTTTTGCCCGCCCTTCGTTTAATCTCTCGCTTACTTTTCATCTCTATGTCAATACGCTTGCTCGCCCTCGACCTTGATGGGACTCTGCTCAATTCGCGGGGCGAACTATCGGAGCGCAATCTGAAAGCGATCACGGCAGCGAGGGGTGCGGGCGTGCGCGTCGCGCTCGTGACGGGCAGGCGTTTTCGTGATGCGCGACCGCTCGCGCTCGAACTTGGATTGGACGTGCCGGTCATCTCGCACAACGGCGCGCTCACCAAACATGCGCGCACGCTCGAAACTGTCGCCGTCACGCTTCTGCCACTTGCAGCCGCGCGCGAGGTGTTGCGTGTCGGACGAATGAATGATGCGGACGCGCTCGTCAGCGACGACCCGCACGGCGCTGGCCTGCTTGTTTACGACCACACGAGCGACGATAATCAGGCGCTGGCGAAATACATCGCGTGGGCGCGCAGGATTCATGGCGATGAAGGGGCAGAGGCCGTGCGTCGCGTCGCCTCGCTCGAAGATTATCTCGACCACGCGCCCGTCCACATCACTTTCTCCGGCAATGTTGCGCGGATGAAGCGTCTGGACGAGCGACTGCGTGATAAACTCCGCGAGAGCGTAAAACTTTTGAGCACTGTCTATCCGAAACTGGATTTCGCGCTGCTCGACGTAGTTCACCCGGAAGTCTCGAAAGGCGTCGGCGTCGAGGCGGTCGCCAGTGAGCGTGGGCTGAGACGCGAAGAGGTGATGGCAATCGGCGACAATTTCAATGATCTTGAGATGCTGCAATACGCAGGCACCAGCGTCCTGATGGGCAACGCCGAAGCCTCTCTGCGCGAACTCCTGCAAAACCACGCAGACTGTCACACGACAGCCACCAACAACGAGGACGGAGTGGCGTTGGCAATCGAAAATTTCATTCTACGAAAATAAGTCTAGCGAGTCTGTCGAGTCTATCGAGTCCAGCGAGACAAACGAACTCGCCAGACTCGCTAGACTCGCTAGACTCTAAAGGAGCCTCAATGGCAAATCGCATTGCAGTTATCAAAACAAACAAGGGAACGATTCGTTTCGAGCTTCTGGAAACGGAAGCGCCGAAGACGACGGAGAATTTTCGCCTGTTGGCCGAACGTGGCTACTACGACGGCGTCATCTTTCATCGCGTCATCAAGGGCTTCATGATTCAGGGCGGCGACCCCCTTGGCATGGGCTATGGCGGCGAGTCCGCGTGGGGCGGGAAGTTCAAGGATGAGATCAATCGTTCATCGGCGCTCTATCAAGGGCCGTACCAGGCGGGCACGGTGGCGATGGCGAACAGTGGCCCGAACACCAACGGCTCGCAGTTCTTCATCATGCACGCTGATTATCCGTTGCCGCCGAGCTACACCAAGTTCGGGCGCGTCATCGAAGGCCAGGACGTTGTTGACTCCATCGCTGAGACTCAAACCGACCGCAACGACAAGCCGACTTCACCTGTGACGATGGAGAAAGTAACCATAGAGCAGTGAAAAGTGATGAGTGAAAAGTGAAAAGTGAAAACTGATGAGTGACGAGTGACAAGAGAAAACGTATTAACTTATCACTTTTCACTATTCACTGTTCACTTTTCACTGTCTTTCTTATCGCGTCTGTGACGAAGCGCTTGGCGGTCTCGACGGATTTTTCCAGATCAAGGCCGCGCCCCAAGCACGCAGCAATCGCGGCGGAGAGCGTGCAGCCTGTCCCGTGCGCGCTCGTCGTTTCAATCCACTCTTCTTGAAACACCGTCACACGCCCCTCATCATCAAGCACATCTAACGCAGTCGGCGTACTCTCTGTCTTGCGCACGCCTTCTGCCTTCTGCCTTCTGCCTTCTGCCTTCTCTTTCAGGTGTCCGCCTTTGACGAGCACGGCGCGCGCTCCCATTTCGCGCAGCGCACGAGCGGCACGACGCATTCCGTCTTCATCTTCGATGGTCAAGCCTGTGATGCGTTCGGCTTCCGGGATGTTCGGCGTGATGAGGCGCGCGAGCGGCATGAGTTCCGCGATGAGCGCAGAGAGCGCGTCGTCGTCAATCAAATCGTAGCCGGAGGTCGAGCGAATCACAGGATCAACGACGGGCGCAGGCAGTTCGGTTTCACGAAACAGGCGTGCGACCTCTGCGATGATTGCGCGCGTCGGTAGCATTCCGGTCTTGGCTGACGCGATGCGAAAATCTTCAATCAAAGGTATCACCTGCGCGCGAACTGTCTCAGCCGTTTGATGTATCGTGCCGAAGACGCCCGTCCTGTTTTGAAAAGTGAGCGACGTGATAGCGGCAGTCGCAAAGCAATCGAAGGCCGTGAACGTCTTAATGTCTGCGATGATGCCAGCGCCGCCCGATGGATCGAATCCGGCGATGGTGAGAGCAACGGGCAACTGAGTTGCATGAAACGTCGTCACTAATGAATCTCCACCCAGATTAGTAGCGTCCACTCGACATAAAAGAAAGAGAGCATACGATCCAAGAATTCACACGAAACGACACGAAATTATTTGGTTCTTTTTCGTGTCGTGCACGTGTGAATTCTTGGATCATTCTCTTTTCGTCTCTCCCAATGTTATCAGTTTTGATTGAGACTGAAGAGAGCGCACGATCTGACTAATATTTAGCGTATTACTGAAAAGGCGAATCGCGGCCACGCCTTTCGCGCCTGCGCTGAAAACATCCGGCGCATTCTCAATCGTCACGCCGCCGAGCGCGAGGAGCGGAAAGGGAGTGAGAGATTGCGCTGCCTCGCGTAAAGATTCTATCCCGACGGGTGGGACATAAGCGCGTTTCGATTCAGTGTCAAAGATGGGGCCGAAGACGACGAAGTCTGCGCCGCCATCGCGCGCCGCTCGCGCTTCTGCGAGGGTGTGTGTCGAGACTCCGATCAGAAAATCCGGGCCGAAGGTGTGGCGGATGATGTGTGCTTCGATGGAGCGCGTGGTGAGATGAACTCCGTCGGCGTGTGCGGCGCGGGCGATGTCTGCGCGGTCGTTGACGAGAAGGCGCGTGTCAGTGCCGCGTGTGATGGCAGAGCAACACACAGTCAGATCAAAGAGTGCGCGTGCTGTGAGATTCTTTTCGCGGAGTTGGATGAGCGAGACGCGCGCCGCTGTCGCTGCACGGACGAGCGCAACGACGTGTTGGAAATCTTTACTGGCCGGATTGCTGCGGGATGTTGTCGCGCCGCTCGTTATCAGATAGCTGATTGGGGCTGGCAGGTTGAGCGACATTGTTTTGCGGCGGCGGTGGCACGTTTGTTCCGCTTTGCAGAGCGCGGACGGTCTGATTGAAATGCGCTATCTCCCAGACGGCGACGCCGAGATTCAACAATCCTACTCCCGTCACAGCGCCGCGAAACCAGCCGGAAGTGACGGCGTGCTGTAAGCCCTGCAAGCCTGTTTTGTGCGCCGCGTAGAGCAGGAAATAGTTGCTCCCCCAATCGCCCAGACCAAACGGCGAGTACCAGGGCAGCACCGTCAGCACGATGCCCACTTCGAGGCATAGCAGGATGTAGAAGATAACACTGAGCTTGGCTGCCATAAATATTCAAGTGACAAGTGACGGGTGACAAGTGACAAGATAAAACATTTTCCTGTCACTTGTCACCTGTCACGGCTTTTTGCGCTTGCAACTCGCGCAGTCTCTCTGCGACGCCGCGATAGGAGATATTGATGCCATAGACTTCGGAGAAGATTTCGATGGCCTTGTCTAAATCGCCCATCTGCTCGTAAGCCGCGCCGAGATCGTAACGCAACGCCTGATACTCGTCCTCCGTATGGCCGGGCGCGGCCAAACCTTTCCTGAACCACATCACGGCGAGGCGCGGCATACTTTTCCGCATGAAGCAATGACCGAGCATGTTGCAGCATTGCAGATAGCGCGGCGTGCCGTCTTGCGGCGCAGCCATCCCGACGGCAACTTGAAATTCTTCGACGGCTTCATCAAGGAGTTCCATCTCCTGATAGGCGGTGCCGAGATTGTAGTGGGTCTCGTAATCGCCGTCGTCTGCGTGCGTCTCTTCCTCTTCCGCCGCCGTGCGAAACTCGTCGAAGATGGCGGCAAGTCCCGGATCAAGGCCGTGTCCGGCTGCGGTCTGTGAACTCTTCGGCGTGGCTGTTTCGCTTGCAACCGGCGGCTGCGAAGCGGATGGCTGGACTTCGACTTCAGCGAAACTCTGATTTGCTCCAACGCTCTCCGCTTCGATGGGAGCGGCTTCTGCGGCTACGTCGTAGCGCGCGGAACTTTCAAACTCAATGGTCGCGGGCGTTGAAGGTGCCGCTGATGAAGGCTGCGCGGGTTGATTCAACTTCGCGCGCCGCGCGTTGATTTGCGGATGAGCGCCAAACTGACGTTCGAGCATGTCGAGCGTGTCGGCGGCGATGTCCATGTAGCCCTGCGCGAGATAGAAATCAACGCTGTCGAGTTCCTGCTTGAGCAAGGCCTGGCGTCGCTCGTCAATCGCGCCCGCAGCATCGCCCGCTTCAGTCGCTGGAGCTTTCGCGGTCTCGCTTCCGAAATCGAATTCCTGAAAATCGCCTGACGGGGTGGTGTCATTCCATTCTTCGTTGAGGTCTGCGAAAGATGCGGACGGATCGGGAGCGACGAGAACGGTCGGCTCCGCAACCGAGTTGAATTCAAACTCCGCAGCCTCTTCCGTTGGCGGCATCCCCATCGCAGAGCCGGTCGCGTCATCGTTGACTAAGGCGAAACTCTCGAACGACGGCACCTCTTCGACGGGCGTCGTGGGCGCGTGCGTCGTGCTCGTCTCCGCCTGTGGCTCAGGCAAATGTCCGAGCGCCTGGAGACGTTCGAGGTATCGCTGATCCGGCGCAAACTGTGCGAGTTGCATCAGCGCCGAGCTTTCGACATCCGGCAAGCTGGCGGCTTCGGCGGCTTCAACCAGACGTTCGAGTGTCTGTCGTTGTTTCTCGTCATCGCGCTCCCACGCATAGACGCGAACCAGCAGCCGCAGAGCTTCGATGTGATCCGGGTTGCGCTTGAGAGCTTCGTTCAAAAGCTCCAGCAGCTTCTCTTCCTCGCGCGACGAGAGCAACTGTTCGGTGATGGCTGAGAGAACTTTGACGGCGGCGTCCACTTCGCCCTCTTTGAAATAGAGGCGCGCGACATCAATGAAGCGCTCGTAGGATGAGGCTTCACGCACGACCAGCGCCGTGACCACGCGCTCGGCAGCAGCCCCATCTTCCGCTTCGAGATAAGCATTGGCGAGCATCGAAAGCAGTTCGATATTTTCGGGCTGCGCGGCCACTGCATGTTCCAACAGTTCGGCGGCTTCGTCCGGCGTGCCGAGTGCGATGTGTGTGTCGAGCAGGCCGTTCAGCGCAGTATAGTCGAGCGGATGAATTTCCAACGCCGAGGTATAGACTTCGGCGGCGCGTTCGTATTCGCCGCGCGCGAGAAACTGTGCGCCGGCTTCGACAAAGGCCGCCGCCGCTTCGTCCGGTAAGCTCTCGCGCAAGTATCCTTGAGCGAGCTTGATTCTGGCTTCCGTATTTTGCGGATCGAGGTCTGCGACCTTGCGAAAGATGTCGAGCGCCTTGCGCGTCTGCCCGTCGCGCAGGCAGGCTTCGGCAATCACCATGTATTGGGCGCGGGCGTCAACGATGAGTCCCTGTGATTCGTAGAGCGCGGCGAGCTTGTTGGCGATTTCGGGGCTGCGCGGATTGAGGCGGTCAATCTTCTTGTACATCGCGATGGCTTTGCTTTGAAAGCCTTCTTCGCGGTAATGTTCGGCGATGCGTAAGAAACACTGGATGGCCGGTTGCTTTTCGTTCTCGCGCGCGTAGAGGTCGCCGAGCATGTTGAGCGCAGTGAAATCATCCGCGTCGTTCTCGACGATCTGGCGATACTCTAGGATAGCTGCTGGAATTTTGCCCTGAGCAAGATACTTCTCAGCCGCACGCACAACCTTTGCTTTATCGAAAGCCATCAGGAATCTTCTATGAACACAAATCTGGATCGCAGCACGAGGGCCGCAAGCGGTGAGCGGCGCATACTTTTCGCCGGGGGTTGAACTCGACCGACCACATCTGTGATGCTCTCTTGCGATAAAGCGTCACAGATAAATACGCTAACACGCGCAAACGACGAGTGTCAACGCCCTGTTATTTTAGAGTTTGCATCTCTTTTCCAGTTTAATTTTGCCGAATTTCACATGAGACACTTATTGGCAATCTGAGATTTCAAAACATCAAAGTCGCCGCTGAGCACGTTTGAAGTCAAACCGCCCAAACACAACTCAAAGAAAGCCTGCGTCATTGCCAACGAGCGCCGAAACGTCAACCGTCGTGCGCGTTGCAGAGCGGGTCGCGGTGTTGGGCTTCGTGCTCTATGCGATGTTCGCGCCACACTCAATCGCGGGCGCAGAGATCGCGCTGGGACTGGTCGGCGCGGGCTGGGCGCTGCGCGCTCTGGTCACGAAACGAACCGGAATCAGTCGCACCTCGCTCGATCTTCCCATCTGGCTCTTTTTAAGCTGGACGATTCTTTCGGCTCTCTTCTCGACGGAGCCGCACATCAGTTTGCCGAAGCTGCAATCGGTGGCGGTCGTCTTTCTCTTCTATCTCACGCAATCAATCATCACGCGGCGCACGGCTGTGCTGATCGTCGTCTTGATGATTGCTTCGGGCGTGGCGGGCGTCGTCTGGAGCGCAGTTGATCTGGCACGCGGGCGCGGCGTGATGATCGCAGAGTTATCGCCGGAGAGTCCTTTTCACGAATTTCAGTTGGGCGCGGGTGATACTGTCTGGCGCATCAACGGGGCGCGTGTCTCATCGGTCGCGGAGATTGACGAAGCGATCAGGCGCGGCGCGACGGGAGAGCGTTTGGCTGTCAGCACCATCAGTAATGGCGAACATGGCGAGCGTCCCGGCTTCATCGTCACGGACGAGATGAAAGCGCGGCCAACGCCCTCCGGCATCAAGAGCAACGGGCCGACGCATCGCTTTCGCGCTTCCGGCTGGACGCGCCACTACGATACCTTCTGCGAGATACTGCAAATCCTCGCTCAACTCGCGTTCGGCCTCGCGCTCGCGCACATCAAGCGTCACGGCTCGCGCCGGATAATTTATCTGGCACTGGCGGCAACCGCGATGCTCGCCATCGGTATTGCTTTGACGGCGATGCGAACAGTGCTCATCGCGTTTGCCATCGGCGCGATTGTCATCGCCTGGCGCGCGACACGCGGACGTGCGCGCCTGCTCGTCGCAGCGGCTCTCACGGTCGTACTCGCTCTCGGCGCGCTCGTCGTCTGGCGCACACGCGCCAGTGGCGCGCTCCTTCTTGCAGATGACAGTTCCACCCTGCGTTGGAATGTTGCGCGCGTCGGACTGTCGCGGATCGGGCTGCACCCTTTCTTCGGTCATGGGATGGACGCTATGAAGAATCATTGGACGGAGTGGGGCTTTCCCGGCACGGACATGATTCATCTACACTCGACGCCATTGCAGTTGGCCTTTGATAGAGGTTTGCCCGCGCTTCTCTTCTGGCTCTGGATCATGGTGGCGGGCTGGCTGATGGCGTCGCGTGCGGAAAAATTATTTCGAGACTTCACGGATGCCAACCGTCACGGACTGCTGCTTGGCGCAACCGGAGCCATCGCCGGATTCTTCGCCAGCTCGCTCGTCAACTACAATTTCGGCGCGGGCGAAGTCGCACTCGTCTTCTGGTGGCTGTTGGGCACTGTGGTCGCGCTCTCCGCGCGTGAGGAGTGAGTTGCGAGAGATGTTTCTTATCAAGCCGCTCTGCCAACGATGACATCCTCAACATTAGCAATCTGTCCAAATAATCTCGAAAGACATTGGTTCGATTTCCGCTCCGCCATCAAATCTTAACCGTCCACTGAAAGGAATATTATCGTACAAAATGTTATACAATATTCGTTAGACTGTTTCGCTGGATGTAATAAACGAGTCTCACGTTCGGTTAAATGGGTAAAGCAAACGCACGCACCATTCTCAATTAAAGGAAAGAGAGTAATGACTATTCCGCATCAGAGACTGCTCGCCATTGTCTGTCTGGCTTGTCTCTTCTGTCCTGGCGTCAGCGCACAGCAATCCTTCTCGCGGGAGCAATTCACCTCGGACTTCGATTATATGTGGTCAGGTCTGCGTGATAATTATGCTTACTTTGATAAAAAAGAGACCGATTGGAATAAAGTCCGAGAATTATATCGCCCGAGGTTCGCCGATGTTAAGAGTAGAAGCGATTTCATCACTCTACTTGAAAGAGTGTTGGATGAACTTTACGATAATCATACGAGCCTTAATACTAACCTCAAAACTTCTCCCCGATTAGTTCCGACCGGTCTTGATCTGTGGGCAGAATGGCGCAAAGGCCGAGCCGTCATCACGCAGCTACGGCACGGATTCAGTGCCGAGCAGTCTGGACTCAAGGTCGGTATGGAGATCATTTCAATCAACGGATTGCCTGTGGAAGAAGCTGTTGCTCATCGCCTTCCTAAATCGTTAAAGGCGATCAAGATGGACGCGAGAAACTGGGCCTTGAGAGCTGTCTTAGCAGGAACACATGACCAGCCGCGAGTCATTACTGCTAAAAACCAGAACGGGGTGCTGGCTAGTTACAAATTAGATTTACCCACACAGACGACTGTGGACAATTACAGGTATGTGCCAAGAGTCGAATGGAAGATGTTGCCGCATCAGATTGCCTATCTCAAAATCAATGATTTAATCTCGACAGAAATAGTGGCACAGTTTGATTCCGCTCTTGAGCAAGTGAAGCAGAGTCGCGGCCTTGTTCTGGATTTACGTGATATACCGAGGGGTGGCAATACAGATGTCGCAGAGCCGATGATGGGTCGTCTGATTAACCGTCGGATGGGCTATCAACAAGTTGTGCCGCTGCACGAACCCAAATACATTAAAGAGGTTTCGCCCAGAGGAGATTGGACCTATCAAGCACCAATCGTGGTGCTCGTTAATCGCTGGACGGCCAGCATGGGTGAGGGGATGGCAATTGGCTTAGATGGAATGAAAAGGGCGATAATTGTCGGAACACGAATGGCTGGCCTGAACGGCGGCATCTTTAACCTGGAACTCCCGCGCATGAAGATCGGAGTCAGTTATGCCGGAGAAAGGCTAAACCATATCAACGGGACGCCGAGAGAGAATTTTGCGCCGCCAGTCCTGGTAAATTTAATGGACAGAAGATTGAGGCGCTTCAATGATCCCATCTTTGAGATCGGCTATAGAAGATTGAATAAGCTAATCAACACGCACCCGAACAACCTCTAACTCATTCAACCTGACGCCTCGATAGCATTCTTTTCATGGTGCGCCCTCGCGTCGTAAATTGAAGACCTGCGCTCGGCGCGGGTTCGGGCGTTAGACGTTCCTCAATTTGTTCGCGCCTGGTTCGGCGAGATTGGCTATCGCTGTAATCAACTCGTTCGGCTCGACCGGCTTCGGGACAAACAGATTGAAGCCTGCCGATAATGCGCGCGAGCGATCTTTGACTCTGACGTATGCGGTCAAGGCTACAGCCGGAATCTGCCTGCCGTTTCCAGCTTCGCGTGCTCTGACCTGACGGATGAGCGCGTAGCCGTCTTCATCCGGCATCGCCAGATCGGAGACCAGCACGTCCGGCTTGTACCACTCCAACATTTCGAGCGCTTCGGCAACAGAGGTGGCGGTCTGCACTGTGGCACGCTGCTCTGTCAGGACAGAGGAGAGCATGTTCAGGGTGTCTTGATCGTCGTCAACTAACAACACACGCACGCCATCAAGCGAAGTCAGCGCACGAGTCTCTGCGCTGGCAATCTCCTTTGATCGTGAGTCGCCATTATTTCTTCCGCGTTCTTTCGCGCGCTTAGGAGTAACAGCGAGAGGAAGTTTGATTGTGAACGTAGCTCCGCATCCCTCTCCCGGACTCTCGGCGTTGACTGTGCCGCCGTGAAGCTCTACCAGATGACGCACAATCGCCAGCCCAAGACCAAGCCCGCCATACCTGCGCGTGCTCGTGCCGTCGGCCTGACGAAAGCGCTCGAAGATGAAGGGCAGGAAGTCTGCGCTGATGCCGTCGCCCGTGTCGCTGACTCTGATTTGCGCGCTGGTGTTGACGCGCTCCAGTTGCACACGCACGCTTCCGCCTTCGGGCGTAAACTTGATGGCGTTGGAGAGCAGATTCCAGATGACCTGCTGCAAGCGGCTCGCATCGCCTGAGACCCGACGCGCGGAAGGTTCGAGTGTGACTTCCAGTTGAATCCCTTTGGCATCGGCGGCCAACTGCACCGCATCAATGGCCGCGTTGATGACTGTCGCCATATCAACCGGCTCGATATTGAGGCGCACGCGACCCGTAATCGCGCGCGAGACATCGAGGATGTCTTCGATGAGTTGTGCCTGTGATTGCGCGTTGCGTTCGATAGTGTCTATGGCGCGCGCCAGCGTGGCTTCGTCCAGACTGCTGTTACGAAGCATGTACGTCCAACCGATGATGGCGTTCAAGGGCGTGCGCAGTTCGTGTGAGACGGTCGCCAGAAACTCGTCCTTAAGACGATTGGCTGTCTCCGCTTCGGCGCGTGCCACCTGTTCACTGACAAGTAAACGCTCGCGCTCTTTCAACTGAATCTCCAACTCCTCTTTCACAGCGCGCAGTGCGTCTTCAGCCTGCTTGCGCTCCGTGATGTCGCGCGTGAAGCAGCGCGTGTGGACGAATTTACCGTTCTCCCAATAGACGTTGGAGTTAATCAGGACATGCCGAATTGAGCTGTCCTTAGCTTTGAGCCGCGCTTCATAATTATGCAACTCTTCGCCACAACTGAGGCGTTTGAGAATATCGCCGATCACTTCCTGATCTGCGTGAAACTCAGTGATGTTACGTCCGATATATTCTTCTTTTGTATAGCCCAGCAACTCCATTTCGGCTCTGTTGGCCCATTGAATGATTCCGTCCGAGCCGACCCAGTGTAATCCGAGCGTGGCGTTCTCTACGAAATCGGTTAGCTCTGCCTCGCGGCGGCGCAGGGCTTCCTGCGCGCGCGCTCTCTCAGCGATCTCCGCTTCGAGCAGTCTGGCCTTCTGTTGCAGTTGAATGACGGCGCGTAAGCGTTCGTCAGGGTCTGCGAGCGCGCTGTAGCTTTCGGCAGGAATGACGCGGGAATGCTGCGCGCAAATATCGCCGAGCGGGACGCCGAGCGACTTCTCGCCAAAGTTGTTCATCGGATAGGCGCAGAAGAGCGAGAAGGAATGCGTCTTGCTCAGATCGTTCCAGAGATTTTCCAGATGAATCGCGCCCGCATGATTGCCTTCGTCGCAGAGGAGCGCGACCATGTCGCCAAAGATTCGCACGCGCCGACGCCCTTCTGCCGTGCGCGCGATGATGCTCCCGATGATCTCGCTGAAACGTTCCGGCTCAGAGTGTCCGTCAACTGTAAACTGTGAGAGAGTCTCGCCCGCATCCAGTGAGACATACTGGCCGCACGCACGTGCCGCCGCCACATCCAGGCCATAATCCTTCAATCGCTCATCCAATCTCTCGCGGTGTGCTTCCCTCGTGACCACGATGCAACCGTCGCCCGCGCGCAATCCCGTGCCGATGTAGTCACTCAACGAATCCAGGAGCGAGGTGTCCGTCTCGTAGAACTGGACGAAGTGGTCATGCTCACTCATCCCGCTCCAATCCGTGAGCGGCGCGAACTCACACGCAGCGATGTTGCCCGTATTGAGTGAAGCTATCTCACCAACGGGACTGTCGTTGTTTATTACTTTGACCAAAGGAGCCTCCATGAGCGAATCATCCGTTGCAGACTAGCTGAGTTATGCTCACAACGCACGATTTGAGAATTGCCGAAACATAGTTAATTACCGACCCGGCAGAGCCAGCTAACGCGATGTACTTACAATCAATCAGGGGATTATCAAACTTAGCGGCAGGCAATCTTCCAGACCAGCCGAACATCGCCTTCAGATATACGCAGGGGGCAAACACGCGCATTCTACTCTTCTCCCGACCCGAAAGCCAGACGCTCAATCAGATTTTCGCCAGAGCATCACACATCCTTACATTATGAGAAAAACCGTTTTCACTCATCATTCATCACTCATCACTCATCACTATTTTTATCGAATCCGTGTGGAGGCATTTCCGAAGAGCGTTGGAGCCAGTTGTCTGCCGGATAATGGCAAGCGCCTTCGATGACGTGCAGCGTGTAGGCGTGGCGCGACCTTGGCGATCTGTTCGTGCGGCTCAGATGTGGGAGCAGGCCGTGCAGGACGATGAGCGTTCCTTGCTTGACTTCGAGTGGCACAAGCTGGTCGAGCGGCCATGCGCTCTGATCTGAAACTTCAAAGCGAGTGCCGCCGCCGGATGCACGAACGAAACGCGATTTGAGTCCGCGTTTGTGCCCGCCGGGAATGGCCCACAGGCAGCCATTCTCAACGGTCGCATCTTCGAGCGCGAACCAGAGGCCGACGACGCTCACAGGCTCTGTGTAGAGAAACGTGGCGTCTTGATGGCAGGTCACACGTCCTCCGATGTTCGGCTGCTTGAAGACGTACATTGATTGAATGAGCAAGGGCTTGTTGAATCCCAGATCAGAGACGAGCACGGATAACGCAGGCGTTCTTGAGAAGCGATTGAAGATGGGATCGAGATCGTGAAGAGCATGTCCGATCTTGTTAATCGAACATTCCTTGCTCTGTCGCAAGCGTCCGTCCGCGTCGAAGGCTTCTTCCTCGAAGAAGAAACTGATCCGGTCGCCGGAGTTCAGGAAGTAATCATCACTCGTGCGCGTCTGTTCATCTGTCGAGAAGATTGAGCGAACACCCGCCGGATCAAACGTCGCGACGAGTTCCGTTGCGCGTTCACGCAGTGCCTCACAAGTTTCCGCCGACGCGAAATCTTCGATGATGAGAAAGCCGTCGCGCGCGTAATGCGCCAGTTGTTCAGTCGTGAGTTTAGTCATCGCAGAAAACGTCAACGCCGGACGCGAGACCGCCAGCATGAAGAAGTTTGCTTCTACTTGCAAGCGTGATTGGCTATGATAAGCGGAAACCGAAAAAGGGAAGGACAAAAAATGGAGCAGGTCAAAGTTTACGGCGCGGACTGGTGCGGCGACACGAAGCGCACACTGAAATTGTTGGACGACTTGGATGTGGCCTACGATTACATCAACGTCGAGCAGGATCAGCAGGCGTCCGATTGGGTCAAAGAACAAAACAACGGCAAAGAACGTAAACCGACGGTGAAACTAGGCGAGCGCGTGCTCAGCGTGCCGAGCGATGAAGAGCTTGAGAGCGCGCTTCGTGAAGAAGGACTGGTGAAACGATGAAGTAAAGCAGGAGCCAGAATCCAGAATCCAGGAGCCAGAAGAAAAGAAAGACAGAATCTGTTGAAGTGGCTTGCCGCCTTAGCATTCTGAATTCTGACTCCTGGATTCTGGATTCTTCTTTACTTCCGCGTTCATCGTTCCGCGTTAATCAACAAAGTGAACACACAAAGTCTCGGTTACCATCTCACGACTGCGCTGCTGCGCGTGGCGCTCCTGGCTGTGATTATCGGCGCGGGATGGAACATCTATCGTCAACTGCCGAGTGGCGATGGCGGCGCGGCGGGAGCGGATAATGGTGCGGGCGAAACTGCGCTCCAGATCGTCTTGCGGCCAGCGCCGAAAGATGAGGGCGTGGCGATCAATATTCCCGTCGAGCTGTATCCGGTTGACGTGGCGGCGGTGCAGCGTGAGTTTGGATTTGAGCGGCGTCCGGGAGTGCGCTTTGAAGATTTTTTGAAGGAGCGGATGAAGGGGCGTGCGCTCGTCAAGGCACAGCTTGATGAGAACGGGCAGGCGACTGTGATGATCCGACCCGGCAAGTGGTGGCTGTACGCCGTCCTCACCGGCTCGGAGAACGTCGAATGGGAATTGCCCCTCAATGTTTCAGGACGCCAGCAAACGGTCGAACTCAACGCCACAAACATTTACGCGCGAACGAAAAGTTTTTGAAAGCGGGGATTGGGGGTCAGGGGCCAGGGGCCGGTAAAAGGCTTTTCACTGACCCCTGACCCCCGGTCCCCGGCCCCTTTATGAAAGCTCTACGCTACGAACGAAATCAACTGGCGGTCGCTGACGTGGCGAAGCCTGAGCGCGCGGGAGAGGCCGTTGTGCGCGTGACGCTCAGTGGAATTTGTAATACGGATGTGGAGATCGTGCGCGGCTACGCGGGTTTTGAGGGCACGCTTGGGCATGAGTTCGTCGGCGTGGTTGAGAGCGCGCCGGATGAAACACTCGTGGGGCGTCGCGTGGTTGGTGAAATCAATGCGGGTTGCGGGCGTTGCGCTCTGTGCGCGGCGGGCGATCCGCGCCACTGTCCGAATCGCACAGTGCTGGGCATCGTTGGGCGCGACGGCGCGCACGCGGAGTTTCTGCAACTGCCCGTCGTCAATCTTCTGACGGTGCCAGACTGTGTGCCGGACGAGCGCGCAGTCTTTGCCGAGCCGCTGGCCGCCGCGTGGGGAATCACAGAGCGTGCGAATGTGACGAAGGAGACGCGCGTCGCAGTCATTGGCGACGGGAAACTCGGATTGCTCTCGGCGCAGGCGCTCGCTCTCACGGGCGCTCCCGTGCTGCTCATCGGCAAGCATCCTGAAAAACTGCGCATCGCCGCCGCGCGCGGAATCGAAACAATGATGCTCGATCAAGCCAGGACACGCACGCGCGAGTTTGATGTGGTGGTCGAAGCGTCCGGTGCTGAGTCCGGCTTCGCGCTGGCGCTCGATCTCCTGCGCCCGCGCGGTGTGCTGGTTTTGAAATCAACTTTTAAGGGAGTGACCGCCGTTGACGCGGCGCGCATCGTTGTTGATGAAATCAGCATCATAGGCTCGCGCTGCGGACGCTTCGCGCCGGCGCTCGAACTGCTGCAAGATAAGATGGTGGACGTGGAGAGTTTAATCAGCGAAGAGTATGCGCTCGCTGACGGCGTGCGTGCGATGCAGCGCGCCACCGAAGGCGGCGTTATCAAAGTCTTGCTCAGACCGTAAAAAGCAGGAGTCAGGAGTCGGGAGTCAGAATTCAGAATGCTAAGGCGGAAGCCACTTTCACAGATTTTCTTTTCTTCTGGCTCCTGACTCCTGGCTTCTGGCTTCTGCTTTTCGCTGTGGCTTCTGGCTTCTGCTTTAGTTATACTTGAAGTCTTAGTTTTCTGTGCTTGATGAGTTCGGCACAGTGGCATTAATTTTAGAATGAGCCTCCTCGGTTTTCTTCAAAGGTGATATGTGTGATGTACGAACTTCCGAAAGATCAAATCAATAATTCCGAAAAAGCTATCCTGCGCAAGCTGCGGGTGTGGATTGTCGCGCTGGCTGTGGCGTGTCTGGTGGTTGGCGTCGGCATCGGCGCGATGATGACGGGGCGGCCCGCCGTCGCGCAGAACGAGTTGCAGAATGCTGCGCTCGCGCCCGAAGCGCTCTCGGCTTCGTTTGCCGAAATCTCCAAGCGCGTCGAACCGGCGGTCGTCAATATTGATACCGTGACGGCTGCGCCCGAAGTAGCCGACAAGGACGAAGACAAGGAAGACTCGACGGCGAATAATCCGCTCTTAGACATGCTGCGTCGTCAGGCGCGGCGTCCGGCGCGTGGCGTCGGCAGCGGCTTCATCGTTGATCCCAAAGGTTACATCCTGACTAACTATCACGTCGTGCAGGGAGCGTCGCGGATCATCGTGCGTCTGCAAGACGGCGAAGAATTTCGCGGGACGGTCAAAGGCATAGACGAAGAAACGGACGTGGCGGTCGTTAAGATTGACGCGCCGAGAGATTTGCCGAGCCTGAAACTTGGCAACTCTGATGACGTGCAAGTCGGCGATTGGGTACTGGCTATCGGTTCGCCCTTCGGTCTGGACCAGACCGTGACCGCCGGAATCATCTCGAAGAAGGAACGGCAGGCTCAACCGTTTACCAGCTTTCAGCAGTTCCTGCAAACGGACGCGGCGATCAATCGCGGCAACTCCGGCGGCCCGCTCGTCAACATGCGTGGCGAAGTCATCGGCATCAACTCGCAGATCGCCACCTCGACCGGCGACTACAACGGCATCGGCTTCGCTCTGCCGTCGAACGCCGCGAGTTTCGTCTATCAACAGATCACTTCAACCGGCAAAGTGCGGCGTGGTTATCTCGGAATCTTTCTTGATTCCGTCAGACCGGAGTTCGCGCGCGTTTATGATTTGCCGAACACGAATGGCGCCATCGTCACGGACGTGCGCGACCAGCAAGGCCCCGCCGGCAAAGCCGGAATCGAGGCCAACGACATCATCGTCGAATATAACAGTCAGGTGGTCGTGAACGCGCAGGATTTGATTAACAAAGTTGCCAGCACGCCCGTCGGTCAAACCGTTCCCGTCACGTACCTGCGTGATGTGAACGGCAAGCTCGAATCACACAAGACCAGCATCACCATCGGCGAGCGTCCAAGCTCACTTGCGCCGCGCGATGAGGACGAGCCGCTCACGCAGCCGAAGGACAAGGACAAAACGCAGCCGGAAAGCAATCGTGTCAAACTCGGCATCACGCTTCAGGAGTTGACGCCGCAGGTCGCCAACGAAAGAAAGCTGGCAGGCGTGCGCGGTCTCTACGTCAAAGACATAGACCCGAACGGCATCATCGCCGACGCTCGCACGGGCAGGCTCGGCGAAGGCGATGTGATCCTGCGTATCAATCGTCAACCTGTTGCCACGCTCGAAGAGTTTGAGCACATCGTCAACTCGCTCAAGCCCGGCGACGCCGTCGTGCTCAACGTCGCGCGTTATGACAAAGACTCCAATCGCGTCATCCAGCGCGTCGTGCAGTTCACATACCAATAGTAGTCAGTGGTCAGTGGTGGGTGGTCAGTTGAAAAAAACTGAAAACCACTGACCACTGACCACCGACCACTGACCACTTCTTTATGTCACAGGCGAAAAAAGCTCTCAGTAAGAAGAACAGGCGCAAGAGCGTTGCACCGCGCGCGGCAACTAAAACCTATCACAACTATATCGGCGGCCAGTGGGTAGCGAGTGCGAGTGGAGAATGGTTTGAGAATGTCAACCCTGCCGACACGCGCGACATCGTTGGCCGTTTTCCGCTCTCGACTAAAGAGGATGTGGATGCGGCGGTTGAATCGGCGCGCAATGCGTTTGATCGCTGGCGACGCACGCCCGCGCCGCGCCGCGCCGAAATTCTTTTCCGTCTCGGCGAGATTCTGATTCGCCACAAGGAACGCTTCGCGGCGGAGATGACGCGCGAGATGGGCAAGGTCTTGAAAGAGACCGGCGGCGATGTGCAGGAAGCGATTGACTGCACCTACTACACTGCGGGCGAGGGTCGTCGTCTTCATGGCTTCACGACGCCGGCGGAGATGCCCGACAAGTTTGCGATGTGCGTGCGCCAGCCCGTCGGCTTGTGTGGGTTGATTACGCCCTGGAATTTTCCGATGGCGATTCCGTCCTGGAAATTGATTCCAGCGCTCGTCTGCGGCAACACGGTCGTCATCAAGCCTGCGGAAGACACTCCGCTCTCGACTTACAATCTCGTCAAGGCATGTGAAGAAGCAGGCGTGCCGCCGGGCGTCGTCAATCTCGTGACAGGATATGGTGAGAGCGCAGGCGCAAGCATCACAAATCATCCGGCGCTTCGCTTAATCTCATTCACAGGCTCGACCGAAACGGGGCGCATCGTCGCCTCGTCTTGCGCCGAACGAAACGCTATCTGCTCGCTTGAGATGGGCGGCAAGAATGTCATCATCGTGATGGACGATGCGGATGTTGACCTCGCGGTTGAAGGCGCTGTCTGGGGCGCGTTCGGAACATCAGGCCAACGCTGCACGGCTTCATCGCGCATCGTCGTTCATAAAAAAGTTTACAAACAGTTCTCGAAGAAATTGATTGAGCGTGCGCGTGCCTTGCGAGTCGGAAACGGCGCGGACACGAAGACGGAGATGGGGCCGGTCATCAACGCCGACGCGGTTCACAAGATCATGGGTTACATCGAAGTCGGCGAACGTGAGGACGGTGCGACGCTCGCGTGCGGGAGCAAGCGTCTAACAAAAGGTGAACATGCCAACGGCTATTTCATCGAGCCGACAGTCTTCACAGACGTTGCGCCCGACATGCGTATCGCGCAGGAAGAAATCTTCGGCCCGGTGACGGCGGTGATTCCGACCGACTCGCTCGAAAAGGCCGTCGAGATTGCCAACGGTGTGCGCTACGGATTGTCCGCAGCCATCTACACACAGGATGTCAACCGCGCTTTCCACGCGATGAACGAGATGTACACGGGCATCTTCTACGTCAACTCGTCCACCATCGGCGCGGAAGTTCACCTGCCCTTCGGCGGCACGAAAGCCACGGGCAACGGCCACCGCGAAGCAGGCACGCAGGTGCTGGACATCTTCACCGAATGGAAATCCGTTTACGTTGACTACAGCGGCAAGCTGCAACGCGCGCAGATTGATTTAGAAGAGAGCGCGGACTGAGGCGCGCGATGAAAGAGTGGCCTGAGTTTAATGAGCATGGCGACCTGCCGATAGGAATTCATCAAGCCACACTTACCGAAGTAATGGAGCATTTCGGTAGAAGCTCTGTGCAGAGGCGACACATTGCTGAAAGGCTGCTACACATTTACGACTTAGCGTACAGCACGGGACACGTCGCTCGATTCATCGTGTACGGGTCTTTTGTCACAGCCAAGCCGAGTCCGAACGATGTAGATATTTTTCTGTTGATGGATGATACCTTCGACAAGGATCAAACATCCGGCGAAATCGCTGCGCTCTTTGACTATCTAACGACAGAACATGGCCTCGGAGCCAGCGTCTTCTGGATTCGACGTTTATCAATTCTGGATAGCGAACGTGAGATGGTTGAGCATTGGCAAATCAAGCGTGACCTGACCAAGCGCGGGATAGTTGAGGTAATAAGCCGTGATTAAGAACGATCTAGAATTACAAGCAATGCTGGAGCGAATCTCGTACTTCTACCGAATCATTATTCATTTACGTGAAACTGAAACCAAACCCGCCAACTATAAAGCATCGGCGGGCGGCTTTCTGGCTGAGATTGGCCGCATGAATCTGGAAGTGCGCGAGTATTTAATGTTCCATCCGAGCGAAGTTCAGGAAGAAGAACTCCTGCCAACAGGAACACGCTGAATAGAGCGGAGCGGTGATACGCGCAGGTTGACGTTGCTGAAGATGTTCAATAAAGTACGGGCGCAAATCGTCGAAGCAATCTTCAAACTTAATTCTTCCCAACTGATTGGAGAAACTACACAGTGATAATCGGGCTGCCGAAAGAGATCAAGGACAATGAATATCGCGTCGGCCTTACGCCTGCTGGTGTGCGCGCATTGACGGACGCCAAGCACCATGTCCTCGTGGAAAAGGATGCCGGCGCAGGCTCAGGTTTTGAGGATGAGCTTTACGAGCGGGCGGGCGCGACCATTCTTGATTCGCCCGATGATGTCTGGGCGCAGGGCGAGATGATCGTCAAAGTGAAAGAGCCGATTGCGCCCGAATATCCGCGGATGCGTGAAGGCCAACTGCTTTTCACTTACCTGCATCTCGCGCCGGACAATGAACTCACCAAACAACTCTTAGAGCGCAAGGTCACGGGCGTTGCCTACGAAACCATCACAGACAAACGCGGCACGCTGCCGCTTCTAACACCGATGTCTGAAGTCGCCGGGCGCATGGCGATTCAGGTCGGCGCAACATACTTAGAGAAGATGAACGGCGGCGGCGGCATCCTTTTAGGCGGCGTGCCGGGCGTGCCTGCGGCGCGTGTCGTCATCATCGGCGGCGGTGTCGTCGGCACAAACGCAGCGAAGATCGCCGTCGGCATGGGCGCGCAGGTCACCATCATTGATAACAACTTGGATCGCCTGCGCGAGCTGGACGACATCTTCCTCTCGAAAGTCTCAACGCTCGCCTCCAGTGCTTACATGATTCACGACGCCATCTCGGAAGCTGACTTGATTGTCGGCGCGGTGCTTGTGCCCGGTGCTGCTGCTCCGAAGTTGGTGACGCGCAGTATGCTGAAGGACGTGCCGAATGGCGCGGTCATCGTTGATGTCGCGGTGGATCAGGGCGGCTGCATCGAGACGACGCATCCGACGACGCATTCAAATCCGACCTACTATGTTGAAGATGTGCTGCACTACTGCGTCGCCAACATGCCCGGCGCAGTGCCGCGCACCTCGACGTTCGCCTTAACCAACGCGACGCTGCCTTACGCTCTGAAACTTGCGAACAAAGGTTTCATCGCCGCCATCTCAAGCGATCCCGGATTGAAGGAAGGCGTCAACACCTACGGCGGCAAGCTCACCTATGAAGCCGTCGCCGTCGCACAGGGACTTGAATACACTCCGCTTGACGAAATGCTCGGCAGCACAAACGTCGCTAACGCATAAGGCAAAAGTGTTCTGTCAGTACCGCCTGCGGTAGTGGGCGGGTCTTTGCGAGCCAACACACCCGCCCGCTACCGCAGGCGGTACTGACTTGACATCTAACGCGACATCAACTTTTCAATCTCTTCCACCTGCTTCGGCGCTTTGCTTGAGAGGATGCGATTGCCGTCCTCCGTCACCAGCACATCATCTTCGATTCTCACGCCGATACCAAGATATTTTTCGGGAATATCTTTCGTCGTGGGCGAGATGTAGATTCCGGGTTCAACCGTCATCACCATGCCGGGTTCGAGCGGGCGGGATTCGTCCTTGATGTGATAGCGGCCAACGTCGTGCACGTCCAATCCGAGGAAGTGGCCGATGGTGTGCATGTAGAACTGTTTGTATTTCTCTTCCTTGATGAGCGTCTCAGCGTCGCCTTTAAGAAGTCCGAGACGAATCATACCTGCGGTCAAGACTTCAACCGAGCGTTTGTTAATCTCCTGCGGACGACCGCCGGGACGCACCATCTCGATGCAGGCGAGTTGGGCTTCGAGCACGAGGTCGTAGATGTCGCGTTGAGCTTCTGTGAAGCGGCCATTGACGGGGAAGGTGCGCGTGATGTCGGAAGCGTAGCCGCGATATTCAGCACCCGCATCAATCAGTAAAAGATCGCCGTCTTGAAGCACGGCATCGTTGTTGATGTAATGAAGCACGGTCGCGTTTGCGCCGCCGCCGACGATTGAAGTGTAGGCGGGAGCAGACGCGCCGTTCCTGCGGAACGTGTACTCGATGAGAGCCTCGATCTCATACTCCTTCATGCCCGGACGCGCCGTCTTCATCGCTGCCACGTGGCCTTCCGATGCGATGTCTGCGGCGCGTTGCATGAGTTCGATCTCATCATCGCTCTTGAAGAGGCGCAACTCGTGGATGATCGTGCCGGTGTCTATGATCGCTTCGGGCGCGCGGACTCCGCGACGTTCCAGCGCGCGCATTCGTCTGATGCGATTGACGACTATTTCGTCAAGGTCTGCGTTGCCGTTGCCGATGCGGTAGTAGAGATGGTTCGCGCCGTTGAGAAAATCTCCCAGCTTCTCTGCAAACTCGTTGATGGGAAACGCTTCGTCCGCGCCGTACTCACCCTTCGCGCCTTCGACGCCCGCACGGCGTCCGTCCCAGACTTCTCTTTCAGGATCGCGCGGCCTGACGAAGAGCGTGTACTTCTGCTCCTTTGCGGGCGAGATGACGGCGATGGCTTCGGGTTCGTCGAAGCCCGTCAGGTAGTAGAAATCTGAATCCTGACGATAGCGATAGTGCGTGTCGTTGGAGCGCGTAGCCTCGTGCGCGCTTGCGATGATGGCGACGGAATCCGGGTTCATGCGCCTGATGAATTCCGCGAGCTGTGGTCGTTGCATTGTGAGTTCTCCTCTTGGATTACGATGAAAGAGTATTGTAACTGAGAGATGGCGCGGCGCGGAAACGTGCACGCGGGAAAGAGTGCGCCCGATGCGATGAGAGTGGAATCAGCCTAGCTCCGTAGGAGCGGCATATCAGTAGCCCGGCGCGTGAGCGCCGGGGCACGATGTTCATATTAAACAGCAAGCCCCGTAGGGGCGACATGAAGCATCAATGATGTCGCCCCTACAGGGCTTGCTGTTGTTTTTGTTGCCGTGTTCCCGCGTCTCACGACGCGGGCTACTGATATGTCGCCCCTGCGGGGCTGCGGATGTCCCGGCTATCGAATTAACTGTTGTCCGCGCTTGCAGCCTCTTCTTTGTCTGTCTCTTCCGTCTTACGTTCGGGTCGCATGTGCGGGAAGAGAATCACGTCGCGGATGGAACGCTTGTTTGTGAGCAGCATGACGAGGCGATCAATGCCGATGCCGATTCCGGCGGCGGGCGGCATCCCGTAAGAGAGAGCGCGGATGTAATCCTCGTCCAGCACCATCGCCTCATCATCGCCGCGCTCGCGTTGCTGTGCTTGATCCAGGAAACGGTCGTACTGTTCCTGCGGATCATTCAACTCCGAAAAGCCGTTGGCACATTCCATGCCTGATATATACAACTCGAAACGTTCCGCTATGAAAGGATCATTAGGAGACGCTTTTGAGAGTGGTGAAACAGGCTTAGGAAAGTCAGTGATGAATGTTGGGTTCATTAAGAATGTTTGACCTACTGTGTCAAACAATAACACCCAAGCCTCAGCCATACTATCATCATCCCATTCAGGAATCAGCAGATCATGTTCTACCTGCTTGGCTTGTTGCCATGTTTCACTAATCACATTTTTATTTAAGAAATTGATAGAATCCTTTAGTCCCTTATCTTGTTCAAAACCTTTTCCGCCATGAATTGCCGTTAGTAGCTGGATGTAGGTTTCCTTATGCTTACCCGTTTGCATAAGAAAGAAAAAAGTTCCAATGGTATTTATAAACATCATGTCAGTTAGATAGTCTTCACCATTAAACTCTCTGATTAAAGAAGGGAAAATTTGATTTAACCCTCGATGTATTGCTTCTTTCATTGTCAACCGCTCAAAAGGACGCGAGAAATCAATTTCGTATTCGTTATAGCGAACATGCGTGTGGCCTGTGGCAGTGTACACAGTTGAACGAATCATCTCTTCACAGAAATCCATCATCCCGTTCACATCCATATACGCGCAGTAAAACTCAAGCATCGTGAATTCGGGATTGTGTGTGCGGTCTATGCCTTCGTTGCGGAAGTTGCGGTTGAGTTCGTAAACCTTCTCGAAGCCGCCGACGACGAGACGCTTGAGGTAGAGTTCGGGCGCGATGCGTGCGTAGAGGTCTATGTCGAGCGCGTTGTGATGCGTGACGAAGGGACGCGCGACCGCGCCCGTCGCTTTGGGCGAGAGCATCGGCGTCTCGACTTCGATGTAGCCGTGATCGTCCAGGTAGCGGCGCATCTCGCGGATGATCTTGGAGCGGCGCTCGAAGACTTCACGCGAACTCAGTTCGCGTGAAGCCGTGTTGATTGCTGTCTCCTTATTTGTCTCGTCGTCCTTCTCGACCTTCAAACTCCCTGCAATCAAATCCGCGTAACGTTGTCGCTGTCGAATCTCCGGGTCAGCGATTCCGTGCATCTTGTCCGGCATCGGCAACATGGCTTTGGCTAGAAACTGCAACTCGGTCACGTGAACCGACAACTCGCCCGTCTTCGTCACGAAGAGATAGCCAGCGACGCCTACGAAGTCGCCGTGATCGAGCAGGTTGAAAAGTTCCCAGCCCTCTTCAATCGGCGCGCCGTCGTCGTTGTGGATGCCTTTGACATCGGCCTTGCGGACGTAAATCTGCAAGCGCGAGACGCCGTCCGAGAGATGCACGAACGCGGCCTTGCCCATCACGCGCGGCGGCGTCGCAATGCGTCCACTGATGCGGACGCTCACATTTTTCAACTCTTCGTTCGCGTGCTCAAGCACTTCCGGCGCGGGACGCGCGCCTTCTTCAACCTGCGGCTCGTAAGTTTTGAACTTCTCGACCAGCGCCGTGATCGTGTCTTCGTCTCCGGTCACGCGGCTGCGCTCGAACTTGTTCGGATAGACGTTGCCGACGAGTTTCCGCAGCGCTTCAAGATGCTCTGCGCGCGCGCGTGTCTGGTCGTTCTCTTCGATGAAAGGAATGGTCATGTGAAGTATCGTAAATGGTAAATCGTGAATCGTAAATCGTCGGACGATGTTTTTCACGATTCACGACACACGATTCACGATTCACGAACAGACGATTTACTGATGCGCGCGGCCTCGTGTTAGCATTCTCATTCACACATGAGCGGAAAAATTCTTTCAACTGATGAACTCCAAGAGGAGCGCGCGCGGCTGCGTAGCCTTGGAAAGCGGCTGGTCTTTACCAATGGCTGCTTCGACATCCTGCATATCGGCCACGTCCGCTATTTGCAGCGCGCACGCGAGCTTGGCGATGCGCTTCTCGTCGCCATCAACAGCGACCGTTCAGTGCGTGAGCTAAAAGGCGCGGGGCGTCCAATTATGAATGAGCAGGAACGCGCAGAACTGCTCGCTGCACTGAGCGCAGTTGATTACGTCACAATCTTTGACGACATCAGCCCGCGCTCTCTCATCGCAGAGGTGCTGCCCGATATCCTCGTCAAAGGCGGAGATTACAAACCGGACGAAATTCACGGGCGCGAAGAGGTTGAAGCCGCAGGCGGGCGCGTCCTCTCGCTCCCCTTTATCGAAGGCGCTTCGACGAGCAGCGTAATTGAAAAGATTAGGGGAAAAGGTGAAATGGGGAAAGGTTAAAGGGAAGAAAAATCGCAGAGCCGTATTCATCCCATTTCCCCACTTCCCCTTTTCACCCTTTCCCCATTAACTAACGTATGAGTAGCACGATTCAATCCACGTCAATCTTGCAGAGCATCTTGCGGCGCGTGATGGAGAGCGATGAGTATGCGCGGCTCGTGGCGGAGTTGCGTGGCGGGGCGCGTGTGATTTCGTTGAGTGGGTTGGCGGCGAATCCGGCGCGTGCTTTGGTGCTGGCGGCGTTGCAGCGTGAGGTTGGGAAATGTTTCGCGGTAGTCACACAGGCGAATCGTGATCTGGAAGCGTGGGAGAGCGATGTGCGGTTCTGGTATTGCGCTCTGCGCGGAGCGAGCGCGTGTGATGAGACTGTGTTGACGCTGCCTTCGTCAGAGAGTGATCCGTATGCGGGCGCATCACCGCACGCGGAGACTCTGGAGCAGCGTGCGTTGACGCTGTGGCGGCTGGCGAGGCGTGAACAGGATTTCGTGTTGTTGACGGCGCGTGCGCTCGCAAGACGGACGCTGCCGCCGGAAGAGGTCGCGCGTGCGGGCGCGGTGTTGCGGCGCGATGAAGATTACGCGCCGGAGGAGTTGGTTGAAAAGTTGGTTGCTTCGGGTTACGTGCGCGAAGACCCTGTGGGCGCGGTCGGAGAGTTTTCGATCCGCGGCGGCATCCTTGATGTCTGGTCGCCGGGAAGAGAGTCGCCGGTGCGCGTGGAATTTTTCGGCGACACGGTTGATTCGATTCGTGAATTTGATTCTGAGACGCAGCTTTCGACCGGACAATTAAATGAAGTCGAGATTGCGCCGATGCGCGAGCTATCGGTGACGGCTGATGATTTTCGTTTGTGGGCTGAACTAGCGCGCGAGCGTTGGAGCGATGAGCGATATGCGCGCTCGCTTGCTGACCGCACCGTCTTCGCGGATGAGGGCGAGACATTTCCCGGTTGGGAATGGTTGATGCCAATTGTGCACGAGCGGCGCGCGAGCGTGTTTGATTATCTGAGAGAGAGTGTCCTCGTGATTGATGAGCCGAGCGGCGTTGAGACATATCTCGGTAATGTTTTTGAGACGCTCGATGCGCGATATGCGGAGACGGAAGCGGCTGATGAGCTTGGCTTGCGGCCAAGTGAATGGTATCTGACGGTTGAAGAGTTGCGCGAGCATCTGGACAAAGCGAAGCGGCTTGAACTGCGCACTTTGGGGCGCGCGGCGGCGGTCGTTGATGAAAGGTTTGCGCTCGATGCGGAGCAGCCTGACATCCAACTCGGACGCGCGCGTGGGACAAGCAGTCCGCTCTTTCTTTTTCCGGCGGTCGAGGTGGCGGAAGAAGTTGAGTGGCGCGCACAGTCTGTGAGGCGTTATCACGGGCGTCTGCCGGAGCTGGCTGGCGATTGTTTGCGCGCCGTAAAGGAGCGCGGCGCGGGTGTGTTGTTCGTCATGCACAGCACGGGCATGGCGGAGCGTGTGGCGGAGATTCTTGCTGACTACGATGTCGAGACGCGCGTCGTATTGAGCGGTGAGCGAAGCAGCGAGAGTGCGGCAACGCAGGCGGGCGGCGTGTTTGTGACCGCCGGGCGTTTGTCAGGCGGATTCGAGTTGCCGGGCGCGGGGTTAATCGTTCATGTCGAGAATGATCTGTTTGATGAAGCGAGCGGTGTGCAGCTTCGCGCGGAAAGTAAACAGGAGAAGGTCAAGCGGCGGAAATCGAAGACGGCTGCGTTTCTGTCGGACTTCCGCGATCTCAAAGTCGGCGATTACGTTGTTCATATAGATCATGGCATCGCGCGCTTCGGCGGATTGCAGACGCTCGATCTAGGCGCGAACAGGCGCGGCGAGTTCATGCTGCTCTATTACGCAGACGACGCGAAGCTGTATGTGCCGGTCGAGCGGCTTGATTTAGTTCAAAGATATTCGAGCGCCGAAGGCAATCAGCCGACGCTTGATCGTTTGGGCGGACTCGGCTGGCAGAAGACGAAAGCCAAAGCCAAGCGCGCGATGCGCGACATGGCTGACGAGCTTTTGCGTCTCTACGCGGAGAGAAAACTTGTCGGCGGCTTCGCTTTCGCGGGCGATTCGCCCTGGCAGAGCGAGTTTGAAGAAGGCTTCGAGTATGTGTTGACGCCGGATCAGGAGACGGCGATTGAGGACGTGAAGCACGACATGGAAGAGGCTGTGCCGATGGATCGCCTGCTGTGCGGCGATGTCGGTTACGGCAAGACTGAGGTTGCGATGCGCGCCGCGTTCAAGGCCGTGATGGAAGGCAAGCAGGTCGCAGTGCTGACGCCGACAACCGTGCTCGCGTATCAACACTTCGAGACATTCCGCACGCGCTTCGCAGCGTTCCCTGTGAAGGTCGAACTGCTCTCGCGTTTTCGTTCGACGAAGGAGCAGAAGGATGTCGTCAAGCGCGTCGAGTCGGGCGAGGTTGACATCGTCATCGGCACGCACCGGATTCTCTCAAAGGACGTGCGCTTTCGTGAACTTGGTCTCGTCGTCGTTGATGAGGAGCAAAGATTCGGTGTCGCGCACAAGGAGCGTTTGAAGCAGTTGAAGAAGAAGGTTGATGTGTTGACGCTCTCGGCGACGCCGATTCCGCGCACGCTCAATATGTCCCTGATGGGCTTGCGCGATATGTCTTTGATTGAGACTCCGCCGCGCGATAGGTTGGCGATTCAAACGCAGGTCGTGCAGTTTTCGGAGTCTGTCATCAAGTCCGCGATTGAGCTTGAGCTTGCGCGCGGCGGTCAGGTCTTCTTCATCCACAATCGCGTCGAATCTATTGAAACCATCGCTGCGTTAGTTCAAAGGCTCGTGCCGCAGGCGCGGATGGCTGTCGCTCACGGGCAGATGAACGAGAAAGAGATGGAACAGGTGATGCTCGATTTCGTGGACTACAAATATGATGTGCTGGTGGCGACGACCATCATCGAGAACGGGATAGACATCCCGCGCGCCAATACGATCATCATAAATCGCTCAGACGCTTACGGTCTTTCGCAGCTTTATCAATTGCGCGGGCGCGTGGGACGCTCAAACCGCCGCGCTTATGCCTATTTACTGATTCCTTCAGAACAGGAGTTGACGCCGATTGCGCGCCGCCGTCTCGCGGCCATCCGCGAGTTCTCGGATTTAGGCGCGGGCTTTCGCATCGCGGCGCTCGATCTGGAATTGCGCGGCGCTGGAAATCTTCTGGGCGGGCAACAGTCAGGCCACATGGACGCGCTCGGCTTTGATCTTTACACGCAGATGTTGGAGCGCACGGTCGCGGAGTTGCGCGGCGAAGCGGTCGAGGATGAGACGAGTGTTTCGATCAATCTGGGCGTGGACGTTGCCATCCCCGACGATTACATTCAGGACATGGGACAACGCTTGCGTACCTACAAGCGCGTCTCGTCGGCGCGCGATGAAGAGACGTTGCGCGCAATCTTAGCTGAGACGCAGGATCGCTACGGGCGATTACCCGAACCGGTTGAAAGATTGTTTGAGTATGCGCGTCTGCGACGGCTGGCTGAAGAAGTCGGCGTCGTTTCGATTGACCGGACGCACACAGGTCTCGCCATCAAGTTAAACGAGAAGGCGCGCGTTGCGCCGGAGAAATTGATGGCGCTGGTCGGGCAGCGCGAGGGCGCGAGTTTTTCGCCAAGCGGTGTCTTACGCATTGACATGGACGGAAAAGAGTCGGACGGCTTGCTCGAAACCGCTCGTGGCGTGTTGCTGGAAATCAGGGCGGGAGATTAGAATGCGAAGTTGTCAGTGGTCAGTGGTCAGTGGTCAGATGAATTTTCCCCGCAGCAAGCTGCGGGGTATCCAAATCGGAGATTCTTTTTCCTTAGACCGCAGCAAGCTGCGGGGAATTAGACCTCTAAGGATAGATTAAAAAAAGCGAACTGCTTTTGCTTTTAACTGACCACCGACCACTGACCACTGACCACTGACTATTAGGAGTATAAAAACTGTGAGATCAAAATTAACTATCTTCGCGTGGACGCTGTTTGTCGCTGCCACTCTGTCGTTGTGCTCTGGTCTGACTGCGTTGGCGCAGGAGGGCGAGCCAGTCGTCATTGATTCGGTAGTGGCGCAGGTCAATAGCGATGTCATTATGCTCTCGACGCTGAAGCGCGAGATGAAAGATGCGATAGACGCTTTCATTCAGCAGGGGATGACGAAAGAGAAGGCGACTGAAGAGGTCATGCGCCGCCAGCCTGAGATTATCGCCAACCTCGTCAATGAACTGCTGCTGGTGCAGAAGGGTAAGGAACTGAGTCTCAGCGAAGAGGTTGAGAGTGAAGTCAACGCCGAAATGCTCCGAGTGATGAAGGAGCAGAAATTCAAGACCATCAAGGAAATGGAAGATGCCATGCGGCATGAAGGCATTGATCCCGCCTCGATTCGCCAGACGATCCGCACGCAGTATATGAAGGGCGCTGTGTTGACGCGCGATGTTGACTCGAAGATTTATAACAGCATCACTGCCAAAGAGGCACAGGATTATTACAACAAGCACCGCGATCTGTTTCGCAAGCCGGAGGTCGTCAAGCTCTCGGAAATCTTTTTGAGTCTGGCCGGAAAACCTGAAGCGGAAGTGCGCGCCAAGGCTGCCCAGCTTCTCACGCAATTGCGCGGCGGGGCTGACTTCAAAACGCTCGCCGCCGCCAACTCGGATCGGCTCGACCAGGCGGGCGAGCGGCTCGCTCCGAAGAACGGAGGCGTAGTCGGCACCTTCGTCATCCCGGATTTGAAGCCGGATTTTGTCACCGCGATTAAGAACGTGCCGGTTGGCGGCGTGACAGAACCAATTCGTCTGGATGAGGGCTTTGAGATTCTGCGCGTTGACGAAAGGACGCCTGCCAGCGATCCCTTAGCCTTCAACGAAGACAAGGTGCGCGAGGCGATCACCATCGAGCGCCGCGACAAAGAGCGCGAAGAGTACATGAAGGGTCTGCGCAAGGACGCTTATCTCAAGGTCGCCCCGGAGTATCAGGAAAAAGTTGCGCCGCTTCTCAAAACAGACGCGGCCTCAACCGGCACGACGACAAACACCACCATCCCTGCCGTCAAAAACTCGAGTGGCAAAAAACCGTAGAGCAGTGAAAAGTGAAAAGTGAAAAGTTGAAATCGGATTTAATTATTCACTTTTCACTTTTCACTATTCACTGTATTCCATGCGTCTTGATCTCTTTCTCAAAGCGAGTCGTCTGGTCCTGCGTCGAACGGTGGCGCAACAGTTGTGCGAGGCGGGATTGGTTTCGGTCAATGGCGCACGTGTGAAGCCGTCGCGCACCGTTCACGTCGGAGACGAGATTACCTTGCGCCGACGTAATCATCTGCTGACGGTGCGCGTCCTCGCAGTGCCCGCCACACGCCAAACCTCACGCAGCGATGCTTCCAGCCTCTATCAAATCTTGAATGACACGACGGTCTCTGAAGACCTGTTCGATTAGCTGCCAGGCTCATTGCGCGCGTTCGTTTTTAGGGCGTCACTGCATGGCATATTCAGCCTGATTGTCTCAGAAGCGAACTTGGCTTCAGTGTTTTCCTGGTGATTGGTCATCATCATTGCTGGCATACGAGTTGCCCCTTCGTAAACCGAACAAATTCTCCCCTTCAGGTTTTTTCAGGGAGGCACACAGAAAGCGCATGGGAATTCTCAGCAACTTTTTCGCAGACGATCTGGCAATTGATCTCGGAACCGTGAACACGCTCATCTACGCGCCGAACCGAGGCATTGTTTTGAACGAGCCATCGGCGGTGGCGATTCACAAATACACGGGCGAGGTCTTCGCCGTCGGAGCGGAAGCGCACAAACTTTTAGGACGCGAGCCGCGCGATACCGAAGTCCATCGCCCTGTTCGCAACGGCACGATTGATAATTTTGCAGTGGCCGAAAAGATGCTCGCCGCTTTCATCAACCGCGTGCATGACGGTCATCAGAAGCGAAGCCATCTGGTCATCGGCGTGCCCGGCTCGTCAACTGCGCTTGAGCAGCGTTCGGTGCGCGATGCGGCACGCGATGCGAAGGCGACGCGCGTTGATCTGGTTGATGAAGGATTGGCTGCCGCGCTCGGAGCCGGACTGGATTTTGAAGACGAGCGTGCGCATCTGATCGTTGACATCGGCGGCGGCACAACCAACGTGGCGATCATCGCTTCGGCGGCGGTCGTCTCTTCCGTGAGTTTGCCGTCGGCTGGCAACGCGATGGATGAGGCGATCCATGATTACGTGCGCGCCAAGTATTCGATGAACATCGGCGAGCGCACAGCCGAAGAGGTCAAGAAGGAGATGGGCACGGCGCGTGCGCCAGAAGCCGATCAGCAGATTGAAGAGCGACGGCTTGAGGTCGTCGGCAAAGATTTGGTTGACGGTTCGGCGAAAGCTGTCGAGATCAGTAATAGCGAAGTCTGCGAGGCCATCGAGCCTGTGATCGCGGAGATCATCGGGGGCGTACGCCGCGCGATTGAGGATTCGCAGCCGGATGTGACGGCAGACATCTATCACACGGGAATCATCCTGACTGGCGGCGGCGCGCTCTTGAGCGGCATGAGCGAGCGTTTGCAGAAAGAGTTGAGCCTGCACGTCGTCACGGCGGACGCACCCTTGGCGGCTGTCGCGCTCGGAGCCGGACGCTTGCTGGTAGAGCCTGAAAAATTACAGCGCGCTGCAATTCCGTCGGACATTCCAGCATGGCAGATGTCAGAAGAGTTGATCGTCAACTGGTGAAGAGAAATGCAAAATTAAAAATGCAAAATGCAAAAGTGAGAATGAGGAACGAATCTATCTTCACTTTTGCATTTTGCATTTTTAATTTTTAATTTTATCAATCGTCTCTTCTGACGGAGCATCTATCAATTCACCCGTGACCTCGACCGTTTCCATTCTCAAGAGTGCTTCCTGCCCGTTTATTGCTGATTGAGTATCCATGATCGCCTCGCGCACGGTCATGCGTTCAAGCTGCGGGAGATTTTGATAGACACGAATGAGCGCGCGTGCGTTCATCTCTGCCGGTTCGGGCGCAGGTGTGAGCAGGATCAAGCCTGTGACGTAGAGCGCGAGCGTGAAGAAAGAGATATAGCCGGTGGCAGGCGCGAACATCTGATAATCTATTGTGCCCAGCGTGCCGACATCCACCAGAAAGCCCGCGATCTTCTTCGCTATTCCGCCGCCGGGCGCAAAGAGACTCGCCAGAAACATGTGCTTCAGGAAGAAGGCCGTGCCGAACAGCACGGCGAGACTACGCAGGAGTCTGCGCGCGTCGAAGTTTGAGAACTGATTATTCCAGAGCGTCCAGAGGAAGAAGAATGAGAAGAGCCAGAGGAACAGCCCGCGCTCCGGCAGCACGGAATTGAACGCTTGTGCCGAAGCGAAGTAGAGCGTGAGGAGCGTCAGCACATGCGAGACGTTCGTCAGCGGCGACTGGTCGCTGCTCACCCACCGCCGCAACTCTATCGCGTGGCCGCGCACGAAGAGAATCATCAGCATCACGGAGAGAATCAACGTGATGAGCGGCGGCGGAATGAAGACGAAGACGTGCGTGTCAAAATCAATGCGCAGTCCGCCCAGCAGCGCCACCGTCAGAAAGATCATCGGCAGCAGGATGAAGCGCAAGATGGCGCGATTTCTTGAGCGGACTTTGGCGTTCATTTGCGTTGACGGAAAATCTTGAACGGGTTGAGGTCGGCGAGACTGCGCTCCAGACCCTGTTCGAGTTCCGCTTTGAGTTCGGCAGCCGTGTGCATTTGCAAGTTTGGGTCGTCAATGATGAGCGTGGCTTCGGGGTAGAGATCAATGGCACGGTTGACGACTTCAAGCCCCTGCTTGAAGAGGTCTCGGTCGTAATAGACGCGGCCCCAGCCTTCACGATAAAAAGCGTAAGCGATGTAAAACTGCGTGCGCGCATCACGATGACCCGGATCGGCTAGTTCCCACTCTTCACGCGCCGCGCGAAACTGCTCGCGGTGAAACAGGTCGAGCGCGTTATTGAATCTTGGCGCATCAATCTCGTAAGTTCCGGCGGCAGCCTGCGCGCCCGCCGCGACCTCCTTGAACGTGCGCGGCTCGGTCGCGTAAAGCCAGACGATGAACACCGCGAAGAGCAGCGTCCACGCGATGCCGACCGATTGGATGAGTCTGTGTTGCATTGTTATAATCTCTAGCGCCTGATAATAGAAGCTAGAGGAACACGTCCGCCCGTGTCAATATACGGAATGGCACGCGGGGACAGTTGATGTCAAGATCAGAGTAAACAGCGCGGATAATTTTTAGAGACGAAGCGGCACGCTGGGGTGACGACGATGGACGAATACATGTTGGAACAGATCAACCAGTATCGCGCGACGGCGCAGACGTTTGGTGATGCGGCGCTTGAGGCCATGAATCAAGGCGACATCGGACTGGCGCGCACGGCATCAAGGCAGGCTGCGCAGTACGCGCGCATCGTGATGCAACTTGAGAGCGGCGAGAAACAGACCGCGCCGGTTGAGCCTGAAGCAACGAGCACGCAAACGGATTCAACAGATTCACAGGCGAACGCGATTTCGGCTTAAGATATGTCAGTAGTCAGTGGTTAGCTAGATCAGCTTTGCAACTGACCACCGACCACTGACCACTGACCACTTTATAATGACCAAGCCATTCAAGATTCGTGATATAGAGATCAACCCGCCGCTCATCCTCTCGCCGATGGCGGGCGTGACGGATATTTCGTTTCGTCGTCTCTTAAAAAAATGCGGCGGCGTCGGTCTGACCGTCTCGGAGTTTATCTCTGTCGAAGGCTTGACGCGCCACAATCCAAAATCGAAACGGCAGATGCGGTTCTTTGAAGAAGAGCGACCATTCGCCGTGCAGATTTTCGGCGGGCAGCCCGAAAGGATGCGGATGGCTGCGGAGATGGCTGAAGAGGTCGGCGCGGATATTCTGGACATCAACTGCGGCTGCCCCGCGCCGAAGGTCGTCAAGCATGGCGGCGGCTCTGGACTCCTGCGCGATTACGCGCGCCTCGAAACTATCTTGAAAGAGATTAAGAAGGCGATCAAGATTCCTCTGACGATCAAGATTCGCGCGGGCTATTTCGATCACACGATCAACGCCGTCGAGACTGCGCGACTCGCAGAAGACTGCGGCGTCGAGCACATCGCGCTGCACGGTCGCACGAAGGAGCAGGGCTACAAGGGACTCGCCAACTGGGATTTAGTCCGTCAGATTAAAGAGACGGTGAGCGTGCCCGTCTCCGGCAGCGGCGATGTCGTGAGCGTCGAGGGAGCTTTCGAGAAGTGGCGCGAGACGAAGTGTGATGGAATCCTGATCGGTCGCGGCGCGATGGCGAATCCCTGGATTTTCCGTCAGATTGAAGACGCGCTCGCGGGTCGCCGTGTCTTTCAGCCGACGCTCGAAGACAAGCGCGCGGTGCTCCTCGAATACTTCGAGATGCTGCGCGAAGACATGCCGGAGATGGCTGCCATCGGCAAGATGAAACAACTCGCCGGACAATTCACACGCGGTCTGCAGGGCGGCGCGCTCTTTCGCACAACTATCTATCACTCGCATTCCGTCACAGAGATACTCGACCGCATCACAGAATACTTTGCAGCGATGAATGAAGGTCGCCCGTATTTTGGAGAGAAAGGCGCAAAGGAAATTGAAGAGGAAGCGCCCGTGCTTGATTCATGCGAGGCCGCGAGCGTCGCTTTGTAATTGGTAAGAATGACTGACTGCCCTACACTTCAAGCAGCATTGCGAGTACCTCTTGCATATTACGCTGCAACTCATCGAGCGTCTCAGCTTGACTATGAGCGCCCGGAAAGCCTGGCACGTAGCCCACATAAAGGTCTGTCTCAGGACATTTCTCAACGATATAAGTATAGGTCTTCATACTCAGTCCTCACACTTATCATATCACTACACTAAGCAAGCGTCTCAACGCTCGATTTACCCCGCGCCGAACGATCATTCTGCCTGATTGGCAAACACAAGCATGAAAAGAATGCTATCGAGGCATTGGGTTGAACGAGTTATTGGGTGCGGGTTGCGACTTGATATTCCTTCTTTACGCTAATCGCCTAGATATGGGTCAGCCCATAGTATCTTTAGTTTGCCATCAATTCTAACCAGCATCAATTGGAAGAGGAGCGGTGTCTTGATAATTATAATCCGTGTGCCCTTAGGAAAGCCGTAGAACGCTTCATCCATGATTTCGAGATGCGGCTTAAAGAAATCATCGTCCTTCATTGCTCCAATCAATCCCTTATTATCAATTCTTGCCGCAGGTTTACCTTTTTGCTTTTCACGTATCATGGCGGCGGCTTGCTCTAGCGTGGCGGTAGCATTGCGCATCTCCGCCACTGAGTTGACAGACTGAGAACCGCCTTTCTTCTCTATCATGTTTGCGAGATTCGGATTCTGACTTAGCAACTTGATAACGCTTGCCGGATACATGTCAGTGACTTTGATGTCCGTGAGTTTATCGGGGGATTTTTTAATAATTGAGATGAATCCAAAGAGGATAAAGTTATTCGCTGCAATATAGAAGCGTTGCCAATCTTCAGCATTAGCCTCTGTCAGTAACCGCGAGTTGTACTCAAGCCCTGGGACAAAGTAGAGGCGAGGAGCAGTGTTGAGGTCCGGGTCTGCCGACTTAAATTTCTTATATCGTTCGATAAAATCAGTCACGAACAGCTCTTTCACAAGAGGGGTCAGGTCTGTGGTCTCGACAAATCGAGTGGTGAATTGTAAGGCGAGTTCCTGTGCTTCGCGTGCCTCAATTTCCGTCACTTGCTGATCGTCCGTCCTGGTCGCGGCTAAAGCGGACGCCATACTATTGATGGTCAGGGAGCCAATTATTACTGCTGTCCAGAAATGCTTCAACATCCTTTCTAATCACCTCGCAGATAAACTTTACAGCCTGACATAGCAAGCATGAGACCACATCTGACTAAAATAAAAGACGTACTTTATTTCTATGGCTTGTTTAATTCCGCAGCATTTTTCTGACAGATGTCAATTTAGTTCTAGCACTATGATGATGAAAGCAGCTATCTACTGTATATGCGGAAAACTTTCCGCTCAACGTCGAAAGCCGAGCGGTTGCAATGGACGCGGGCTGGTGCCCTCGAAGAACCAGCTTGCGCCGACCTTGAGACGATGATGCCACGTCGGAAGGCGTGCGGTGTAGAGCGCGAAGCGAGCGCGGCGTGCGAGTGGGCCGCTGAAGGCTTGGCCTCCGGCGAGGACGGCGGCGTTCTCCGTGCCGAGACTGACGGCCTCGCCGAGTTCGACGAAATGTCTGGCGTGGAGGCGGCGACCATCGAGCAGCGCCTTGATGTTGCTGGCGAGGAGACTAGCCTCCTGATTCGCAAGCTGCGCTGTGCCCGCGAGAGTCGGGATGACATCTTCGTAGTAGGCTATGTCGCCGAGCGCGAAGACGTTCTCAAAGCCGCGCACTTGCAGCGACGGTTCGACGACGATCAGCCCGCGCTTGTCTTTCTCCACGTCCAACTTTTCAATCAACGGATTGACGCGCACGCCTGCCGTCCAGACAACTCCCGCCGCTTTGATGTCGGTCTGCTGGCCGTCGTGCTCAATGGTGAAGCCGTCTTTCTCGACACGCAGCACGCGCGTCTTGGTGTGAAGCTCGACGCCGGATTTTTGCAGCGCTTGTTCGACGAAGGCGCGTATCTCGTCGCCCATGCCGGGCACGACGTGTTCGCCCATCTCGACGACCATCACACGCGGCTTGCCACTGAGCGCACGCCGCTTGAAAGCATCGCGCAGCAGGTCTGCCATCTTGGTTGAAAGCTCAACACCGCTCGCACCGCCGCCGATGACGGCGAAGGTCAGAGCGCGCTCAGTTTCTTCGGGCGAGGTGTCGGGCGGGATGTGGTCGAGCGCATCGGTCATGCGCTTACGCAGCGCGTCCGCGTGTGCGAGTTTGCGAAAAGGCATCGCGTACTCTTCAGCGCCTTCGATGTTCCAATAATTCGTGATGCCGCCGACGCCGAGCACCAGCACATCGTAAGCGATGCGCTGCTCGCGTCCGGCGAGCGCGACCTCGTGTGCCTTCAAATCAATCTCCGTTACCTCAGCGCGAATGAAGCGCGTGCTCTCGTTGAGCAACTCTTTGTAGTAGGGCGCGATGTGCCAGGCTTCGACTTCGCCGCTCAGGTATTCGTAAAGCATGGGCGTGAAGAGAAAATGGTCTTCCGGGCTGATGATGGTCACGTCACCCGCGCCCGCGAGATCGAGCGCCGTGAAGAGTCCGCCGAAGCCGCCGCCGATGATTACGATGCGCGCCTGTTTGTTTGCCATCTGCGTTCCTCTTGTTTCTGAGATTGTGTTCGCAGGATAGTAACAGACAAGCGGCGAGGCGCGCACGGCTGCGAGTCAGTACCGCCTGCGGTAGCGGGCGGGTGAGAGAAGGGATGAGGGATGAGGGATGAGGGATGAAGCAAAGCAAAAGCTCTCTTATTCATCCCTCATCCCTCATCCCTTTATGTCCCCGCCCAGCTTAAGCAGGCGGTACTGCCCTGCCGCTCACGCCATTGCCGATTGTTGACAGCAAGCACCGATTAGTCATATCTTTCAGCAGTTCGATGAGCGTGTGATCCCGATCACATAGTTTGCGCTCTATTTGCATTAACGCGCTCGAACTGTCGAGCGTCCCCCGCATCCTGATGCCCTGTCGGGATGTCAACCTTTATTTTCACAAGGAGTCTGAAGTCGTGAGCAGAAGAGTTGTCCGAATACTTCCCCTGTCGGCAGTCGTGTGCCTGCTGGCAATCGTCTCTATGGTCTCTGTGATCGCGCAGAGCAAGACAACATCGCAGAGCCAGACCGCCTCGACCACTGTTCAGCAGAGCAGCAAGACCACCTCAAAGAGTAATACTGCTCCGGCTATCGCGGCGGCTCCAAAAGTTGATAATGCTCCGAATGTCGGTTTCGTGACGCCGCTTGAGAAAGAGATTATTGACGAGATGAACCTGGCACGCACAGAGCCTCAGAAGTACATGACTTTTATCGAGGCGTATAAAAATTATTACAAAGGAAACAACCTGATGCTGCCTGGAAGCAAAACAGCGCTCGTGACCAATGAAGGTCTCGCGGCGGTGGACGAGGCGATCAATTTCCTGCGCGCGCAAAAACCGCTCCCGTCTCTGACGATTGCCAGAGGCATGTGCCTGGCGGCAAAGGATCATGCCAGAGACATGACACTCAAAGGCATCAGTGGTCATACGGGGAGCGATGGCAGCTTGCCGAAGGCGAGAGTGGATCGGTACGGCATGTGGGATGGAACTGTCGGCGAGAGCATCATCTACGACATCACCACTGCGCGCCAGATGGTCATCGGGATGATTATTGACGACGGAGTTGCCACACGCGGCCACCGCCGAAATATCTTCGATAACAGTTATCGCGTGGCCGGAGTCGCAATCAGCGATGCTGCCGCTAACGCCGCGAGGGGTGTGGTTGTCTATGTCGGAGGCTTCACAGAAAAGGGCGTCAACACGACAAACCGTTAAGCATAGCTCAACGCTCGCCATCAGACGCCGCGCATTCAACTTCACCAGCGCCGGGTCTCGCTGATGAAAGCCACGCTCTTCACGGTCGGCTACATGGCGCTGTGAGATGGCGCGTTGGCCCTCACGTCCAATGACTTGTGAGTTGCGTGTTTGTCTTTAACATCTTAATAACCCGACACTTTCGGCAATCAGAACATCAGCTAAGTTCACACTCTGGCTTTAGGCTTTTTTGGCAGCAATGTAATTAAGCCGCGCAAAGCGTTGTTCACAGTGTCCGAATCAGGAAAGTATTCGCGCACGTCCGGCTCCAGCATTACTGCTCCTTCTTCAAGTTTGAAATGTTGCACTTGCGTCGTTCCGTCCGATTTGTGAATCGTGACCGTATGACCGCGCCGATATGCCTTGTAGTGTTTGCCGCGCACTCCGCCGCGAAAATCATACTCAGGCAGCATCTCGTCATTTTCTTGATTTTGCGATTTAGAAATTTTCTCTTTCTTCATATACTTTGCGCTCCGCTCTTGTTGCTTTGCGGCAACTGATAAGACGAATTTTCCGCGCGCGTTCGGTGTAAGAAACAACTAAAATCTTTCCGTCGGCAGATGCGCCAATGTCAACGAAACGATGTTCGTCAACCGAATGTTTCGGGTCGTCAATCGTGATTGAAAAAGAGTCGGCAAAAACCGTCTTCGCTTCCTCAAAACTGATTTTGTGCTTCTTCAGGTTAGCGGCGGCTTTATCTTCGTCCCATTCAAAATCCAAATCTATTTCAGATGCCATCTATCAATTATTATCGCATTCAAACAGCTTTTGACAAAACATTTGTTTAATTTTCTATCCCGCCGATTTTTACCAAGAAGCGCCGAACGCCCGAACCCGCCTGCGCGAACAGCCTGCAATCTACACCGCAAGGAGAGATGATGAAAGCCAGGCTATCGCGGGTCGGGTTGAATGAGTTATGCTGTGCACTATTTTGGCTACGGATTAGCCTTCACAGTAGGATTCGTGGGAGGAGTAGCGTCCGTTGCAGCGCTACTTTGTCCTGAACTACTGTAACGCCCAAGAATATAACCAGACAGCCCTCCAAGTAGAGCGGCCAATTCTTTATCCTGCAAGATGCCGGTAATGCCAAACAAGATAATTGCAATTACAATCGAGAAGAGGGTTAAAAACTGTATCCCTGTTTGACCTGAAAAAATTGCCCGCCGGATAGATTCATCCACATAAGATAAAACAAAGAAGCCAAGTATAACTGCGCCTATAAGTATAGCGAAAATTATACTCATCGTTTGTTTGAAGCCTTGTTCAGGAGTGTTAATGTCAGCAATTGTCTGCTGAATACACCGTAGCTGCGCTTTCTTAACCGCTAATGCTTCTCTTGTGGTTTTCAACTCTTGAGTTAGAGACTCTTTACTTGGTACATCAGTATCAAGTTCCATCAACCTAAATTCATCTTCATCCGTTTTTTTTGGTTTATCTTCCAAGTCTTTGCGCATCTTTCGACGAGCTTTAAGTTGATCTTCGCTTGGTGATAAGGAAATTTGCTTATTCAACTCTGTTGCTCTTTGATCTAAGCGTGAAGCCTCAGAGTTTATTTCGTCTCTTAAGTTAGTAATTTCAACGAAGTTAGGTGATTTAGAGAGATTAAGATCGGTTTTTTTAATAGTTTCGCAATCAATAGGTGTTGGATGAGAAGTAGGTGTTGGTTGAGGAGTAGATGTTGATTGAGAATTTTGCCCCATAAGACTTGTTGGAGCATACAACCATAAGATGATCATTAGAATGAATAAGGTGTGGAGGCTGAGGCTATTTGCTTTAAGCATGATGCTATTTCCTTTCATACTCGCTTAGTTGAGAGTCGAAATTGTGAGACTAACGAAGTAAGCTTTCGCTAGCAGCAAAGTAACGAAAATGCGCAGCAAATGTATCCCAGTCAAAAACAGGTGTCAAATATATTTAGCAGCATAGCTATTGTATGAGCGGAATGCTATTACGGATAATCACCCAAATTAGTGTATTATCATTATCATTCCGCATAATACCCTTATCTGCTGATAGTGTATAGACCCTTTCAGGAGGACTCACATGGATAAACCAAGATTGCTCGATCAAGTACGCAGCGCCGCCCGCTTGCGCCATCTGAGCTACCGGACTGAAGAGGCTTCATCAAGCGATTCACTATCTTCAACAAGAAGCTCTGCCACCGCCTCAGTCGTGGACGGCGCGGTCTCGTCAGCCTACTTGATGCGCGTTGAAGACGTTTGACTCCTGCAACTTTTCTGACGCTTCGGTTATAATCCTCTTTTCCGAAACCCTAAATCACGCGCGCTAATTCAGAGGAGCAATGATGACTGCTGAGAAGATTACGAAGCGCCCCCGTCGTATCAAATTCGACGGACGCATACTTTTTCTAACCGAAGAGACCTCCCTCATCCGCCGCCAACTCGAAGCGGGCGAGAATCTGGACTACGACACAGATCGCCCTTTGATGAACAACATTTCGACTGATGAGATTACGCCCGGCTGGGTCTGTTTCTATTACGACGAGACGCTCGGACAATATGTTTACGTCGGGATGCGCGAACAGGCTGTGAAGAAGGACGAAGTGAAGAACGGCGGTTTCGCAGTCGTCGTCTCAGGTCTCTCGAAAGGCTGCGGCTCGTCGCGCGAGACAGCGCCATACTCAGAGAAGTGGGCAGGCATCGAGCTTGTCATCGCTCAGACCATCGAAAAAATCTACGGGCAGAACTCGCAGAACATAGGGCTGCTGACCTCAACCGATTTCGGTTTGATCGAGCGCATCCGGCGCGGTGAGGAGATTCCTCTGGAAGAGTTCACGCGCGGCCTTGATCCGATCTCGAAAGCGATTGTCGAATACGGCGGCCTCTTCAATTACAACAAGGCGCGTCTCGCCGGAGAGATTGCTCCGCCCGCGCTCGAAACACGAAAGCGTCCGATGAACATCGTGGAAAAAATCGTCGCGCGCCATGCTTTCGTGAAAGCCGGACAAGTTGGAATCGAAGCAGTCAAACCCGGCGATGCGCTCTTTGCCGTCGCGGATGTTCGCTTCTCGCACGAGTACGTTACGCCGATGGCCGAAAGTCTCTTCAAGCAATCGCTCGGCGCAGACGCGCGTGTGACAGAGCCAGAGTCCGTCTATGCCTTCCGCGATCATTTAACTTTCTTAGGCCGCGTGATGTCCGAAGATAAACGCAAGATGGGTCTGCTCGAACGCGCAGATGGTCTCGCCGTCACGCAACAGAATTTTACAGAGCAACAAGGCATCAAGCTCTACACCGGAACAGAAGAGCACGGCTCGGAAGCAATCTGCCACAACGCCGTCGTCGAAGACATCGCGCTGCCCGGCCAACTCGTCATCGGCACGGACTCGCACACCTGCATGGCTGGCGTGCTTGGTTGCTTCGCCTTCGGCGTCGGCTCAACCGACATGGCGAACGCCTGGTACACCAAAGACATTCGCATCCGCGTTCCAGAAACCGTCCGCTTCGTTCTCAATGGACGAAAGCGCGACGACGTGTCCGCCAAAGACGTGATGCTCAAAATCCTGGCGACCGATTACATGAAGCAGGGCAAAGGCATCGGACAGGTCTTGGAGTTTGCCGGAGAGGGCTTGCGTGATTGGCCGATTGACGAGCGCGCGACCCTGACCAACATGGCCGTCGAAGCCGGAGGCACGACCGGCATCATCGAGCCTGACGAAGTGACGCTTGAGTATCTCGTGCGGATGCGCGGACTCGACGCCGAAGAGATTCGTAAAGGTTTTCTCAAGAGCGATGAGGACGCAGAATACGCAGCCACGTTTGAAATTAACTTGGACGAAATTCGCCCGATGGTCGCCACGCCCGGCGACCCGCGCAACGGCATCAACATCTCTGAGCTTCCCGAAGAGGTCAGGATTGACGCGGCCTACGGCGGCTCATGCACGGGCGGCAAGATGGCTGACATGGATATGTACGCCGCCGTTCTCAAGAGCGCGGTCGAGCAAGGACGGCGTGTTGCTCCCGGCGTTCATCTCTATTTGCAGTTCGGCTCACAGAAGATTAAGCAGTACGCGCGTGAAAAAGGTTATATCGAAATCTTCGAGCGTGCCGGAGCGGAGTTGATTGACCCAAGCTGCGGCGCGTGCATCAACGCCGGGCCGGGCGCGTCGAAGTCGCCGGAGACTGTGACCGTCAGCGCGCAGAATCGCAATTTTCCGGGACGCAGTGGGCCGGGCAAAGTCTATCTCGCCAGCCCTTACGTCGTCGCGGCATCGGCAATCGCAGGGCACATCGTCGAGCCGCACGAGTTTCTTAAAGAGCGCGAAGAGGAACTTGTCGGGGTTTAGAATAATGCTGGTTGATTGTGTGAACAATAAAGATCGGTAGGCAAATTCTTTGGCTGAGAGTAGTATCCGTCATTTATCGCTTGACCTTCCAGCCTGTGCGCGAATAGACTGCGCGTCATCCTCGCTGGCGGGCAAGGCTAACCTGTAAAAAGCTCTACCTACAGCAACTGAACGCATTGGAGGCTGACGATGGGATACATTACAACAACTTATCCTGGGAAAATTGAATTCCCGACCGCGACCGAAGGCCCGTTTGAAAGTATCATCTACGGTGCGCCGATGTCTGCGGCGATTACTTATGACACGAGCAAGGTGCCGCTCACAGGTCTCTATGAGTATCTGACGAATAAAGGGACTGATGGGAACATCGAGTTGACGATCAGCAACGTTGGCTTCGCGGCTGCTTCGGATAACAGCGATACGATGGGCTGGCCTCTGATTCAGTTCAATCAGGGACAGTTCTCAGGCATCAGTTACTCTTGTAACTATACGGTCCAAAGTGTGGATTACCTGTTCTCGGTCAACGGGCTGTACTGGGAGATTACCAACGCCGAAACAGAGCAAGTGATGGCGAGCGGGACGATCAGCACGCAGCACTCTTGATGAGCGAATACCGCTCGTCCGCTCAGATCAAATCTGGTAGAGAGGCGAGAGCACAGCCGTGTCACTTATTCCGACTCGGCGCACGCCACTGTTTTTATGGACTACGGTAAGTATGCGCGGGTGGAGCGCGAGCGCAGGTTTCTCTTACAGCAATTGCCTGAGCCTCTGACGCGCGCGGGCAAGCACATTCAAATCTGGGATAACTACATCACCAACACGCGCCTGCGCCTCCGCAAAATTCGTATTCCCGAAACCAAAAAGTACGTTCTGAAGCTGACGCAGAAATTTGCGCCTGACGTTTCGGACTTCTCACGCACCGTTATCACGAACACTTATCTCTCGCCCGCAGAGTATGAAGTGCTCTCAATCTTCGAGGGCAACGAGATTCGCAAGAATCGTTATCCTTACGAGCATGAAGGGCGCGCGTTTTCGATTGATGTTTTCTTAGGCGCGCTCTGGGGATTGATCCTTGCCGAGACGGAGTTTCAAACAGACGAAGAGATGCAGACGTTTACTCCGCCGCCTTTCGTCTTTCGTGAAGTGACGGACGACGAGTTATTCACCGGAGGCAGCCTCGTGCATCTCACCTTCGACGAACTGCGCCGGAAAATGAACGAGGGAAAGAAGAATCCAGAATCCAGAATCCAGAAGCCAGAATAATAGGGCGGAAACCGCTTCGACAGATTTTGTTTTTCTTTTCTTCTGACTCCTGGATTCTGGATTCTGGATTCTGTTTTTATGTCTCCAACCATCTACACCATCGGGCATGGCCGCCACCCGTTCGATTACTTCCTAGAGTTGCTCAGGCAGCATGAGATTGCTTTCGTGTGTGATGTGAGAAGCATCGCACGCTCGCGGTGGCCGCAGTATAACGGGCGCGTGCTGGAAGAGTTGTTGCGGGAAAACGGAATCGGCTACGAGCATCTGCCGGAGTGTGGCGGCAAAATAGTCGCGCCGACAAAAGATTTAGAGCGCGGGCTTGATCGCATCATGGAATTAGCCGCAGAGATGCGCGTCGCCATCTTATGCTCGGAATCGCAGCCGCTCACTAATCACAAAAGCCCGCGCGCCAATTGCCATCGCGTCGGGCTGCTCTCTGTTCCCTTGCGCGCACGCGGCGCACTCATCAAACATATCCTGCCGAACGGCGACGTAGTTGAGTTTGACGAATCAGCTTTGCCTTCAATCTGGTAGTAAGTCATGCGTTAGCTATCGGCAGTCGCAACTTTCGCCTGGCTGTAATCGCCTGCGTGAAGGCGCGCGAAGTAGGCCGCGAGCAGGAAGGCCGCGAACATGATTCCACCGGCAGTCCAGAACGTGATGAGCAACGAATGATCGCTCATGTTGTGCAACTGGCCGTCGTGTCCCTGAGTTTGAATCGCACTATAAATCAATACAGATTGAAGTGATGGCCCGACCGCTCGCGCCAGGCTCGCCGCCGATTGCGTGACCCCAAGCACGCCGCCCTGCTCGCCGCGCCCGACCGATTTTGAGGCGAGAGTTTGCAGCGACGGCGTCGCCAGCGAGTTGCCGACGGCGAAGAGACCGCCGACGCCGAGCAGTACGAGCAAGCCCGTTTGCGGCCCCGTGAACGGGATGGTGAAGAGGCTCGCCGCAAACAGCAACGCCCCAACCATGACGAGCGGCAATTCGCCGAAGGCTTTCACCAGCCTGCCGATCAAGCCGCCCTGAATGATAACGCCGAGGATGCCGACGTACATGAACAGATAGCCGTTGTTTGAAGCGTTGTAGCCGAAGCGGTACATCGTGAAGAGCGCGAACGAGGTCGTCATAATCGAGAAGGCGACGACGAAGAGAAAGTAGATGACGAGCACGAAGGTCAGGCGTCGCTGCTTGAGCGCCGCAGCGAGTTGCGACCAGCGACCCGCCGCCGCCGACGCGCGCGCTGGATGATCCGGCGTGACGGTTTCGGGCAGCGTGAAGTAGAGCAGGACAGCGTTAGCGAAAGCCAGGCAGCCCGCGAAGATGAAAGGCACGCTGATGCCGGGGATGTGATAACCCAGCACGTTGATGTCCCACTTGCTCAGGATGCCGCCGATGGCCGGGCCAAGCGTGAAGCCTAATCCAAACGCCGCGCCGATCATACCCATTCCCTTCGCGCGATTCTCCGGCGTCGTGATGTCCGCGATGTAGGCTTGCGCCGTCGAGATGTTGCCGCCTGAGATGCCGTCAATGATGCGGCCAACGAAGAGCATCCAGAGCGTGGTGGCGAAACCGAGGATCAGAAATCCAACGCATGTGCCCAGCAGACTGATGAGCAAAATGGGACGCCTGCCGTATCTGTCCGAGAGTCTTCCCAAGATGGGCGTGAAGATAAACTGCATCACCGAGTAGGAAGCAAACAGCAGTCCGACCATACTCGTTGACGCATGAAACTTCGTTCCCTCGACGTAGAAAGGCAGCACCGGAATGACGATGCCGAAGCCGACGAGGTCAATAAAGACCGTGATGAAGATGACGAGCAGTGGAGAACGTTTCATAAAAATGAGTTTTGAATTTTGAGTTTTGAGTTTTGAGTTTCTGCTTTTAATTCAAAACTCAAAACTCATAACTCAAAACTGTTTTTATCTCAACCGTGCGGCGATGGCCTGTTTGGATTGGACGCCGACGATGCGATCAACGAGCGCGCCGTTTTTGAAGATGAGCATGGTCGGGATGCTGCGGATGTCGAACTGTGCAGCCGTGCGCGGGTTCTCGTCAACATTGAGCTTGGCGATCCGGTAACGCCCGCCGGATTCCGCCGCGAGTTCGTCCAGCACCGGCGCAATCATCCGACACGGCCCGCACCACTCCGCCCAACAGTCGAGCAGGATGGGCACACCGCGCGCCTCCAAGACCTCGCGCTTGAAAGTATCGTCCGTCACCGTGCGCGGCTTGCTCGCTGCTGCTGCGTCAGTCGTGACATCAAGCGCAACCCCGCATCTGCCGCACACAGGCTGACGACGCGCCGCCGCACCCTCATCAACGCGATTCTTCGCACCGCAACTCATGCAGGTGACAACAGCCATAGCGCTCAACCCTCCCATTTTGATGAAAGACATGTTGGTGAAACTTCTTTCATCGCAAGTTCGCTCGTCAATCTTTTATTCTCTGACTTACATCAACTTCAGCAATTCTCTGGCGGCAGAGACGATGCTGGAACGCTCGTCTTTGTCGTTGCTCACATCCATCAAGGAGCTGGGATGCAAACTCGCCACGAGTTGTTCCTGACGCAAGCGCTGGCGCTCATCTTCGAGGTCTTGCTTCTCGCGCGCACGCGCAACGTCAAGCCCGCCGCCGCGTATGAACTCGATGATCTGTTGCAACTCGTCGCGGTCGAACCACGTGCCGTGACCCTTGCAGACATCAACGACGACGCCTGAGCAATGCGCGAAGTTGACGCGGTTCATCAGTTGATTGCATTCGGGACAAGGCACGTAGCGCACTTTGTTCGGCTCTGCGCCCGCGCCCGCCTTCTTCGGCACGTGCGAGGCTGTGCCCAGCACGGACGCTTGCTCATCACGCTCCTCCACGATCTTCTCAAACGAATCCACATCAACCCACATCCCATCGCATCGCGCGCATTCACGCAGACTCGCGCTCCCGACCGCGATTGCTTCCATCTCCACACGACAACGCGGGCAGAGCCGCGCGGCAGCTTTCACAATTTCCGCCTGCGCCGTCTTCGCTCCGCAACGCGGACAGAAAAGGCTTCCAACAAACATCATCGCAAAGCAGCGCGGGCACGCGACCGTGGCGAGTCGTGCCTCACAAAACGAACAGTGTGTCGCATCCTTCGAGACGGCAGCGCCGCAGGTCGGACAGTTGAGCGTTTCAGCTTGCATCTTGTTAGCCTCCGGTTTTAAGTTTCGCCGGACACCCGGAAGATTATCATTTCGGAGCAGCGTCTTGCCATTCAATTCTTTTTCTGTGCGAAGCGAGTTATGCGATGCTGCATCGGAGTCCCGACGCAAAATCAGTCAGGAGATTCTTTGAAAGAGCAGATTTCAAATTTCAAATTTGAGATTACGATTTCAAACTTAGAATGCTGAAATTCATTTTATATTTACCTCTGCGTCCTCCGCGTCCTCTGCGGTTCAATTCTCCGCCAGTAATCAAAGCCCGCCAAAGAAATAACACAACAACACAGAATATACTTGCACGCGGCGCAAACGAAGGTATGATAAGTCCCGACTTGGACGCTGCGACCCACAAATCTTCAAATACGCTGACGCCACACGTCCTCGCGCTCGACGTTGGCACTTCGAGTGTGCGCGGCGCACTCTACGATTTCGATGGCAACGAGATCGAAGGCACACAGGCACATCTCAAACGAACTCTCTGTACGACCTACGATGGCGGCGCGGAGTTAGACGCCACAGAAGCCGTCACTCAACTTGAGTGCACGATTGATGCGACGCTCGCTCGCTCCGCACAATTCACCGCGCGCATCGAAATGGTCGCCGTCTCCTGCTTCTGGCATAGTCTCGTCGGCGTGAACGCGGAAGGCCGCACCGTGACGCCAGTCTTCGGCTGGGCAGACACACGCGCTGCTCGTTACGCGGAAGAGTTGAAGCGCCGCTTGGATGAGCATGAGACGCACACACGAACCGGATGCAGGTTTCATCCAAGCTACTGGCCCGCCAAAATTCTCTGGCTCCGCGCCGAGATGCCGGAGATTTACAAGAGCGTCCGACGCTGGATGTCGTTCGGAGAATTGCTGGCGTCCACCTTCTTCAACGAGACGACGATGAGCGTCTCGATGGCGTCGGGCACAGGAATGCTCAACCTGCGCTCGTGCGATTGGGATGAAGAGTTGCTCGAAGCTATTGGCATCGCGCGCGAACAGTTGCCAACGATTGCGCGAGCCGATGAAACTTTCAGCGAACTGACAGATGAGTACGCGCGGCGTTGGCCGCAATTAAAAGACGCGCGCTGGTTTCCGGCAGTCGCCGATGGCGCGGCCAACAACATCGGCGCGGGCTGCACGACACAAAAGCGCGCGGCGTTGATGGTCGGCACATCGGGCGCGATGCGCGTCATGTGGCGAGGCGAACCGCCCCGTGAGATTCCCGATGCGCTGTGGTGCTATCGTGCTGACCGCACGCGCGTCATCACGGGCGGCGCGCTCTCTGACGGCGGTGGTCTTTACAGTTGGATGAACGACGCGCTGGCTCTGAGTGATGACACGAAGGAAACAGAGAAAGAACTCGCTGCGATGCAGCCGGACGCGCATGGGCTGACCATCCTTCCGTTCTGGGCCGGAGAGCGCAGCACCGGCTGGACGAGCAGCGCGCGCGGCGCGATTCTTGGATTCACGATGCACACGCGCCCCATCGAAATCCTGCGTGCTGCGATGGAAGCTATCAGTTATCGCTTCGCACTCATCGCACGCGCGCTTGAGCCGTTCGCGCCCGGCGCTGAGATCGTCGCTTCGGGCGGTGCGCTCTCGGCATCAGTCACGTGGTCACAGGTGCTGGCCGACGTGCTCGGTCGTCCCGTTTATCTCTCCAACGTCGCGGAGGCTTCGAGTCGCGGCGCGGTTTTGCTTGCATTAGAGGCCGCAGGCAAGTTAAATAGCATCAAGGACGCGCCCGCTCCGTTTGTTCAAATCTACGAACCGGACATGACGCGACACAGACGCTACCTCGCAGGGCTTGAACGACAGCAGAAGATTTACGCGCGTCTCATCAGTAATCAGGAGATTGTCACAGAGATTAGCAACGCTACTCAAAGCGTTAAAAACGAAACTGAACTACGCTGCGACACCACAACAAAGTGAGGAAACATTATGAGTGCGACTCCCCAAAAGGATACGAACACGACCGCCGACCTCGATCAACTTTGCATCAACACGATTCGCGCGCTCTCGATTGACGCCGTGCAAAAGGCCGAATCGGGACACGCCGGATTGCCACTTGGCTGCGCGCCTCTGGCCTACGTTTTGTGGACACGCTTCCTGCGCCACAACCCGAAAAATCCGAAGTGGGCCGGGCGCGACCGTTTTCTTCTCTCCGCAGGGCACGGCTCGATGCTGCTTTACTCGCTCCTCTATCTCACGGGCTACGATCTTGCGTTCGACGAGTTGAAACGATTTCGCCAGTGGGGATCGAAGACGCCCGGACATCCTGAAAATGTTTTAACGCACGGCGTCGAAATCACAACCGGCCCGCTCGGTCAGGGCTTCGCCAACGGCGTCGGGATGGCGATGGGCGCGGCGCATCTCGGCGCGCGATTCAACAAGCCTGAGTTTCCTCTGATTGACAATTACATTTATGCGATAGTCTCCGACGGCGACCTGATGGAAGGCGTCGCCTCTGAAGCGGCCTCGCTCGCGGGTCACTTGAAACTAGGCAAGCTCATCTATCTCTACGACGATAATCACGTGACCATCGAAGGCTTCACTTCGCTGGCCTTCACCGAAAACGTCCCGCAGCGTTTTGAAGCCTACGGCTGGCACACTTCAACCGTCGAGGATGGCAACGACCTCGAAGCCATCGAGCGCGCGATTCTTGACGCGCAATCAGTCGGAGACCGCCCGTCGCTCATCTCCGTCAAGACCATCATCGGCTACGGAATGCCAAGTGCCGGAACTCGCAAGGCACACTCGGATGCTCCGGGCGAAGAGGCCGTGCGCGAAACTAAACGGCATCTCGGCTGGCCTGAAGATAAAGATTTCTACGTTCCCGACGAAGCCTTGTCACACTTCCGCGAAGCCGTCGAGCGTGGCGCGCGATTGGAAGAGGAATGGAACGCGCTCGTCGAGAAGTACGAAGAGAAGCACGCAGATTCAGGCCGCGAGTGGCGCGCGACGATGAGCGGCGATTTGCCCGAAGGTTGGGAAACGCACTTGCCAACATTTGAGAACGCCAAACCGATGGCGACGCGCGCGGCATCAGGCGAAGTCATCAACGCGCTCGCGCCGCACATGCCGATGCTCATCGGTGGTTCCGCAGACCTCGGCCCCTCAACCAACACAGACATCAAAGACGGCGGCAGCTTTCAGCCCGGCTCTTACGAAGGCCGCATCCTGCACTTCGGCGTCCGCGAGCACGGCATGGGTGCGGCGCTCACGGGCATCAGCCTCAACGGCGGCTTGATTCCCTACGGCGCGACCTTCATGTGCTTCTCCGATTACATGAAGCCTGCGGTTCGTCTCGCCGCGCTCTCGGAAGTTCAAGTCGTCTTCGTCTTCACACACGATTCCATCGGTCTCGGCGAAGACGGCCCGACGCATGAACCCATCGAACAACTTGCTGGCCTGCGTGCCATCCCGCATCTTTTCGTCATCCGTCCAGCCGACCCGCACGAGACACGCGAAGCCTGGCGCATCGCCATCCAACGCCGTCACGCTCCGACCGCGCTCGTGCTCACGCGCCAGAAAGTTCCGGTGATTGACCAGTCACGATACAACTCAGCCGCAGGCGCGCAGCGCGGCGCGTACATTCTCGCCGAAGCCGAAGGCTCAAGCGGCGAGGCAGGAGCAGCGAACAAGAGTGCGACGCCCGCGCTCATCCTGATTGCCACTGGCTCCGAAGTCTCACTCGCACTCGAAGCGCGCGAGGCGTTGCAGAAGGATGGAACGCCGACGCGCGTCGTCTCCATGCCCTGCTGCGAGTTGTTTGACGAACAATCTGAAGCGTATCGCAATGAAGTTCTGCCGCCCGCCGTCACCGCACGCCTCGCTATCGAAGCGGCCTCGCGCATGGGCTGGGACAGATACACGGGCACGCAGGGCGATTGCGTCTGCATTGACCGCTTCGGCGCGTCCGCCAAGGGCGAAGATGCTTTGCGCGAGCTTGGATTTAATGTTGAGAATGTGCTGAAGCACGCGCGCAGTGTTTTGCGAAAGTGATTAAAGTAGCCGCTTCGGTTATTCTCAAAGTCGGAGGCAGAATAATGAGCCAGACACTTGAAGCAACTTTTGATGGTGAGGTCTTGCGTCCCGACGAGCCGATAGAGTTAGAGCCGAACACGCGCGTTCGTATCACTATTGAACCGACTACACAGACTTCGGAAAAAAAAGGGCAATCTTTCCTGCAAATTGCTCGCTCGTTAAATCTGGAAGGCCCCTCCGACTGGTCAGAAAGGCTGGATGACTATCTCTATGGCCTAAAGGATCGCTCGGATGATTGAAGTTTTTCTTGACTCGGCATACGCAATTGCTTTGGCGGCTTTGAATGACCAGTATCACGAGCGGGCAATTACACTTGCCGATAAATTAGAAGCAGATGCAGTGCGGTTGATTACGACACGCGCAGTCGTCCTGGAAATCGGTAACGCTCTGTCCAGCGCGCGGCATCGCCAGGCTGCCATCTCAATGTTGACGGGAATGGAACAGGATCAGAATGTAGAAATTATTCCGCTCTCGGAAGAGTTATATGAGCGAGCGTTTCAACTTTATCGGAATCGGCCAGACAAAGGGTGGGGATTAACTGATTGTGTCTCTTTTGTTGTCATGCAGGAGCGCGGACTAACCGAAGCGCTCACCTCAGACGCTCATTTTGAACAGGCCGGTTTTCGAGCACTTTTACGACAAACATGAAAATAGCTATCGGCGCAGATCATGGAGGCTTTCCGCTCAACGAGCGTGTGATTGAAGAGTTGCGCGCGGCGGGGCACGAGCTTGAAGACTTCGGCACGCACGACGGCAGCGTGCCGGATGATTATCCTGACTACGCGCTCGCCGTCGGGCGTGCCATTCAAAACGGACAGGCGGAGATCGGCATCATTATCTGCGGGAGCGGCGTCGGCGCAAACGTGGCCGCGAACAAACTACGCGGCGTGCGCGCGGCGCTCTGCGGCGATACTTATTCGGCGCATCAATCGCGCGAGCATGACGACTGCAATGTGCTCTGTCTGGGCGCGCGTGTCGTCGGCGTGGAACTGGCGATGGAGATTGTGCGCGCTTTCGTCGCCGCGCGCTTCACCGGAGAGGAACGCCACCGCAGGCGTCTAGCGAAAGTTAATGAGATCGAAAAGCTCGAAGCTGGACGTTGAAAGTTACATTCAAGCTCTCATAGTTTTAGTCAGATGATTAACCGCAGAGGACGCAGAACAATGCAAAATTAAAAATGTAAAATGCAAAATGGAAGAGGAGCAGATTCCCGGTCTTCACTTTTGCATTTTTAATTTTGCATTCTCTTGCGTCCTCTGCGGTAAAATAATTCTGCACCGAGCGCTCAAGCACAATTATCACTGCAACGGTTAAGGAGAATTCCCTTTGAGAAAGGCATTCGTCTCAAGCGCACGCGCGCTCATCCTTCTCTTGTGTCTTGTCTTCTGTGCGCTGAATCTAAACGCGCAGCAACCTTCAGCGACAAGTCCGCAGCAGCCTGCCGCCAAGCCCGGACAAACACAGCCGCCGAGCGCGCCGCAACCACAGCAACAAACGCCGCAATCACAACCGCAGCCCACAACCCAAGAGGGGCAGCGCATTGAAGGGCCGCCGCCCGGTTTTGATCGGCCTCTGATAGACTCGAACGCCAAGCCGCGCTCTTTAACGGTTGATGAAGCTGTGCAGCTTGCGCTCAAGCAGGCCAACGCTTACCAGCAAACGCAATTTGATGAGCGCGTCGCCGCCGAAGATGTGAAGCAGTCGCGCACGGCTTTCCTGCCGCGCTTCACTGTCCCGCTCACATACTTCGGCACGACGCCATCGCAAGTCCGCAACCCAGGCGACCCGCTCGTCATGAGCTACGTCTCTTCGAGCGCGATCAATGAAACCATCGGCCTCTTCAACACCGCAGGTGAACTCGACATCTCCGGGCGACTGCGCGCCGCTCTGCGTCGTAACCGCGATCTACTCGCAGCCGCCCACGCCGGCTCCCTTGTCGCACGCCGCGCGCTCGTGCTGCAAACCATTGATGCTTACAATGCGCTCGTCCTCGCGCGGCAAAAGCGCCGGCTCTCCGAAGAGACGCTTTCGCTCGCCGAAGGTTTCGTCAAAGTCACGGAAGGGTTCGTCCAACGCGGCGAGGATGAGAGCGGCGGCGCGGATGTCCTGCGCGCACGCGCCATCGTCGCCTCGCGGCGCGACCAGCTTGGACAAGCGCAAGCGGGTGAGGTGGCGGCGCTGAATCTCCTGCAAGTTTTGACCGGCATTGATTTCTCCGTGCCGATTGATGTCGCGCGCATCGCACAGAACTTGCCAACCGTCGCAGACTTCACCAGCTTCACGGATGAACAGGTCAGGCAGCGACCCGAACTCAGCCAGCTAGACTTTCAAAAACGTGCCGCGCTCGAAGACGCGCGTGCCGTGCGGCTGGAAGGTCTGCCGCAACTCACCTACACCGTCAACGGCGGCTTCGATGCGGCGAACTTTCATCCACTCAAACGCTACGCGGGCGGCTCCGCGATCTTCACTCTGACCGTTCCCGTCTTCGACTTCGGATCGAGAAAGAGTCGTGAGACGCAAGCTCGCCTTCGCGCGCAATCGCTCGACACGCAGCGTGAGCTGCTGGTGCGCCAACTTCGTCAAGAATTCTACACGGCACGCGCAGGCGCGCTCACTGCGCTGACGCGCATCAAGGAGACAGAAGCCGGAGCCACAGCCGCGCAGCAAAACCTGACGCTCATCTTCGCGCGCTACCGCGCCAAAAAAGCAACGATTACCGATGTCGTTGACGCACAATCAGCCTACGCCGACGCGCGGATGGCTTACTTTCAAGCCATCATTGATTACCGCACAGCGCGCGTTCGACTCGAACCGAATCTCGGACAATGAAAGCAAAGGGGAAATGGGGAAAGGTTAAAAGGGGAAATGGAAAGGCGTAACTCTCCTTTTAACCATTTAACCTTTCCCCATTTCCCCCTTCTTCATAGCTATTTTTATCGCCTTTGGAATAATACGAAACTCTGCGGGCGTGTGGCCGCGCACGTTGCCGTCTGCTTCGACGAGGAGCGCGTCTTTTATCGTGTCGGTTTCAACACGCACGTGCGTGGCTTGAATGATGCGGACGTTTGCGTTGGCTAGATGTTCGCCGCGACGGATGCGCGGCAATTCACGCAGGATTGTGGAGCGCGTCAGGTCGTGCGTGAGCATGAGATCAATCAGGCCGTCGTCTGTGCGCGCATCTGGTGCGAACATCATTCCGCCGCCCGCGTAGATTCCATTGGCGAGGGCGAGCAGGTTGGTCGAGCTTTCAACCGCTTCGCTGTCATCAACCGTGATCCGCACCTTTCGCTCACGCCACGCAGCGAGCGCGCCGCAGGCTGCCGCAACGAAGCGCGCTTCGCCGGGCAGACGCTTCATTATGTTGCCCTGCGATGCCACACGCGCTGCGACCTCCGCGCCCAATCCAATCGTGGTCACATTGAGACAGATAAAATCTCGCTCGCCGTCCGTCGCTCGCCCGTGAATCACATCAATCACGCGCACATCGTTCGCATCATTACGACGACAGTACGCGATGAAAGTTTCGAGCCACTTCTCTAAAGGCTCACGTCGGCCAGCCAGCCCGCGCGCGAAATCGTCGCCCGTTCCGGCAGGCAGGATGGCGAGAGTCGCATCAGAATTGATGGGCGAAGGAGGATGAGAGGCTGCGTAATTTTCATCTTCGTCGAACTCGAAGAATCCTGCTGCCGCTTCGCTCAACGTGCCGTCGCCTCCGACGACAGCGATGATCTTGTAACCGTCGCGGAGCGCAGCGCGTGTCTTGGTCGTGGCATCACCTGCGTGTGTTGTTTCGTCTGCGTCGAAGGGGATGGAGTTGTGCGCGAGCGTCTCTTTAATTTTCGGCCAGGCGCGGCGCGCGCGCGCAGAAGCAGGGTTGATGATGACGAATGTTTTAGCCTGACTATTCATGCGCTTCACACTCTATCATAGAGCGCTCTGCGCGCTGGGAGCGCGAACGAACGTCAGCGTGCAAGCACGCTTGCGGGCAAGGATGCCTGCGCTCCCGGCATTTGGTAAGCTAATCGCATTCTGTTGTTAAGGAGTCGTCTCGAAGATGAGTTCTGCAAAGATGCGCGCGGTCGTCATCGTTTCACACGGCGGCGTTGAAGGTCTCGAAGTGCGCGAGGTCGAGCGTCCTGCTCCTGCAACGGCGGATCGCGTGCTGGTGCGTGTGCGCGCGGCGGCGTTGAATCGCGCGGACGTTCTCCAACGCGAAGGCCATTATCCCGCGCCGCCCGGAGTCGTGCAGGACATTCCCGGACTTGAGTTCGCGGGTGAGGTCGAACAGGTTGGAGACGAAGTGCGCGCCTTTAGCACGGGGCAGCGCGTCTTCGGCATCACGGCTGGCGGCGCGCAGGCTGAGTACACGGTCGTGCCCGAAAGCACGCTCGCAGAGATTCCATCGAACCTTGACTGGACGGAAGCCGCAGCCGTGCCCGAAGCGTTCATCACGGCGCACGATGCGCTCTTCACACAAGCGCAGCTTGAGATAGGCGAGCGCGTGTTAGTTCACGCAGCCGGTTCGGGCGTCGGCCTTGCCGCTATCCAACTCGCACGCGCGTGCGGCGCAACCGTCTATGGCACATCGCGCACCGCAGAGAAACTCGACAGAGCGCGCGGTTACGGACTCGATGAAGCAGTCGCGGTCGGCAACGATCCAATGCTCACAGCTTCTGCGGTGCGCGAGTGGACGAATAATGCGGGCGTCAATGTCATACTTGATTTAGTTGGCAGTTCATATCTTGCTGCCAACCTCGACGCGCTGGCGATGAAAGGCCGCATGATCTCTGTCGGAACAGTTGGAGGCGCAAGCGCGCCGCTCGATTACGGCATCGTAATGCGAAAGAGGTTAAGCATTATCGGCACTGTGCTGCGCGCACGCTCCGTCGAAGAGAAGGCGCGTGCGACCCGTCTCTTTGCGGCTCAGGTTGTTCCGTTGCTGGCGCGTGAAACTGTGCGCCCCGTGATTGATAAAGTTTTCGGGATGGACGAAGTGCGCGCCGCGCATGAGCGGATGGAATCGAACGCGAGTTTCGGTAAGATTGTCTTGAAGATTGATGGCGCGTAGAAGAGAGGAAGCGCCGGTTGACGAATCTATTTCTGAATAACGAACGAGGCCCTCAATGACATTACGATTCATCATCACAATGCTCTTGCTCACGCTCACCTGCGCCACGATCTACGGCGCGGATAGAGATTCAAGCGCCGACCCGCAGCCCGGTGTCGCGCGCGATCTGGCGCGTTTTCGCGCCGCGCATTACAGCAACGTGCGTTACGGGCTGAATGTCTCAGTCTTTCCAGATGCGGAGATGATGCAAGGCTCGGAAGAGATTCGTGTGACGCTCGACAGCGCGTTGGATCAACTCGTCCTGGACTGGCGCGTGGCGGCAGCGAAAGCGGGACAATCGGTTGCGCGTGCATGGGAGATAGAGGTCAACGGGCATGAAGTGAAAGATGCGCGCGAGGCGAACGATCACATCCTGATTCCGGGCGCGTATCTGGTGAAAGGCGAGAACACGGTGCGGCTCAAGTTCGAGTCGCCGATCTCAACATCGGGCAGCGCCGTGACGCGCTATCTGGATCGTGAGGATAAATCGGAATACATCTACACGCTCTTTGTGCCGTCAGACGCGAGCACGGCCTTCCCTTGTTTCGATCAGCCGGACTTGAAAGCGCGTTTTCAGTTAAATATCTCCACGCCTTACGAATGGAAAGTTATCTCAAATACAAGAGAGGAAGAGTTTGAGATTACCAGAGAAGGCATTAAGATCACGCGATTACCTGAAACACAGCCTCTGAGCACTTACCTTTTTGCCTTCGCCGTCGGGCCATTCGCGGAATTCAAGGATGATAGTTCTCAGATTCCCATGCGCCTCTTCGTCCGCAAATCGCAGATTGAAAAAGCGCGCAAAGAATGGCCGGAAGTCTCTCGTCTGCATCGAGACTGCCTGGCCTTTCTCGCCGATTATTTCGATTTCAAGTATCCGTTTCCGAAGTACGACATCGTGCTCGTCCCCGAATTCGCTTACGGCGGAATGGAGCACGCGGGCGCGACCTTCCTGCGCGAAGACAGAATCCTGTTTCCGACCGACCCGACGGCAAACGACCTCGCCGCGCGCGCCGAAGTTATCTGTCACGAAGCCTCGCATCAATGGTTTGGCGATTTAGTCACAATGCGCTGGTTCGATGATCTCTGGTTGAAGGAAGGCTTTGCGACTTTCATGGCGTACAAGGCGATGGAGAAGATTCTGCCTGAGTACAACGCCTGGAAGATTTTTTATCAACGCACTAAGCCCGGCGCATACTCGACCGATGCGACTAAGGGCACGACGCCCATCTTTCAGGAAATCCCGAACCTGTCGGCTGCGAAATCCGCTTACGGCAACATCGTCTATCTCAAAGCGCCTTCGATGCTCAGGCAAGCGGAGTTCTTCTTAGGCGCGGATAAGTTTCAACAGGCCATCCGCGCATTTTTGAAAGAGCACGCCTTCGGCAATGCGGAATGGGCTGATCTCGTCAGAGCGTTTGAGCGCAGTTCCGGTAAGAAACTTGATGAGTGGGCTGCGGCGTGGGTCAAGCGGCGCGGGTTTGCGAATGTGCGCGTTGATTGGAGTGTGGATCAATCGGGACGTATCAATCATCTGACGCTCAAGCAGAACGATGTTTTGAATGAAGGCGGCGCGTGGCCGATGCGCGTCCAACTTCTGCTCGCGCACGAATCATCTGCGCCAGAGGCGATAGAGGTAACAATCAGCAGCACGGGCGAGACGAACGTCAAGGAAGCAATCGGCAAGAGTCGCCCATCTTTCGTCTTCGCCAACTACGAAGATTACGGTTACGGTCGCTTCCTGCTCGATGAAAAAAGCCGCGCGTATGTTTTGAGTAATCTCGGAACGGTCAAAGACAATTTCCTGCGCGCGTTGCTGTGGGGTTCGCTCTGGGACAGCGTGCGCGAAGCGGAGCTTGCACCGTCCGCGTATCTCGAACTCGCCATCAAACTCATTCCGCAGGAGCGAGATGAAGTGACGGCGCAGGGCGTTCTCGCTCGCGTGCAGACGGCTTTTAATCGTTATCTCTCAAGCGCGCAGCAACGCGAGTTTGCCCCTCGTCTCGAACAGATGATCGCCGACCGCATGATGAATGCGGAAACAGCAGGCTTACGCATCACGAACTTTCGCGCATTTCAAGCAATCGCAACGACCGACTCTGCGCGTGAGACCTTAAAGAAAATCCTGCGCGGCGATTTGAAGATTCCCGGAATGCAACTGCGCTCGCGCGACCGCTTCGACATCGTCACCGCACTCTTGACGCGCGCAGACGCCGACGCTCCCGCGCTGCTCGAAGCGCAAAGCAAAGCAGACGTGACCGACGACGGACGACGTTACGCTTACGCGGCGAGCGCTGCACTGCATGATGCCGCGACGAAGAAAAAATATTTCGACGCTTATCTCAACGACCCGAAACTTCCCGAAAGCTGGATTGAAGCGAGCGTCGGCCCATTCAACTCAATTCAGCAGTCAGAGCTAACCTTGCAGTATCTCGAACCCGCGCTCGCGGAATTGCCGAAGTTGAAACGCACGCGCAAGATATTCTTCATCAACGGCTGGCTCGCAGCTTTCATCGGCGGGCAATGCAGTGAGCAGGCGGAGGCGGTCGTGCAGAATTTTCTACAGCGTGAACGCCTCCTCGACCGCGACCTGCGTCTCAAAGTTTTGGAAGTTGCCGACGGACTCGAACGCTGCGTGCGAATCAGGACGAAATACGCGCGCCAATGAATCTTAAATCGGATGTGTTTGGATACGAATCAAGTTTAACCGCAGAGGACGCAGAGGACGCAGAGGAGAGAGAAAGGATTTGAAAAGAGCAGATTTCAAATCTCAAATTCCTCTGCGAACCTCTGCGTCCTCTGCGGTGAAATATTTTTCTTTCAATCGCACTCATCTCCAACTTGCTATCAGCGGTTCGATTTTATCTGCGCGATCTCAGTCCGTTTCGCCGTGATTGACGGGCAGTTGAGTTTTCTGTGAGTGAGACGCGGTGCGCTGCGTCGTCGGTGATAACGCAGATGCCCGAAACCTTTTCGCGCACGAGACGACGCATCAGTTCCGCCGCATCCCTGTAGGTCAGTCCCATCGCTTCGCAACCGCGCTCGCTCAGGACAGCCCATCGTTGTTCGTTGAGTTCGCCCATCAATCCTCTTTTTCAGACCGGCACAGCCTCAATCTTCCTCGTGCTCCTGCCCGTCATAATGCAAACGGACGCGCTCGTCGTCCACGACTGTTTCGAGATGCACGGGGCGACCCCAGAGCGTATGGACGTGTTCGAGAGTTTTGCGTGCGTAGCGTGAATCCAGTTCCGCGCCTTCGTAGGCGTGACGTAGATAGAGTTCACGGTTGTTATTGTAATCGCCGTCGGCGACTTCAATATAGGGAAAGCCGAAGTTGGTCATGTTCGCCACGAGTTGATCGCGGACGCGCTTCCAACGCTTCTCCGTAATCGTCCACTCTTCATCTTCAATCAACTCATAGACGAACAAATCCAACTCCTCGCACAACTCTTCGGTCAAATAGTTACGCAGAAACGAGACATCATTCTCCATCTCGCGCACTTCAAAAATCTTCTCTCTTCCAGAACCGGGTTGGATGCCTAACTTCTCGCGCTCCTCAGCCGTCGGATTATTCCAGCGCCTTTCGATGTCCTCGAAGATTTTGTAGCCCAGATAGTAAGGATTGAGTTGCCCTTTGTGCGGCGAGACGACGCCCGCGTGAAGTTCCGCAAACTCCAGATGCTCGCTGTCGCCGAGGTCTAACTCCCGCATAATTCGCGCATGGGTCAGCGACGCCCAACCTTCATTCATCGTCTTCGTCTGCATCTGCGGAATGAAGTATTCCATCTCTTCGTGAATCATCGCCATCACGTCGCGCTGCCACGCTTGCAGGTGCGGCGAGTTGCGCATGATGTAATAGACGATGTCCTTTTCGGGCAGACGATCCGTGAGCGGTTGCTCGTCTTCGACTGGCTCCGGTTCTTTCTTCTCGCCGAGTCGCCAGAGATCATCGTAGCGTCCTTCGGGTTTCGGTTGCCGGCGCTTCGTTTCATCATCCTGCGGACGGTCGCGCTTGATGAAGAAGTTCGGGTCAATGTGCTCTTCGATGGCGAGCACGGCGTCAAGAAACTTCTCGACCGATTTGCGACCGTACTTGAATTCATACTCGGTCATGCGTCCCGCATGTGTGGAGACGGATTCGACCATCCGGCGATTGGTCTTCGAGAAGTAGATGTTGTTCTTGAAAAAATCCACGTGGCCGAGCACGTGCGCCATGACCATCTTGTTCTGGATGGGGCTGTTGGTTTCAAGCAGGAATCCATACGACGGGTTCGTATTGATGACGACCTCGTAAATCTTCGAGAGGCCGAAGTCGTACATCGTCTTCATGCGATGATAGGCTTTGCCGAACGTCCAATGAGAATATCTGCCCGGCAGAGCATACGAGCCGATCTCGTACATCACCGACGCGGGCACAATCTCGAAGCGCGTCGGAAACGGATCAAGGCCGAACCTCTGCGCCACGTCCCAGATTTGTTCGAGAGCTTTTTCGAGGTCTTTAATCTCTTTATCGTGCATAAAACGTCAGTGGTCAGTGGTCAGTGGTCAGTGGTCAGTTGCAGGAAACAACGGATGACTGACTACTGACAACGGACAGTTTTTACAATTCAATCCCATAGTGATTGCACGTCGAGTGTGAAGCCGGGCAAGAGAGATTCGCCGGAAACTGACTGTGGATTATTAAGAATCTCAACCTCAGCGCCGGGGCGATAAACATGAACTTTTCTTTCAACCGGATCAATCAACCAGCCGAGTTGCGCGCCGTTATCAATGTACTCTTGCAGCTTCGCCTCTAATCTCTTGAGCCGGTCGGTGCGCGAGCGCAGTTCGACGACGAAATCCGGGCAGAGCGGCGGAAATTTCTCCTGCTGCTCATCGGTCAGGGATTGCCAGCGCTCATTTTTGACCCAAGCCAAGTCGGGCGAACGATGCGCGCCGTTCGGCAGCACGAAGATGGTTGAAGAGTCAAAAACCTGGCCTCTCTTAGTGACTTCATTCCAGGCAACTAATTGCCCAATCAGTTTGGAATTACGAATCCCTGTCTTTCCTCCGGTGGGCGGCATGATGATAATGTCTCCTTCTGCGGTGCGCTCGATTCGCCACTCATCATTGGCGCGGCAGAATTCAAAAAACTCTTCCTCGCTCAATTTCTTCAAGATTGGCTGAAAGTGCAGAACGAGCGGCTCTATTTCAGTTGTGAGTGTGGCTGTGCTCATAAATTCTCAATGCCTCTTTTCATAGCTCATTTCTTTTTCCGAAGAACTGCTTGAGCGCCGGATAGACATCTTCCTTATCGTCAATCCGCACGCCGACAAATCGCTCTTTGTTCTTCAAGCGATCATTAAAGATGGAAAGCAGCGCACCCGATGAGCGGCGATAGCTCGAAGAGCCTTCTTCGCCGATTTCGCCGTAGCCGAAGAGATTACAGGTCTTAATCAACTCGTCAGCCAGCCGCACGGCCTCTTCGTTGTCGGAGTAGTAGTTGTCGCCGTCGGAGAAATGAAACGGGTAGATGTTCCAATCGTTCGGGCGATAGCGGTCGCGGATGATGTCGAGCGCGAGTTGATAGGCGCTTGAGACGACCGTCCCGCCGGATTCGCCCTGTGTGAAGAACTGTTCTTCGGAGACTTCTCTGGCTTCCGTGTGGTGTGAGACGAAGACGATCTCCACGTTGTCATATTTGGTGCGCAGGAAGCGAACCATCCAGAAGTAGAACGAGCGCGCGATATACTTTTTGAACTCGCCCATGCTCCCCGAAACATCCATCAGTCCGAAGACGACGGCATTCGATTCATAACGCAAGCTCTCTTCCCACGTCTTGAAACGCAAATCCTCTTTCCTGACATCGCCGAAGCGCGCCTTTCCTTCTTCGCGCGCGTTGCGTTTGATGTTCTCAAGAATCATCCGGCGCTTGTCGAGATTTGCCATCACACCCGTGCGGCGAATCTCGTTGAAGTGCGTGGTCTTGGATTGCACGGCCTTCTTCGCCTTCTCTTCGAGAAAGGGCAACTGCAAATCCTCGAAGATAAGCGCGGCGATTTCGTCTATATTGATTTCGGCTTCGTAGTATTCGCCGCCCGCGTCCTGCCCGGCCTGACCGCTGCCGCCGCCCTGTCCCTGTCCCGGCTGACCTTCGCGCGCGATGACATCGCCGACGCGCGTCTTGCCGTCGCCCTGTCCGACCTGTTTGCGCTTGCGATAGTCGAAACGGAACTTGTATTCATCGAGCGCTCTGATCGGAACTTTGACCGTGCGCTTGCCGTCCGACAGGATGATCGCTTCGTTGGAGACGATGGAGCCGAGATTCTTCTTGATCGCCTCCTTGACGCGCTCCTTGTGACGATCCTGGTCAATGATGCCTTTGCGCTGCAATGACCAGTCGTTGCGTTGAATGGACATGATGTACCTCAGTGAAAAGTGAATAGTGAAAAGTGAATAGTTGAAAACCACTTTTCACTTTTCACTTTTCACTATTTACGCGCTGCTTGCTCCGGCGGCTTCTCTCGCGTCGCTGCAAAAGTGCGTGACTACTTCCGTGAACTCTCGCGGATACTCTTCCATCGGCATGTGCCCGCAGCGTTTGAAAACAATCAGCCGTGAGTCCGGCATCTGCTCGAACAGCTTGCGCCCATGTGCGAGCGGAATCTCAGGATCAGCTTCGCCCCAGATGAGCAGCGTCGGTTGTTTGATGCGCGATGCTTCCCGTTCGATGCGTTCAGCGCGCCAGCGTCGTAAGGTTGCGAGCACTGCACGCTGCGTGTTCGCCGCCAGCAAGGGTCTGTGATGCGCCGTCATTCTCTTTTCATCAAAGAGGTGCCTGCTCTCCGGCGCATAGCCTTTTCTCATTTGCGAATGAATCAACTTGCGCGAGCCAAGCATCAGCGGCGAAACCAGATCGCCGATCAGTGGCAATGCCGCGAAGCGCAACAAGGGCCGACGCCTGGCATGGTCGTTAATGACCGCATCAACCAGCACGAGTCGTTCGACGCGCTCCGGGTAATCGAGCGCACACGTCGCTGCGACAGCGCCGCCGTAAGAACTTCCGACTAATGTTGCGCTCTTGATGCCGAGATGATCCATCAACCCGATAATCATCTGCGCCTGCGCGTCAATCGTGTATTCATTCTGCTTCGGCTTATCGGAAAAACCGAAGCCGATGAGGTCAGGCGCGATAACTCGCAAACCACTTTCCGCAATCGGCAGGAGCACATCGCTCCATACGAAATTCGACGCCGTGAATCCGTGTATGAGCAGGACGGGCGGCGCATCCGTTGAACCTGCTTCCTGATAATGCACGCGCACGCCGTCAACCAGAGCGAACCGCGAATGCTCCGCATGATGCAACTCGTGCGCGTGCTCGTCCCAATCCACATCAACGGGGCGACGCAACATCTTCACGGCCACCGCTGCGCCCACCAATCCAAACGCGCCTGCAATCCAGTAACGTTTCTTCATAATCGGTAGCAGTCAGCGATCAGCCTTCAGCAATCAGCTAAAAAAAAGAGGCTGAAAGCTGATAGCTGACTGCTGACGGCTTCATTAAAACGCCCGCACCTTTCAACTGAAAAGCACGGGCGTAAGTTTATGTCTTCCTCTGCTCTAATCTGCGCCGCCCGCGTCAGCGCGAGAGCAGCGTGCCGACGTAGGTCAAAAGCTCGTTGGCGCAGACGGGGCAGTAGCCGCCGTCTTTGACGAGGCGATCCACGACCTCGTTGATGCGACGCAGTTGATCCGGGTCGGGCGTCTTCGCCGAAGTCGTGATCTTCACCACGTCTTTCAAGTCCGCGAAAATTTTCTTCTCAATCGCTTCTTTCAGACGCTCGTGCGAGTTGTACTCGAATGAGCGACCTTTGCGCGCGTAGGAAGAGATGCGGATCAGAATCTCCTGACGGAAAGTGTTCTTCGCGTTCTCTGTGATTCCGATCTGCTCTTCGATGGAGCGCATCAGTTGCTCGTCCGGCTCCATCTCCTCTTCGGTGATCGGGTCTTTGATGCGTTCCTTGTTGCAGTAGGCCTCGACGTTGTCCAGATAGTTGTTGCAGATGGTGCGCGCCATCTCTTCAAAAGAATAGACGAACGCGCGCTGGACTTCGATCTTGGCAAGCTCGTCATACTCCTTGCGCGCCGCCGAAATGAGATTCAGGTAACGGTCGCGCTGGTCTGAGCTAATGCCCGTGTGTTGCTCGAAGCCGTCTTTGATGGCGCGTAGTGCGTCTATCGGATTGATGCAGGTCACGCCATCACGGACAAGCGCTGACGAGAGACGATTGATGATGTAACGTGGAGAGATTCCATCCATGCCCTCACGAACCGTTTCATCTTTCAGTTCGCGCACGTCTTTCGATTTGTAGCCTTCAACGTCCTCGCCGTCGTAGAGCTTCATCTTCTTGACGATGTCAACATTCTGGCGCTTGGGTTCTTCAAGTCTGGTCATTACAGCGAACATCGCAGCGACCTTCAAAGTGTTCGGCGCGATGTGGACGTTGTGCAGAACTTCGGATTGATTCAGGAGCTTGTAATAAATCCGCTCCTCCTGCGAGACGCGCAGGTTGTAAGGCACGCGCACGAGGATGATGCGATCTTGCAGGGCTTCGGATTTGCGATTGCCTGCGAACGAGATGTACTCGTTCTCGTTCGTGTGCGAGAGAATCACTTCGTCAGCGTAGATCATGGCGAAGCGACCCGTTTTGATGTTCTGTTCCTGCGAGAGCGTGAGCAGCGAGTACAGGAATTTCTCATCCACTTTCAACATCTCGACGAATTCCATCAGGCCACGATTCGCAATGTTCAGTTCGCCATCGAAGCGATAAGCACGTGGGTCTGATTCAACGCCGACTTCGCCGATAGTAGAGAGATCAATCGAGCCGGTTAGCTCCGTAATGTCTTGTGATTTCGGGTCTGAAGGACTGAATGTGCCGATGCCGACGCGCTCTTTTTCGGAGAAGACGACACGATGCACGCGCACGTCTTCGTGGCGGCCACCGTACTCATGTTCCAAAGCGTAGCGGCACTGCGGACAGAGGTCGCCTTCGATGTAGATGCCGTAGTGCTTCTCGATCTCGGCGCGCAGCTCGTGCGGGATGAGATGCAGAGGCTCTTCGTGCATCGGGCAATCTTTGATGGCGAAGACCGCGCCCGCTTCGTTGCGCGTCCAGTCTTCGAGGCCGCGCTTGAGCATCGTGACGATGGTAGATTTACCACCGCCGACCGGCCCCATCAAAAGGAGGATGCGCTTGCGGACTTCGAGACGTTGCGCGGCGCTCTTGAAGTATTCGACGATGCGCGCAATCGGCTCTTCGATGCCGAAGAGTTCGGTGGCGAAGAAGTTGTAGCGGGCGACTTCATCGCGCGTGCCCTCGTTGAGCTTCTCAATGCCCGCCGCGTGAACCATGTCGTTGATGCGCGCGTGCGAGAGTTGAGCGATGCGCGGGTTCTGTGAGACCAGTTCAAAATAATCCCGGAAGGAGCCTTCCCACCTGAGCGACTCGCGTTCGCGGCGGAGGTCTTCGAGCCGTTCGCTGATATTGAATTTGTTTTTGCCATCCTGCTCTTGCATAGCCTTGTTAGTACCTCTGTGGCTGAAAAGCGCGCGTGGACGGCGTGTTGGAAAAGCACGCCCCAAAAAGTCTGGAGTCTGGAGTCTGGAGTCGGAAGTTAAAAGCAAATCTCTTTTCTGCCTTTGGCTTCAGATTCCTAACTCCTGACTTGGAGAAACGGTTTCGAGATGCGCGGCCACAAGACGCGCGCGTCAAAAGCGTGCGGCGCATCGTCGAGATTTCTCCGAACCTCTTCCTGCATTCAATGATCGTCTGGTTTCAACTTGAGCGGGAGGACGGGACGCCGAAACGTCGGAAGCGACCCGCTCTCACGCTTCCCTATTGGGCGCAAGTATAACACAGTCCCGCTACCCGCAAGTCAATCCTTATTTTTCAGGGGAGAAAACGACGCGCGGGTGGAGAGTCCCGGCGGCGGCGTCATAAAAACCGACGGCGATCAAGTGACCATCCGCATCGCACATCCTGACAGGCTCGTCGTCGAGCCAGTTAGTCTCAGTCTCTCTTTTCAAATGGAGCGCGATGCCATGAAGCGCCCGACGCGCCTCGTCCGTTGTTAGATGCACGAAAGGCATCTGAGAGAGCGCTGCGTAAGGGGAGAGAATTGCTGCCTCCACGTCGCCTGTTTCCGCTTCTATTTTCAACTCGTCAAGAGTCAATGCCGCCTCAATCCCGAAATCTCCGGCGCGTGTTCGCCGGAGGCTCGTCACATGCGCCGCCATGCCCAGTCGCTCGCCGATAGATTCCGCGAGCGTGCGGATGTAAGTTCCGGCAGAGCAGACGACGCGCACTTGTAGATCGCAAGTTGCATCCTCATTGCGACGCAGCAACGCGCCATCTCGTCGCACTGCTTCAATCTCATAAATCGTGACGCGCATCGCCGCGCGCTCGACTTCGATACCGCGCCGGGCCAACTCGTAAAGTTTTTTGCCCTGCACTTTCTTCGCCGAGTACATCGGCGGCACCTGTTCAATCTCGCCTCTCAAACTATCGAGCGCCGACTCAATCTTGCGCTCACCCAACGCATGAACGATTCCTTCCGTCGCATTTTGCGGACGCGACACATCTAGTTTCTTGCCTGTCGCGTCTCCAGTATCGGTCGCGTAGCCGAAGCGCACCACAGCCTCATACTCTTTCACGGCGTTGCTCAAAAACTGTGCGAGCCTCGTCGCGCGCCCAATCAACACAACCAGCACGCCCGTTGCGAACGGGTCGAGCGTGCCCGTATGACCGACGCGCCGCTCGCTCAGGATGCGCCGCACGCGCGCCACCACGTCATGCGAGGTCAACCCGGCGGGCTTGTCTATGATGAGAACACCATCAACCATTGCGGAATGCGGATTGCGGATTGTAGAACCATTCAGCCTGATTCAAGGATATGTCTTTCAATCCGCATTCCGCAATCCGCAATCTGAAATCGGTATGTCCGAAATCTGCAATTGCACGGCGCTCCGGCGTTGCGCTAGAGTGTTGACTACCGATGCAGAGACGACGATTGAAGCCGAAAGATAGACAACTGAACAGCGAAGGCGTTGAAAAAGCGCCGCGCCGGATTGATCCTGAGAAGGCACGTGAGCGGACGTTTCAGCGCGCCGTCAAGCTGCTGGCGGCCAAGCCGCGCTCGGTCGCGGAACTGCGCGAGCGGCTGCTGGAAAAAGAGTGGACGAATGGAGAGATAGTTGAAGCAGTGCTGGCGAAACTGAGCGAGTACGGCTATCTGAACGACGAGCGTTTTGCCTTCGGGTATGCTTCTTATCGCGTGCGACAGAAGCCGATGGGTCGCCAGCGTCTCAAGCGCGACCTGCAACTCAAAAAGGTTGACCGCGCGACGGCTGACGAAGCCCTCCGACTCGTCTTTGAAGAGATGCCCGAAGAAGAGTTGATTGATCGCGCCATCGAGAAACGCACGCGCCTGCGCGGCTTGCCACACACACGCGCTGAAATCAAAAGCCTCATTGACCATCTGCTGCGGCAGGGCTTCTCTTACGAATTGATTGCGGGCAAAGTGCGCGCAATCTCTGCCGCAGACGTTGATGAAGACGATTCTTCCGTAGCTTGAATTGCTGACTTCGTCCGTTTCACCCGCCCGCATCTCGCGTGTTACACTTTCAAAAAGTGGTCAGTGGTCAATGGTCAGTAATCAGTTGAAAAACTGAATCCACTGACCACTGACCACTGACCACTGACCACTGCTTATGACTGGAAACGAGATTCGCCGAAAATTTTTAGAATACTTCGAGAGCAAAGGGCATCGCCTCGTGCGCTCAAGCCCCTTGCTGCCTGCCAACGACCCGACGCTGCTCTTTGCCAACGCGGGCATGAATCAATTCAAGGATGTCTTTCTGGGCACAGAGAAACGCGATTATCCACGTGCCGTCTCGGTTCAGAAGTGTCTGCGCGCGGGCGGCAAGCATAACGATCTGGATGATGTCGGCGATAAAACGCATCACACCTTCTTCGAGATGCTCGGCAACTTTTCGTTCGGCGATTACTACAAGCGCGAGGCGATTCAGTACGCGCTTGATCTGCTCTTGAACATTTACCAGATGCCGATGGAACGCCTGTGGTTCACGGTTTACGAGACCGACGATGAGTCTGTGGAATTGTGGGTCGAAGCGGGCGTGCCGCGCGAACGCATCCTGCGCTTCGGCGAGAAGGACAACTTCTGGCAGATGGGCGACACAGGCCCCTGCGGGCCAAACAGCGAGATCAGTTACTACACGGGCGAGCGCCCGGAAGACCCTGAGTTTAATCGCGCCGAGTATGTCAATCGTGACGGCAGCCCGACGGTTGAGATTTGGAATCTGGTCTTCATGCAGTACGACCGGCAGCAGGACGGCACGCTCACGCCGCTGCCGAAGCCTTCGGTTGACACGGGCGCGGGGCTTGAGCGCATCACCGCCGTCATGCAAGGTGTGGAGAACAACTACGAGACAGACCTTCTGCGCCCCGTCATTGATTTCATCGCCGAGCTTTCCGGCAAACCTTATGAAGCGGAGACGCCCGAAGGCCTTGCCATGCGCGTCATCACGGATCACGCGCGTGCCACAGCCTTCGCAATCGCCGATGGAATTTTGCCCGGCAACGAAGGAAGAAACTATGTGCTCAGGAAGATCATGCGCCGCGCTATCTATCATGGGCGACATGCTCTTCAGTTTAATGATCTCTTCTTCAACAAGGTGACTGATTTCGTCGTCGAACTGATGCGCGAAGCCTATCCCGAAATGGAAGCCTCGCGTGAGTTCATCGAACGCATGGTCAAGCTCGAAGAGGAGCGCTTCGGTTCGACCTTGACCGTCGGCTTGCAGAAACTCGACGCGCTTTTTTCCGTCACACACGACGGCTCGCTGCCGGACTACAAAGAACTCGCGCGCCTCTACGACACCTTCGGCACGCCGCGCGATCTGATTCGCGTCAGCATGGAAGAGCGCGGCTTTCGTCTCGATGAAGAAACCTTCAACGCTTCGTTTGAAACTGCGCTGCGCGAGATTCAACA
>JAVHWW010000055.1:0-50178 GCA_032159235.1 Acidobacteriota bacterium
GCGATTGTACATCACGGCGTGTTGGATGAAGGGATGGCCTTCATCGAGAAGCCGTTCACACCGAACGCTCTCGCGTGCAAGGTGCGCGAAATACTGAACGCTTAAAAGCAGTGGTCAGTGGTCAGTATTCAGTGGTCAGATGAAAAAACAAACAACTGACCACTGACTACTGACCACTGACCACTGCTTTGCCTTCTGCCTCTTGTTTTGGTAAGTTTGTGCGCGAAGGGTAAGAGTTTATTTCCGACCTTTCAATCTTCCGTAACCTGAAAGCCTGCATCAATCTGAGCGATGGCATATCCGGGCGTCGCGCGCATCGAACTGCCTATCTTGCAAGAACTCGTCGCCACAGGCGGCGTTGAGGACGTGCGCTTTCTCTACAATCGCCTCGCGGGTTACTTCCCGCAGTTGGACGAAACGGAAGTCCGCGCGCTCACCAACGGGCATCTGACACAGTGGCGCAGGCTCGTGCAACGCGCCGGTCGCACGCTCGCCGACAAAAGAGAGATTGAGCGCAGGCAAGGTCGTTGGACGATCACAACAGCCGGACGCAAGCGCGCGACAGATGAAGGCCAGTCGTTCTCGCTCCTGGACGCCCATGAGACTGTCCGTCCTGATGCTTTAACGCACGGAGACATTCAGCAGATGCTGCTCGACATCGGGCGCGTGCTTGGCTATCACGCCGAGCGCGAGTTTGAATACTACGATGTCGTCTGGCGCGCGAGCGAATCGAGTCCGCGTTTGAGCCACGTCTTTGAAGTTCAGCACAAAGGCAATATTGATGCTGCGATGGCGAAGCTCAAGCGTGCCTACGAAGCGCAACGCTCGAAGCCTTTTCTCATCGTGGCAAGCGAGCGCGACACGAATCGCGCTCACCGTAACATGAGCCAGGCGCGCACCGGAGCTTTTCACGAGATCGGTCGCGCGACCACCATTCTGAGCTTTGAGCAACTCAACAAACTTCACCGCGCTCTCACTTCTGTCGAAGACATGCTCGTGTTAATCTTCGAGCGATGACAGCCACCACGCCGCTACACAAGCAGTATCAGGAGATCAAGCAGCGTTACCGCGACGCCATCCTCCTCTTCCGCATCGGCGATTTTTACGAAACATTTGACGACGACGCGCGGCTCGTCTCGCGCGAACTCGGCATCGTGCTCACATCGAAGCCGATGGGCAAGAACGTGCGCGTTCCCCTCGCAGGTGTTCCGCATCACAGCCTCGAACGGCATCTGAAGCGACTCATCGCGCGCGGCCATCGCGTTGCTATCTGCGAGCAACTGACAGATGCTCCGGTCAAAGGCGAGAAGGGCGGCAACCTCATCGAACGCGATGTGGTGCGCATCGTCACGCCCGGCACTGTGCTCGAACCCGGCCTGCTTCATCACAAAGTCAACAACTACCTCGCCGCATACATGACGGATGGGAAGCGCGCCGGAATCGCTTACGCAGACGTGACGACGGGCGAGTTTGCCGCGACTGAGTTGGAAACGGACGCGGCGATTCCAGAACTGCAACGCATCGCACCTTCCGAAATCCTGCTACCGCGCAGCAGCGATGAAATCAACAGCGATGCGCTGCCCGGATTCTCAACGCCTTATCGTGACAACGCCTTCGAGTTTGAGAATGCGCGCCACACGTTGCTCAAACATTTCCGCGCACGCACGCTCGCGCCGTTCGGTTTGAAGAGTTGGCCGCTCGCCACGTCCGCCGCAGGCGCGCTCATCTCGTATTTAAGCGACACGCAATTCAACGTCGCCGAACAGTTGACGCGCCTGACGAGCTATCATACGAGTAGCTTTATGATGCTCGACGCGCAGACTGTTCGCAGCCTCGAAATCTTCGAGGCGAACACCAAAGCGCCCTCGCTCCTCTCTGCGCTTGATCGCACGCGCACGGCGATGGGCGGCAGATTGCTGCGGCGTTGGCTACGCCATCCGCTTCTCGACTTAACGGAAATCATGCGCCGGCAGGAGCACGTCGCGTGGTTTCATACGCATGGCAAAGAACGCGCAGAGTTGTTCACAGCTTTCGAGACGGTTCACGACCTTGAGCGTTTGTCTGCGCGTGCGCGTGCTGGCCTAGCATCGCCACAAGAATTGCTCGCGCTCGGACAGGGGCTTGAGACGATTCCGCGCATACGCGCGATTGTGCAGAGGGAATCAAAACATTTCGGCGCTTTGCTCGCCGCGCTGCCTTTGTGCGAAGCGGCAACGAAACTGATTCGACAGGCAATCTCCGAAGAGCTATCGAGGCGGACGCAGACGGGCTTCATCCGCGAAGGCTTCTCTGAAGAGTTGGATCAACTCCGCAACCTTCTGCGCGATGGCAAGAATTATCTCGCGGAGATGGAGCAGCGCGAGCGTGCGCGCACGGGAATCAAGAGCCTGCGCGTCGGCTACAATAAAGTCTTCGGCCATTTCATCGAGGTCACGCGCCCGAATCTTCATCTAGTGCCTTCAGACTACACGCGCAAGCAGACGCTCGCCGCATCCGAACGCTTCGTCACGCTCGAACTCAAAGAGTTCGAGTCGCTCGTCGTCAACGCGCAGGATCGCATCGCCGAACTCGAAGCGAGTCTCTTTCGTCGCGTCTGCTCGGAGATCGGGAAAAATAGAGACGAGATTCTCACCGCAGCCGGAAGCATCGCTTATCTCGACGCTATCGTGTCTCTCGCAGAGGTGGCTGAAGTTTTCAACTACGTTCGCCCGTCAATCGTTGATTCGCCCGAACTGAAAATCAAAGCGGGCCGTCATCCTGTGCTCGAAAGAATGATTGAAGGCGATGCTTTCGTAGCCAACGACACAGAGCTTGGCAGCGATGAAGCGCAGATAGCTTTAATCACTGGCCCGAACATGAGCGGCAAGTCAACTTTCCTTCGACAGACCGCGCTCATCGTCCTGATGGCGCAGACGGGCAGCTTCGTCCCGGCGGATGAGGCGACCATCGGACTGTGTGATCGCATCTTCACGCGCATTGGTCTCTACGACCGTCTTGGTAGCGGCGAGTCAACCTTTATGACTGAGATGATCGAGACCGCGCAGATACTTCATCACGCGACGCCGCGCTCTTTGATCCTGCTCGACGAGCTTGGACGTGGAACTTCAACCTACGATGGCTTGGCGGTCGCCCGCGCCGTCCTCGAATACATACACAATCACCCGCACATCCGCTCGAAGACGCTCTTTGCGACGCACTATCACGAGTTGACGGAACTCGCGGAACTCCTGCCGCGTCTCAAGAATCTGTTTGTCGAGATTGATGAAGAGGGAACTGATCTGGTCTTTCTTTACAAAGTGAGTCCCGGCACAGCGCAGAAAAGTTACGGCGTCTATGCCGCACGTCTCGCGGGTTTGCCGCGCCCCGTCGTGCGCCGTGCCGAAGAATTATTGAGCCACTACGAAGCGCACGGGCATCAGTCCGAAGGCAAAGCAGAGAACTCTCTAAACGAGCGCAGCACGACGAGCGTTTCAACACGCGAATCAGAGATCGCCGGAGCTTTGCTCGCGCTCGACCTCGACACACTCACACCCGTCGAAGCTCTAACAAAACTCTACGAACTGCGCCGCTTGACTGCAACAGAAGAGCCACAGAGTATTAGAGCAATCAAGACAGCATAAGACTTGCCATCCTGTCTCCCTTCTTGCCACGATGTGCCTCTGTATCCTCTGTGGTGAGTTATTGTTTGCCTATACTCAGCCGAATCTTCCTAGTGGCTCAAGGCTTCCGGGTGTTCCGCGACCTCTTCGATAGCGTGGCTGCGCGTGCGCCACGTGACGACGGCGACGCCGGAGAGGATGAGAAGGGAAGCGAAGCCCGTGCGTGAGTTCCATTTCTCGCCGAGAATCAGTGGCGCGAGGGCGAAGGCGATGAGCGGTTGCAGATAGACATAGACGGCGACCGTGCTTGGCTCGACACGCGCGAGTGCCCATGCGTTGAGGTAATACGCGCCGATGGTCGGCACGAGAATGATGTAAAGGACTGCGAGCCAGACGCCTGCTCCGATGTGTTGCAAAGGTACGTTTACTAATTCATAACCGCCGATAGGAAGCGTGGCGAGGCAGCCGAAGATGAAAATCCACGTTATCACGGTCAGTGCGCCGTAGCGCCGTAACATATCTTTCGAGATGGCGATGTATGCGCCGTAGGAGAGCGAGTTGAGGACGATGAAGAGATTGCCGAGGGCTGTCTCGCTCGTAAAATTTCTTTCAGGGTAGAGCAGATAGACGACACCTGCGGCGGCCAGCGTGATGCCGAGTGTCTTGCGTAATGAGAGACGATCATAGCCGAGCGTGATGCTGACCAGCAGCGCGAAGACAGGAATGGTCGTGCCAAGTAAAGTCGCGTTGATGGCGGTGGTAAGCGAGAGACCTTTGACGAAGAGAAATTGATTCAGCACGACGCCGAGCAGAGCGTAAAGCGCGAGACGTGCATAATCGCTTCTGCGAATCTTTTGTGCGCGGCCAAAGGTGCGTTGCAGGATGATGAAGGCGAGGGCTGCTCCGGCAATGCGAATAGCGACGAGGACTGTGCTCGGCAGAGCGGTCAGAGCGATCTTGCCGACAATCGGCCACGTGCCGAACATGAGTTGGACAGCGATGAGCGCCAGATGCGGCGCAACATTGCCGCGTTGAAGAGTGGCTATCCGTTTCAAACGATCATCAGGAGCGGATTCTCAAGTAATCGCTTGAAGGTCTGTAGGAAACGCGCGCCCGTCGCGCCGTCAATCACGCGATGATCGCAGGACATCGTGACGCGCATCATCTGGCGCACGACTATCAAACCATCACGCACGACAGGCTTCGGCGTCACCGCGCCGACAGCTAGAATCCCTGCTTCGGGCGGATTGATGACGGCGGTGAATTCGTCAATGCCCAACATGCCTAGATTGCTGATGGAGAAGGTCGCGCCAGTATATTCTTCGGGAAGAAGTTTGCGCGAGCGTGCGCGTTCGGCCAACTCGCGCACCTCGCTCGCAATCTGGCTCAAAGATTTCTGATCTGCGGCGCGCACGACAGGTGTAATCAAACCGTCTTCGATAGCAACAGCGACGCCAATATCGGCGCGCTCATAGTAGCGCACGTTGCGATCCTGAAACGAAGCGTTGACCTGCGGATGTTGAATGAGCGCGGCGGCGGCGACTTTGATAATCACATCGTTGATGCTGATTTTAAGTTCGGCATCAAGCTCGTTGACAGCGCGGCGCATCTCGACGACACGATCCATCTCGATCTCTGTCGTCAGGAAGAAATGCGGCACGGGGCCGATAGATGTGACCAGACGCCGCGCGATGGTCTGTCGCATGACAGAGGTCGGCTCATCACGATAGGGCGAAGCGCCTTCAACCGACGGCGTTTGCGCGGGCTGTGTGCCGGGTTGGACGGCGTGCAGACGACGTTGTGGAGCTTGTGCTGCGCCCGCATCCGTCTGTTGACTCGTGCTCATCGCGGCCTCGATGTCGCGTTTGATGATGCGCCCGCCGGGGCCGCTTCCCGTCAGTGAGCGCAGGTTGATGCCAGCTTCAGCAGCCATGCGCGCGGCGAGAGGCGAGACGATGAGGCGTCCACTCGCTTGACCATCACCCGTTGCTGCCTGCGCGCCGTTACCCGATGCTGATGCGGTTGCTGTTGCTTTGGCAGTCTCCGGTTGAGGCTTCTGTTCAGTTGCGGCTTCGACCTTTTCGGCTTTGTCAGTTTGCGCCTGCGTCGGAGCTTGAGTTTGCGCGCTTGTCGAATCCGCTTGTTTGAGGAGCGCGGAAATGTCTTCGTCAGGCTCACCGATGACGGCGATGATCTGACCGAGCGGTGCGCTCTCACCCTCTTTAATCAAAATCTTGCGCAGCACGCCGTTGCCGAGCGCCTGCATCTCCATCGTCGCTTTGTCGGTGTCAATCTCCGCGAGCGGCTCGCCCATCGAGACCTTGTCGCCCTCTTGCTTGAGCCACCTTGCGATCTGTCCCTCTTCCATCGTCGGAGAGAGCTTGGGCATTACGACCTGCGTTGCCATCCGTTACTCCTCAGTGGTCAGTGGTCGGTGGTCAGTGGTCAGTGAAAATCAAAGGCATTTCGTCGCTCGTTTTCAACTGACCACTGACCACTGACCACTGACCACTTTAATCTAAGTATGCAACTTCGCGCACAGCTTTTACTAATTGCTCAACGTCGGGGATTGCCAGCTTTTCCAGATTCTTCGCGTAAGGCATCGGCACGTCCACGCCGGAGACGCGGCGCACGGGCGCATCCAGATAGTCGAACGCGCGTTCATTGATCTCCGCGCTGATCTCCGCGCCGACGCCGCAGAAGGGATGCGACTCTTCAGCGATGACGACGCGGTTGGTTTTCTTGACGGAGTTGATGATCGTCTCAATGTCGAGCGGGCGAATCGTGCGCGGGTCAATCACTTCACACGAAACGCCTTGCTTCTCCAACTCTTCGGCGGCCTTGAGCGCGACCGGAACCATCAACGAGCGAGCGACGATTGTCGCGTCTTTGCCCTCGCGTTTGATGTCGGCGACGCCGAGCGGAATCGTGAAATCTTCATCATCGGGCACTTCGCCCTTGTTGCCGTACATCCTCTCTTGCTCAAGGAAGATGACCGGATCATCGTCGCGGATCGCAGACTTCAAGAGACCTTTCGCGTCCGCCGGCGTCGAAGGCATGACGACCTTGATACCGGGAAAATATGAGTACCATGATTCCATCGCCTGCGAGTGTTGCGAAGAAACCTGAAACGCAGAACCATTGGGGCCACGAAAGACAATCGGAATCTTGTACTGCCCGCCAGACATGTAGAGCATTTTGGCGGCGGAGTTGATGATCTGGTCAGTGGCGAGAATAGAGAAGTTGAAGGTCATAAACTCGACGATGGGACGCAAGCCCGCCATCGCCGCGCCGACGCCGAGACCGGCAAAGCCAAGCTCCGTAATCGGCGTGTCAATCACGCGCTTGTCGCCAAACTTTTCGAGCAAGCCTTTGGTGACTTTATATGCTCCCTGATACTCGGCGACCTCTTCGCCCATCAGAAAGACATTCTCATCGCGCTGCAACTCTTCATCCATAGCCTGGTTCAGCGCCTCGCGCATTGTCATGACAGCCATATTAACCTCAGTGAAAAATGAATAGTGAAAAGTGTATAGTGAAGAGCTGTTTTTAACTTTTCACTCTTCACTTTTCACTGCTTTGCATAGACGTGCGTGTAAAGCTCTTTGGGGTCGGGTTCTGGACTCTCGTCGGCGAAGCGGACAGAGTGCTCGACCTGCTCGTGAACATCTTTCTCGATTGCGGCAAGACGATTGTCGTCGAGAATGCCTTTCTCTTTCAGGCTCGCCGTGAAGAGCTTGACGGGGTCGCGCTCCTGATGCTTCTCAATCTCCGCGCGAGTGCGATAGTTGCCGGGGTCGGACATGGAGTGTCCCATGAAGCGATAGGTGCGAACTTCGAGAAGCGTCGGCAGATAGTCACGACGCGCACGCTCAACAGCACGCGCGACCGATTCGCGCACGGCGAGCACGTCCATCCCGTCAACAAACTCCGAAGCCATTTCGTAAGCACACGCTTTCTGTGAAACGTCATGCAGAGACATCGCGCGCTCAAGCGATGTGCCCATGCCGTATTGATTGTTCTCGCAGATGTAGATGCAGGGAAGTTTCCAGAGTTGCGCGAGATTAAGCGATTCGTGAAACGCGCCCTGATTGACCGCCGCCTCACCGAAGAAGCAGAGCGTCACTTGATCCGTTCCCTTATATTTGGAGGCGAACGCGACGCCCGTGGCGAGCGGAATCTGCCCGCCGACGATGGCGTGGCCGCCGAGAAAATTAACGTCCGCATCGAAGAGGTGCATCGAGCCGCCCTTGCCAGACGAGCAGCCGCTCGCTTTGCCATAAAGTTCGGCCATTACTTCATCTGGCGAAATACCTTTGGCGATGGCGTGGCCGTGCTCGCGGTAACTTGTCAGCACGTAATCGTCCGGTTTGAGCGCGGCGAGAGCGCCGACGGCGACCGCCTCCTGTCCGATATACAGATGACAGAAGCCGCCGATCTTGCCGAGACTGTAGGATTCGGCGCACTTCTCCTCGAAGCGGCGAATGAGAATCATTTGCTGGAGCAGATTGAGTAGCGTCTCAGGCTCTTGTCCTTCGATGCGATCCTTCTGTTCTGCCTTTTGCTCTTGATGCTCCTGGCGCGCGTCCGCTTTGTCAGTTGCTTCTTCCGTCTCTTTATCAATCACGCCGGTTGCGCTTGTATCTTCCGCTCCGATGCGCGATCTGATAGGTGTAGCTTGTTTGGTCATTGAGTCAATCTCTGGCAAACAGCGCGTCTGCCTTCGATGTCCTGAATCTCAAAGAGACGTTCAGACATGACAGGCACGCGCGCGATTTGAGATATTAAAAGCACGATTACGATTTGGTGATTATACGCGAGATGCGCGGCTCGGTGCAAAAGGGCATCGCGCAAAAGAAAATGGCGCGCATCGTTTCAGAGAACAATGCGCGCCAAGAATGAAGCTGTCGAGAGTTTATCTAAACTGATCTACGGAGATGATGTTCGATGGGTCAATCAAAGTCGGAACGAGCCGCCGCGCATGTTTGTTGTTTTGCATGTTGCGCGCAGCCGCAGTCAGAAGCTCCTCAGTCGTCTCGCCGTCGTCAGGGAAACAGGCGACGCCAAGGCTCACGCCAATTTCAACCGTTTGCCCCGTGCGAACCGCATATTTCTGTGATTCGACGGCGGCTCTGACACGCTCGGCAACCATGCTCGCCATCGCTATGGACGCCATCGGCATGATGGCAACGAACTCGTCGCCAGCATAGCGCGCCAGAGTATCCATCTGTCGAAACTGTTTCCTGATGACTTCGGCAATGCGAGCCAGCACTCTGTCTCCGACAGCGTGGCCGTAGGAATCATTCACTTTCTTGAAGTTATCCAAATCAATCGAGATCACAGCCAGCCCCTCTTTGTTCAAACGCTGACCCTCGGCGATGCGCTGCTCAAGCATCATGTAGAAAGCGCGGGCGTTCGGCAAATCCGTCAGCGGGTCTGTCAGGGCGCTCTCCTTCGTTTTCTCAAACGTCAGGGCGTTATTGAGCGCCGAAGAAGCATGTTGCGAGACGGATTCGAGCAGACGAACATGCTCTGATGTGTACGACACGCGACTCTTGGAATAGAGCGTGATCGCGCCGAACGCGCCGTCTTCACGGATGAGCGGAGTGACGAGCACGCCCCTGATTTGTTTCGTAATCTCTTCGGAAACGCCAACCAGATCAAGTTCCGGCGCGGCATTGCACATCGAGCGTGAGTTGGCGATGACCCAGCCGGTGATGCCTTCGCCGATGCTCAGACGGCGTTTGGAGAAGATGTCCAGGTGCTCGCCGGCAGCGTGAGCGGGAATAGCCTTCCCGGATTTTTCATCGACGATGTAGATGATACAGGTATCGAAGGGAACGATGGCGCGGAGCTTACTCGAAACGAGCGAGACTGTATCTTGCAGGTTGAGAGATGAGCCGATGGTCTGTGCGATTTCATGCAGGGCGAAAACTTCGCGCTGCGCTTCGGTGATTGAGCGAAAGCCTTTCGAGCCATCCGACGTGCCGAGAAGTTCGGAGGCGAGCCCGGCGTCTGGACGAGCGTCTGTCTCATCTTCGTCAAACTCTGCGGGGACTTGTTCCTGTATATCCTGAGCCGCGATCATGTTGTCGAATCTTTCAACGTGCTTGGTGAAGATTTCGACGAGCTGCGGATCAAAGGATGACCCGGACATCTTTCGCAGGAGAGTCAAAGAGTCTTCGCGCGACATCCCCTTGCGATAGGGACGGTCACAGCGCGTCGCGTCGTAGAAATCAACGACAGAGATAATTCGCGCGACGAGCGGAATCGCCTGAGCCTTTAAGCCTTTCGGATAGCCCGTCCCATCCCATTTCTCATGGTGGTAGCGAACGATGTCTTCGACCGGATAAGGAAAGTTGACGCGCTTGAGGATGTCGCCGCCGACGGTCGGATGAATCTTCATCTTCGCAAATTCGGATTCCGTGAGCTTGCCCGGCTTGTTCAAAATGTACTCAGGGACGGCGAGCTTGCCGATGTCATGCAGTAGCGCCCCCGCCACTAATGACTGAACCTCGGACTCAGTGACGTTAAGCAGTTTACCCATCTCCGTTGCATAAATCTGTGTCCGACGAACATGCCCGTGAGTGGTTTGGTCTTTAGCATCAATCGCAATGGCGAGCGATTCAATGGTGTTCATGTGCAGGTCTGCCATCTCGCGTAGGTGTTGCGCCTTGTCCATTTCAGCGCGACGGACTTCCTGGACGCGCTGCTCGTCGAAGCGATAGAGCAGATACACCAGCACGATAATCAGCAGGCCAACGAAGATGAAAGGGATGCTCTCGTTGCGCAGCGCCGAGTAAAAGAGCGCCGCCGACGCCGCGCTTCCGATCTCAGTAATCGAAGTCCAGACTAGGCTCTCACGCGAAAGCGTCAGGCGTGTTTTCCCGGCATCGAAAGCGATGAAGGCTGAAGTGGCGACGGTGCTGAGAAAATACTGAACCAGAGCCAGCAGACAGAGCGGGAGGAGTAAAGATTCGGGTTTGATGATCCCTGTGCCGCCTTTGGAGTTTTCCAGGAACACATGCACCAGAAATCCATACAGAGAGGTGGCCGCATAAGTAGAAATAATTGCCGCACCTGTGGTAAAAATAGCGATCCGGCGATCAGCAGATTTCCAGGATGAGATCAGTCCGACCACGGCAGCCAGCAGCACAGCAGGCCCAACGCTTCTCGCAGGCTCAACGGCATACATCATCGCTGCCAGAAAAATAAAAGCATCGGCAACTGACTTCTCACTCTGGCTCACGCCATCGGCATTGGTGACGGAAACCTTGAAGCGACTGGCGATCAGTGTCAGGAGAAGCAAACCGACCAGCGGCGTAATTCCGTTCCAGCCAGTTAAAGGCAGGCTGGCGATTGAGACGAGGGAAAGAGTCAGCAGGACAGAGGCCAGTGCGGCGACGCAGCCTAAAAGTGCGAGAGTCTTCCATTTTCCTTGAGACATGGCGAAAATTTTTTTCTCAGAGATTGAAAGTTGAGAAGAGAGTTAGTTGTCACCGCTCTCTTGAGGGTGACTTGATCAGTTCGTTGAATAGGATCGTAGCGTCTCAGCCCTTGAGTCCGAGAGACGAATGTCAAAAATGAGTCGTGCCAAACACAGTTGGCGCGTGATTAACGATACTTAATCCAGCCGCTGAAGTCAAGAGTTTTCTAGGAAAACAAGCACTTTCGTTAGATTTAAGCATCGTGAAGATGGGCTGATAGCGGCGGAAACTTAGTGGAAATTAAAATTCACAAGGCTCCTGCTTGCTCGCCTTCCGACAAATAAGAATGGTAAATATTGGTGAGAGTAAGTAAAGAATTTCGGGATTTCAGGCTGGAAGAATGATGGAATTTATCAGCCTGGACTCAAGGCATCGAAGCCGGGCCGGGTTAAAATGTTTGAGAAATTCAATTTTTCAGTTTATTTCCGGCAATTCTAATGTTAAACTGCGCGCGCCGTAAATTTAGAAGCGCCTTTCGGTCGGAAGCGGTTCTGCGCGGGCTGGGCTAAAAAACAAGCAACTTGCCTTGACAGCTAATGGCTCGCAGTGGTTACTAATAAGGCGCGCTTTTAAGATCATGGGTGTCTTTCGGACTCTCAACAAATTTGTCCGCCGGGCGAAAGCATTAACGGTGGGCATACGCGATTGTGAATAATTAACCTGCCCCCTGTGCGTTTGCTCTCTGCCACACTTCTCAGGACAGAGAGCCGGTGCCATGTGGCTCAACCACTTGACCGAGCTGAAGCCGGAGTATTACAGCGAATCATCGGAAGCGCCTTCGGACTCAGCTCCCTAACAATCTGACCCTCTGGGTTACAGGAGACAACTCGATGCGAAGAACTTTTGCTCTTCTTACCTTGCTTGCCCTGGCCGCTTTAGGAATCGGCTGCGGAAGTGACAATACGAACAATGCGACCACGACAACTAACGCGGGAGCGACGACCACCACTACTACCACTACCACGACATCACCGGCGGCATCACCGATGTCATCACCGATGTCATCACCAGCGTCATCACCGATGTCGTCACCAATGACATCGCCGGCGGCATCACCGAAGACATCGCCGATGGCATCACCGATGGCATCGCCGAAGGCTTCAGCAGCACCAACCAAGAAGCCCTAGTCATTGGTATTGTTAATTGATTTATGAGGCGCGTTGATATTTTCAGCGCGCCTTAATTTTTAGCTGCGCCAGACCGAGCGCAAATCTTTTTGAGATAGCAGCAGACTTGAGTGATCTTGAGCAGTTGACCAAACCTGTCTTCCGCTTCATCACCGATGATGCAGAGGCGCGGGATGCGCTGGAAGGCTTGAGCCTCGAAACAGTCATCGGTCTCGATACCGAAACATACTGGGATGCGAAGGCTGCCAGATCGCACGTTTCGCTCGTTCAGATTGCGCCACGCGCGGGCGATGTCCTCGTCTTTGACCTGCTCTCCATAGATGTCGAAATCTTACGATCCCTGATCGAATCTCCAACCATTGCGATGGCGGCGCACAACGCGCGTTTTGATGAAGGGATGCTGATCGGTGCAGGTCTTCAGCCAGCAGCCTTCGTTGATACTCTCAGATTGGCGCGCTCTGCTTTACGTCTGCCCTCCTATAGTCTGGCGGGAGTCGTGGCGCATCTCTTCGGCATCGAGATGGACAAGAGTTTTCAGAAATCGAACTGGCGGCGTCGCCCGCTCACACGCACGCAACTCGAATATGCAGCGCTGGACGCGCGCATTACTCTGCGTGTTTACGATGAGCTGCAACGCATTTTGACAGAGCAGGGAAAACTCGAATTGGCTTTACGCTCCGCGCGGCTCGCGCCGTCAAGCGCTGAGACTCGTCCGTCACGCAAGCGCCGCGCACCGCAACCACCTCCGCGTCCTTTGACGCAGGAAGAACGAGAGGCCGTCGCCAATCTGAAAAGGTGGAGATTTGTGAAGGCCAGCAAAGAGCATCTGCCGGCCTACATGATTTGCCCCGACAGGACGCTTGAGCATTTGGTGATGGAGCGCCCCGCCACGCTCGAAGCTCTCAATTCCATTCATGGATTAGGCGAGTCAAAGATCGCGCGGTATGGTGTGGAGATATTAGAAGCACTCAGTCGCGCTTTTATCGAATCCTAAATATTACCGGACGCCTCAAGCGTTCCGCCGTCTGAAAGTTGATTGGCAAGCTCTGCCGTCGAATTGACAGGCTTTTGACAAGTATAATTCTCACAGACATAAGCTGTCGCTCGTCCATCAAGCATCGGACGATCACGTAATAGCGGCACAACTTCAGCCGCGCGCTCATCGCCTTCACTAGCCTGCGCGACGATCTTATTCGGCAGGTATCTGTTCCACACTTCACGCCGGAGAGCGCGAGTCTCAGGCGCTTCCGGCTCACCTATCAGCGCGATTTCCTTTGGCGTTGAAAGATAAAAATCCAACGCGCCGAGCAAACGACCGAAGGCGGAAGCATAGCGTGTCAAAGGCTCGCGGAGGAGGCGGAAGATTGTCACGGCCTGGCGTGGGTATTCTTCATTTCCGGTGAGAGCGGCGAGATGTAACAAGACTTCTGTGGCAACGGAATTGCCCGAAGGCGTCGCGTTGTCGAAATAATCTTTCGTGCGGACGATCAATTCTTCATGGCTCTTGCCCGTGTAGAAAAAGCCGCCCTCTTCCTCGTCCCAGAACTCTTCGATCATGCGCTTAGTCAAGTCGCGTGCTTCTTCCAGCCAGCGCAACGTGCCCGTCGCCTGATAGAGCGCGAGCAGTCCGTCAATCAGGAAGGCGTAATCTTCCAGATAGCCGTTGAGCTTCGATTGCCCGTCTTTGTAAGTGCGAAGCAGCAAGCCCTCTCGTCGTAAATTCTCAAGCACAAACTGGGCGTTACGCTCGGCTACGTTTTGATAGTCGTCTCGTTCGAGAATCGCTGCCGCCTCAGCAAAACTTGCCAGCATCAATCCGTTCCAGGCCGTCAATACTTTTTCATCGCGGGCAGGTTTGATTCTCCGCTCGCGTACCTCAAAGAGTTTGCGACGCCCACGCTCCAACACTTCCTGTAATTGCTCGACAGAGACATTCGCCGCTTGAGCTACATCTTCGATAGAGTGCGAGACATGCAGGATATTCTGGCCCTCGAAATTGCCTGCCTCCGTCACATCGTAATAAGCACAGAAGAGCGCGCCGTCCTCTTCGCCCAGCACAGCTTTGATTTCACCAACCGTCCAGACGAAAAACTTTCCTTCGTGCCCTTCCGAGTCAGCGTCCTGCGTGGAATAGAAGCCGCCGCGCGCGTCCGTCATTTCACGCACAACGTAATCGAGCGTCTCTTCGGCGATGCGTTTATAGAAACTATCTTTCGTCTGCTGATAGACGTGCAGGTAGAGACGCGAGAGCAGGGCATTGTCGTAAAGCATCTTCTCAAAGTGAGGCACGAGCCAGCGCGCATCCGTCGAGTAGCGATGAAAGCCGCCGCCGAGCTGGTCATACATCCCGCCCGCAGCCATCTTGCGGCAGGTGTGCTCAATCATTTCTAAAGTCCCGCTGCGCCGCGTGCGATTGTTTTGCCTCAACAGGAATTCCAGATTCATCGCGGCTGGAAACTTCGGCGCGCTGCCGAAACCTCCATAATGTGGATCGTAGCTTTGAGCGATGCGGCGCTCTGCTATATCCAGCAGATCGCGTGTCAGCATCTCACTCGATTCGCGCGTCTGTCCTACACGGCGCAACTCCTGGAGCATTGAGACGGCAGTTTCCGTCACTTCATCCGGTCGAGAGCGATAGGTTTCAGCCACGCCGAGCAGGACTCGCGGGAAGCCGGGCATGTTGTGGCGATCTTCAGGCGGAAAGTATGTGCCGCCGTAAAAGGGCACGCCTTCGGGCGTCAGGAACACCGTCATCGGCCAACCACCATGTCCGGTCATCATCTGCACGGCGTTCATGTAAATCTGATCGAGGTCAGGCCGCTCCTCACGATCAACCTTGATGCTGATGAAATTATCGTTCATCAACTTCGCAATCTCTTCGCTCTCAAACGACTCATGCTCCATAACGTGACACCAATGGCAGGCGGAATAACCTATGCTGAGGAGTATCGGCTTTCCCTCTTGGCGCGCTCTTTCAAACGCTTCCGCTCCCCATGCAAACCAGTCCACAGGATTGTGCGCGTGCTGCAAAAGATACGGGCTGGTTTCCTTAGACAGACGATTCGTGTGCTTGTGCTCTGACATGATTCCTCTTGATTCCGTTTGATTTTGTAAGATTCTACAATGCAAAAGTTCAGTCTGCCTAACAGCAGAGAAGGTGAAGATGAGCTATCAACTCGCGGCTTCGACTTCGCTGACTCCTCTTTGTTATACTCGCCAACTGAATAGCCATTCATTTTTATCTGAGCGAGGTGGAAGTTTGGAACGCGAAACTTTGGAGATGGACGTGGTATTCGTCGGTGCAGGCCCGGCGAACTTGAGCGGCGCTTTGCATCTCGCGCGTCTCGTCAAAGAACACAACGAAGCCGTCGCAAGCGGCAAGCGCGAGGGGCAATCGCTCGGCGAGATTGAAATCGGCGTCATCGAAAAGGGTGCTTACGTCGGCGCGCACATTCTTTCAGGCTCGGTGATGGACCCGCGCGCGCTCAAAGAGTTGATGCCGGATTTCGTCGAACAGGGTGCGCCGCTCGAATCACCCGTCAAGGAAGATTATTTTCTGTATCTGACAAAGTCGCACGCGATTCGTTCACCAATCACACCGCCGCCGCTCAAGAATCACGGCTACTACATCGTCTCGCTCAATCGTCTGACCGCCTGGCTCGGCGAAAAATGCGAAGAGGCTGGCGTCAACATCTTCCCTGAATTTCCCGGAGCAGAGATGCTTTATGATGAAGATGACCGCGTCGTCGGCGTTCGCACGGGCGACAAGGGGATTGATAAGGAAGGGAAGCCCAAACCAAATTACGAACCGGGTGTTGACCTGCGCGCGAAAGTGACAGTGCTTGGTGAAGGCCCACGTGGTTCTCTGACCAAGCAACTCACGCAGCGTCTCAATCTCAACGACGGGCGCGAGCCGCAGGTTTACAGTCTGGGCATCAAAGAACTCTGGGAACTGCCAGATGATCGCTATCCTGCGGGGCGTGTGACGCACACGCTCGGCTTTCCGTCCGACGCGCAGACTTACGGCGGCGGCTGGATTTACGGAATGCAGAATCGCATTCTCAACATCGGCTACGTCACGGGTCTGGACTACCGCGATCCGCTGCTTGATCCGCACGCAGAGTTTCAACGCTTCAAGCAGCATCCATTCCTCGCACGTCTGCTCGAAGGCGGCAAGATGATCCGCTACGGCGCGAAGACGATTGCCGCCGGTGGCCCGTTTGCGATGCCGCAGATTTACGCCGACGGTGTTCTACTCGTCGGCGACTGTGCAGGCTTTCTCAATTCGCAACGCCTCAAGGGAATCCACACCGCGATTAAGAGTGGGATGCTCGCTGCCGAAGCAATCTTTGCAGCGCTTTTAGTGAATGATTTTTCCGCAAAGCAACTTCAACGCTACGAGCAACTCGTCAACGAAAGTTGGATCATGACGGAGCTACGGAAGATTAGAAATTTTCACGCGGGCTTTCGTCACGGGCGCTGGCTCGGCATCGCCAACACCGGGTTACAATTCATCACGGGCGGGCGTTCGTGGGGATTGTTTGATCGCGCCAGCGCCGAGCCTGGACACGAAGCGTTGGAGAAACTCTCCGCTTACGGCTATCGCGGAGATAACATCGAGCAGCGTTACGACGGCCTGCGTTTTGACGGCAAGCTGACCTTCAACAAGCTGACGGATGTTTACCACGCAGCCGTCGGTCACGATGAAGATCAGCCCGCGCATCTCCACGTGCTCGACACCAACATCTGCTCGACGCGCTGCGCCGAAGAGTACGGCAATCCATGCCAGCGTTTCTGTCCGGCTGCCGTCTATGAAATGGTTGAATCAGGCACGGACGGCAAGCGACACTTACAGATCAACTTCTCAAACTGCGTCCACTGCAAGACCTGCGACATCATGGACCCCTATCAAATTATCAACTGGGTCACACCCGAAGGCGGCGGCGGACCCGACTACAAAGGAATGTGAGGACGCAGAATCCAGAATTCAGGAGCCAGAATAAAAGAAAAACAAAATCTGTTGAAGCGGTTGCCGCCTTAGCATTCTGGCTTCTGGATTCTGACTCCTGACTCCTGCTTTTATGTTTCTCTCGCCTGAATCACACAAGTGCATTGAGAGTTTTCTGCGCGATTACTTGCACGAAGAGAATCTGAAACTCCCGCGTGTCTCAATTTACAATGGGCGCTGGACGCGCTGGCTGACGAGCGCCTTCCATATCTCGGCAATTACGTTTGGCAGATGTGTCTTCGTCGCGCCAAAGATGATCGCGCGAGACGAGAGCGGGCGTTGGATTGTTCCAGCAAAGTTAATCGCGCATGAGGCGATGCACGTCGTCCAGTACACACGCGCAGGGTTCGTCCGCTTCCTCTGCTCATATTTGAGCGGATACTTTCATGCGTTGCGGAAGGAGCGTGGATGGAGCAAAGCCGCGCGCCATGCCGCATACCTTGCCATCAAGCAGGAACAAGAAGCGTATGCGGCAGAGAGCGCTTTTGCCGTTTGGAGACTGCGAGAGAAGATGCGCGAGGTACAGACATCTTCCCTGCGAGATGATGAAGGAGACAGAGAGCGTGAATAGTGGCACGCGACTAAAGCTCATCAGCCCCGTCAGCGTTTCATTCCTGTTCTATAATCTCGAACTTCACTTTACCCTGTTGGACTTCTTCAAGTGCGATGCGTGTCGGCTTATGTTTCAATGGGTCAATATCAATGCGCGGGCGCGCGCCGCGCTGAATCTGTTTGCTTCTTTTGGCGGCGACGATAATCATGCGGTATTTTGAGTCCATTTCCGGGATGCTATTCTCCTCTGCCGTTTCAATCTCTTCTTCGTTTACTTTAGCCATGATCGTTTCCGACCTCCTGAAGAATAATTATGAATTATGAATTTTGAGTTTTGAATTAAGGCCAAACGCTTTCAATTCAAAATTCAAAACTTAAAATTCATAATTTCTTTTTGAAGCTCGCCAGCACACGCTGTGCGGCCTGTTGCTGCCGCTCGCAGCGCGCGCGTTCGGCGTAAATAATTGACGCCAGTTGTGCGGCGGCACGATCCGCATCGTCGTTGATGATGACATACTGGAATTCGCGGTAGTGCTCGACCTCGCCGCGAGAGTTTCGCAGGCGCAGCGCGAGATCATCAGGACGCTCCGACCCTCTCGCTTCAAGCCGCGCGCGCAAAATTTCAAACGTCGGCGGCAGGATAAAAATGCTGACGGCATCATCAACAAGTTTGCGGACGCTCGCCGCGCCTTGAACATCAATCTCAAGGATGATGTCGTGCCCTTCGATCAGTTCACGCTGAACCTGCGCATACGACGTACCGTAAAGATTGCCGTGCACCACAGCCCATTCCAGAAAGTCGCCTGCCTCGACCTTCTGTTTGAACTCTGCGACGGGAACAAAAAAATAGTCGCGCCCGTCAATCTCGCCTTCGCGCGCAGGCCGGGTCGTAAACGAGACAGAGTAGCCAAGATTCGGCACTGTTTTCAACGCGCGACGGATGAGCGTGCCCTTGCCGCCGCCCGAAGGCGAACTGACGACGACGAGCATTCCGCGTCCCGCGACCGTTTCAGAAAGCGACTCGCTCACCTGTTGCTCTTTCGCTTCACTCAACATTCTGCACTTGCTCGCGCAACTTTTCGACCTCGCCTTTGATAGCGAGAGCGGATTCCTTGATCGAAAGATCGGTTGATTTGGAAAGCACAGTGTTGGCTTCGCGGTTCAACTCCTGCAAGAGAAAGTCTAAGCGCTTGCCCGTTTCTCCAACGCTATCCAGCGTCTCACGAAATTGAACGAGATGACTTTTCAAACGCGCGATCTCCTCGCTGATGTCGCTTCGGTCTGCGAGATACGCAACCTCTTGTGCGAGCCTGCTGGGGTCAATTTCGACTCCCGGCGTATCGCGCGAGAGCAGTTCGCTGATGCGCTTCTGCAACCTCGCGCGATAATTATCCACCAGCACGCTCGCGGCAGATTCGATGACAGGCACTTGCCGTGAAATCTCGTCGAGCCGCTGTCGCATCTCTTCAGCGAGTGCTTCGCCTTCGCGTTCGCGCATCTGCTCCAACTCGTTCAGCGCCTCGTCAATCGCGTTCACAACGCCCGCGATCATCTGCTCGTCAAGCCCGTCGCGCACAGGCTGCATCGCGCCCGGCAGACGCGCCAGCACGTTGATGTCAGGCTCGCCTGAAAGATCAAACTCCTGCTGCATCGCACGAAGCGCCGTGACGAAACCCGCGATCAACGGGCGATTCAATTCGTAAGCCACTTCGCCAGTGCGCTCAAACGTGATGCTGGCGTCAACGCGCCCGCGTGAGAGCCGCGCGCCGATGCGTCGCTTGACGACCGCTTCGAGCGCCGAAAGCTCCGTGCCCATTCGCAGATGAACGTCCAGAAATCTGTTGTTGACGGTCTTCAGATCAATCGCAACGGAAAAATTTTCGCCCGTCGCTGACCCGCGACCGAATCCGGTCATTGATTTCATAAAGCAGTGGTCAGTGGTCAGTGGTCAGTGGTCAGTAGGATCAGTTTTTCAACTGACCACTGACTACTGACCACTGACCACTGATATGTCCTCCTCATCGTCTGCGAACTGAAGTTCATATAAACGCCTGTAACTTCCTCCGTGCGCGAGTAGCTCAGTGTGGTTGCCTGTTTCAACGATGCGGCCACGCTCCATGACGACAATCGTGTCTGCCCGACGAATCGTTGAGAGCCGGTGCGCGATGACGATGGTCGTGCGATTGCGAATCAGATTGGCGAGCGCGCGTTGGACTAAGCGCTCCGATTCGGCATCGAGCGCCGAGGTCGCTTCATCCAGAATCAGGACGGGAGCATCGGCGAGGACTGCGCGTGCGATGGCGAGACGTTGGCGCTGGCCGCCGGAAAGAAAGATACCACGCTCGCCGACAATCGTCTCGTAGCCGTTTGGAAGTTCCAGGATGAAGTCGTGCGCGAAAGCAATGCGCGCAGCCTCTTTAATCTCATCGTCTGTCGCGTCGAGACGACTGTAGGCGATGTTGTTACGCACCGTGTCGTTGAAGAGCACGGTCTCCTGTGTGACGAGAGCGATGTGTCTGCGGAGGCTGCTGACGCGCGCATCGCGCAGGTCTGTGCCATCCCAGAGCAGAGCGCCTCTGGTCGGGTCGTGAAAACGCGGAAGCAATTTCGTAAGAGTTGATTTACCGCCGCCGGATTCGCCGACGAGCGCGACCATCGAGCCTGCCGGGATGCGTAAGCTCACTTCGCGCAGCACGTCTCTCGTTTCGTTGGCGTAGCCGAATGAGATTTCGCGCAACTCAATCTCGCGGCTCAGTGGTGCAAGCTCGATGGCGTTCGGCTTCTCTAAAATCTCCGCGTGCTCGTCCATCACTTCCCAGACGTGATGCGCGGCGGCCAGCGCCTGTTCCATACTGTTCTGAAGGCGCGAGAGCTTTCTCATCGGATCGTAGCTGCGGAAGAGAAAGAAGATGAACGTGAGAAACTGCGCCGCGTTCATGCGTCCGGCCATGATTTCGCGTTGGCCGAAGAAGAGCAGCACGACGACGGCGATCACGCCGATCATTTCGATGGTCGGGGGCGAAAGGGCTGCAATCTTGGCGGAGCGCAGGTTAGCGCTGACGATCTCTTGCGCGACCGTACTGAAGCGTCGGCTTTCGTGCGCTTCGGCGCGATAGGCTTTGACGATATTCTGATTAGCGAGAGCTTCCTGCGCCGTGTCGGTCAAACGCTTGTTGCCCTCGAAAGATTCGCGTGAAAGATTGCGGAGCGAGCGTCCGAACTTCGCCGTGAGGACGGCGATGATGGGCGCGATGGCGAGCGAGCCGAGCGTCAGTCGCCAGTTATAATAAAAAGAGGCTGAGAGAAATGCGATCAGAGTAAAACTCTCGCGCAGCATGTCGCGCAGCGTTGAGGTGACGGCGACCTCGATGGCTGCCGCGCTCGTGACGAGGCGCGAGACCAAATAGTTCGTCCGATGACGCTCGAAGAAATCTGCCGACTGGGCGAGGACGTGGCCGTAGAGGTCTTGCCGCAGCTTGAAAACCGAAGCCTGCCCGACGCGCGCCATCAGAAAGGACGAGAAATATTCCGCGACGCCCTTGACTGCCGTGAAGATGATGAGCAGGATAGCGATGATGCGCCACGCGGCGAGTCCAGAGGCTGGAATGAAATTCTGCAAGCCGAAGAGTGTCGGCGTGCGCTGTCCGCCCTTTCCGGCGAAGGCTTGATCGAAGATGGGAACGATGAGCGCGCCAATCGCGCTCTCCAGCAACCCGACCAGCAGCATAGCGAAAGTAGCCAGTGAGAATGTTCCCAGATGTGGCTTGAGATATTTTAAGAGTCGCCGAATGTCCTGCATCGCCCGTCCGCGCGCTATCCAACTGCTACGTTGCTTGAAGGAAGGATTGAACCGACGCCCGTTATCGGTAAACCGAAAATATACTTACCCTTAACGGCTGGCGTCAAGGCTGCGGACGCGCACTACCGTCTTCGTGGCTGTTCCATCGGTGACACTTTGAGCGCGCAGTTTTTGCATCCTTCGAGAGCGCAAGTGCGCTATAATCAGCCCCGATAATTCAGATTAGCTCAGGATAGAGGTCACGTGGAACAACAAGAGACTAAGATAAGCGCGGGTCAGCGCCTGTTAATCGTTGATGATGACCCGGACTTGCGGATGCTGCTGGCCGGCTACTTTCGCCGGATCGGTTACGAGGTGGAGGAAAAAGAGAGTGCCCTTGACGCAATCGAACCAGCCACCACCGGACGCTTCGATTGTTTCATCTTCGATGTGTCCATGCCGGGCATGACCGGGATTGACCTGCTCAGGCGGGTGCGTGATCGCGGTATCCGCACGCCCGCGATGTTTTTAACGGCGCATGATACGATTGACGACAAAGTGGCGGGCTTCGAGGCTGGCGCTGATGATTACCTGGGCAAGCCCTTCAATCCGCGAGAGCTTGAAGTTCGCATTGAGGCGTTGCTCAGACGCGCACACGGCGCGCAACCGGCTATTGACGGCGAGCGGATCGAAGTCGGCGATCTGGTGATTGATAAGCGTCGGCACGAAGTCTCACGCGGCGGCGCGCGTCTGGATTTAACGCCGCTTGAATTTCAAATACTCGAACTCCTTGCTTCAGAGCCGGGCCGCGCCTGGTCGCGCAACGCGCTGCTCGATCATGTCTGGAGCACGGAGTATGAAGGCTACCAGCGCAACATTGACCCGCACATCAATCGCCTGCGGAAGAAACTAGAAGCCGATCCGAAGAATCCGCATTACGTGCTGACGGTTCGCGGAGTCGGCTACAAACTGAATGAAACACCGTGAAAAGCAGAATCCAGAATCCAGAATCCAGAATTCAGGAGAAAAGAAAAACAGAAGTGGCTTCCGCCTTAGCCATTCTGGATTCTGACTCCTAGCTCCTGAATTCTGCTTTGACTGACTCCTGCTTTTCAGAAAGAGATGCTTATGCCCCAGAAACGCCCCTTAATATTTCGTTCAATCGTCTATCTTGCATTCGTCGTCATCGCGTCTGCGCCCGCGATGTTCGCGCAGAATCAGACGCCAGCAAAGCAGCCGACAACGGCGCTGCATCTGAAATGGCCCGGACAACAGGGCGTCCTGCGCTACCGGCTACAGGTCGCGCGCGACGAGCAGTTCAATGACATCGTCTTCGACCGCGCGGTGTTCGGCACAGAGTATCTGGTGCCGGGACTTGTGCCCGGACGTTACTACTGGCACGTCGCACCCGCCGTCAAAGAGACTGGAACTTTTACTCCGCCGAGACAGATAGACATCACCGGAGCGGCGCAGACCGACACCGCCACAGAGGTCAAGACCATTCCGGTCACTACTCCCGCTCTGCCTCCAAAAAGTGACATCGGATGGCGCACAGCGACCGGCCCTATCACACAGCCTCTGACGGCGCACCTGCGTTCGGCATCGAGCTACGATGTCGTCGGTGTGAACAATGACGGGATGGCTTACGGGATTGACGGCACAAAGGGCGTCGCGCTGTGGGCGGCGCGTTTTCGTCCCAACGCCAAACGCGGCGAGGCGACAGGCAACGGCGGCGCGCAGACGTTTACGCCCGTGCTGATTGAAGGGCGTAATGGTTTGACGAACGTCGTCGTCGCATTTGATGGAGGCGTGCGCGCACTCGACGGCGCAACGGGAAGTGAGTTGTGGCGTGCGACTTTGACAGGCTCTCCGATCAGTGGCGCAGTCGCTGCTCCTGAAAGCGGAGCGAAGAGGCTCCTGATTACTTACGCCAAGTCCACCACGCTCACGATCCTTAACCCGGAAAACGGGAAAACGGTTTCCGAAGTGAAACTCTCATCGCCACCTGCTACCGCGCCCGCGCAGTTTCCGTTAGGCAAAGAAAGCGGAGTTATCTTTGCGCTCGACGGCGGTATGTTGGAGGTTCACAACAGCAACGGCGAGCGTGTGCGTGCGATGAAGTTGGATACGACATTCACCACACCGCCGCTCGTCGTCACAGGGGCAAGTGGTGCGCGCGTGATGGTCGGCACGGAGAGCGGGTTGATAATGCTGACTGCCGAAGACCTCAAGCCAACCGGACGCATCGTCACGGAAGGCGATGCCCCGACCGGCACACTGGTCGCCGCAGACCTCGATGGCGACGGCGCAATGGAAGTCGTGATGATTACACGGCGCGGACGCATCGCTGCCGTCAGCACCGAAGGCAAGATCAAGTGGCACAACACGGGTGCGACCGACGCCGCCTCCGTCACCTTCGCAGACTTAAACAAGGACGGGGCGCTGGATGTTCTCGTCGCCGCCGGACAGGATTTCGCTCAAGGATTCTCAGGACGCGACGGCACACTGATCTGGCGGACGGAAGAGGAAATGAAAAACAGTTCTCAAACTCCACCTTCAACTCAACCGCGCGCACTCGTCACGCTGCCTTCCGGCGACGGCTCAAACGTCTTCGTCATCGGCACGGACACTGCGCGCACGGGGCTGCGTGCCATCGGCCTGCCGAAAGATTCCGTGAAGGCTGCGAAAGAATAATTATCGAAGAGAGGAGAATCGGAGATGGGACTTTGGATTGTTGCAGTGTTGCTGGTTCTCGCATGGTCAGTCTTGATGCTCTTTCACAAATCCGGCTTCATCCACATCCTGCTGCTCTGCGCCATCGCAATCATTGTTGTTCAATTAGTTGCGGGACGACGCGCTGTGTAAATATGGAATGTTGAGTTTTACTTCACTGAAGCGAGGCTGCTTTCAAGTAAAGCAGCCTCGGTTTCTTTCGGGGGAGGGCGCGCCTTTCGCTTGATTCTCTGCGACTGCTTCGGCAACAATGGAAGCGCCGGGCGCATCAATGTTTTGTAGAGTTCCGATTCCCGCGCCAGAGCACATGCTAAATGCGCGCTCGTTCGATTAAAGGAGCAAATTGCTATATGAAAAAATCTATCTCTCCTTTACGTCTCATTCCCATCTTTTTCATCATCTTCATCGCCCTCGCGCCGCTCGCGCACGCGCAGAGCGACATGCCGCGTCAGTCTGTGGCGATCACGTATCCGCTCGATCAATCCGTCAGCGTCAGGTTTCGCGGGACAACGCGGTTGCCGCGTCTGACCGGCGAGGCGAAAGTGAAACGCGCGGGACGGCGCGGGACGCGCGTCGAGTTGAGCGTTGATAATCTGCCGCGCGCCAGCGAGCTTGGCGGCGTCTATACGACCTACGTGCTCTGGGCCATCTCGCCCGAAGGCCGCGTTGATAACATGGGCGAGATCAAGCGCGGCGGCGGCATGTTCGTCTCATCCAAGTTGGATGTCACCACGCCGCTCCAAACATTTGCGCTCATCGTCACCGCCGAGCCGCACTTTCTCGTTCGCACTCCAAGCCGGATGGTCGTGTTGGAAAATCTCCCGCCGCAAAGACCCGGCAACGCCGACATCGCCACCGTCAACGTGCAATACCTCGGCAACACCAGCGACTACTTCAACGATGCGCGCGTGCCTGACATTCCCGACAACGATTATCTCAAGACGCCCGTCTCTCTGCTCGGCGCGCGACAGGCAATCAATCTTGCGCGCTACGCCGGAGCGATGCGCGATGCGCCGGAAGAGTTGAAGCAAGCGCAGAACGCACTCGAACAGGCGGAGAATGCCTGGCGTTTGAAGCAAGCTGAAGCTGATATTGACGCGGCTGCCAGAACCGCGACCAGTCTTGGCGTGCGCGCGGAAGAGGTGGCGGAAACGACTAAGGCTGCGCGCCAGCGTCGTGAAGAGATTGCACGCCGTGATGCAGCCGTGCGCGAAGCGGAACAGAATTCTGCGACCGCCACGCAGCAGATCGCAGACCTGCGCGCCGCTCTGGAGAAGGAAGAGCACGCGCGTGAGCTTGCAGAGCGAGATGCGAGCAGTGCCACGCAGCAAGTCCGTGAACTCAAAACAGAGATCGCGCAACTACGCGACGAATTGCAGACCGTTCGCAGCGAAGGCGAAGCGGCCAAAGTCAAACTCGCGCGCATCGAAGGCGAGCGTGCGGCGGAAGATGCGCGCAAGGCTAACGAGCAGAAGGTCGAGCAGCAACGCGCCAACGCTGCCACGCTCAAGGAGACGCTTGCGCGTTATGGCACGGTGCGCGAAACGAATCGCGGCCTGATGCTGGTTCTCCCTGAAACTTTTTGGGCTAACGCGAAGGCAAGCGATCTCTCTGCATCCGCGCAGGCGAAGATCGAGCCGCTCGCTGCGCTGCTTGCCAACAATCCCGATTACCAGATCGTAATTGAATCCTACACGGACAATCGCGGCGACGAAGGCATCTTGCAGCAACTGACGCAGGATCGCGCGCGCATCCTCGCCGAACGCTTCGTCAGCGCCGGAATTGACAGCGCGCGTATTCAAGCCAACGGCATGGGGACGGCCAATCCTCTGGCTCCAAATACCACTCAGAATAATCGTCTCCGCAATCGTCGAACCGAAATCACACTCGTTCCTGCCGTCACACCAAACAGCGCGGCAAACTAAAATAATTTTGAGTTTTGAGTTTTGAATTTTAAGTTTTTGCTTTTAATTCAAAGCTCAAAATTCAAAACTCAAAATTATCTTTATGTCTCCGCTTGAAGTTTTACAGTTCATAGGCTACAGCACGGGCGCGCTCCTGCATCTGTGGATGGGTGCGCTGCTGTTGAAGCGTCGGCGCGGGCTGAGTCAGGTCGAGCGCGTGCTGCTCGCGCTGGCAATCGGGATGGGCGTCTGGCACGCGAGCAATCTGGTGGTGACTCTGCACAATTTGCTCGGACTCGACCGCGAGCGTTGGGTCACGCTTCTCCGGCTGGCAGACACTTTCGCCGTCATCAGCATCACGCTCTCTTACTCTTTTCTGCTTCACGTACATCTGCATCTCTGGGCCAGCGCACGCGCGCGGGTCTTGACGAAAACTGAAAAGATTCGTGTCGCTCTCTCTTATCTTCCAGCGCTCTTTCTCTTCACCGCCGTGCCTCATCTCTGGACTGGAACTTACGAGCCGATGCTCGAAAGGTTCGCGCACTCGATCACGCCGTTCACGAATGAACTTACTTACTCGTTCGCTTTCGGCATCTGGGCTGCATATGTGCTCGCGTATGTGGCCGTGACAGACATTCTCATCGCGCGCCTCTCATCATCATTAAACGAGCGTCGTTCGTTGCAGACGTTGGCCGCCTCGCTGATCGCCATCGGCGCGCTGATTCTCGCCGTTTATGTCTTCGGCGTCGGCGAGGGAACGCGGATGGGATTTTATCTCAAGACGCTTGCCAATCTCGGCTCGCTTCTGCCGTCAGCGTTGATCGCCTACTACATCTATCGCTATCGCTATCTTGAGTTGATTATCAAAGAGAGCTTGATCGCGGCGACGTTCGCCATGTTGGTGCTGGCAGTCTATCTCTTCGGCATCCGCACCTTCGGCGCGTGGTTGACGACGGCTTTCGGTCTGCGCGCGGGCGCGGTCGAAGCGTTGCTGATTCTCGCGCTCGTGCTCATCGCAGTCCCTCTGCGCAGTTGGCTTGAGCGTCGTTTTCATCAACTCTTCGAGCGTGAAGCCGCGCTCTATCGTGAGACGGTCGCGCGTATTAGCTCACACGCAGGACAGTACAAGCGACTGCCGGAGTTATTACGCTTCGTCGAGGAGCGAACCGCGCAATCTCTCGGACTGCGCCGCGTCAGTCTCATGGTCAGGTATCAAAACGGCGATGCGGAAAGCATGACGAGCGGGACGAACAACGGTCATTCAATCAACGAAGCAGAGAAGGATACTGCCGAGACTGATGAGTCGAGCGTCTGGCTGGATAAAGTTCTGCAACTTTTGCGTGAGCGCGATTGGGAAACTGCTGAGGGCGAGCGTGTCCTGCGTGAGCGCGGCTACGAATTGGCTTACGCTCTGCGTCGAGAGGAACATCTGGTCGGGGTGATGCTGATTGATGCGGCAGCCGATGCGTTGACGCTCGATGCGCGAACCGTGCTCGAAGTCCTCGCCGGACAGGTGGCAATCGCCATCGAAGACAGCCGACTCGTCGAAGAGAACGTCCGCCTCGAACGCAGGTTAGCGCAGGGCGAACGCCTCGCCGCTTTGGGACAAATGGCTGCAACGGTCGCGCACGAAGTGAAGAATCCGCTTTCAGCCATCAAGTCAATCGCACAGGTGATGCGCGAGGATGAGACAGTGACGCGAGAGTATGCGCGCGATCTGAACTTGATCGTGGGCGAGACTGACCGCCTCAGCCGCAGCATCACACAGCTTCTCAGTTTCGCGCGCACCGCGCCTTCATCCCTGTCTCCGGTTCGTGCAGATGAACTCGTCCGTACAGTCGTCGAACTTTTTAAGGCCGAAGCCACCGAGCGCCGCATCAAGCTCGAATTTCGCACAGAGACTCAAAGCATGTTGGAGGGCAGCGTGGCTGCTGCCATACGTGACGCGCTCTCGAATCTCTTAATCAACGCGATGCAGGCCACACCCGCAGGCGGGCGCGTTATCATTGAAGCAATGATCGAAGGCAATAAACTGCTGGTCGCCGTGACGGACACAGGCAAAGGCATCGCGCCCGAACTGCGCGAACAGATTTGGCAGCCGTTCTTCACGACCAGGCAGCGCGGCACAGGCTTAGGGCTGGCAATCGTCCGCAAGCGGATGGAAGAAGCTGGCGGGAGCGCACGCCTTGCGTCCGAGCGAGGAGATGAAGGCGCACGCTTTGAATTGCGCGTCCCACTCGCCAAATAGATCGGCGCTTCCGAAAGTTTCTCAGACATGGTTGCTGTTTAGGATGCAGAAAAACGATCAATTAAAAATGAGCTTGCAACCTTAAGTGCGCGTGCGCGGTGGCTAATGACCTCTTTAATTTCTGTTGGCAGTTCTCCAAAAGTTTGCTCATGGCCTTCAGGCACAAAGATTGGATCGTAGCCAAAGCCGTTCGCTCCGCGCGGAGCATGAGCAATCATCCCTTCACAGAATCCGGTTGAGAGATTCGCAATCACACCTTGCGGGTCGGAGATGGCGATGACGCAAACGAAACGCGCGCGTCTGTCTGCATCGCCGGATTGCGAGAGCGCATCGAGTAAGCGTTCGATGCGGTCTGCGTCGGAAGCCTCTTCACCAGCGTAACGCGCCGAATAGATGCCAGGTGCGCCACCGAGCGCATCAACTTCCAAGCCAGAATCATCCGCGAGCGACCAGAGCTGTGTTTGCTTCGCATATTCGCGCGCCTTGAGAGCGGCGTTTTCGGCGAAGGTCGTGCCTGTCTCGGCGACATCTGCGACTTCTGGAAACTCTGTCAAACTTCGCAAGCGCAGTTGCGGCAGCGATGCCAGGAGCGACTGTAGTTCGACAATCTTACCTGCGTTGCGTGTGGCGATGAGTAGTTCTGAGGGGAAGGCTTTCGTCATGTTCGTTCCCGGCGCTTTGAGATTCAAAAAATCGCCTTCTGATCGAGCTTGAGTTCGAAGCTGCACAGAAACATTTTGCCAGCAGAGGCTTTCGTGCGTAAAATCAGTTGAGCCATCTCGCACGGGATGAGCAATGCTGTCAGGCCGAGTATAAAGGCGGATGCTTGGGCATGGGTAGCCCTCCGATGCAAATAGGCACGCTGACCGAAGAAAGAGAAACTCCTCCATCAATCCAGCAAGAAGAGTTTGATGGCACTGCGCAGACGCGCGAACTCAGGATGTGGTTGCGCGCGGTGCGGAGCTTCTTCAGCCTGCGCAATCATCCTCTCACATTAACTGATCAGGCAGACTTGATGACGCAGGATTGGAGTCATGAACTGCGCATCGTTCGTGGGCTGTTGCTGCGCTGTTCGCAACTCTCTATCCATCTGCTTAATCTGGACGCTCCCGAGGAGCCGATCTTTAATGAAGTCGTCCCTGTCATGGCGCTTGATGAATTCGCGTCCCCGGACTTTTCGGCGGATGTTAAATCCGAACTACAGGACGATTCCCTCCAGGCTTTAGCTATCACTCTCGAAGACGGTTTCACACTGTGCGGATGCTTGCTTGAAACGCACCCGATGAATTTGCGCTCCTGGACAAATCTGGGAGGAATCCTGACGCGCAGGCTCACGCCGTTTGAGGGCATGAAAGTTCCGGGTCAAATGTCGTCCACACCAGCGACGCACAACATTCCCGCTCAGTTGCTGGCTCTCACGCGAGAGAAGGTCAAGTCTGCTGCGCTCGGCGCGGACATCTTGCACATCTTCTCTAAAATCTTTGAGCTGCTCGATGAATTACGTTACGTTGAAAAGCCACTGCGCCTGGATCACTCGCTCAAGCAAACTCTGCCGATCTTTACGCTCGTCCATGAAGAGGCACGCGCGCTCGCCGATTTCATCAAGGGACGCACGCTCTTAATCGAGGGACTGGAAACGAATGTCTTTGAGACGCTCGACAGCACCAACTATGCGATTACGATGGAGCTACGCAAAGTCTTCGCATACGAATTGGTGGGATTGAGTTCGTTGCGCCAGGCTCCTGCCATCTACGTCAAGGTTGAAAATGCTCATGGACTACTGCGGGATTCTTTGCGGCAGTCGGCCATCGGACTCGCGCAGCTATTCGATCCAACGGTGGAAGGATCGCAACTCTTCGACGCCTTTCAAACCAAGCTGGAGCAATCTCTGGTGCTGCGCCGTGATCTCTGGACGTTGCTGCAACTCGTCAGGCGCGCAGAAAAAGAGCCGGAGCATGATGCCATCCAAAACCTGCTCAATTATCTGACCTCATTCTACGAAGGAAGCCTGCGCTACCTGATGTTCAAGGATTGGGAATCATGCGAGCGTTTTATGGAGGAGATTGGCGCGGCGCGTGACACAGCCGAACTCGTCCCGGTGCTGCACCGCTTCACAGCCTATCTCGAAGCGCTCGGCACGCAGATCAACATGCGCGCGGTTCTCATCAATCACCCTTTCGATTACCCGGAGTTGGAAGCTCATTAGAAGCAGTCTCATAAATGCCTCTGGCTTGCTGAATAGCCAATGAAAAGCAGTTTCTAAAGACACTCTTAGCGCCCCTTTGGCTTTATTTCTCTACTGAATTGCCGGATGGAACAAACTGAGCAGCCAGCGTTCCGAACATGCCGAACGACGAGCTTGTTCTTCTCTCAAACCCGCCGTCAATGAGTTGAGTTTCGGTGGCCGCGTAGCGCAATTTACCAAGAGCGTTCTCCAATTCAGTTTCATTCAGAGGCTTTTCCCGCACACCGTGTTGAGCGCCTATCGCCAGAATGAAGGTTTGCGCGGGCGCGTGGTCTTCAGTGTAGGTGACGACGTTCGCCGGTTTGGAAGGATCAATCAACTGTGTGGTTCTGCGGAACTCATCGGTGTCTGCGAGCGTCTGCTTCGACGCCCTCGCCTGCAAACAGCGACGGACTTCATCCGCTTTCCCCAGAATCAAGTGCTGATTGACGAAACTCGCGGCATCATGTTTCTCATTATTTGAGATGAGCATCTCGGCCTCGCCAATCGTCTCACTGCGAGGCTTTGCGCCGAGACGTTTGGCAACGAAGTCGCGCAAAGGTTTTTCATCGCGCACCTGGACGATGGTCACAGTGCTTGAGCCGGAATCTGTCAGCCGCGCTGTCACGATCTCAGGACCAATGGCGCGCAGGAAATTGTCCGGCTCTTCGATGCCGTAGGGCTTGAGTGAGGCATCGAGCAGACGACTAATCAGGATTGCGCCGAGAGTGTCGAACTGCGATGTGATCGCCGTGTTCAATCCGTGCCAGGCATCGGCAGGATTGCGATAGCTGTAACGCGAGAGCGAATAAGTGTCCGCCGGTAACAATTCGCTGGCGGTCGAATTCGTACTCCGCTCGGTAGCGAGGGCTGTCTGCAATCGTGTGGCGAGATCATTCTGGAGCGAGAGGAAGTAGCGATCCTTGATTGCGCCTTGAGACAAGTGAGCGCTCCAGGCTGCCGCGCCCAGAATTTTTTTAGTCAGAGTAGGAAGCAAACTTGCCGCCGCACTCTGCGCGCGCGGGTCTGGTGAAATTTGTCCGGCATAAGCTGTAGCCGCAATCTCAAGGAGTCGCGCCGCGCCTTCAGGTGAGACGTAGCCGAAAGCCAGCGCATCATTGCCGCCGACGCGCCCGCGCATCTCTTTCAACTGCGCGTTGTCTTTGAGGCTCGGTCGTTCGTTGCGATGAACTGCGAGACATGCCTGCACCGCTGATTCGTCGTTGCCGATAATCGCCAGGCTGCCAGTCACCGCCGCGATGATGCGTCGCTCGCCATCCGGCGCAATCCAAGTCGTGAACTTCACGCCGTCCGCTTCCTTTTGCTCGACGCGCGGTTCACCGTAAGCGCGGCGCGCAAAATCGCCGACGCGCTTTCCGATGGCATACTGCGTGCGCGATTCTCCTGTCTGAGTCTCTACGACGATGGCATAGCGCGGTTTGATCTTCAATGTCTCGCCAGCATCAGCCGCATCGAAGCCAAGAACCGTGATGGCAATCTGCGCGCGCGATAGAACTACTAAGTCCGCCGGGCCGATTCCCGTCCATGAGGCAAGGCGACTGAGCCAGCCGATGTTGCCAAAATCAGACCTGATCCCGGCAGCAGGTGCGAGCGCTTTCCATGCGTCCGTCGAAACAAGACTGCTGGCGATGTCTGGCAGGTCGTTGGCTTCAAGATAAATCAGCGAATCGGCTGGCGCATACGCCGTCATGTCCACTTTGCGCGGTCGATTCCACCAGAGCCAGATGGCGAGGATCAGTATCAGCGCGAGCAGAATCAGCAATGCCTTACGAATGAATCTCATTATCATTGAATCCTAACTTTAGTTAATGAGACAGGCAAGAAGAGATAGTGAAAAGTGAATAGTGAAAAGTGAATAGTGAAAGCAGTCTTCCACTTTTCACTTTTCACTATTCACTTTTCACTTTCTATCGGCTGTGCTACTTTGATAGCTGTTTCAAATATCCTTCAAGCCGGGCAATGCCGCACGAAGTCTTCGTGCATTCCAGGAGGACAACCCGCGTATGACTTATCGTGAGCTACGCTCGCAGCCGCAAGCTGAGGCTGATTTCGATGAATTTTTAGGAGACTTGCAACGCGCGCTGACCGACGGGAAGCGTGATCCGAACGATGTCGTCCGCGACACGCTCTACGAACTTTATTACGGGGCCGGAAAGTTTGGCGAGGGACTCGGCAGAACTCCCGATCCGTCGAGCCTGTCTCCAACGGCGCGCGCCGTCCTGCACAGCTTCGACCCGCGCAACATCACAACGGAGCCTGAGTATTACACGGACATTGACGGCGCGGCCTACGCCGAACGCAAGCCCTTCATCTGGCTCTGGCAAATGTACGACCGCTCGCCCATCGGTCAGAACGCGCATCTCGGCCATCGTTTCCGTCGGATGCTTGCGCCCTTAATCTTTCGCAAAGTCGGCGAGAATTTTAAGTGCTGGCATTTCGTCGAATGGTCTTATGGTTATAACCTCTCGTTTGGAGACAACGTCGTCGTCCATCGTTACGTGCTCCTTGATGATCGCGGCGGCATCGAGATCGGCAACAATGTTTCCATCTCCGACTACGCCAACATCTATTCTCACACGCATGATGTTGAGGACATTCACAAAGTTTACAATCTCACGACACGCATCGGCGACGGAGCGCGCATTACCTATCACGCAACCGTGCTCGCAGGCACGCAGGTCGGTGAGCAGGCGATGGTCGGCACGAGCGCCGTTGCCACGAAAGATGTTGAGCCTTATCACATCAAAGTCGGCATTCCCGCCAAGACCGTCAAAGTCAAACGCGGTGGATTGACGGATGAGTCAGAGGACGAAGATGTGAAGCGCGCCAGCGAGCGTTAGATAATAATCAGGATTGATAAATAAGGATGGGCGATTCGCTCATGGGCTAATCAATGGAGGATAGAAATGATTATTGTCATGAATCGTATTCCAGTCGCCGAAGGACGTGAGGCAGATTTCGAGAAGACTTTTACGGAGCGTGATCGCGCCGTTGATCTGATGCCCGGCTTCATTGACTTGCAGGTCTTGCGTCCGGCAGAGGGCCGCACCTACGTGGTTCTGACTCGATGGAAGTCGCGCGAGGATTTTGAGCGTTGGACTCAATCCGAAGCCTTCGTCGCAGCGCATCGCAAACAAACGCCCGGCCTGGTTGAGAGCCGACCCATGCTCGAAATCTATCAAGTCTTCACTCAATGAAAAACTGGAATCAGCCTCGCCCTGTTCCAGAAAAGGCTTGCGGGTCTGCCATCAAATCTTTCAAAAAGTCGCCATATTCCCTTAAATCATAGAAGGTTAAACAAACAAAAATAGCGATTGACAATGTTTGGCTGGTGTTGTACTCTGACATTGACGGTGGCAAGCCATGTCACCTGACAAGGGCAGCAAGCCTTTAGTTTTATTTGAGAGCGGCATAGAAAGATGAGCGTGCCGCTATTTTGAAAGTCAAACCGATAAGGGCACACCTCGTGTGAGCGGGGGCCGCAAAGCCTACGGGAGTCGGACCGGAAAGTTTCGTTCGACTCGGCTGGGTTGCCGAAGTGAGACGGTCAACCGTGCTGACCAGAGACGTAGTTCACGTTTGCCCTTCCCGCTTTTCCATACGCTTTGAATTCGACGGCATTTGCAACCTGCGATCTCGGATCGCATCTTCCCCTCAAACTCAGGCAATGCCATTTCGTCCAAGACATTCGAGCATGAGCATGAACTGCGTTCAAACAAATTTGAAAGACATCAGCCAGCCACAGAACAGAAGCACCCCTACCAAACTTTCCAGGGCGCGCAAAGCCCGCCTTCGTTTACGCCAACATCATCGCCGGCGAGTTTCGGTCACAAGGGTCGAGAGGAAATATTAAATTATGTTCAAAAAAGGTTTCGGCAAAAAGAACCTCGTCGGAGTGGACATCGGCTCCAGTTCCGTCAAAGCCGTCGAGCTTCAGGGCAAGCCAGGCAATTTGCAACTTGTCAGTCTCGGTTATGAAAACCTACAGGCCGACTCCATCGTTGACGGGCAGATCATGGAATTGAACGATGTGTCGGGCGTCATCTCGAACATCTTCCGCGAACACCAGATCAAAACTGACAGAATCGCAGCAGGTGTGAGCGGCCATTCCGTGATCGTCAAGAATATCGTCGTCCCGCAGATGAGCGCGGACGAGTTGGCGGAGTCAATCGAGTGGCACGCCGAAGAACACATCCCATTTGACATCAACGATGTCAGTCTCGACTATCAGGTCACAGGCTCATCGCCCGACGCTTTGCACGTGCTGATGGCGGCCTGCAAGCGCGATAAAGTCGCCAACATCAAGCAGGCGATTCAACTTTCAGGAAAACAGCCCGCCGTGATTGACGTTGATGCTTTCGCTTTACAGAACTGCTACGAAGTGAACTATCAGCCTCAGTCCGGTCAGATCGTCGCGCTGCTGAACATCGGAGCTTCGACGATGAACATCAACATCCTCAACGGAACTAGATCGGTGTTCACACGCGATGTCTCGGTCGGCGGCAATCAGTACACGAGCCTGTTGCAGAAAGAACTCGACCTGACGCTTGAAGAGGCCGAAGCCGTCAAGCGTGGAATGCCTGCGCCGGAAGGCAAAGAGGTCAAAGGCATCGAGCCGATTCTGGAAACTGTCTCCGACATTCTCGCGCTGGAAATCTCCAAGACGATGGACTTCTATCGCGCGACGGCTGAAGACGGTGACGGAACTGTGCAGAAGATTCTGATTTCAGGCGGCGGCTCCAAGCTCACCGGCCTGTCGGACTATCTCTCGAAGCGTTTCGAGATGCCCGTTGAAGTGTTAGACCCGTTTCGCCAGATCAAGGTGGATGCGAGACGGTTTGATCCAGATTACATGCGCGAGGTTGTGCCGGAGATGGCGATTGCCGTCGGTCTCGCATTGAGAGGAGTTGAGGCCTAATGATTAAGGTCAACCTTTTAGATTCAGTAACAGACAGGGCCAAAGGAGTTGCCGCTGTCGAAGAGAAAGTGGCGAACCCGCGCACGCAGACGATGTTGTTTGCGCTCGTTGTCTTCGGGATGTTAGCCGCCGGGATGCTTTACGACTACTACAGCACGACCAGCAAGCGCGATGAAGAGTTGAAGCAGAAGACTGCGCAAGAGCAGGTCCAAGCTCAAATGGTCGCCGTCAATAAAGAGCGCACCGATCTCGAAAAGAAGATGGCGGACATCCAGGCGCGCATTGATGCGATTCAGAGACTGCGCACTTCACAACAAGGGCCGGGCGCGGTGCTTCGTGAGATCAAGGCGCGTTTCGATAACGCACCGGGATTGTATCTGAAGAGTCTCGCGCAGAATGGCGCTGAAGTAACAATCAAAGGCGAGTCGCCGAACGAAGCTTCGGTGACGAACTTTGCCAGGAGTCTTGAATTTTCATCGGGTCTCTTCAACAACTTGAGCATCGAGACGCAACGCATGGAAGCGAAAGTTGATGCCCCGGCGAGCGGATCAAGCGCGCCTGCTCAAGACCCGGACGCTCCGAAGCCAGAGGTCGTGAGCTTCACCATCAAATGCAGCTATGTCCCCGGTACGCTTGCGCCCCCCGCAGCCGCACAGGGGCAGACAGCGCCTCCTAATCAGATTGCAAAAAATAATTGAGAAGCTGCCCGCAGAGGATAGCTACCACAGACCCGCATTGATAGTTTGAGCGGGAAGGGAAGAAGTCGAGATGAAAATAGGAAACTTGCATGAAACGCCCTGGTACGTCCGGTTGGCAATCTTCGGCGGCGTCGCCCTGGTTGTGTACGGAGCTTTCTGGTATCTCATCACCAGTGGAATGCACCAGGAAGTGGATCAGCTTAAAGATCAGGTTGCGGCGCTGACTCAGCAGAACGCTTCGGCGCAGATTGATTCGCAACGCCTGGCTAACTTCAAAGCTATGTACGTGAGCAAACAGCAGGAGTATGACGACCTCAAGGCGCTCTTGCCGGAACAGCGCGAGCTGACGAACGTGCTCCAAGGCGTTCAGGATCGCGCGCATAGCACGAGCCTGGTCTTGAAAAGTTTCTCGCCGAAGGACGATTTCCAACAGGATTTCTATAACGGCAAGAAGATTTCCGTCGGCGTCACCAGTTCTTTTGCCAACCTGCGCGAGTTCTTCGAGTTGATGGCACGCTACCAGCGCATCGTCTCGATTACCAACTTCGAGATCACGCAGTTAGACAAGCAGAGTCAGGGCAAGACCATTGACGCGAAGTTCGAGTTGACGGCTTATTACGTCTCTGCCGAATCGCTTCAGAAGACAGCATCACCGGCGACGCCGGGTGCGCCAGCCGCCGCGCCTGCGACAACGCAGCCAGCCAGTGCGCCAGCGCCAGCCGGAGCGCCGAACATTAACATCCCCCAGAGACCACTAAACTAACGCCGCGCACGACACGCGCGGCAGCTTCGAGAGCATAACCATGAAGACTTACGCAACAATCATTCGTTTCGGTATCGTCGGCCTCGCTCTGTGTGGTGCGCTGTTCGTCAACGGCACACAGTTGACCACACGCGCTCAGGAAGCGAGCAAGCCTAAAGCCCAATCGAAAACTGGCGGGCCGCGCGATCCGTTTCAGAAGTACGTGCCGCCTGTCAAAACGAAGAAGGGCACTCTTGTCAGCGCTGCGCCCGTGCCCGTGCCTTCGATTCAGGAGCGCATCGAAAAATACAAAGCTGAGAAACTCGCGGCGATGAACGCGCAGCAGCCTGCGCCGAAGCCGACGACTGCGTTGCTCTTGAGCGAGATGCAGGTGACCGGAATCTTTCGCACTCCGCGCGGCTACGCTGCGATGGTCGAAGCCACGCCCATCAAGCTCTCTTACGTCATCTATCCCGGCGAGACCTTCTACGATGCTCAACTCGTTGCCATCGAAGAAGACCGGCTCGTGTTCCGTCATGAAACTCGTTTCACCGACGGTCGAGTTGCCAAAACAGTCGAGAACAAACCTCTGCGCCAGCCCAATCCCGTCACGGATGCGATGACGGTTTCGAAGGCTGCGCCTGAAAGCGGCAATGGAGCAGCAGCCGTCACTCCCGTAACCACGGAGACAAAAGCTCCCGCCCCGGAAAAGCAATAAAGATTTTCGGTCTCGCTGATAATCAGGAGCTTGAGCCTCAATTGGCGAGACAATTCAAAGGCGCGCACGCCGAGACAAACTCAGGCCCTAGGGCTTGAGTTTCATCGGGTGCGCGCAAGTTTGACAATCAAATGGGACGTTTTCGCTTTGTGCGGCGCGCGCTTCAATAACTCTTATCAAAGAATTAACGAGCGTAGCGCGTGGCGAAAGTTGTTCCGACTTCCCTGAAGGAGGGAAATATGTTTCAACACCTGTTCGACATCATCAGACGTGGAGCGCTCGTTCTCCTGCTGGTGTCATCACTCTCCGTGCTGGCGTTCGCGGGCACGAAAAACGCGCCGGTCGCCACCAGCGTCAGCGCCTACACTTCCGGCTCGTCCACTCTGATTACCATCTACGGCACCGCGCCGATGGCCTATTCAGTCTCACGACCCGACACCCACACCATTATGATTAATCTTCCCGGCGTTGATGCTTCACGCCTGGAGGATTCCTATCTGGTCACTTCGCCGCTCGTCAAGAGCGTGATGATCGAGCGCGAATTGCGCGGGCCGGATAATTTTTCCACCAGGTTGCGAGTTCTTCTGCTTGCACCCGCACATGACCGCTCGCAACTGGCAACGAATAATCTGATCGTCGAGCTAACGCCAGACCATGCGCCAGAGGTTTCGACGCTGACCGGGAGTGCGGCTCTGGTGGACGATAACGCAGCCCAGCAGCAGCAGAGTCCGCAAGTGAAGCCAACGCCGACTCCGCGCCCTAACGTCAGCATCAGCAGCGCACAGAGCAAGCAGGAGCCGTCGCAGGGCGAGCAGTACGGCAAGGCCGGATTCGTCGGCGAGCCGATCAACCTCAACGTCGTCAACGCGGACATCCGCGACATTCTCAACTACATCACCGAGCAATACGGCGTGAACTTCGTCATTGATAGTTCGGTCGGCCCTGTTCCGGTGACGGTCAACGTGACAGACGTTCCCTGGAACGTCGCGCTCGAAGCAATCTTGAGAGCTAACCGTCTCGGCGTTGACGCTAACGGCAACATCCTGCGCATTGCGACTATCGAAGTTCTTTCAAATGAAGCCGCTTCGCAGCAAAAGATTAACGACGCGCGGCTCGACAACTCACCGCTCGTCACAGAATTTATCCGCCTCAACTACGCGCGTGCCTCCGGCACACTCGCTCAGGCCGCAGGCTCGACCGGCGGTTTCGCAGGCGGCGCAACCAACCTGAGCTTCTCCGGCGGCTCTGGCGGCGATGCCACAGGCGGCGGCGGCGATCAGGGCTTGCTCCCGATTATCAAGCGCAGGCTCTCGCGTCGCGGCGCAATCGAATCCTATCCGAGCAGCAACACGCTCATCGTGACGGATGTGCGCGAGAACATCGAAGCGATTCGTCAACTCGTGGCGATTCTGGATCAGCCGGAGCCGCAGGTCGAGATTGAAACACGCATCGTCATCGCCTCGCGCAACTTCAGCCGCGATCTGGGTGTTCAGTTGTCAGCCGTTGCGCTTAACCTGGGTCGGGGCGGAGTTGGTTCATTCAGTACCTTACCAAACGGAACTACAACCGGCACGGGTACTGGCGGTACAGGTGGCACGGGTGGCACGGGTGGCACAACCACCGGCACTAATCCCTCGAATCGCTTTGGGATTCCCGGCGGCTTGACCGGCTCGGCTCAACCCTCCGGCACACTCGGCGCGGCTGGCCCGAACACGGTGGTCGGTCTCACGACAGGCATCTTCGGAACGGCGCAGATCAGCGCGCTCATCACCGCCGGTGAATCCAAAGGTCAGGCCAAAACGGTCGCCACACCACGTGTGACGGCACTCAACAATCGTCCGGCTCAGATCGAAAGCGGGACACAGATTCCGGTGCAGACGACGGGTGCGCTCGGCGTCGTCACGACTACGTTCGTCTCCGTGCCGCTGCGTCTCTCCATCACACCGCAGATTACAGACGCCGGGACGGTTGTGCTGCGCGTCACGATTGAAAACAATACTCTCAACTCGGGCATCGCAGTCGGCGGCGTGCCGGGCATCAACACCCAGCGTATGCAGTCTGAAGTGCTCGTGCCCGACGGTGGAACGACTGTCATGGGCGGCGTCGTCATCGACACGGAAGGCGAAACGCAGCAACGCACTCCTGGCCTGGCGAGCGTTCCCGTCCTCGGCAATCTCTTCAAGCGTAAGTTGACGACGCGCGGAACTGACGAGATTCTCTTCTTCATCACGCCGCGCATCTATCGCCCGGATTATCAGGGCAGGCCGACTGCCGGCACCATCAGCAACGGCACACGCACGACCAGCATCATTCAGCCTGTGACGCCCGGCAACCCGGCGACCAACACGCCGACGCCGACTGAATTGCAACAGCAGCAGAACGCGCCACAGACCACTCCTGGGACACCGCTCACCACACCTGTGATCCAGAACCCCGCAGGCGCACCGCAAGGCCCGCCCGCGCGTCCCACCTCGTTGAATTCACGCCCATAACAGGAGGATCGTCGAAGATGTTCAAAGAAGCACTCGAAGCGATCATTGAGCGCACTGATGGCAGCATCGGTGCGCTCATCATGGGCACGGATGGCATCGCGGTTGAAAAGGTTTTAAGCGCGGAAGCGCAGGATGCCAACCTGGATGTTGCCGCCGCCGAGTTCACCTCGCTCATCCGCAACGCACAACGGACGGGAAACGTGACGGGGCTTGGAAATTTACGCGAGCTTGTCGTCCAACTCGACAACGCAGTCTTTGTGATGCGTCTCTTCTCACGCGACTACTTCGTCGTGCTCGCCCTCAAGCCTGACGGCAACTTCGGGCGCGGGCGCTTTGAACTGCGCAAAGCCGAGCTTCAACTCGCGCGGGAATTCGCCGTGTAAGATTGGAGCCGTCTGAATCTCACACTTCGCTCCGGTAGGACTCGCGCGGCCACACACGCACGAGTAAACCTGCCGGAGCTTTTTCTTTCCAGCTATGAAAATAGAAGCCGACATCTATCAGAGCGAACCGCTAGTCAGCCCTAAGATCAAAATCGGAGAGCTTTATCCAGTGCCTTCAGGCATCTTCACGTAAGGCATTCCGCGCAGGATGATTTTCTGGCGGTGCGCGAGACGACGCGGATACTTCTGCGGGTTGAAGAGATTGAGCGGGCTGGGAATCATCGCGGAGAGAAAAGCTGCTTCGTTGACCGTCAGCGCTGAGGCGGGTTTATGAAAGTAGGTTTGCGCGGCAGCCTCCGCGCCGTAGATGCCGTCGCCCCATTCGATGACGTTGAGATAGATTTCGAGGATGCGACGCTTCGAGAGCTTGCGTTCCATGAAGTAGGTAATCAGGGCTTCATGTAATTTGCGGATGATTGATCTCTCGCTTGAAAGATAGAGATTCTTCACAAGCTGCTGCGAGATGGTCGAGCCGCCGCGCTTGAACGAAGAGAAATCCGGCAGCCAACTCGATTGATCGGCGCCTGCTTCCTTTTGCGTTTCTTTCTGGCCTTCTTCATACGCGCGTTGAATGGCATCGAAATCAAAGCCGTGATGCGTCGCAAAGTTTGTATCCTCGCCCGCGAGCACTGCGCGTTGCAAATTTGGTGAAATCTTTTCGAGCGGCACCCAGACCTGGATGCGCTTCGGCTCTTCGCCGCGCGCTCTCGCCTCACGCGCTCGTTGCTCAATCATCGCGGTCGTTTCGGGATTATGATCTTTGAGACTGGCAAGGTCGGGAAAAGTGAGCCACAAGTAGATGAGACCTCCCAGCAAGACGCCGATCAGACCAAACAAAATGAATTTAATAATTCGCCACATCTTTTCGATTGCGGATTGTGGATTTCAGATTGCGGATTTGGGAACTGACGTTTGTCCTCAATCCACAAATTGCGAGAGCCACTCGGTCAGACAACTTTACCGAAGTTTACCTAAGAGCCATGATTGCAAAATGCCGGGGCTGGCATCATTGGTTGCGAAGTAATCCGAAATCAGTCTCTGATATAACTCGTTGCGCTCAGAAGTTTTGAGTTGATAGCCAAAGGGCATTTGCCCTCCTTTGACGTAAGAAGTGATTAAGATTGAGTCCATCGGCCAATTGAGAGCGCCAAGCCCCTCATGTTGATGACAGGCGGCACAGGACACTGCTGGTGCGACAACTGTTTTGTCAAGGCTGGCTTTTAATCGCTGAAGATGGTCTGCCGAGCGCGGTGAACCGAGTCCCGGACCCAACTTGCTGGTGTCGAGATACTTCTCAAAACGGGCTATGCCGTAGGTCAGGAAGCGCTCGTTGGCTGCCTTGACGTATTGCTGTTCGTTCGGACTCACGCTGCCAGGCTCCGGGAAGATTGGAAGAATCCCGCTCTTATGACAACGCACGCAATTGTCATCGCCTTCTCCCAACTCCCAGCGCCCTTTGATGCTGATCGAACCATCGCGGTCATATGTGCGGAAAAAATCTTTGAAGTAAATGTTGGATGTTCCATCTGGATTCGGAACAGACGAGACAATCGAGAGATTACGAATATGCACGCGCGCGCCGCGATCTGTGATGCCGAACTGAACCCATTTCTCCGGCACACCCTTCTCGGCATTTCCGGGAACGATGATTAACAGTCTCTCAAAGCTATTGTCGTTGTCGGGCGTGCCCAGATGCTGCGAGTTGTAGCTGAAGAAGATCAGTTGATCGGCAGGCGCTCTGGTCGTGTTGAGCAGCCGCAGATAATCTTTCGCTTGATGTAATGTCTCATCGCGGCTGACCATCCGTAGAAAACTCTGTGTCAGCAGGAAGTCGGGAATCTCGACATATTGTCGCGTCTCCTCGAAATACTGTTTATCAGGCACGACGAAGCCAAGCTCATGATCAGGCTCCAGCTCAAGAGACGCGGTTTCGATATATTCGACAAATTCTCGATGCTGGCTGACAAAGCCATCGTCCTGCGAAAGTTTGCACTGCTTGAGCGCGTCGGCGATTCCACGCAGCACTCTCTGATAAGCGGGAACCGCCTTATCATTTTCATAAGCTGCGTGCGCGGCCTGAACGAGCGCAGTAACCTTCGCTTTCACCCATGCATCGGGCTGCGACTTCGACTGTGCGCAGGGAACAGCGCCAGCAATCTTCCCGACAAGGAGCAGGCAAAAAATCAGCAGGCTTAATCTGCTTAGATGAAATCTCATGAAGACATCTCCTTACTGATGAGATTGAAGGCAAGCGATCAGAGCGAGCCGTAAAGATTCCCCGGATATGTTCTATCGCGGATGAAGTCCATTGTACCTCAAAACCATAGCAACGAATCAATATTGTATCAGGCTGCCTTCACGCTTGGCACGGCGCACGGCGCGTCCGAAGACCCAGAGCGAGAAGGGAAGCAGCACTACGAGAAAGATGAAAAGCGTGACGAGCGGCTCGCGTACCTGCGAGAGTCCCTGTCCTTCGATGAGCACGCGGCGGATGCCGTCAAGACCGTAAGTTGGCGGCAGAGCGCGTGAAATGGCGTGGAAGCCTGAGCCGAGAAGCTGTGTCGGAAAGAAGACGCCTGAGAAAAGCGCGGAGCCTGTGCCGAGCAGGATACCGAACGGATCGCCGCGCTTGAAGACCATCGCAAAGCTCGCCGAGAGGATGCCGATGCAGGCGAGCACGAGCGTAGTCAGCACTAGGAAGACGAGCGCGAGCAGAAAGTTTCCCTGAAAGTGCACGTCGAAGAAGAGCCAGCCGAAGAAGAGATAGAGAAATGAATTGAACGTCGCCAGCACGAAGTCCCACGCGGAGCTGGCGACGACAACCGTCGGCACGCTGATGGGCGACAGCAGCACGCTTTCGAGTGTGCCCTGCATCTGTTCCGAGCGAATGGCGTTGGCGAGACTCGAAAAGCCCGTCATAAAATAGTTGAGCACGGCGAGTCCGGTAATCCACGCCGCTAATGGATCGCGCCACTGCGCGAAAGGCGTCTGGCTGCCGACAAAGATTTTTGAGATGAAATAGAATGTCGTGACGACAAGCAGAATCGTGAGGATGCGCAGGGAAAATTCCAGCCGGTAGCTCACGGCCAATAGAAAATCGCGCACCACGAAGGCGCGCACACGGCGCAGGAAGGATGTGACGGCTTCGAGCATCAAGACTCTTCCTCCGCGCTCTCTTCGCGCTCATAACTTTCAAGCACTTCAAGCAGCGTGGCTCGCTGGGTCTCGAAAGAAAGAACGCTCCCATCATTTTCATGCACCGCGCGAACAACTGCGTCCAGGCGGTCGTCGCCCGTTTCGCGCGTGAAAGAAACGATGAAGGTCGCGCCCTGCTCTTCAATCTCAAGCTCATTAGACACAGTAGCCAGAATCTGCGCCACGCGCTCTCGTGAAACCCCGCGTACTGTCAGTTGCACGCGCTCGCTTTGATGATGCTCGGCGCGCAAAGTTCCCGGCGTGCCCAGGGCGCGAATCCGCCCGCGACTGATGATGGCGATGCGGGCGCAGAGTTCTTCAACCTCTGTGAGATTGTGCGAGGTCAGCAGAATCGTGACGGGCGGATCGCCGCCTGCAAGTTTGTTGATGAGCGCGCGCATCCGCGCGGCGGCAAGCGGATCAAGTGAGCGTGTCGGCTCGTCGAGCAACAGAACGGGCGGCTTTGAAAGCATCGCGCGGGCAAATGCCATGCGTTGCTTGTTGCCCGTCGAGAGTTCGCCAAAGCGACGAGCCACGAGTTCCTTCAATTCAAATTGTTTGACGAGTTCGATGATGCGCCTGCGCGCCAGCGCGGCACTCAAACCGTAAAGCCGCGCGAAGAACATCAGATTCTGCTCGACCGTCAGACGCCAATAAAAACTCCGCTCTTCGGCGGTGGCTAATCCAACCTGCGCGCGCACCTTCTCGTCATCGCGCACGCTATCGAAACCATTAACCGTGACTGTGCCGGAAGTCGGCTGCACAAGTGTCGCGATGATTTTGGTGAGCGTGGTTTTGCCTGCGCCATTGCGTCCGATGAGGCCGAAGATTTCGCCAGCCTGCACGTCGAGTGTCACTTCGCTCAACGCCTCGACGGGAGGCTTGACGGGACGACGGAGGAACTGTTTGAGACGAGCGAGAGGGACGGGAAAAATTTTCGAGATGCGATCAATCGAGATGATAGCTCTCTTATCACTGACCACTTATCACCTCTCACTGAGTACGGGTTAGCGTTTGCGTTGACGCGGATCAAGATATTCGCGCAGTCCGTCGCCGATAAAGTTGAAGGCAAGGACGGTCAGAGCAATGGCAATCGCTGGGAAGATCAACTCGTGCGGCGCAGTATTCATGCGGAGGCGCGCATCATCAATCATCTTACCCCACGACGGAGTGCCTTCCGGGACGCCGAGTCCCAAGAAGGAGAGCGAGGCTTCCGCGAGCACTGCGCCTGCCATTCCCAGACTCGCCTGCACAATCAGCGGTTGAATCGCGTTCGGTAGAATATGCGCGAGCAGGATGCGCGAATCGCCAGCTCCCAACGCACGCGCCGCCTGCACGAAGTCATACTCACGCACCTTGAGCACCTGCCCGCGAATCAGGCGCGCGTAGCCAACCCAACCGATGACGCAGAGGGCGAGAATCAATTTATCAAGCCCACTGCCGAGAAACGCGACCAGCGCAATCGCCAACAGAAGACCGGGAAACGCCAGAAAGACATTGAAGACGTAGCCCGAAATGAAGCGATCAATCCATCCACCATAATAGCCCGACAGTGCGCCTAAGATTGTTCCGATCAGCGCAGAAATCAAGACCACTGTAAAGCCGACCTCCAGAGAGACGCGCGCGCCGTAAACAACGCCCGTGAAGATGTCGCGCCCCACCGCGTCCGTCCCGAACCAGTGCTCGGATGACGGCTGTTGGTTTACGATCTTCGTATTCGTCCCGTAATCATGTCTGGTAATTACCGGCGCAAAGAGAGCGGCGAAGAGAAAAATGCCGACGATGACAAATCCAAAAATGGTTAGACGATTCATTGTAAAAGCAGGAGTCAGAAGTCAGGAGTCAGAATCCAGAAGAAAAGAAAATCCATTAAAGTGGCTTCCGCCTTATGATTCTGAATCCTGGATTCTGACTCCTGAATTCAGCCTTTCAAGAGACTCTGATTCGCGGATCAAGAAAACGATAAACCATGTCCGTTAGCGTGTTGACGGCGATGTACGTGATGCTGATGACGAGCACGCAGCCCTGCACGACGCGATAGTCGCGGCTGCCGATGCCTTCTTCGAGAAGCAGCGTGCCGATGCCGCGCCAGCCGAAAATCTTTTCCGTGATGATTGCGCCCGCGAGCAGCACGCCGAGTTGCAAGCCCAGAATGGTCACAACCGGAATCAGCCCGTTTTTCAGCACGTGCTTATAGACGACCTTTCGCTCACTCAAACCTTTCGCGCGCGCAGTTCGCACGTAGTCTTCATTCAATTCTTCGATGACGGAGGAACGCACCATTCTCGTCAATATCGCTGACAGCGCCGCGCCCAGTGTGATCGCAGGCAAGAGAATATCTTCCGGGTACTGACTGCCGGATGCGCTGAGCCAGCCAAGTTTGACGGCGAAGAGATAGACGAGAAGCGGGCCGATGACAAAACCCGGCAGGCTGATCCCGATGAGCGCGAAGAAAGATGAGAAGCTGTCTATCCACGTGCCGTGATTTTTCCCCGCCAGCACGCCGAGCGGGATTGAAATAGAGACGGCGATGAGCAACGCCGCGAGCGCGAGTTTGAGCGTTGCCGGATAGCGTTCGAGAATCAAGTCGAGCACGGGACGGTCTGTCTTAAACGAGAGACCGAGGTCGCCGTGCAACAGGTTGCGCCAGTATTCCACGTAACGATTATTCCAGCCGTGCCATTGAAAATGTCTCACGCCATTCTCGTCGCGCGGGAATGAGAAGAAGAATGGCGGGCGATCCAGCCCGTGCTTCTCACGAAAGTTTGCAATCGCTTCGGGCGTGGGCTGATCGCCGGCGGGGTCGCCCGGCACGAGTTCGATCAAGATGGTGACGATGGAGACGACCGTAAAGACGACGAGTACCAGCATCGCAATGCGTCGCAACGCTCCGAGCAACTTGCGCCTGACAGAGCGCCAGCCGGAGCGTTTCTGCGCAACGGCGGTGTTTGGTGTCTCCGCTGTGACAGGTGTCTCGTCTTCTTGTGAAGGTACGAGCGGCATAGTTCGTCCCTCGAAACTTTTTTAGATTACAGGTCGGAACGGATGATAGCAGAAAGAAGGAGGCAAGTAATAGTTATGAATTTTGAGTTAAAAGCAAAACTCAAAACTCATCGTTGGCAATCAAAGTCTGGTCAAACTAAAAGGTGTGTAAAGAGACGTAGCCTGAAGGAGTGACGCGACGCTCAATCCGCGAGCGGCCCCGACAACCGCGCACGAGCGAGACAGGCGTCTCCTTCAGGCTACGATGGTTGCAACACTATTTCTCAGACTATCTACGTGCAGTGCAACCAACCTCGATTACGAGCGGGGGCGCGTTCCCAGATGAAGCGCCGCAATTCCGCCGGTTAAATTCTGATACTCAACTTCTTCAAATCCTGCCTCGCGCATCATCGCCGCCAACCGCTTCTGATCTGGAAAACGCGAAACAGAGTCAGGCAAATATTCATACGCGCCGCGCGAGCCGCTTATCATTCCACCGAGTTTGGGCAGAACGCGCGTGAAGTAGAATTGAAAGAGCGCGCGAAAACCCGGAACGACCGGCCTGGAAAATTCCAGAATGGCGACGCGACCGCTCGGCTTCAAGACTCGCCGTAATTCTCTCAAACCCTCTTCGACACCAGATAGATTTCGCAATCCAAATGCGATACTTACCGCATTGAATGCTTCATCTGCGAAGGGCAATTTCAAAGCGTCGCCTTCGACGAATGGAATCTCCGAAACATTCGTCGAGACCTTGCCCGCCGCAATCTCAAGCATCGGTCGGCAGAAATCTGTGCCGACGATGCGCGCCTTCGTGACAGCCGCCAACGCCAGCGCGAGATCGCCCGTTCCACATGCGACATCGAGCGCACGCGCTCCGTCAACAGATAACGCGGGTTGCAATTTCCTCGCAACAAGTCGTCGCCAGCGCTTGTCCGTATTGCCTGACAGAAGATGATTTAAAAGATCGTAGCGACTGGCAATGCCTGCGAACATCTCGCGCACGCGGCGCGCATGTTCGCTTTCATTGGCGTCTCTCTTGTCAGGCACAGTTAAACTTATTTCGTCGAATGGATGGTTGCGAGAGTGTTGCGAATAGTATGTGAATTGCTACTGCTTCTTCACCGGGATGGGAGTTGAACCTGGCATCGGCGCAACTGCCGAATCGAAAATTTCAACTTTGCCCGTGCGCTCAAGAAGAGGCTTGAGATGCTCTGCGCTGCCGAGAGCGACCGTTGCCATTGACGATTCGCTGAAGAGTCGTGCGGCTATGCGCCGGACATCATCGAGCGAGACGTTTCTCAATTGCCGCAGACGGCTTTCCAGAGAGCCGAGTTGGAAAGTGTCCGCGTCGAGCCAGAGATCGGCGAGCGATTCGGGACGTTCAGACTGTTTGTTCAACTCGGCCAGCGCTTCGTTTCTGGCACGCTCAAGCAAACTTTGCGTCGCTCCATCTTTTGTCAGGCTTTGGAGAGCTTGGCGCGCATTCGAGAGCGTCTTCGATGCTGCTGCGACCGGCACAGACGCGCCCATCACGAACAATCCCGGTTGCACGTGTGATTCATGGCGGACGAAAAATGCGCTCTTGGCGAGTTCGGGCTGCATCGCAAGCCACAGGTCACGCGCCATCAGCGCAAGCAGGGTCGCCGCCGCGTAGTCTTTGTCAGCGCGTGCGAGGCCGCGCACAGCCAAACGCACTTCAGCCGTGTCAGTGCCCGGCGCATCTATGATCAATGTGCGTGCATCGGGCGCTTCGGGTTGACGAAAAGTAGAGGGCACAATCGTGTCGCTTTTTCGCCAGCCTCCAAGAATCTGCTTCAGAGCACGCATCGCGCGATCCCCGTCCACATTTCCGATGACGATGAGCGTGGCGTTATTCGGATTGAGAAAGCGGTCGCGGGCCAGCATCAAATCAGCTCGCTCAACATGGGCGAGCGTGTCGGGTGTGCCGATTCCAGATCGTCCGTATGGATAATTGCCGAAGAGTCGCGCAGCAATGGCGCGGTCGGCCTGCGATGCGGGCGAGATGCTCAACTCACGAACCATCTTGATGCGTGCATCGCGTAGCTTTGTGACGATGTCGGGAGTGAGTTGGATGTTGACGAGGGCTGTGCGGAGTAGCTCCATGATTCTTTCAAACTCAGTGGCGCGTCCCGTCAAAGTGACATTGATAGTATCGTAATCGCTCGTCACTTCGACTCGACCGCCAAGCTGTTCTGTGAAATACTCGCGTGTCGTCGGGTCTGAAAAAAGCGCATCGCTCAGGAGCGCCATCATGCCCGCCTTGCCTGTCAGATCGAAGGCCGCGCCGCTATGAATACGCAGTTTGAGATAGACATTGCCGTCGCCCGGACGATTCCACAGGAACACACGCAGCCCATTCAAAAGCTGCTCCTGTTGCGGTGCGGGCCAACTCTGCGCTCTGCTTCCAATCGGCGCGAGTCCGAGCATCAGCGTCAGAAGCAGCGCCGTCAGAGCGATTTTTTTGATGAATCGAGTTTGAAACTTCATAATCTGAATCAGAAAGACGGTTACGGAATGGCGAAAATTCGATAGTTTTCCAATCTTTCTCAGGATATACGGATGGGGAGCGACAAAAACAGTTTAGATGCCGCGCGCAGGCTGCGTCAACCGTTTAGCCCTTGAGCGCATCAAAGGGTCGGCCAAAAACATGGCGGCAGGCTGCCTTGTGCCTGTCTCAGCAAAGAGTAGTATAATCCGCGTCAGGTAATTTGACGCCAGACGCTTTGGCAGCAGTCAATTCATTTCAAGTAGCAAGATTTTAAGAAACCGCTTCGGGAAGAGCCATCGGCCACCTCTGAAGCGTTGCGAGGATGAAGATGAAACAGTGTTCTACCTGTCGGGAAGAGTTCGCCGATAAGTTCAGTTTTTGCCCCGTTGACGGGACGCCGCTCGCAGAGTATGTCGAGCCGGTTGTCACTCCTCCGCTTCAAGTAAGAGAACAAGCGCCCGCTTCGTCCCCATCTCATGCCGACAGTTATACGGCGGACGGCAGCGAATCCGTTTCTGCGTCCGAAGCCACCTCAAGCTTATTGCCAGCGCCTGTGAACGAATTTCACCTGACGTTCATTGACGACACGGGATTGACGCGGCGGTTAATGGGGGAGTTGAAAGTCGTGGCGCACAACTCGGAGTTGACGTGGCCCGAATTCAAACGCGATCCCTTTGGCTATACGGGGCGCTTCGTCAAAGGCTACAGCGCGCTCGTCTGGCGCTTCTTCTCCTCGAAGAACGTGGCGATTGCGACTTCCTCTGCGCTGCTCGTGGTCTTGACCGGCGTGATTCTCA
>JAVHWW010000082.1:0-24280 GCA_032159235.1 Acidobacteriota bacterium
AAGGAACAGTGATGAGTGATGAGTGATGAGTGATGAGTTAAAGCCTTGCGTTTTCAACTCATCACTCATCACTTATCACTTATCACTTCTTGAAAAGATGCTTAGTCAAGTTGTCGAGTTGATCGAGCAGAAGAGATGCTTTGCAATCACCTCACACATTCGCCCGGATGGTGACAGTCTGGGTTCATCACTGGGCCTGTACTGGCTCTTGCGCGCTCTTGATAAAGAAGTGGAAGTCATCATGCGCGATGAAGTGCCGCACGCTTACCAGAAGTTGCCCGGCACGCGCGAGGTTCGCGTCACACCCGCAGTTGATCGCCCACTTGATGCCGTCTTCGTCATCGAATGCTCGGACATCACACGTCCCGGCCTCATTGATCTCGAAAAACAGTTCGTCGTCAACATAGACCACCACTCGACCACCGCCCTCTTCGGCACCATCAACTGGATTGACTCCACCGCTTCGGCTGTCGGCGAGATGATCTATAACCTGTGCAAAGCGACGGGCGTGCGCGTCACCAAAGAGATGGCCGAGTGTGTCTATACCGCGCTCATCACGGACACAGGATCGTTTCACTACTCGAACACGAGCGAGCGCACATTCAAAGTCGCTTCGGAACTTGTGCGTGCCGGAGTCAAGCCCGCCAAGATTTCTCAAGCGGTGTTCAGCAATTATCCCTGGTCGAAGATTGAACTCTTGAGCGAAGTTCTGGCGACGGCGAAGCGTGATGAGACGGGGCGCGTCGCATGGATGCGGCAGACGCTTGAGATGCAGGAGCGCGCCGGAGCATCCGAAGAGGATACGGACGGCTTCGTCAACTACCCTCTGACCTGCGGCACTGTCGAAGCCGCCGCGCTTTTGAAAGAGAGCGCGCCCGGTGTCTATCGCACGTCTCTGCGCTCGAAAGGTGATGTCAACGTCGCGCGCATCGCCGAAAAGTTCGGCGGAGGCGGTCATCGTAACGCTGCCGGTTGCACGCTGCGCGGCGAGTGGGATGAAGCGGAGCAAACTATCGTGCATCTGCTTCAGGATGCCGTCGAACATCGTAATGGCGACCGCGACGATTCACACGCACCTTCCGCATCGAAGAGACAAACAGAAGCGTTAGCTTAACGAAAAGCGGAATCCAGAATTCAGTGGTCAGAAGAAAATCAATAAAATCTGTAGAAGCGGCTTGCGGCCTAATCATTCTGGCTTCTGGATTCTGACTCCTGAATTCTGCTTTTCATCATGTCTGTTAAAGAGAAAAAATATAAGTGGCGTCGTGCGGATTATCAGGAGCAGACGCGCGGGCTGTTGATGGTGCATACCGGAAACGGCAAGGGCAAGACGACGTGCGCGCTCGGGTTGATGATGCGGGCGGCGGGGCGCGGATTGAAGTGCTGCATGATTCAGTTTATGAAATCGAGAAACGACCGCTACGGCGAGCACGAGTCCGCCGAGAAGCTCGGCATCGAAGTGCGCACGATGGGCGACGGGTTTACGTGGGACACGAAGAATCCTGAGCGGGATCGTCAAACGGCGCGCGCGACGTGGGCGCTCTGCGTGGAAAAGTTGCGAAGCGGTGAATACGATCTGCTGGTCTTCGACGAGTTGGTGTATGTCTTGAGCTACGAGATGCTGCCGGTGGAAGAAGTCCTCGCGGAGTTGCGCAAGATCAGAGCGGAACAGCCCGCGCTGCACATCGTCGTCACGGGGCGCGATGCTCCGCCCGCGCTCATCGAAGCCGCAGACCTCGTGACCGAGATGCGCGAGATCAAGCATCCCTTCAACGCAGGCATTCGCGCGCAGCAAGGAATAGAATTCTGACGAAAGGCAGAAGTCAGGAGTCAGAATCCAGAATCCAGAATACTAAGGCGGAAACCGCGTTGACAGATTTTGTTTTTCTTTTCTCCTGACTCCTGACTTCTGGATTCTGCTTTTGTTATGTTACTCTCTGCCGCGTTCTCTTCCGACAATTTTGTGAATATCTATAGATGATGAATGGTGAGTGCTGAGATATGAAGGACGTGGTCTTATTTCATCCTTCATCCCTCATCCCTCATCCCTGCTCTTATGCCCTGGTTTCGTAAGAAGGATCAGAAGATCGAAAGCGTGCCTGCGGAGGAGCGCGTCGTTAAGACTGAAGGCATCTTCGTCAAGTGCGACGAATGCGATGCGGCGCTCTTCAAGCCGGACCTTGACGAGTCGCTACAGGTCTGCTCGCACTGCGGCTATCACTTTCGCATCGGCGCGCGCGAGCGCCTGGAGATGCTTTTCGACGAAGGCAAGTATGAGGAACTCGACGCCGATGTGATCTCGGTTGACCCTCTAAATTTCGTTGACACCAAGCCATACCCGGAACGTCTTGAGCAGGCGCGGCGCATCACCGGGTTGCCCGAAGCGATCATCAACGGGCGCGGCACAGTCGGCGGGCATCTGGTCTTCGCGGGCGCGATGGACATGCTCTTCATCGGCGGCTCGATGGGATCGGCTGTCGGCGAAAAGATTACGCGCCTGATTCATGCGACGCTGAAGGAGCGCGGCGCGCTCGTCATCTTCGCCGCATCGGGCGGCGCGCGAATGCAGGAAGGCACGTTCAGTTTGATGCAGATGGCGAAGATTTCCTCTGCGCTCGCCGAACTAGATGAAGCGCACCTGCCATTCATCTCCGTCTTGACTGACCCGACGACCGGCGGCGTGACGGCGAGTTTTGCCATGCTCGGCGATCTGATTATTGCTGAGCCGAAAGCTCTGATCGGTTTCGCAGGCCCGCGCGTTATCGAGCAAACTATTCGTCAGAAACTACCCAAGAATTTTCAACGCTCCGAATTCCTGCTCGAACACGGAATGCTCGATTCAATAGTTGACCGCCGCGAGCTGCGCGCCTTTATCATCAAGGCTCTGAACTTCATGATGAACCCGGAAATAGTGAAAAGTGAAAAGTGAATAATGAATAGTTAAAAACAGCTCTTCACTATTCACTTTTCACTATTCACTTTTCACTATGTTCGATGAAGCGCTCAAGTATCTTTTCAGTCTTGGTCACGAGACCCTCGCGATCAAACTCGGATTGACCAACACAGAGCGCTTACTTGAGGCTCTCGGCAGTCCACAGAAATCTTTCCCTTCCGTCCAGATTGCAGGCACGAACGGCAAAGGCTCAACCGCCGTCATGCTCGAAGCAATTTGTCGCGCCGCCAGCATTGAGACCGGACTCTACACTTCCCCGCATCTCGTCCACATCACCGAGCGCATCCGAATCAACCGCCGCGAGATTTCACGAGAGGACTTCGCGCGTCTCACGACACGGGTTCGTGAGAGCGCTGAACGATTGCTCGCTGAAGACAGGCTTGAGACGATGCCGACATTCTTCGAGCATCTGACGGCCATCGCTCTCATGGCTTTCAGCGAGGCGCGTGTCGAACTTGCGATTCTTGAGACAGGTTTGGGCGGGCGTCTCGATGCGACGACGACGGCGCAGGCGGAAGTCGTTGGCATTACTCCCATCGCGCTCGATCATCAGGAATATCTCGGCGAGACTTTAAGCGAGATCGCTGCTGAGAAGGCTGCGATCATCCGTCCCGGTGTGACAGCTATCGTCGCGCCGCAATCGCCCGCCGCACTCGACGTGATTCTCAAGCGTTGCGCCGATTGCGGAGTCACGCCGCGCGTTGATGAGTGTGAGATAAAGGCGCTCGGCACGGACGAGACCGGGCGCGTGCGTGCGACTTTCAAGACGAAGCAAGGCACTTACGAAAACGTCCTGCTTGGCTTGCGCGGTCGTCATCAAACAACGAATGCCTCCGTTGCCATCGCGCTTGCCGAAGCCTTGCGCGAGCGCGGTTTTTCGATTCCACACGCAGCCATCATCGCAGGTCTCGAAAGCTCCACGCACGCCGGACGGCTTGAGTTGCGCGCGGGTCAGCCCGCCATTCTCTTTGACGGCGCGCACAATCCGGCGGGCGCGCGTGCGTTGCGCGACTTTCTGGACGAATTCATCGAAGCTCCCATCACGCTCATCTTCGGCGCGATGCGCGACAAGGATTTACGCGACATCGCAGCAACACTTTTTCCCGTCGCGCATCAACTGATTCTCACGCAACCCTCAAATCCACGCGCCGCCCCGCTTGAAATGCTTGAACAAATTGTCCCTTCCGACTTTGATAGAAATAGATTAATGTTCGCGTCTTCGCCAACTGAAGCATTAAGCGTAGCTCATCGTCTCACGCCGCCTGAAGGTCTCATCTGTGTTACAGGTTCGCTCTATCTCATCGGCGAAATCATGCCGATGATAAATCTCGAAGATTAAGCATGTCACTACCGCCTGCTTGACTTTTGCCTTTTACCTTTCTACTTTGGCCTTTCATCATGGCGACACCAAATAAAGAGGCACCTGAAATTCTCGACACCGAAGAGGTTTATCACGGGCGCGTGATAGACGTTTCGGTTTACACTGTGCGCGAGGGCGAGGCGACGTACAAGCGCGAGGTCGTGCATCATCCGGGCGGCGCGGGCGTGGTCGCCGTGTTTGACGACGGCACGATTGCGCTGGTTCGTCAGTATCGCCAGCCGCCCGTGCGCTATGTGTTGGAGCTTCCGGCTGGCAGGATTGATGCGCCGGAGCGTCCCGAAGAGTGTGCGGCGCGCGAGCTTGAAGAAGAGATCGGAGTTTGCGCCGGACGGCTTGAGAAGCTGACGGAGTTTTTCACGACGCCCGGTTTTTGTGAAGAGAAGCTGTGGGTTTATCTGGCGACGGATTTGACGGAGACGGCGCGGAATCTGGAAGAAGATGAGTTTGTCGAGATCGTGCGCGTCACGTTCGCGCGCGCGTTCGAGATGATCGCGGACGGCGAGATTGAAGATGCGAAGACGATTATCGGGCTGCTGTTGGCCGCGCCGCGTCTGGGTTTCAAGACGAACGGTATCGAGTATCCATCAGTTTGAAAGAATGTGAGCTATCAGCCGTCAGCTTTCAGCTTTCAGCAAAGACAAAAGCTGACGGCTGATAGCTGATCGCTGATCGCTTAATTTGAAAGGAGCAATCAATGGCGACGTGCAAGCATCTTTCTCAGATACGTGAAGTCACGCCGAGCGCGCGAGGTTGTGAAGACTGTCTGCGGATAGGCGACAGTTGGGTGCACCTGCGCCTCTGCGAAATCTGCGGGCACGTCGGCTGTTGCGATAGCTCGAAGAATAAACATGCGACAAAGCATTTTCAGCAAACGGAGCATCCCATTATCAAATCATTCGAGCCGGGCGAAGAGTGGGGCTATTGCTACGTTGACGATACATTCTTTGAATCACTCTAAGGAAAGCAGAATCCAGAAGTCAGAATTCAGAATTCAGAATGCTAAGGCGGAAACCCGCTTCGACAGATTTTGCTTGTCTTTTGCTCTGACTCCTGACTTCTGGATTCTGAATTCTGCTTTTCTAATTTGCAAAGAACAGGCGCATCAACGCAGGCTGAGAAAAAGTCTATGCGCGAGTCAATTGATGAAGATGCTCCGCGCACCGCTCCGCCGCGCCACCCGACACTGCTTAACTATCTTCACTCGGCCATCGCTGGCCCGCTCATCTGTCTCTACACGATTGTGATGGCAACCATCTCGCTGCTGCTCTCGCTTTACGATCCGACGGGCAAGCGACAACATTGGTGCGCGCAGGTCTGGTGTCGGATGATCGCGGTGACTGCCGGTGTGCGCGTGTGCGTGCACGGCGTGCATCACATTCAACCCAAAACATCTTACGTTTTTCTCTCGACCCACCAGAGCTACATGGACATTCCGGCGATGCTCGGCTATCTGCCCGCGCAGCTTCGCATCGCCGCCAAGAAGTCGCTCTTTCGCGTTCCGTTCATGGGCTGGCATCTCAAGCGCGCGGGCCACATTCCGATTGATCGCAGTTCCACAGAGAACGCGGTCGCCAGTATGCAGAAGGCCGCGAGTTATTTACGCAACGGCATCTGCGCTTTCGTTTTTCCAGAGGGCACGCGCTCACGCGACGGCTATCTGCACAAGTTCAAGAAAGGTGGATTCAAGCTCGCTCTCCAGGCGGGCGTGCCGATCATTCCCATCACCATTATCGGCTCACGCCGGATTCTCCCGCCCGACGAGATCATCTTACGTGCCGGCCCGATTGAGATGTACGTTGACGCGCCCGTTCCCACCGCCAGCTTGACCGACGAAGATATTGACGCTCTGATGCAAACCGTTTACGACAACATGGCGAAACATTTCAATGCAAAATTAAAAATGAAAAATGAAAAATTGCGGCGATAGTCGCTCCTCACTTTTGCATTTTGCATTTATAATTTTTAATTTTCATTTTGCCTTTTCATCATCTCTCTCTTACACTCGTTCGCATCGTGAGTACATCTAATGAATCACCGCCGCCGGTCGAGCAACCCCTTGGCGCTTATCCTCCTGTCGGGTATCGGCCAGCCGTCGCTTCCGTGCCGACGGAGATTGATCCGAACAATCCGCCTTGGGGAGTGGTGGCGGGAATCCTGACCTTTGTTGGCAGCATTGTGCTGTTGATTCTGATGGGTTTGCTGTTTGTTATTCCCGCCATTCCCAACAACATCAAGGGAGACCCGGCAAAGATCACGCAGTTTGTGTCCACAGATAAAACGGCGATTCTTCTTCAGATACTCTCCACTATTCCGGCGCATCTCTTAACGCTTGGCATTATCTGGGCTGTCGTGACCCGCTTCGGCAAACGTCCGTTCTGGAAGTCGCTCGGTTGGAGTTGGAGTAAGAGGGTCGGGTTCTGGAAAACAGCAGGACTGGCGGTCGCACTTTTTTTAGTTGGGCTGGCGATTGGTAAACTGGTCAAGGGTCAACCGACGGATATAGATCAGATGGTGGATAGCTCCACCGCCTCACGATATGCGCTGGCTTTTATCGCAGGCATCAGCGCACCGTTTATCGAGGAGTTGGTTTTTCGCGGCGTCCTGTATTCAGCCTTACAAAAAACCCTCGGCATCGTCTGGGCAGTTGCTGCCGTTTCGATTCTCTTCGCGCTCGTTCATGTTTTGGAGTATCGCAATAATGTCGGCGTCATTCTTGTAATTTCCATTTTAAGTCTGAGCTTGACGCTGCTTCGCGCTTACTCAGGCAGGCTCCTGCCCTGCTATATCGTGCATCTGATTTTTAACGGGATTACGGCCATCTACATTATTGTCGAACCCTATCTACCACACTCTGCCCCAGACCTCGAACATAAAGCGCCCGCACTCATCATGCTCGCACGTTCTGTTCGCACACTGATATGAGAGGTGGTCGGTGGTCGGTGGTCAGTGGTCAGTTGGCGGCGAGTGGTTTTAACTGACCACTGACCACTGACCACTAACTTTATGGCTTACGAAGTCATCGTTGTCGGCGGGGGCATCGGCGGGCTGACCGCAGCAGCGCTTCTGGCAGCGCGCGGCATCAATGTTTGCCTGATTGAGAAAGAGTCGCGCGTGGGCGGTTGCGTCACGAGTTTTCAGAAGTTCGGCTATGAGTTTGAACTCGGCGCGGGGTTGTATGCGTCATGGCAGCCGGGCGAGATTCACGAGCGCGTGTTTGCCGAGCTTGCGGTTGCTCCACCCGAAGTTCATCCCGTCTCGCCTGCTTATGTTGTTCGATTGCCTGACGGAACTCAGGTCACGCTCACGGAGAACGACGATGAATTTGAAACGAGCTTGCGCGCAGGCTTTCCTGAATGCGCTGAGGCGGCTCTCAATTTTTACCGCGAGCTTGCGCCGCTTGATGAAGCCTTGTTTAAGAGTCTGGAGTCTGGAGTCTGGAGTCTGGAGTCAGAAGCCGAAAAGGTTTTGTCTTTTGACTCCAGACTCCAGACTCCAGACTCCAGACTTTTTCTGTCCGTGATGAATCACACGGCGGCAGAGCATCTCACGCAAACCTCTCTGCGCTTTCGCCGTTTTATTGACGCGCAGTTGCAAACCTTCGCGCAGTGCGACAGTGAAACATGCTCGTACATTTACGCTGCCCGCGCATTGATGCTTCCGCGTCGCGGGATGCACGCCATTCGCGGCGGGGCTTCAGCTCTCGCGGAGACGCTCGGCGCAGCGATTAAAAAGAGCGGCGGGACGATGCGATTGAATACGACCGCGCTGCGTCTGGCTTATGATTCAACAGGGCGCGCCACCGGCGTTGATCTCTTGAGTGGCGAAACCGTCGAGGCCACGCGCGCCATCGTCAGCAATCTCACTGTGTGGGACACCTACGGCAAGCTCGTCGGCCTCAATCGCACGCCGAACGATATTCGCAGGCAACTGAAAAATCTTCACGGCTGGGGCGCGTATCTGCTCTTTCTAGGATTGGATGAGGAGGCAGCCGCGCGCCTGTCCGTAGATCACGTTCTCGCTCTGACGGATTGGCAGGAAGGGCGCACCTTTGATCCACAGGAGGCGCAGTTCATGATGGCTTCCGCGCCCGGTTGGGATGCGCGTGCGCCTGAAGGAAAGCGCGCTGCCACCGTTTCAACTTTTACAGAGGCCGCCGAGTGGTTCAGTTTTCACGAAGATGAGAGTGAGCATGAAGAGCAGGATCAGGCGCTGCTCGAAACATGGTGGAAACGCATTCACACCGCGCTGCCGGAACTTGGCGACGGCGTTGAAGTGATCGAGACGATGACGCCGCGCGACTACTACGAGAGCACGCGCCGCAAGCTGGGCATGGTGGGAGGCGTCTGTCAATCGCTTGAAGTCTTCGGCTCGAACTCGCTGGCGCACAAAACCGTGTTGCCGAATCTGTTCATGGTCGGCGACACGGTTTCACCGGGACTGGGCGTCGCCGCCGTCACACAATCCGCGCTGATCGTCGCAAACGAAATCGCCCCGCTCACCAGACGTTAATCCGGGATGGGGCGATTCCTTGATCCGCCTTTTTGTTTCCAGCCTCCGACCGAATCCGACTTACTGGTTAGGATTCCTGGTCTCTCCATTTGCCCTATCAATATGAGACTGCGCGGCGGGCGCGATAGACCGCTCTATCGAAGCAGGCTGTGAGACGGACTGCGGCGCGGATGTCGGATTGCTGTTACCGTTCCAGCCGCTTGAGCCATTACTTGATGAAGGGTTGCTGTTGCCTGACGCTGGATTGTTGCCACGTGAGTTTGAAGAGCCATTACCACGAGTCCAAGTCTGACCACCTCTACCCGGGTTTTGAAATCCAACTCCGATCCGATACGTGTGGCCGTAAGGCGAAGTCCAATTTCTCAAACCATGCGGGACGAAGCAATAACTTCGGTAAGTGGGATTGTAAAACCAGAAGCCCGAATTATAGAAACCGTATCCAAAGCCATATCCAGAGTTGAATCCGAACAGGTCCGGCCATCGGTGAGAATTAAAAGCCGCGAGCAGGGTGCGGCCTTGAATCCGCTGATTCGCCTTCGCTAACAACTCCGCGCGCTGCTTGCTCCAGAGATCGAAGGCGTCCTCATCCTTCTTATTCAACTTCGCAACTTCCGCCTGGCCGTTTCCGATCAAGACTTTCTGCCCGCCCTTGAGGACGTTCACCACGCCTGTGCCATAGAAGGCTCGACCCTTGCGGACAGCTATCTCAGTCATCGCGTTCGGCAGAATGTTGAAGCGATAGAGGCCCCGCTTGACGATCAAGGCCTCTGTTTGCGGAGTCGTGAAGCCGATTGAGAGAGTTGTCTGATCATCGCCCGTCGCTTCGACGAGGGCGCTGCCCTTCACCAACTTGACGCGCAGATTATCGAGCGAGGTGTCCGTCAACTGAAACTCCGAGTTTTCATCCACACGCAGATACGTGCCCGGATTCAGCAGCACTTCCACACGCCCGCCCGCGCCGGTCGTCACGCTATCTCCCATGTCGAGATTATCATTCGCCGTCAACGCTTCGGGGCGCTGAACATCTTTGCGCTGGACTGTCACGTTGCCGGAGACCAGATTGACGCCGCCCGCCTTCGCCGAGATGACAAACTTTTCCCTGTTCTGCGCCTGCGCCGTCACTGCCACGCCGAACGCAATCAACAATGCCACGCCGATCATGCTTAAGATTGGTCTTGATTCGCTCTTCATATTCAAAACTCCTTATGTTGAAGACGCCGCTCTTGGTGGTTGACGGGAGAGCCAAACTGTTTTCGCCATTCTAGCACAAGCTCGCCGGAAACAGTCCAGCCATTTTAATTCCTCAGGGAAAATCTGGAATCTTTATTATTCGTAAAGACCGGGCTGAAGAGATAGCTGTCCAGGCAATTCTGATGATTGCGCGAGGCTTTCACAAAGTAATCTTTCAACGGCTTGCTGACAATATTGTGCATTGTTATCTATTAGCACGCAATGCCGTCCGAGCGATAAAGCGGCGATGCCTGTTGTGCCGCTGCCGCCAAACGGATCAACAACCAATCCATTCTCAGGGCACAATAGTTTGATGAAGAAGGCTGGCAACTCCGTCGGGAATACTGCCGGATGTCCTTTATTTTTGCCGACCAAAGCCAGACTAATCACGTTAGAGGGCAAGACCGTTTCTTTACCAACCCATTTCGAGATGTCGCGCCCGAAGCCGCTCGCATTGACTGAATTGTGGCGCGTCAAATCGTTCTCACCTAACTTCTTCAAACGTGACTCAACCCAATCGCCAATCGGTTGCCGAACTGCATCAGCCGCAAAGAACGGACGTTTCGATTTTGCCAGATGAAAGCAATACTCCCAGCCATCACGTAAGCGCGTCGGCCACGAACCCGGCATCGGATTGGTTTTGTGCCATAAATAATCGTCAATCGAAAACCAACCGCGTTCACACAAAGCCTCTATCGTGTGCCAGACAAAGCGATGCCGCACGCCGTCAACCACTTTATCCTTGATGTTGATAACGAGGCTACCGGTCGGCTTCAGCGCGTTATAAAAAGATTCATGGAATGTTAGAAACCAATCAACAAATTCGTCTGGATGAACGCCGTCGTAATGCTTGTGTCGCGCATCTGCATACGGCGGCGAAGTGACGATCAAATCAACCTCGCCCGTGAAAGCCGCAAGCTCACTTCGGCAATCACCGTTAATCACAGTACAAGTAGCTTCGCCTTTTTTGACAGTTGTGCGACTGGTTGAATTACTTGCTTGTTCCTGTTTAGCTTTTGACATCGCTACTTACCACAAAAGAATTTGACGAGTTTGTAAGGATCATTGAAGACGCCTGTCTCATCTATTAACTCAGCTTTCCGGCAACTTTCGCCGAAAGACTCCAAGAGACGTTCTGGCACATCCGTTTGTGATGGTAACTCATCGGAAGCGTAAGACGAAACAAGCACGTCAAGCACTAGCGTCATAATCTCTTCGTAAGAATAATTAGCGAAGAACGGCCAAAAGTAATCAGACAGCCAGACCTCCGTATTGACCGAGTGCGCAGTCTTGGTCTTTAGCTCACGCTTAATGTAGCGAGTGCCGCGATCCATTGCAATCCCGAAGACGCAGCAATACGGGCCGGTGCGGTTCTTGTCATTCCTGGCAACACTCTCTAAAGCTTGAATCGCTTTCGGCCAATCCTGTCCACCCATCGTGTTGCTGCGATTCTTGACCGAGACGTAGAGGCTCAATGGGCTTCTGCTCTTTTCGAGAAATTCTATCGTCGCGTTGAAGTCGCCTTCGGCTGCGCCAATATCTGAGACGCTCCTGAAGCGTTGCGAGTGGCGTGCGCAATCAATCACTAAAAACTGATAACGCCAGCCGGAGTTCATACGTTCTTTCTGCAACGTCCGATTGCGAAACTGTTCGAGGCCGACTTCTCTGTAGTGCTTGCGAAAGAATTGATGCGCCGTTGCCGCCGGATCACCACAGTATTTCTTGAAGTATTTGAAAAGCTCACGCCCTTCTTTTTCGTAAATGGCTTCTAGTTCTTCCGTCGTTGCGCCACTCGGAATTGAGAGGATTTCGCGGCTTGATTTCCGGCTCGCGTTGGCGATGGCTTCCAGAATCAAAGCCTTCATCATCTCAACGCGAATCTTCTTGTGATGAGGCACGAGTTTGGAATCATCCAGACAGCCATGATACGGGCTGTTCTCGTCCTGTATCCTCGGATAATCTTGGGCGATTGTCTTTGACTGTTTAGCCATTCTTTATCTTTCATCTAATAGCTGCGAATTTATATTTCAATCTACGCTGTACCTCTTCAATCGTATAAGGCGGTCGCTTACTATGAATCATCGCATGACAGTTTGGACAAACAGGGCGCAAATCTTTGATCGGGTCAAGTTCGTATTCTTCACCTACAGATGAAATAGGTTTCAGGTGGTGGACATTAATAAAGTCTTTTCCCATGTCGCCATAAAATTCTTCAAAGTTGAAGCTGCATACATAGCAGTTCAATCCAAAATGGTTAATACATGCTTGGCGAGCTTTTTGATTGCGCTCGAAAGCATTTATCGTGACTTGCCTTGTTGCTCCTTCAACATATTTTCGAGAATCTTCTACCTCTTCCGGCAATGGAGGAATGTTTTTCTGCTCCCTATCATTAGATTCTTGTCGTAGTATCCTAACAATAGCTTTGCCTCTACCAATAAAATCGAACTCCAACTCGTCACCAAATGTTGCGCCGATTTTTCTTAGCTCAACCTCTGACAATCGAGGGCGTTTGTCCTTACTCACCCTTATACTAAATAATAGATTCTCCTTTTGAGGCGTAGATGTTGTTACTACTATTGCATCGTGCTCTCGATAAAAATATAAAGGTTGTCTATATCCTGCTTGAAATTTTTCAACAAGCCATTTAGGTAGTTTCGTGCGGCGATCAGTTAGGCCGGGGTTGAAAGTCGGAACAATATCCGTTGTTCTGGTTTTAGCTACCATACAAACCGCACCTTCAGATTAAACTATTACGACAGTAATTCTTTCGCCGCGCCCTCGCCTTCAACCCACACTTCGCCGTCCTCGTAAAACTCTTTTTTCCAGATCGGCACAGTGCGCTTGAGTTCACGAATCGCCCACTCGCACGCCTCGAACGCGGCGCGGCGGTGCGGTGCGCTAACACAGATGACGACGCTGGTCTCGCCGATCTCAAGACGGCCTGTGCGATGCACGATGCCGATGTGCGTGATCTCAAAGCGAGTGTGAGCTTCACGCGCCAGGCGCTGCATCTCGCTCAAGGCCATCGGCGGATAGGCTTCATAAATGAGATAGAGAGTTCGCCGACCGCGCGTCCATTCACGGACGTAGCCATCGAGCGTGACGGTCGCGCCGCAATGGGGCGGAACGATGCGGCGTGCCACTGCGCCAACATCTATCGGCTCGGTCGTCAACTCAAAAAAATCTTTCTCCGCGTCCCCGCGTCTCAGTGTCTCCGTGTCTCGCAGCTTCCGCGTCTCCGCGTCGCTTGCTTTTTCTCCCGCGCCGCCGCTCACAGGCGGGAAGATTGCGAGTTCATCGCCCGCGCGCACAGGAGCTTCACCGCGCGCATACTCCTGATTGACTGCACAGAGAAGCGAGCGCCCGAAGCGTTGCCGGAGTTGCGGATAAGTTGAAAGTATTTCTTCAAACGCGCTCGCGGCGTTGGCGGGAGCGCGCAAGGTGAGAGCGACTTCATCGTGCCCGACCGTTTCGCGCGCTGCGCCGAAGAAGAGAACGCGCACGCTGATGGAGGCGTCGCTCTGTCTCGTGTGCTGTTCGACTGTGCTGGTCATTCGAGGTCTATTTTCTTGCCGCCGTGCCCGTTCTGTTTGGCGATGGCATGGATGCGCGCGCGCTCTTCGTAGTTGGGTGTGGCGCGTGCGAGCAGATCGCGCAGGCGTTTCAATCTCTCAGAGGTGTAACGCAATTCAAGCAGTTCAAGTTTAACTTCTGTCTCCAATTCCATTGCCGCCGCGACTAAGAAAGAGAGATGCTCCGGCTTAGTCTGAGGCAGATCGGGCAGGCTCGCGCGCTCGTCGTTGATGATTCGCACGGCGCGCGCGATGCGCATGAAGAGCGTCGAGACCTCTTCGGCGCGCTGCTCCAAATAGGATTCCTCTTCCTCCTCATCTTCAAAGAAATTGACGCGACCCACGAGATACGGCTCATCGCGCTCGACGTAAGATTCAAGCCGGTAGCGAATCAAGCCGACGGCGATGATGTTGGAGCGTCCTTCGGGCAGCGATTGAACTTCCGTTACTTCCGCGACGCAGCCGACGTGACCGATGGCGGGAACGATTTCGACAGATTCGCTCTGGTCGAAGTAAGAGAGTCCGAACAGACTGTCGCGCGCGCGAATGTCGCTTAACAGACGCTGATAGCGCGGCTCGAAAATGTGTAACGGCAGAGGCACGCCCGGAAACAGCACGAGCGGCAAGGGAAAGAGTGGCAACTCGCGCACGCCGCGCACCTTGTCTGAAGCATCACTCATAGTCAGTGGTCAGTGGTCAGTGGTCAGTGGTCAGGAATCAGTTCAGCCTTTAGCTTTTAACTGACCACTGACTACTGACCACTGACCACTGCATTACGCTCGATGGCGCTCAATGCAGTGGCTGTGGGCGCGGGATCGTGCGCGTTTGCGTCCCGTTTCTCCTGAGACTCCGTTGGCTCAAGTTTCTGGGCGATTAGCTCAAGAATTTTGTCGGGCGGCTCGTTGCTGAGAGCCTGTTTTTTGGCTTCGATGACGAGTTCGGCCATCTCGTGCGCGCGCGTTTTGTAGCGGTTGTCGCGCGCGATTAAGTCTTCGATGATGCGGCGCTCGCGTTCGTGACGCGGCGCTTGGGCATCGAGTCCGGCAGCGACCGCATATTCGACCGGCACGCTCTGATTGCGAATCATCACATGTAGGGCATTCGTCTTCTCGCGCGCTTCGTCGCGCAGGCGATTGATTTGCAGGAGCGAATTTTTGAAACCGAGTTGGCCGCGCAAAGCTATTTCGATAATCGGCGCGAGGTTGTCGCTCTCCGCATCATGCCTGCGCGCTTCACGCTCGATCATCTTCATCACACCGTCATGCACAGCATCGGCATCCTCCGCTCCCGAAACGTCGAACGAGAGACGTTGAAAGGGACGCTGCACGTAGTCGTTGATGTACGTGGCTGTGACGTGATGCTCTTCATCAACCTCAACTAAAAATGCGCCGCGCTCTTCTCTGTACTCGTCAATCGAAGTGGGTTCGAGCGCGCCGGGATTGAAAGCCCAGCCGTCCAGCTCGAAACGCTTGTGTGTGTGGCCGAGCGCGACATAATTAACAAGTTGCTTCAACTCTTTCAACTTGGCGACAGGCACGGCTGGAATCGGGCGATTCGTCTGCCCTTCGACATCCGTGTGCAGCATCAGGATGTTGAAGCGCCCCTCAACGCTGGCGCGGCGCAAGGCATCGGCCAGCATTGGAATCGCTGCCGTTGCGCTTGCGCCGTACCAGTGCGAGCCGAAGATGCGCGCATCCGCGATGTCTATGTAAGAGCCTGTGCGTTCCTCTTCGTTCCAGGGAACAAGCGCGAGATGGCCTTCCGCATCGCGCGTCGGCTCAAGCAGCTTGACGTATCCCCACTCGGAAAGCGAGCGCATCCAGCTATGCTCCGAGATTGCATCGCGCTGATCGTGATTGCCTTCGATAGCGACGACGGGAATTCCCGCCTCCTTCAAACGCTCCAGCCCGGCTATCGCATGATTCATCGCCTGCGGATCAATGTTGCGCCGGTCGAAAAAATCGCCCGCGATGAGCAGGAAATCAAGATGGTTCGGAATGGCGTGATGTTCAATCACGTCATACCACGCACGGAAAAAGTCTTTCGTGCGCTCTTCAAGGTTGTAGCGACGGCAGCCCAGATGGATGTCCGCCAGATGGAGGAATTTCATAAGTGAGGACATTATACGCTTTGAAAAGCGGAATTCAGAATCCAGAATCCAGAATCCAGAAGGCTAAGGCGGAAACCACTTCGACAGATTCTGTCTTTCCGTTCTTCGGTACTTCTTTTCTTCTGGATTCTGGATTCTGAATTCTGGATTCTGCTCTTGAGAAAAAATTGAAGCCCCTGCGACTCAGGGCAGAGTCAATTGGCAGCAGGGGCTTCGTGGCTCCGCGTTGCGGGAGGGGATTCCACTCACGCGGGGCGTGGACGGCCTCCTCAAAGGGGCGAGTGGCCGAAACTTGATTACCAAAGAACCAAGGTACTGCCGAGCGGCTGATGAGGAGGCCGCTCGACTCCTTTGCTCTCGCACTCAATCAGGCGAGAGTGCCGCGCCACACGGCGCGCGTCCATGCTCTTCCACTTCTCGTGAAATCAATAGTCTTTGAAACTTCCATCTGCTTGGGTGCGACCCGCCCTCGCGCGCGAACTGATTCGACGCACGCTCTCAAAAAGAGCGCCCCGCACAGCGCCGCGTAAAAGCCAATAATCGTCACCAACAAAATGCACTCTGCTTTACTCATCTTCGTGTCGGTGACGCGCGACGCTTGATTCTTTTGCTTGCGCTGCGCCTGAAAAACTTTCAATCAACCGACCCGAACGAAGATGCGATGCGACGCATGGCGGCGAGCAACTGCTCGATCTCGAAAGGCTTGTCGAGAAACTCGTCCGCGCCGTTGGCGAAGCAGGCTTCCTGCACGTCTGCGTCGGCGGCTGAACTGATAATCAGCACCTTTGAATGCGGCAGACGATCTTTCAAATATCCTAGAATTCGTAAACCAACTTCCGGCGAACCAATCGTCGGCGGAAGATGTAAATCAACGATTGAGACGGACGGTTCGTAGATGGTCGCGCGCCGCACGGCTGTCTGAAGGTCGTTGGCTGTCATCACCTCGTACTCGTCGCACAACGTCCAGAACAGTTGCTGTGTCACGGCCAAATCATCATCCACAATCAAGACTCTGGGCTTCATCTTGATTTTCTCCTTGCTTGTCGTAAATTTATTGCAAAGCTCATACCGCACTCTGATTGAAACTTCGTGAGGCACGCTCATTTCAAAATAAGTCGCGCGCCTGCGCCGAGTTCAAGGATAAATACGCGCGCTCCGGGTGGTGTAGATTTAATCGCAACTGTCCTCAACAACTATCTGAATGGATAGTCAGGTGTGTACATTTGTGGACAGGTTCGGAGAGCGCGCGTTGGTCTTGATGAATAGAGTTTGATTATTTCTGTGAGGAAGGCGCTTCCGGTTCAGCGGGTCCAAGCTCAGTGATGAGACGATGCAGATAGGAGCGACTGATGCCGAGACGCCTGGCAGCAGCGACCTTATTGCCGGATTCCGATTTGAGAGCAGCGGCGATCATCCGCCGCCTGAGCGCGACGGTTGCGCCTTCGAGCGTCGTCTCGTCTGCCGCCGCCGCATCTTTCGGCAGGGGGCGTTGCATATTTTCCGGCAGAAACTCGATGCCGAGAAGCGCGCCCGTCGTCAAGATGACAAGGCGCTCGATGACGTTCTCAAGTTCGCGGACATTGCCCGGCCAATCGTATTCGAGAAGCGCTTCGATGAGCGCGTGATCGAGTTCGGGCTGCGTGCGCCCATGCTTCTCAGAGGCTTTGGCAACGAAGTGCGCCGCGAGGAGCGGAAGGTCTTCTCGACGCTCGCGCAGAGGCGGCAGAACGAGTGGGACGACGTTCAAGCGATAGTAGAGATCACGACGAAACCTGCCGCTCTCAACCTGCTTCTCCAGATCACAATTGCAGGCGGCAATCAAACGGATGTCAACCTCAATCGTCTTCGTCCCGCCGACTCGCTCAAAGGCGCGCTCTTGCAAGACGCGCAACAGCTTGACCTGCACGGCGGGCGTCAACTCGCTAATCTCATCTAGAAAGAGCGTGCCGCCATCTGCCAACTCGAAGCGTCCTTTGCGCGCCTGCACCGCGCCTGTGAACGCGCCTTTCTCGTGGCCGAAGAGTTCCGATTCGATTAAAGATTCAGGCAGCGCCGCACAACTGACGGCGATGAAAGGTTCATGCGCGCGCGTACTCTCTTCGTGAATGGCACGCGCCAGCAACTCTTTGCCCGTTCCGTTCTCGCCCATCAGCAGCACGGTGGCGCTCGTCGCGGCAACGGCGCGAGCCTGCTTGATCGTTTTTTCTAAAGCTATGCTCGCACCGATTAAATGACCGAAGCCACGATTCCCCATCAACTCGGCGCGGAGGCGGATGATCTCCTGTTCGAGACGATGCGCGCGGGCGGCTTGCTGAACGATGTGTGAGACCTCTGCCGGGTCGAAAGGTTTTTCAAAGAACCCGTAAGCTCCACGCCGGACGGCTTCGAGCGCAGCCTTTTTCGAGTCGCTGCCCGTGACGACGATGACGGGCACGGGCGGGCGCAGCTTGCGCGCGGCTTCGACGACAGCCAGGCCCTCCGTGATGTCGTCGAGCGCAGGCGGCAAGCGCAGGTCGCTCAAGACAACATCAACATTCTCGCGCTCCAATCGTTCGACAGCTTCCGCTCGCGTTGCCGCTTCGATAACGTGATAGTCGTCCGCGAACGACCAGCGCAAGCCGCGACGCACGCCCGCATCGTCTTCAACCACCAGAATCGTCGTTTTGGATTGCGCCTGTTCGTTCATCAGTCACTGGGTAAAAAAAGTAACGTCCAGATCAGAGCAAAGCGCTATGTCGAAACACATTCGATGCTCTCGAATCGGACAATGCTCTATCGTTCTTTACTGGAAAAGCAGAAGAAGGTAATCAACGGAATTTGTTAAGGGAGCGCAACCGTTTCTGATGGCAGTTGCTCCTCACGAAACGCTCTCCGTGATCTCGCCGGATGGTAGCACGATGCGAAAGGTTGTGCCAGAGCCGCGCTTTGATTCGACCTCGACGCGCCCGCCGAGCGCGCGGATTAACTCGCGGCAGGTGTAAAGTCCAAGCCCGACTCCGTTCTTCTTCGTCGTCGCAAACGGGTGGAACAATCTGGTGCGTTGAAATTCTTCGCTCATGCCCGGCCCTGTGTCTGAAACGCTGAACGCGACGAAGCCTTCTTCAGCCGGGCCAGCCCAGACCGTGAGCTTGCCTTTCTCATCGTCCATCGCTTCAATCGCATTGAGCACCAGATTCTCGACCACCTTTTCGATGCGCTCATCATCCGCGAGAGTGATGAGCGATAAAGGCAAGCGTATTTCAACTTCGTTCGCTGAAGGCGCAGGCGCAGCCGTTCGCGCGAGAGCGTGCTTGATGATGGGGATCAGATCAACCGGGCGCGGACGTTTGAACTCTCCGCTCAGGCTTCTGACCGGCTCGCTCAACTTGGCGACGAGCGCGCGCAGTTTATCCGTCGCCTCTGTGAGCGACTGCATCGCATCGGCGCGAAACCCCTCCCGATCAAACTGCTGCTCCATATTATTGACGAGGAGCGAGAGCGCGAGGATAGAATTCTTCAAATCGTGCGTCAGGATGGCCGAGAGCCGCATGAAGGATTCAAACTGCCGCGACTCGGCTTCGCGCGCAATCTGCTCGCGCAAGCGCTCCGTCATCGCGTTGAAAGTCTTCGCCAACAGATGCGTCTCATCCGATGAGCGCACTTCGATACGCTCGTCCAGCTTGCCTCCGGCGATGGTGACAGCTCCTTGCGTGACACGCTCGATGTTACGCGCAGTGCGGCGCAATGTGAGCATCAACACTATGAGCATCAACAGGCCGACGAGAGTTGTCAGCCCTGTGCATAACCAGCCCACCCAGCGCACATCCCGCACGGCAGCCGTCTCATCGCCCGCCACGGCAAGCGAAAGATCGAGCAGCTTGAGGGATTGATAGTCCGCTATCCAACGATCACCATCCGCCGCATCGTAGAATTGCTGGCCGTTCTGCCCGGCCTTCATGGCGTCCACGATTGACTTGAACGAAGGCGGCATGGCGGTCGTGACGGGTTGATACATGAGCGCATCGTTCGTGTGATAGACGACGTTGCCCGCGCGGTCGAGCATGATGACGAGACGCTGTGTTGAGGCGGATTCAGAACTGCGTGCAGGAGGCGTTGGCGAAATATCAGCACTGCTCGCCGCATCATCCAGCAGAGCATCGAGCTTGAGATCAACGACGAGCGCGCCGCGTGGTGCGGTGGCGCTCACTTCGCCGATGAAAACGGGAATCGTGTATCGCAGCGCAGCACCGTAGGACTCGCGCGTCAGAGATGAGCGCAGTAGTGTGTCTTCCGTAGTTGTCCAGACTCGTTCGTCCGGTTGGACACCGCTTGAGAGAAAGTCCTTCGTTTGAAAACGCACGGATGACTCATCTTTGCCCTTGTATAGCTCGGCGCGAAAGAGCGGCTGTTTGTCCGCGCTCAGGCACACGACGGCAACATCAGACCTCGCATTGCTCTGAAGAAACGCAGTCACTTCAGCCTGCACGTCTCTCGGCACGTCTGCGGCTGTCGGAGGTGGCAGCGTCACACTCTGCATGTATTCACGCAAGACCGGAGAGCGTGCCAGCGAGACCAAAGCCTCTTCCCGCTCACGCAATCGCATCTCAACATCATGCGCGACAGCCAGCGCGTCGCGTTGCACTTCACCACGCAACTGCGCTTCGACTGCGCGCACTCCGTTCAGGTAATTAACGACGCTCAACGCAACTAACGGAACGACGCCGAGCGCCGTCAAGATAATCAGGAGTTTGGGTCGAGTGCCCATAAGCGAGATGCCGGATGTTAGATGCCGGCGAAGAAGCCTGCTGCACGTAGTAACGAATTCATTCGTTTTGCTGAAGAAAAATGAAGAAAACGAATAAATTCGTTACTACATGAATCATGCATAGACATTAAACTCAATTGAAATTCGCCCTAGTTTTCGCGTTCGCGTCAGAGGTTGGATGATGAATGGAAGACTAACCTCTAACCTCTAACCTCTATTCTCATGCGCCCGAATTCTTCGAGCAACGGCGTGAGCTTTTCGATGATGCGGTGGTGCGCCGCGCCGTTCGAGGCGACGAGACCGTTGCGATTCTGCACGTCCACATTATTGTAACCGAGCGGCTCACCGAAGAGGTCTGTCATGCGTCCGCCAGCTTCACTTAAGATAATTTCCGGCGCACAAGTATCCCACTGCTTCGTGCGCGGGCTGAGATGAATATAAACATCACACTGCCGCTCGATGATGAGACCGACTTTGATGCCGACAGACCCGCGCCTGACCTCTTCTTCAATTCCAAGCGCACGCACAACCGTGTCCATGCGCGGACTCCTGTGATTGCGACTCGCTGCGAGACGCATTCGCGTCACTTCCCTTGCATCAGACACGCTCGCTCGCTCAGCCTCGAAGCCTTTGCGCTCGACCCACGTGCCCGCTCCTTCAACCGCGCGATATAAAACATCCGGCAACGGTTGATAGACCACGCCGACGACGCTGCGGCCTTCAACGGCGAGTCCGATCTGCACGGCGAAGTCTCCATCCCGCGCGATAAAGCCGTTCGTTCCATCGAGCGGATCAATCATCCACACACGACGCTTGCTCAAACGTCGCTCCGTATCAATTGACTCTTCCGCGAGGATGCCGTCATCAGGAAACTCACGCCTGAGCGCGTTCACGATCAACTCGTTCGCTGTTCTATCGGCCTGCGTGACAGGCTCTGTGTGCGCGTCCGCATCAATCTTGCGCTCGACCCGCAACGGCTTGTCGTAATATTCGAGAATGGCCGCGCCAGCCTCACGCGCCAGCCGCAACGCAACTTGAAGCTCCCGACGATACACCTCGCTTTCCGCTTTCATCCTTCCGCCTTCATCCCTCATCCTTGTTCTTCCCGCGCGGCTTCTCTCACGATCTCCAGCGTCTCAAGAATATCCTCGCTCGTCGTGCGAAAGTTCGTGATGCAGGCGCGCAAGGCATAGCGTCCGCGCAGCGTCGCGTTTGAAAGATACGCCCGCCCGCCGCGTTGCACGCGCTGCATCAGCGCCGCGTTCAGTTCGTCAATTTCAACATTGAGACGCGCGCGTTCCTCTTCATCAACCGACGCGAGTTTCTCGCGCAGCGCGGGCGGCACATAGCGAAAGCAGCAGATGCTCAACTCGACCGGCGCAAGCAACTCGAAATCTTCAGACTCCTGAACGCGCGCGGCGAGTTCATGAGCGAGCGCGTTGTCTTTGCTGATCGCGGCAGCCACACGGCGCACGCCGTAATAACGCAGCATCAACCAGATTTTCAACGCGCGAAAGCGGCGTGATAGCTCTATCCCATGATCCCAGAAGGCAAAGCTCTCATCATCTGTCTGCTCGTGAACCTTGATGTAGTCGGCTTCGCCCGACGTGAAGACGGAGCGCACGCGCGCGTCATCACGGAACAGCAAACAGCCCGCATCAACAGGCGCGTAGAGCCATTTGTGCGGATCGAGCGAAACGGAATCGGCGCGCTCGATTCCCGCGAAGAGCGCGCGTTTGCTTTCGTCCAACGCGGCCAGCGCGCCGTAAGCTCCGTCAACGTGCAGCCACAATCCAAACGCTTCTGCGACCTGTGCGATTTCATCAAGCGGATCAACCGCGCCCGTATTCGTAGTGCCCGCGCTTGCCACGATGCAAAAGGGGCGCAGGCCATTGTTGATGTCACTTGAAAGCCTCTCGCGCAAAGCGCGCACGTCGAGGCGAAATCGCTCATCGGATTTTAAGAGCCGCACTTGATCGCGTCCCAGCCCCAGCACATCCGCAGCCTTCGTGATTGAGAAATGAACCTGATCGGAAGCGTAAATAGTCATCGGCGCGCCCGCGTTCCAGAAACCTTGGCGCGACGTTTCATCTCTCGCTTGCGCGCGATGCGCGATAAACAGCGCGTTGAGGTTCGCCATCGAGCCGCCGCTCGTGAGCAGCCCGCGCGCGTCATCGCTGTAACCGATCATCGAGCCGAGCCAACTCACGACAGTGCGCTCGACTTCGGTCGCAGCCGGAGACGAGCGCCACGAAGTCACGTTCGCATTGAGCGTGGAGGCGATCAGGTCTGCAAACGCGCCGATGGGCGTCGAAGGCGAAGCGATGTAGCCGAAGAAGCGCGGGTGTCCGTTGTGACGGCTCGCACCAAAGACCGTGCGGCAATCTTCCATTAAATTTTCAAGCGGCTCACCTTCGAGTGGAAGAGTTGCTGGCAGTTGCTCTCTGATCTGATGGGCGGTCGTGTCCGGGAAGACCGGAAGCTCAGAGATGCGCGCGAAGTAATCCCACACGAGCGCAAACGATTGTGCGGAGAGTTCGCGCAGAGCATCATCTGTGATGTCGAGTGATTCGGACATATTCTGACCTGTGACCTCTGCTTTTTAACACATCGCACGCACTACGTCGAAGCGCAGCTTGCGACTGCACGCTCACGTCACGTATATTCAAGGCTCGCAACCAACCAGCACGAACTTCAATTTTTAAGGAGAGATCGCAATGACCGATGATACTCGCAGAGATGAAGACTCAAACGTTTCGCGCAGGCGATTTTTGGAGAGCACGGCGACCGCAGGCGGCGTGGCGCTCGTCGGAGTTGTGGCAACCGCAGGCGGCGCGGCGCGTGACATGACAAAGCCGTCGGCAAGCAATCACAGGGAGGCGAACTTGCCAGCGCAATTGACCGGCGAGATGATCGAATACACGAGCGGCGACATGAAAATTCCAGCCTATCTCTCGCGCCCGAAGAAGAGCGGCACGGCTCCGGGCGCAGTGCTCGTCATACACGAAATCTTCGGCCTCAACGATCACATCAAGTCAATCGCCGACCGTATCTCGAACGAAGGTTATGTGGCGCTCGCGCCGAACCTCTTTGTGCGTGCGCCGGAGCCGCCACCGAAAGACACCTCGGATATGAACGCGCTGCGGAAAGCAGCTTCGAGCATTCCTAATGAAGTCGCCATCAAAGACATGCAGGCCGGGTTGGACTACCTGAAGACCGTCAAGAATACGCGCCAGCATTTCGCCTCGATAGGCTTCTGCATGGGCGGCGGTTTCTCTTATCAAATCGCCACGCACACCAAAGACCTCGCGGGCGCAGTCATCTTTTACGGACGCACGCCCATCGAACTCGTGCCGCAAGTTTCCTGCCCATTGCTCGGAAGTTTCGGCGCGCTCGACACAGGCATTCCGCCCGAAAAGCTGAAAGAGTTTGAAGACGCGCTGAAGAAGGCTGGCAAGACGGCGGACATCAAAATCTACGAAGGCGCGAAACATGGATTCTTCAACAACACGCGCCCCGAAGCCTACAACGCCGCCGCCGCCGCAGACGCCTGGCAACGCACGTTGAAATTTTTTAGCGAGCATCTGAAATAAGAAGGGGTAAAGGGGGAAATGGGTAAAAGGTGAAAGGGAGGAACGAATATCACCCTTTCCCCATTTAACCTTTTACCCATTTTCCCTCCGTAAAAACTTATGTCCATCAATGGCTATGCGACGCTCGAAGGGACGACGCGCTATCGTGATCGTTTCACAGAGCGCGCCGCCGAGAACCATTTTCGTCT
>JAVHWW010000094.1:0-20326 GCA_032159235.1 Acidobacteriota bacterium
CAAGTTTCGGGCGAGATGCGTATCCGCGACGTGCTCGGAGCGCCGCGCGAACTGCTGGCGGTTCTCAATCGCACGCTGCCGCAAAGAATGAACGCGCGCATCGCCGCCAACCTTGAGCACGCGATGACGATGTCACTGGCGACGGGCGAGATGTGCGTGACGACGGAAGGCGATTGGGTCGCGGGCGGCCAACTCGTCAACGCTGGTGATGCGCGTGCGCTCGAAGAAGGCGCAGGTCTGCTCGCCTTCAAGCGTGAATTGCGAGAGCTTGAGACGAGCGCGCCTGTGCTTCAGTCGGAAATGATTGCCGCCGAGCAAGGGGTGAGCAGCGCGCGTGCACGGCTGGTCGAGCTTGAAGATGTGGTTGTGTTGCTCAATGAAGCTATCGGGCGCGAAGAGCGCGACGCGATGGCGCGTGAGTTGAACGCCACACAGCTTACACAGGAGATCGAACGCGCCGAGCGCCATCTGCGTGTGGTCGCAGACGACTCCGCGCGGCTCGCGCAGGAACGGCGCGAATTAGAAGAGCGGCGCGCCACGGCGCTGGCCGAAGCGGAGATAGCCGAAGCCGCGCGCCTCGCAGCTTCAGAGTTGATTGCGCAGGCCGCCAAGGTTCTCGCCGATGCGCGCCGCGCAGCCGAAACGGAGAGCGAAGGTTTGGGTGAGCAACGCGCCGCCGCCGCCGCCGCCGCCGAGCGTCGCCGCGCCACAGCCGCCGAGCTTCGTCGCATGGAGGCTGAACGGGACGAGCTGGATGCGCGCCTTGAACGGCATGAGCATGAGGTTGCTGAAGCAGCAGCGCGACTTGAAGAGTTGCGCCGCTCAATCGGCGAGATTGAGCGAAGCGCGAGCCTGACGGGAGAAGAACGTGCGCGTGAAGAGCAGTTGATTGATACACAGGCCGCGCGTCTTGTGGCCGCACGCGAGAGAGCCGACGCGCTTTCAACCGAACTCGCGGAGTTGAATCGTCGTTCGGCTGCGGCGCGTGATGCGCGCGCGGCGCTTGAGATTCAGCGCGCCGAAAGTGCTGCGCGGCTCAACTACGTCCGCGAAGCCTGCATGTCCGAGTTGAATCAATCGCTCGAAGAGTTGTCGCGTGAGCGCAGCCTTGATGAAGAGTTTGATCTTGAGGCTGGAAGGGCGCGTGTCGAAGAGTTGCGCGCGCGTGTCGAAGGCTTCGGCGCGGTCAACATGATGGCGCTCGAAGAGTTGACCGAATCGGAGGAGCGTTTACAGTTTCTCACGGGGCAGCGACAGGACATCACCGAAGGCATCGCTTCGACTGAAGAAGCCCTGCGCGAAATCAAGCGGCGCTCGCGCGAGCGTTTCCGTCACGCCTTCGAGCAGATCAATCGCAACTTCGGAGAGTTTTTCCAGGAACTCTTCGGCGGCGGTCGCGGCGAGATGAGTTTGATTGATGAAGACGATGTGCTAGAGTCCGGCATAGATATTATCGCGCAGCCGCCGGGCAAACGTCTTCAGAACGTCTTGCTTTTGTCGGGCGGCGAAAAAGCTATGGCGGCGCTCGCGCTCGTGCTCGGCATCTTTCACTATCGCCCGTCGCCCTTCTGCCTGTTGGATGAAGTTGATGCGCCGCTCGACGAGGCGAACGTCGGGCGCTTCACGGATAAGGTCGGCGAGATGGCCGCGAGCACGCAGTTCATCGTCATCACGCACAACAAGCGCACGATGGAGATGGCGCGTGCGCTCTACGGCGTGACGATGGAAGAGGTGGGCGTCTCGAAACTCGTCTCTGTAAAATTCGAGTGAGAAAGCGGAAAGCATTTTTGCGCACGACGATTGCCGCGCTCCTGATTTTGGGCGCGGCGATTTGCGCTGTGACGCAGGCGCAAAACCGCGCGGTCAAGCAGAACAAGCGCGATGAGCCGACGAAAGTTGCGCCGCAGCCTGTCAAGAACGCGCCCGACGCCGACGATGCTCATTACTCTTACGAATTTCAGAAATCGAATTTCTACATTCGCCATATCGTTATCAAACACGACGCGAGCGGGCGCGGAGAAATCTCTTTCGAGAAGCAGGGCGATTCAGAGCCGATTGTCGAGCCTCTCGCGCTGTCCGACGCAGCGCGCGCACGCATTACATCCCTCTGGGAAGCGCTGCGCTTTCTCGATTCAAATGATAATTACCAGTCCGAGCGGCAGTATCCGCATCTCGGCACGATGTGGTTGACGATGACACGCGGCACGCGCGAGCGCGTTGCGGAGTTCAACTGGACGAACGATCTGAATGCCAAAGCGTTGATTGACGAATACAGGCGCATCGGCAATCAGGCCATCTTCATCTTCGACATCACGGTCGCACGCGAGAATCAGCCGCTTGATTCGCCGAAGCTTCTGGACACGCTCGACATCTACATTGACAGAAAAGAGCTTTCCGATACGCAACAACTCATTCCGCTAATTCGAGAACTCAGCACTGACGAACGCCTGCCTTTGATCGCGCGCAATCATGCCGGACGAATTTTGAAGAAGCTGGAGAAATAGGCTGGGAGCGCAGGCATCTTTGCCTGCAAGCGTGCGGTGAGCACGCTAAAATATCATTAACACGCTCGTTGAATTGAAGATTTGTTCGCGCTCTGCGGCGCTCATGCACGCAGGGATGCGTGCGCCCCCAGCTTAAAATAATTATCGCTCATCTTATGCAAAATATTTTATTGCCTGCCGTCCACCCGGCGTAAGCGGCAGCCCATGAAGCGCCTTCAGAGCCGCTCAATAGAAAAAGAAAAATTTAGTCTCTGCCGATAATGCGCGGCTTCTGAAGCGCGAGGGGATAGCTCTATTTTACGAGCCAGAGGCAATTTGAAATCAAGTTGGATTTTTCTCGCGGATATTTCCGGCGAATGTTCTTTGGCAAAAGAAAGTAGGGTGCGAAACCGCGTCGTTTACTCTATAATCGCGCATCAAGTGGCCGATTCACTACAAATACAACTTGAAAGCGCGATTGCGGAATGCGCTGCCGATATTGATGCGCTCTATGCGCGTTGTGCTGAGAGCGCGCCCAATTACGGCATCACAGTTGAGACTTTCAGTACGTCCATCAGAACCGCGATTGAAAAATATCTGGTGAACCATGAGAGCGAGAGCGCGCCGACGCCCGACGAGATACGCCAGTTCATCAACGAGCTTCAGGTGAAAGACCTGTATCTCTCGCTGGCCTGCGCGCACGGCAACGAGCACGCCTGGTGGGAGTTTGACCAGGGCTTTCGTCGCTACATCGAACGCATCGCACGTCACTTATCGAGCGCCGAAACAGCCGCCGAAGAGGTGATTGATTCCGTCTATGTCGAGCTGTACGGCACGCGCGTCGTGGACGATGTGCGGCAATCGAAGTTCGCCACCTACACGGGACGCGGCACGTTGCGGGGTTGGTTACGCACAGTTGTCTGGCACGCCGTGATTGACCTGCATCGCGCGCGACACGACGAGGTTTCGATTGATGACTGGTCTGAATCGGGCGGCGAGATACACGACCGTCCGGGATGGCGCGCAGAAGCACGCGGCGGCGAAGGTGCGATGGTTGACAGGATCACGCGCGAGCGTTATCGCGCCGCGACACTCGCCGCGCTTGATACGTCGCTCGCCACTCTTGACGATCACGAGAAGCTGTTGCTGCTCTACTATCACGTCGAAGGTTTGAAACTGCGTGAGATTGCGCGTCTGGTCGAGGAGCCGCAGTCGCCTCTGCGTCGCTGGTTTCAACGCCAATCGAAGCGGCGCGTCACTGTTCCTGAGAGCCGCGTGCACGAGTCAACCGTGATGCGCTGGCTGGAAAAAGTTTATGGCAAAGTTCTCGAAAGGTTTCGGTCAGAGTTGCAGGAGAAGAGCGAGTTGAGCGAGGCGGAGATTGAGTTGTGTGTCGAGATGGCGACCGAAGACCTCGCGCCGGAAGATGTGCGTCGTCACTTGATGGACGTGCACGCTGAAAGTTAGAGCAAACGAGGGACGAGATAAACGTCCACCGAGAAGAAGGAGACAACGGCAGATGCCGCGACCAAAGAGCAACAAAGAGAGCGAACGCCTGCGACGCATCGTGCATGAGCACCTGCGTCGTCGTGCGTCGCTTGCTCAGTCTTCTCCGGTCGGCGCACATCTGGACGAAGACGCGCTCAACGCTTTCGTCGAAGGCCGTCTCAGCGAAATCGAATCCGCGCCGCTCATCAAGCACCTCGTCAGTTGCAACACCTGTCGCCATATCACCGCGCAACTCGTTCGACTTGAGATGGAGGTCGCTGGCGATGAGCTTCGCGCGACTCTTCCAACAGAAAAGCCCAGCCACATCCGCACTTTTCTCTCAGAGCTTGCCTCGCGCGTGCTTCCTTCATCTGATGAGGACGTAGTCTTCGCCTATCATGCTCCGGCTGATGATTTTGAGAAGAAGGATGAAGTAAAAGGGAATGTTGAGCCGGAAGGTGAAGAGAAATCGCGTGAGTAATGAAACTTATCCGATTCAGTAATTTATACCTCTAATTTTCCTGCTCAACTCCAACAAGCCCGCGAATCGCCGCCATCTGCTGCTCATAAGTGGTTTTGCCTTTTACAGTGAAAGGAATATTTTGATCGGCGAGAGCCTCAAGCGCCGCTTCAGGGACTAAATGCTCACCAGAACGAAGTACGCGACCGGAGAAGCGCCCAAGCAAAAAAGCCAAGGCTCGCTTCTCGGTTTCGCGGTCGGAAAATGTAATGGTTACCATAATCATTCACCCAATAAAATTTGTAGCGTTCATTTGAGCTTTAATTCAAAGAAACAAGGAAGATGTCTAACGCCCTCAGGAGATTGCCGACCTCGAAGCGCAAGTCCAGATGAAGAAGCAGGAGCGCGACGCCATTTATCGAAAGTTGAATGACGATTCAATCAAGGTCAGAGACAGCGTCGAGGGTGATATCAACTTCGGGACGAATCATCCGTTATATGAAGGAATGGGCTTTACGACGGATGACAACCGTGCCTCCGGTTTGACCAGAAAGAAGAAAACTCCGTCCGGCGGTAACGCTTAACGTCCGAGTTCAGTGGGCGCACGCGGTCGGCGCACAATCTCGTTTCATCGCTCAGGTTGAGCGACGAGCAATCATCGCTCGACTTGAGCGTTGTGGTGTGCCATTTACTTTTGATACTCCTCGACGAGAAGCACGCAGTCAATGTCTTTTCCAGCGCGATATGCTCCGATGGAGATGAGGTATAGCGTCATCTTGTCGCCCGGCTTGAGTCCCTTATCGAAATACTTCGTGACCGGGGTTTGTGTGGGCAGCCAATACTCATCGTCGCCTTCTTTGTAGAGATACTCCCTTTCATATAGCTCGGCGTACTCCTTCTGGTCAGCGCGGAGCATCCCGACCCACCATTCGATGAAAGTCTTTCGAGCCGCAGTGATCGGGCGGGATTTTCCGGTGAAGACCACCTCGACTTTCGACTCAAGCTGATTCTGAGCGAGGAACATCGAATCATCGGGTCTCACGGCCTTCCTGGTGATAGAGATGACCTCTTTGATCGTCCGTTCCTTGAAGATGTCCCAGGGAAAGCCCTGCGCGCGAGCCGTCGCGCTCAGGCAAGCAAAGGCCGTGATGATAAGAAGCGTGCGTATGATGTGAGACCTCATCACAGGTTCTCCTTAGAGTTTAGATTGGCTGTTATCTTTCTTCAGCGTGTTTGAGAGCTTCGCGCAGGAAGTTTTCAAAGATGATACGACCGTCGCGTGATTCGTTCGGATGCTCCCAGCGCGTGGCGCGCGTTTTGTCCCAGTCCTCGAAGGATTTTTCGAGGTGGAATTGAACGGTGTAGATGAGTTGACCTTCAGCGCGCTTGACCATCATTTGATTGCGGCAGAGATATGCGGTGGCGAGAAGTTTGAAGCCGTCGGGAACGTGGTCGAGTTGCAGTCCGTGATTCTGCCAGACGCGCAAAATGTTCGCTTCTTTCGTGTAATCCTGCCAGACGCCTGAGTGTGCGTCGTCAATGCCCTGAAAGATCGGATCGTCCGGCGCAGTGATGCGGATGAAGCGATATTGATACTCGAAGGGACGGCCCTCGCGTCGCTCGTGCTGCTCCCGATGGTCGAGCGTCTGGATGCGTGCGCCGAAACTCATGCCGACGAGTTGATGCCCGCCGCAGATGCCGAGCAGTGCCGTGTGCGTGGCGCGGACATACTCGCCGAAGTTTTCGAGGAGCGCTGGATTGTAGTAATCGAAATCGCGCAGCGTCCCGCTCAGAACGATTGCATCCGGGCGAAACTCTCTCTCGGCTGCGGCGATCTCCGAAAGATGCGTGACATGAATTTCGGGATGCTGAACGAGACGCGAGATGTTGTGCTGGATGTTGCCGAGTGCCAGCCCGGCTATTTCCCGCTCGCGTTGCAGATTAGTCTTGACGTAGCGACCCCACTCTTTGAACGCGACTTCGGAGAGGTCTCCCTCATCACGCAGGAGATCGTCAACGATGAGCACGCGCGCCGCTGCGATGCGTTTCTCGATGGGTTCGTAGCGGCAGAAGGCGCGCTGGTTGAAGGGAAAGGGGAGCGGCTCTGATTTGTCAATCGGGATGTTTTCGTTAAGCAAAGTTTCTTCCGCCATGTTCACAAGAATCGTCCAGCTTAAAACAGTTCGCGCTCAAGCGCGCCGTTGTTTCGTATTCTGATTAAACTTTGGGACTGCTGTTCCCGCGCCCGCTTCCTCAATCTCTCTTCGCACCTCGGCGATGAGCAGATTGCGTAGGCGCGAGCGAAAAGCCACGCTGCGCTTTTCATCACCGCGCTCGACCAATAGTAACATGCGATGCCACGCGGATTCGAGTTCATCCGCGAGACTCGAAATGCGGCTGATGTCGTAAGGCACAGCTACATCCATGCAACCCGCTCGCGCAAACACCGCCAGATAGCGTGCCGTCGCCAGGTCTGGACACATCATGCGCTGTCTGCCAATCTTCAGTTCGACTCCGAGCAGCGTGTGTTGAATCTCGACACTCGCCTGCTTCTGAACATGCAGATGATGAGCGCGTGTTCGCATCTGTAGAATCCGCTCGCGATACATTCGCGGCAGCCACATCTCGCCGAGCGTTGCTTTAATCTCTTCTGCGGCCTGTGAGATGGAAGTCAACTCTGGGAGCGCAGGCATCTTGCCTGCAACTGCGCGACAGCGCAGTCAAACCTTTCTTGAAATTCAAGACTAATCTTTAGTGTAACTTTGAGCGAAGCTCACGCTTCGCTTGCAGGCAACAGCCTTGCGCTCCCAGCACTTGCGCTCCCTGCATTCAGCGCGACACCTGCGCGGTGACAGGCTTCTTCTGAAATGCGTCAATCACTTTGTTCGGGAACAGCCCCAAATAAAAGACCCCGATCACAGTGATGATGATTGCCACCACGAGGCTCGCAGGCGCACGCGGCGCAGTCCATTCGGTTGTTCGCTCGCGGAAGAACATCACGATGATGAGTCGCAGATAGTAGTAAGCGGAGAGAGCCGTGTTCAGCACGGCGACGACGACGAGGGCATAGAAGCCCTGATTAAGTGCCGCGCGAAAGACCATCACCTTGCCCATAAAGCCTGCTGTCAACGGTAGTCCGAGCAGGCTCAGGAGAAACAGCGAGAGCGTGAAGGCAAGCGCCGGGGCGCGAAAGCCGATGCCGTTGTAATCCTCAACCTCTGTGCGACGATCATTTTTACGCGCGATGAGCGTGACGATGGCGAACGCTCCCAGGTTCATCACCGCGTAGGTCAACATGTAGAAGGCGACTGCGGCCAGAGCCTTATCTCGATCCGCTCCGACGCTTGCGCCTGCGGCGACGAACCCAACGAGCGCGTAACCAGCGTGAGCGATTGAAGAGTAAGCGAGCATCCGCTTGACGTTGTTCTGCACGATGGCGACGATGTTGCCGACAGACATCGTCAGCATCGCCAGCACCACCATCGCGCTGACCCAGACAGTGTTGGGCTGCGTAGTCAAGGAAGCGCTGGCAGCGACGATGGGAAAGCCGAAGACGAAGACACGCATGAATGAAGCGAAACCTGCGGCTTTCGGCCCGGCAGCCATGAAAGCCGTGACGGGCGTCGGCGCGCCTTCGTAAACGTCCGGCGTCCAGACGTGAAAAGGCGCAGTGGCGATCTTGAAACCGAAGCCGACGAGCATCATCGCCGCGCCTGCAAACAGCAGTTCGGGATAGCGTGCGTCGCCGAGCCGCGTTGCGATCTCCGTGATGTTGGTCGTTCCGGCAAAGCCGCTCTTCGTGGCGGTCGCGCCGTAAATCAGCGCGATGCCGTAGAGCAGGAACGCGGAAGAGAACGAGCCGAGAATAAAGTATTTGAGCGAGGATTCGTTCGAGCGTAAATCCGTGCGGCGAAACCCGGCCAGCACGTATGTGGCGATGGAGAGAATTTCCAATCCCAGAAAGATGATGACCAGATCATTGCCCGAAGCCATCAGCATCATTCCGACTGTGGCGAACAGCAGCAGCGCATGAAACTCGCCAGCCGGGAGTCTTTCATTCTCGACCCAGACCATCGAGATGAGAATCGTCAGCGCGGAGACGAACAGGAAGATCAGCGTGAAGCTCAGACGCAGTTCGTCGAACACGATCATGCCGTTGAAGCCGCGCGGTGGAACGCCCGTCCAATTCATCCACATCCAGAGACAAGCAGCGCCCGCGCCCGCCAGCCCTGCGAGCGACAGTCCGCCCGTCACCCAACGCTGCGTCGGGCGCGCGAAGGCGTCCACCAGCATGACCACGACGCCAACAGCGCCGACAATCACCTCCGGCAGAATCAGGCCGAAATTAACGTCCGGTTGCGTCAGAATTTGAAAAGCGAGTGGTAATCCCATCGTCTCGATTAGTTTTGAAGTTTGAGTTTTGAGTTAAGGCTTTTAATTCAAAATTCAAAACTCAAACTTCATAAATTCAGTCTATCTGCCCGCCGAGTTGTTTGCCGCAGCAATCGTTAAAAGTTTATCGAGTCTCTCACGCATCGTTTTCAAGTACAGCGAACTCTCCGCCATGCCGACGTGATTCGGCATCGAAAGTCTCCCGGACTTATCGAAGAAGACGATTGTCGGCAGACGCAGGCGCGGCGAGAAGCGGACGAAGGTTAATCTGTCCGCGTCGCGCAGGACGGGAAACGTCAACTTCAACTTCTTCGCATAATTGCGCAAGCCCGAATTCGAGACCTGTTCCTCAGTTTCCACGCTGACCCAGAGAAACTTAACAGGCTTGTCCTTGTACTCCTTCTTCAATTGCTCAAGCGCCTTCAACTCCTCCTGACACGGCTCGCACCACGTCGCGCCGAATGACAGGAGCACGACACTGCCGCGCAGACTCGCACCGTCATAAGACCTGCCGTCAACGCTTTTCAGGTGAATGGTGTCAACGTCTGTCGTTTGGTTAGTCGTCAAGCCTTGCCCGTGCGCTTTGAGCGAAAGAGCACAGGCAAGCAGAGTGCAAAGAAATGTAAATAAGCAAATTCTCTTCATAGATGTATGGCTATTTGTTAATCTCCGCCGTGATTGTGCCACCGCGCTGGCCTGCCTCGATGCGCGTGCGAACCTCCGTCACGCTGGCACGCGAGCGATCAAGCACGGGTCGCGGATAGATACCCATCAAAAGCATCAGGATGAGCAGTGGTACGAGCAATCCAATCTCGCGCGCATTCAAATCTTTGAGCCGTGCGTTCTCAGGATTCGTGATGCGTCCGAAGATGACGCGCTGCAACATCCAGAGCATATAGACGGCAGCCCAGATGACGCCCGTTGCCGCCAGCATTGTTGCGATCCAGGGCCACGTGATCGCCGTTGATGTCCACATCCCGATCATAATCAGAAACTCGCCGACGAATCCATTCAGGAGCGGTAAGCCGATGGACGACAGCGCCGCGATGACGAACAGCGCAGAGAACCAGGGCATCGAGTTCGCCAAGCCCCCGAAGTCAGAGATGTTGCGTGTGTGGCGTCGCTCGTAAATCATCCCGACGAAGAGAAAGAGCGCGCCCGTCGAAACGCCGTGATTGAGCATCTGATAGAGCGCGCCCTGCATCCCCAACTCAGTAAATGAGAAGAGACCGAGTACGACGAATCCCATGTGGCTGACAGATGAATAGGCGACGAGTCGCTTCACATCCGGTTGCACCATCGCTACCAACGCGCCGTAAATAATTCCGATGACGGCGAGCGTGATGATGTACGGCGCGAATGCTCGCGCAGCCGATGGGAAGAGCGCGATACAGAAGCGCAGCAACCCGTACGTCCCCATCTTCAGCAGTACACCAGCGAGAATCACGCTTCCCGCCGTAGGGGCTTCCGTATGTGCGTCTGGCAGCCAAGTGTGAAAGGGGAAGAGCGGAACTTTTATGCAGAAGGCGAACGCGAAGGCGAGAAAGATGAGCGCCTCGCTCGTCGTGCCCGTGAATTGATTCACTCCGCCCTTCAAGACATTCAAGACCGTGACGTAATCGAACGAGTGTCCTGCGATGAAATAGAGCGCGATGATTCCGGCCAGCATCAAGAGGCTGCCAACAGCCGTGTAGATGAAAAACTTCGTCGCCGCGTAGATTCGTCGCTCGCCGCCCCAGATGCCGATCAGGAAAAACATCGGCACGAGCGACGCCTCGAAGAAGAGATAGAACAGCAGTAGGTCGAGCGAGACGAAGACGCCGATCATCGCGCTTTCGAGGATGAGCAGGAAAACGTAGTAAGAGAGCGTGCGTTTTTTAACCGAAGTCCAGCTTGAGAGAATCGAAATCGGCACGAGCAGCGTCGTCAGCAGCACGAGCCACAAACTGATCCCGTCAACGCCGACGTGGTAACGCGCGCCGATGGCGTTGATCCAGGGAATGTTTTGCACAAAACGAAAGCCGCTGCCCGTCGTGTCACCGCTTAAAAGTAGCAGCGAGAGTGCGAACGTGATGACTGAAAACACGAGCGCGATCCAGCGATAATCTGTCTCACGTTTATAAACAAGGCTGTGCCCGATGGCCGCGATGCCGCCGACCGTCGGGAGAAGAATTAAGATGGTGACCAGGTATTGCTGCATCGCTCTTTAGTGAACAAAGATTCTGAAAGTGAAATAGCCGATGACGGCGAGCGCGCCGAGCAGGATAATCGCGGCGTAGCTGCGCACGAATCCCATTTGCAGATGACGCACGACACGGCCAATCTCCGTGATACCACGTCCAAGCCCGTTGACGATGCCATCAATCACACCGACATCAAAGAGTTTCCACAAGCCTTCACGCGAGCCGACCTTGATCGGATTGATGAGCGCGGCGTCGTAAATTTCGTCAACGTAGTATTTGTTTTCAAGCAAGCGCGGCATCTCGCGGAGCGGTTGCTTCTTGAACATCGCCCAACCTATTCCGATGCCAGCAAGTGCGATCAGAACGGAAATACCTGTGAAGAGTCGTTCCTGACCGACCTCTTCAGACGTCGCAGCACGCTTGGTGCTTGATTCACCCTGTGAGCCTTCGCTTTCAGAGATCGGCGCTGCGCCATCTTGAGGCTGCGGTGCTTTCGAGAGCATCTGCCGATTTTTCGGCTGGTTCTCAAAACGCGCGGTCTCTCCTGTCTTCTCCGGTTTAGCGATGGCAGGCTCAAGCGTCTTCTCGAAATAGTTGTCCACCTTGCCGCCGCTCAGTGCGTAAGGGATGCCGATAAGCCCGCCGATGGTTGAGAGAATCGCCAGCACGACGAGCGGCATCGTCATCGTCCAGGGCGACTCGTGCGGCTTGAACGAGCCATGACTGCTGTGTGCGTCGTGGCTGCTTCCGGCATGAACCGCTACTTGCTCGTCATGCTCAATGTGAACTTCATCCACATGCTCGCCGGGTTCGTGATGCGGGCGATCACCAGCCGATGCAAGCGCGGCATCGTGCGGCTTCTCATCAATGTCAAAGGCGTGCGCGTGTGCTTCGTCGGCCTGTCCGCCCGCGTGTGCGTCTGCGAATCTCTCTTTGCCCCAGAAGGTCATCACCATCAGGCGTGTCATGTAGATGGCTGTCAAGAGCGCCGTCACCGCGCCGACAGCCCAGAGAATCTTGCCAGCGTTCGCAATGCCGAGTGTTTGCGTGCTCCAGGTCTTCCAGAGAATTTCATCTTTCGAGAAGAAGCCAGCGAAGATGGGAATGCCACTGATAGCGAGCCAGCCGATGAGCATCGTGATGAATGTGATCGGCATGTATTTCTTCAAGCCGCCCATCCGCCGCATGTCCTGCTCGTGGTGCATTCCTTGAATGACGGAGCCTGAGCCGAGAAACAATAAGGCTTTGAAGAAAGCGTGCGTCATCACGTGAAAGATCGCCGCGACAAATGCGCCGACGCCGCACGCCAGCATCATGTAGCCGAGTTGCGAGATGGTCGAGTAAGCTAAAACTTTCTTGATGTCGTTCTGCGCGATGCCGATGGTCGCGGCGAAGAGTGCGGTTGCCGCGCCGATGATGGCAATGATGAACATGGCTGTCGGCGCGTGCGTGTAGATTGCCGAGCAGCGCACGACCATATAGACGCCAGCCGTGACCATCGTCGCCGCGTGAATCAGCGCGGAGACGGGCGTCGGGCCAGCCATCGCATCCGGCAGCCAGACGAACAGGGGAATCTGCGCGCTCTTTCCTGTCGCACCGATGAAGAGAAGTATCGCGGCGCTTGTAATGCCTCCTGCGAAGAGCGTGCCCCAGCCGAAAGAATCAACACTCATGTGCGCGATGGTCTGAAGCGCGCTCGTCACACCCTGTACGGGTTTGTCGAAGAAACTGATTGAGCCATGCCCCGCCGCCGAAGTGATAAAGAAGACGAGCATGATGCCGAGCACCACACCCCAGTCGCCGACGCGGTTGGCGATGAATGCCTTCTTCGCCGCGTCGCCAGCCTCCTTGCGGTCAACGTAATAACCAATCAGTAGATATGAGCAGAGACCGACGCCTTCCCAGCCGACGAACATCAAGAGCAGGTTGTCAGCTAAGATCAGCGTCAGCATCGAGAACATGAAGAGATTGAGGTAGGCGAAGAAGCGATAGAAACCCGGATCATCGTGCATGTAGCCGACGGCAAAGATATGAATCAAGAGGCCGACAAACGTCACGAAGAGAGCGTAAATCCCGCTCAAGCGATCCATCGCAAACGCGAAGTCCGCGTGAAAGCCGGCGACATTCAACCACGTCCACAAGTGATCTACGACAGGCGCAACACCCGGCGCAGTCTCAGACGTGAGCGCGCCCCCGTGCATGAACGCGAGATAGAACGCGACGACCGTCGAGACGCCAACCGACAGGCACGCCACCATGCCGATAAATGATTCCCTGCGCACACGCCGACCGATGAACCAATTAATGGCTGCCCCAACAAGCGGCGCAAAGATGATGTAACGAATCATCAGTAGTCAGTGGTCGGTGGTCAGTGGTCAGTGAGCAGTGGCCGTTTTTTAACTGACCACTGACCACCGACCACTGACCACTTACAGTTTCAGTATGTTCGCATCGTCCACATCGAGCGATTCACGGTTACGGAAGATGGCGATGATGATGCCAAGTCCGACCGCCGCTTCGGCTGCGGCGACCGTCATCACGATGAAGACGAAAAGTTGTCCGGTCACGTCGCGGAAATAACTTGAAAACGCGACGAAAGTTAAGTTCACAGCGTTGAGCATTAACTCGATGCACATGAACATCGAGATCACGTTGCGCTTGATGATGACGCCCGCCACGCCAATCGTGAACAGGACGGCGGAGAGCGCCAGATACCAGGAAAGATGCGGAGCCATAATAGTTTTGAATTCTAAATTTTGAGTTTTGAATTGAAAGCATTTGACCTTAATTCAAAATTCAAAACTCAAAACTCATAATTGTTCTTCCTTTCGTGCGGGTCGTCTTCACCTAAAAGCTGCGCTGCCTCTGCGGTTGTATTGGTGACGACCGGAGTCGCATCGCCGACATCGCGCGGGTCAACGATTGATTTCGTGAGCACTTGCACGCCGGGAATGACGAGCGCGTCTGCCGGAAGAATCGCCGCGCGTCGCGCCAACGTCATCGCGCCCACAATCGCCATCAGCAGCAGCACGGACGTGATTTCAAACGGCAGCAGGTAAGTCGTGAATAACCCGGTGCCGATGGATGCGGTCAACCCGACATCCGAAGTGCTGGGGTCTTGCGGCGCAGGCTGCGATGCCTGGACGGAGTAGAGCACGAATGCTGCTTCGGCAATCAGCACCCCGGCCAGCAGGACAGCCGTCGGAATCAGCAGGCGCAGACGCAGACGCCGCCGCGCTTCCTCTTCGACATTCAAAAGCATGATGACGAAAACGACCAGCACCATAATCGCGCCCGCATAGACGATGATCTGCACGGCGGCGATGAACGGCGCGGCCAGCATCACGTACAATGCGGCGAGCGAGATGAAGACGCCGACCAGCGAGATCGCGCTGTAGAGCGGATTGCGCTGCACGACCATCGAAAGCGCGCAGCCCGTAGCGAGTCCCGCAAAGAGTATGAAAAGAAGCGCAACCATTCTAATTCGAGAGTTAAACCACAAAGACACAAAGGCACAGCGAAACGATGAATGTTGAATATTGAATGCTGAGTTGAAGAGAATCTATCGTTAATTCATCATTCATTATTCCGCATTCATCCTTGCTCTCTTCTGTGTCTTTGTGCCTTTGTGGTTTATTCATAGCTTCAAATTCAAACGATCCCGAAGTATGCGAGCGTCGCCATCAAGATAATATTCAGGATGGCGACGGGCAACAAGAATTTCCATCCGAAGTTCATCAATTGATCGAAACGAAAGCGCGGCAGCGTCCCGCGCAGCCAGATATAGAGAAACAGGAAAAAGATAATCTTAATCAAGAACCAGAAGACGCCTAAGATAGGAAACTGCGCGACGCCCGGCCCGTTCCACCCGCCAAGGAACAGCGTCGTCGCCAGCATCGAGACCGTCAGCATGTTGACGTACTCGGCCATGAAGAAGAGCGCGAACTTCATGGAACTGTATTCCGTGTGAAAGCCTGCGACGAGTTCCGTCTCAGCTTCCGGGAGATCGAACGGCACGCGGTTCGTTTCGGCGATGGCCGACATCAGGTACACGAGAAAGCCGATGAATTGTGGGCCGATGTTCCAGCGCGGGATGAAGCCCCAGCGATAACCCGACTGCAACTCGACAATTTTATAAAGGTCGAGCGTCCCGCTCATCAGGATCACACCGACGAGCGAGAGTCCAAGCGACAATTCATACGAGATCAACTGTGCTGACGAGCGCAGTCCGCCCATCAAGCTGTACTTGTTATTTGAAGACCAACCGGCGAGCGCGATTCCGTAAACGCCGACCGATGTGATGCCGAGCACGTAAAGCAAGGCGACATCGAAGCGCGTGATGACGAGTTGAATGTGTCCGATCCAGGGCAGATTGATGTCCGGCCCGAACGGATAGACGATCATCGTCATCAACGCCGTGACAATCGCAATCACGGGGGCGAGGAAATAGACGAAGCGCGTTGATTTGTCTGGAACGATGTCTTCTTTGAGAATAAATTTGAGCAGGTCTGCGAAAGGTTGAAGTAGTCCGCCGTAGCCAACGCGATTCGGCCCCAGTCTTCCCTGAATGAATGCCAGCACGCGCCGCTCGGCCAGCACTGTGTAAGCGACGATCATCAGGATTCCCGTGAAGGCAATCGTGATCGCCACCAACTTCAAGATAATTTGAACGATGGGACTGTCCATGATTGTTAGTGAAAAGTGAATAGTGAAAAGTGAAAAGTGAAAGGTGAATAGCTGTTTTTAACTTTTCACTATTCACTATTCACTTTTCACTGCTTTTCAGTCTCCCGCTACAGCCTCAACTCGACGCAAGCTCTCGTCAATCGTAATCTGATAGAGCGGTGAAATCGCTAAACTCGGCGGCTCTGGATTGCCCGCCGCGAGCAATGGGAACTGCGGAACTTTGCCGGTCAGAGTTCCCGGTTTGAATAACTCGTGACCCACATCCGGCGTGCCCATAATCTTCTCCGCCGTCTCGCTCATCCCTTCAACGCCCAAGCGCAAGCCGTCAGCCTCTTTCGTCAGGTCGCGGCGTTCCGAAATCTGATGCTTCACCTGCGCAGGCTTCGTCTCATCTTTCAGGAGCGGATAGCGCAGTCCGTTGTAAGCGGGAATACGCTCCGCGATCTCCTTGAAGATGCTGCTCGCTGACATCTGAAAACCGAAATCAACGTCCAACGCACTCGCAAGTTGCGACGTAATCATCCAATCCTGTTTCGCTTGATGAACAGGTGGGATGGACTGTCGCACGCGCTGAACGAGACCGTCGTTGTTCGTGAATGTTCCGTCGGTCTCGGCGAAAGATGCTGCGGGGAAGACAACATCCGCGTACCTTGTCGTCTCTGTCTCGAATAGTTCCTGAACGACAAGAAAGTCTAAATTCGAGAGCGCGTCTTCGCGTCCGCGCGTATGTTCCGGCAGAAGGCTACCCGCGATATAGATCGCACGCACCGACTCGCCAGCCGCTTCAAGAATCTGTCCCGCGCTTTTTCCGCTCTTCATCAAGCCCATGTCGTGCGCGCCGATGCTATTGTTGTAAAGCGGCAGCGGATGCAACAGCACGCGCCTTCCTTCGGCTGTGAGCGAGTGGGGAAGCTGCGCGACGATTGCTTGCCCCGCCTGGCTCAACTCGCCGCCGAACATAATGACAACGTCGCCCGCAGTTTCATTCAATGTCTCGCGCAGTTTCTCAATCTCACTGACTTCAACGCCCAGCTTGCGCGCTGCCAGTGCATTCTGCGAAGGATCGGCGAGTGCGAGAACAAGAGCATCTTCCGTGCCGGGTCGAATGTGTATGAACTGCGAAGCCTGTTGCTTGAGTCTGATCTGACGACTATTGACGATGAAGAGTTTTGCGCCGCCGTTGCGGACCGCTTGCCGCATCTGTTTGCCTGTGAACGGCTGCAACTCTTCCGGCTCGCCGCCGATGAGCAGGATTGTTTTCGCGTGACGAATGTCACGGTGCGTCGCAAGCTGGCTGCCTAAGTTGTCGAAGAAGGGAACGAGACTGAAAGCATCCGTCGCCGTGTAGTTCTCTGTGCCGACAACTTCGTTGGCGAATTTGTAGAGCGCGTAATTCGCTTCATTCGTGATGCGCGGGCTTCCCAGTACAGCGATGGAAGATGCGCCGTGCGCGTTCGCAACCTCTTCGAGCTTGGAGGCGGTGAACTTAATCGCATCGTCCCACGTCGCGGGAATGAGCTTGCCGCCTTTCTTGTAACGAATCAGAGGCGTGCGTAGTCGCTCTTCGTGATTGACGAAGGGATGGCCGAAGCGTCCTTTGATACAAAGAAACTCGCCGTTGTGTCCGTTGACGTAGCGGTCGCGTGCGACGGAACGCATGAGTTCACCACCGCGCGAACCCAGAGACATCTGGCAGCCGTCGGAGCAGAACGCGCAGGTCGAGACTGTCTGAGCTAATTCCCAGGGGCGCGCCTGATGACGATAGGTCGCGTCGAGCAGCGTTCCGGTCGGACAGACTTCGATGCAGTTGCCGCACTGCGAGCAGTTGAGCCAGCCGCCGTAAGTCCCGATGACGGTGTTTGCGCCGCGACCGCCAGCTTCAATAGCATCTTCGCCCATCCATTCATCGCAGACGCGCGTGCAGCGTTTACACAAGATGCAACGCTGCGGATCGTTTGCCACAATCGGCGAGAGATATTTTTCCGGCATCGCGTTCTTGCGTTCCGAAAATCTTTCTTCTAATCCGCCCCAATCGAAAGCCATCTCCTGCAATTCACACTCGCCGCCGCGATCACAGACCGGACAATCGAGCGGGTGATTGGCGAGCAGGAATTCCACCATCGCGCGTTGAGCCTTTTCAATCTCTTCGCTCTGGGTCGTGACGACCATTCCATCCGTGCAGGTGATCGTGCATGACGTTTGCAGCTTCGGCATCTTCTCAATCCGCACGAGACACATCCGACACGAAGCCTGCAACGCGAGGTCTGCGTAATAACAGAAGGATGGAATTGAAAAACTCTTTTCGCGGCAGACATCAATCAGCCGCGCGCCTTTTGCGACTTGAAAATCCTGGCCGTTGATTGTGACTTTGATTAGCTCTGTGGACATAACGTTATGACAACGGATCAATTCTACTCAACGGCAACGCACGGCGAGCCGATTCCCAATCCTGATTCAATTCCGCTTGATGTAACTCCGCCCATTCTTTAACCATGCTCAAAGCTCTGGCGGGCAATCTCCCGGCAAAAACTTCTGCATCGGCAATCGTAATCAGTGCTTCTTACTCACCATATTCAGCATGAAAGTGCGGTGGTGGATGATCCGCATAAAACATCTTGATAACAATTCCGTAAAAACGGCAAATCTCAGGCACGCATCCCCTCTGTTGCCAGCTTTGGAAACAAATCTTGAACAGTTCGCCCGGTCAGGCTCAGATAAAGCGAGTCAGCGCACAAATCTATTTGATTATCCCATTCAAGGCTTCGACCTGACGAGTTGATCTGCACTCGCTCAAAGAATGACGGATCGCTCCACGCCGCGAACACACCTTGTCCAGCCAATGCAGACAAGTCAACTTCGCCCTCAGCACCATCAGAGAACCTGACGTAAAGGCGATATAAATCAAGCGCGTGCGCTTCGACAATCTTAATCATCACTCTTAGTCCGCCGCGATAGTCTCTTCTGAATGCGCTGCAAGTGGCATCAAGTGGCGCTTGAAATCCTCTGGAAACTTTTTAATCGCCGACTGAATCGGCCACGCGGCGGCGTCACCGAGCGGGCAGAAAGATTTACCTTCGATGTTGTCGCACAGATCGAGAATCAACTGCGCGTCTTCCGGTCGTCCTTCGCCGCGAGCGATGCGCTTGAAGATTTTGACGAGCCAATCCGTGCCCTCACGACAGGGCGTGCACCAGCCGCAGGATTCGTGCTTGTAAAATTCGATCAGATTCTTCGTTGACTCGAAGATGTCAACCGTCTCGTCCATCACGATGAAACCGCCGGAGCCGACCATCGAGCCAGCCGCTACGAGTCCCTCATAATCCATCTTTACGTCTTTGCCCAAGATGTCAGTCGCAGGCATGATATAGACGCTTGAGCCGCCGGGAATCACTGCCTTCAGTTGTTGCCCGTTCGCAATGCCCTGGCAGTCTTCCATAATGAACTTCTCCATGTCGTCGTAGCCCATCGGAAGCTCATACACGCCTGGACGATTGACGTGGCCTGAGACTGACCAGACCTTCGTGCCGCCGCTCTTTTCCGTTCCCAACTTCTGATACGCCTCGCCGCCCATCTTGATAATGTCGGGCACGGCGGTCAGTGTCTCGACATTATTAACAACCGTCGGCGATTGATAGAGACCGGAAACAGCAGGGAAGGGCGGCTTCATACGCGGATGACCACGCAAGCCCTCGAGCGAACTCAAGAGCGCCGTCTCTTCGCCGCAGATGTACGCGCCCGCGCCCGTGTGTGTGTAAATCTCGCACGAGAAATCTGTCTTCATGATCTTCTCGCCGACGAGTCCCGCCTCGCGCGCCTCTGCCAGCGCACGATCCATAATCTCGATGAGATAACGATACTCGCCGCGCGTGTAGATGTAGTTCGTGCGAGCGCCGAGCGCGTAGGCCGCAATCAACATGCCTTCAATCAGCATGTGCGGGTCGCGCTCCATCAGATAACGATCCTTGAAAGTGCCCGGCTCCGATTCGTCCGCGTTGCAGACGACGTACTTCGGTTTCGGCGAATCCTTCGGCACGAAACTCCACTTCATGCCCGTCGGAAAACCCGCGCCGCCGCGACCACGCAAGGCAGACTTCTTGACCTCGCCGATCACATCGTCCGGCGACATCTCGTCAAGCACTTTCTTCAGCGCCTCGTAGCCGCCGTTCTTTCGATAGACTTCAAGCGACTGCGAATTCTCCAGCCCGACGCGGCGGAGTTGAAGTGGTTCGCAACCGATAGCTCCAATAAACATAATCTCTTGGTGGCTCTTAACTTCCTGAGAAATACTCTTCGATCAGTTTATCTCGCTTGGGAGTACAAGACCTTCATATACAAAGTGCACTGCACCGTCGGCTCAACTCCTATCGGATTAATAACTGCGTCGAACGCGCTTCTGTCTAAAGGCTCTAAGTACGAGGTGCTGCTTTTGCGCTCGTGGATGACGCGCGAATTCGAGTTGTAATAGTTATCAACTGCGCCCGATTCGTATGCCGTGTAGGTTTGATAAAGCTCCCAGGGGTAATGCGTATCGTAGGTCGCCTGAAGGAGGCCAATGCGTTTGATGACCATCCCAAGCGAGCGGGAGTAGCTATCTTCCTTCTGTTTGACGACGTTGACCGCCTCTTCAAAGAGAC
>JAVHWW010000004.1:0-36742 GCA_032159235.1 Acidobacteriota bacterium
GCCCGTACTCAGCCGAGTAGTTAGAAGTGTTGACCTGATACTCGCGGATCGCGGCCTGACTAATCACATAGCCGATGCGCGTGCGTCCGCGCTCTTCAGAGAAGAACGCCTGATTGTTATCGCCGCCATCAATCGTGCTGTTATTGAGCAGGCCGGAGATACCGCGAAAACTTATCAGGCCGAATGTCCCGTCGGGAGTCGCGCCCGGCGTGAGGATCGCAAGGTTAGACCAGCGACGACCGTTAGTCGGAAGATTATTGAGGGAGACCTGATTGATGTTGGTTGAAAAATCCTGCTGCGTCGTGTTGATGACGGGCGCGTCGGTCGTCACCTCGATTGTAGCTGTTTGAGTTGTTAGCGAGAGCGGAGTCTCAAGAGAAGTCACGCGGCCTACTTCGACCACGACGTTATCTTGTTTGAAAGCGCCGAAGCCCGTCGCATTCGCCGTCACCGTGTAAGTGCCCGGTTGCAGATTGACGACACGGGCACGGCCTTCGCCGTCCGTCGTAGCCGTCTCTTCTTTATTAGTTTCAGTATTGCGAACTGTCACTGCGGCGTTTGGAACGACCGCACCTTTCGGGTCTGTGACCGTGACGCCGACAGCGCCAGTCGTCGTGGACTGGGCGGCGGCCAATGCGCTCAACATAAAAATGAGGAGCGTAACCAAAGAGAGTCGGAAAAATTTGTTCATGCTGGGGAACTCCTTATAGAGCAATTTAGACAAGAGTTGAAGTCATCAGTCTGCGCGTCGCAGAACAAGCGCAGAAGTTACTTGGAATTGCGGAAACATTTTATAACTGCTGATCTCAAGAGGCGTGATACCGAACAACACCCAATGTAGAAGCGACTTTCTATCATGCCGGAAGCTATTTACGCAAGTGTTAAGCGCGAATGAACGCCAGGTTAAGTTATCTTCTGCCCGCCGAGGCGCTTCGAGCCGATTTCAAAGTCTCTCCATAGAGATTCGTAACGGATGCTTTATGGCAAAACTTATGCCGGGAGAGAATAGAAATAGCGTCGTAACATAGAGACGTGATTTATGAGGAGTTAGCCTCTGAGCGCGTCTTGACTGGCGATTATCACCCACCATTTTTTTGGATTTTCTACGAAAAGCAGGAGGAAGGAAGAAAAGTAGAATCCAGAAGTCAGGAGTCAGAATCCAAAAGAAAAGAAAGACAACAATTCTGTCGAAGCGGTCTCCGCCTTCTCATTCTGACTCCTGACTTCTGGATTCTGAATTCTGTTTTTCACCCTCTCTCACAAATAATGGCGATGCCCTGTCCGCCGCCGATGCAGGCGGTCGCTAATCCATAGCGCCCATTGCGTCGTCGCAGTTCGTTGAGCAAGGTCAGCACGAGTCGCGTGCCGGTTGCGCCAAGCGGGTGGCCGAGCGCGATAGCGCCGCCGTTGACGTTGGTGCGTGAGCGGTCGAGGCCGAGTTCCTTTTCGACGGCGAGATACTGCGCGGCGAAGGCTTCGTTGACTTCGATCAGATCAATCTCTTCGAGTTTCAATCCGGCACGCTCCAGAGCCTTGCGTGTCGCTGGCACGGGGCCGATGCCCATGATCTCCGGTTCGACTCCCGCGTAAGCCCAACTGACGATGCGTCCGAGCGGCTTGATGTCGCGCGCTTTGACAAACTCTTCACCCGCGATGACGAGCGCCGCCGCGCCATCAACAATGCCGGAAGCATTGCCCGCCGTGACGAAACCATCTTTGCTGAAAGCCGGACGCAGTTTCGCCAGACCTTCGAGCGTCGTGTCGGGGCGCGGATGGTCGTCCGTGTCGAAGATTGCCGTTCCCTTGCGAGACTTGATCTCAACCGGCACGATCTCTTCAGCGAAGATTCCCGCATCGTGCGCGCGCTTCGCTTCCTGTTGTGAGCGCAGCGCGTAACGGTCTTGCTCCTCGCGCGAGATTTCGTGGCGACGCGCGAGATTCTCAGCCGTGCCCGCCATCGGCGTGTTGCAGTAAGTGTCGAGCAGCGCGACCATCAGGCTGTCTTCGAGTTGGCCCTGGCCGAGTGCGAAGCCTGAGCGCGCGCCGCGAATCACATGCGGCGCTTGCGACATTGATTCCATGCCGCCGACGAGCGCTGTCTGAGCTTCACCGAGTTGAATCATCTGCGCGCCTGAAATGATTGACTGAATGCCACTGCCGCAGAGACGATTGACTGTCAATGCCGGACGATCAAAGGGCACGCCCGCTTTCAAAGAGACGTGCCGCGCGCCGTAGATCGCGTCGCCGGAAGTTTGAAGCGCGTTGCCGATAATCGTGTGGTCAATCTCATCCGCCGAAACATGCGTCGCCGCAAGCGCGCCGCGCGCCGCAATGGCGCCCAAATCAATCGCCGAAATATCCTTCAACGCGCCGACGTACTCGCCCATCGGCGTGCGCTTGCCACCCAGAATAAAAACATCACGAGCCATTTTTAGTTTGACCTTTCGATAGTGAAAAATACTGACAATATTTGAAACAAAAAAGAGTAACAGATGGTTGTGAACACAGTCAATTTGAGTCCTCAAGTGATCGTTAGTCGGACTCCGGCCTGTGCTTTATCACGCAGTAGAAAGTTGCTCGCCGTCGCTTGGAGGACAAGAGGAAATCAACTCGCTTCAATGTGAGCATAATTGAACTCCGCCGCATCTGTGGAAGGGCGCAGGCTAATGACGACAGATTTTGATGCGGGCGTGTTGCTCTTCTCGGCGACACTGCCGATGGGGACAAGCACGTTGGCTTCCGGGAAATAAGTCGCGGCGCAGCGTCGCGGAATGCTGTAGGGGACGACGACGAAGCTGCGTGCCGTGCGTTCTTCATCCTCGAAGTGGCTGGTGATGTCAACAACTTGTCCCTGCTTGAGTCCGGCTGCTTCGATGTCTTCCGGGTTGAGAAAGACGACGCGCCGACCGTTGCGGATTCCGCGATAGCGATCATCGAGGCCGTAGATGGTCGTGTTGAATTGATCGTGGCTGCGAATCGTCATCATCAGAAACTGTCCATCTTTGAGCGAGTGGCGCGGGAGCGAGTGCACTGTAAACTGCGCGCGGCCTGTCGCGGTCTGGAAACGACGCTCGCGCGCTCCGTTCGGAAGATAAAAACCTCCCGGCTCACGCACACGCCGATTGTAGTCTTCAAAGCCTGGAATAACGCGCGCGATTGATGAGCGAATCAGGTCGTAGTCTCCGGCCAGCGCGAACCACTCAACATTGCTGCTCTCAGAGAGCGTCGCCGCAGCGAGGCGCGCGACGATCATTGTCTCGCTCAACAATTCAGATGATGCAGGCTCAAGCGTACCGCGTGAAGATTGCACGACGCTCATCGAGTTTTCACAACTGACGAACTGCGCCCCCAAAGCCTGCGCGTCAATCTCCGTCCGACCGAGACACGGTAGAATTAACGCCTGCTCGCCCGTGATGAGATGCGCGCGGTTGAGCTTGGTCGAGACGTGAACTGTCAGACGGCAACGGCGCAAGGCTTCCGCCGTGTACTCCGTATCGGGAGTCGCGGAAAGAAAATTTCCGCCGAGCGCGAAGAAGACTTTGCCGCGTCCGGCGTGCATCGCCTTGATTGATTCAACCGTGTCGTAACCGTGATGGCGTGGCGGCTCGAAATTAAATTCTTTCGAGAGACTGTCGAGAAACGCTTCGGTCGGTCGCTCCCAGATGCCCATCGTTCTATCGCCCTGCACGTTTGAGTGGCCGCGCACGGGGCAGACGCCAGCGCCGGGCTTGCCAATCTGCCCGCGCAGCAGAAGTAGATTAACAATCTCCTGAATGTTGGCGACGGCGTTCCTGTGCTGCGTCAGTCCCATTGCCCAGCAACAGATTGTGCGCTCCGACTGAATCATCATCTCGGCAGCCGCGCGTATCTGTTCACGAGAGATTCCGCTCTGCTCGATGATGTCGTCCCAACTCACTGCTTTGAGAGCTTCTTTGAAGCTCTCAAAGCCGGTCGTCAGTTCCCTGATAAACTGATGATCGAGAACTTGACCGGGATTGCGCGTCTCTGCTTCGAGTATCTCTTTGCTGATGCCCTGAAGGAGCGCGACATCGCCGTTGATGCGGACTTGCAGAAAGAGGTCGGCTAATTCTGTGCCTTTGCCGAGCAGATGGAAGATGTCCTGTGGATGTAGAAAGCGTGTCGCGCCGACTTCGGGAAGCGGGTTGATGTGAACGATCTTGCATCCCTGACGCTTGGCTTTTTGCAGCGCCGTCAACATGCGCGGGTGATTCGTCCCCGGATTCTGTCCGATGATGAAGATGACTTGGGCCAGGTTGAAATCTTCGAGCGTGACTGTGCCTTTGCCGATGCCGATAGTTTCTGTCAACGCAGAGCCGGAAGATTCGTGGCACATGTTCGAGCAATCGGGCAGATTGTTGGTGCCGAACTGACGGACGAAAAGTTGATAGAGGAAGGCGGCTTCGTTGCTCGTCCGGCCAGAGGTGTAGAAGATAGCTTCGTCGGGCGAAGCGAGCGCGTTCAACTCTGCGGCAACGAGCGCGAAGGCTTCATCCCAACTCACAGGTTCGTAGTGCGTGCCGCTTTCGCGGAGCAGCATCGGTTGCGTCAATCGTCCCTGCTTGCCGAGCCAGTAATCTGATTTGCGTGAGAGCTTCTCCACGCTCCACTCTGTGAAGAACTCAGGCGTGACGCGCTTTCGTGTCGCTTCTTCGGCGATGGCCTTCGCGCCGTTCTCGCAAAACTCCGCGTGCGTGCGTTCACCGTCAGGCTCAGGCCACGCGCAGCCGGGACAATCGAAGCCATCTTTTTGATTGACCGCGAGCAGCGTCTTGAGACTGCGCCGCACGCCCATCTCGCGCCACGAGTGCTTGACGGTCTGGACGATGGCAGGAATGCCGCCCGCCACGCTGCTTGATTGTTTGATTTCGATGTCGGCGATTTCGATAGGCGGCTGTGCCGGTTGCGGAGTGTGGGTTTCGGATTGCGGATTGAGAAGAGTAGAAGGCAGAAGGCAGTGGGCAGTCGGCAGCAAAGAGCGCTTCTCTTGCTCGCTGCCTTCTGCCTTCTGCTTGCCGCCTTCTTTCTTTTTCATTCCGCAATCAAGAGAGAGAAAGACTCGGAGTTTTCAGCGTGTTCAAAGTTCGGCCTTCGTGCAGGAGTTGCTCGAAGGCTTCGACCGGGAGCGGGCGACAGAAGAGATAGCCCTGCATCTCGTCGCAGCGCAGCAGGCGCAGGAAACGCAGTTGCTCATCGGTCTCGACGCCTTCGGCTGTGACTTTCAATTGGAGGCTGTGCGCGAGTTGAATGGTCGCCATCACGATGGCCGCATCCTTCGGGTCAGTCGTCATGTCGGCGACGAACGACTGGTCAATCTTGAGCACGTCAATCGGAAGATGTTTGAGGTAGCTCAAGCTGGAATAGCCGGAGCCGAAGTCGTCTATCGAAATCTTGATGCCCATCGCTTTCAGCTCGCGCAAGGTGCTGATGGCGCTCTCCGGGTTTTTCATCACGGAGCTTTCCGTGACTTCGAGTTCGAGGTAGCGTGGGTCAAGTCCTGTTTCTTTGAGATGTCGCTCGATCATCGAGAGCAGGTCGGGTTGTTGAAATTGTCGTGGGCTGAGATTGACAGCGATGTGGAGGGGCGCGAAGCCGCAGTCAAGCCAGGCTTTCGTTTGCGCGCAGGCCGTGCGCAAGACCCACTCGCCGATGGGCGCAATCAAGCCCGTGTCTTCGGCCAGAGGAATAAACTCAGACGGTGAGACCAGTCCCAACTCAGGATGTCGCCAGCGCACGAGGGCTTCCATCCCGACGACCCGTCCCGTGTTAATGTTGACCTGCGGCTGGTAGTAAACTGCAAACTCTTTACGCTCCAGCGCCGAGCGCAAACTATTTTCGAGCGCGAGACGTTTCAGAGCGCGCTCGTTCATGTCAGCTGTGTAGAATTGGAAATTATTGCCGCCCTGCTGCTTGGCGCGATAGAGCGCCGCGCCTGCGTTCTTCAATAGACTTTGCGCGTCAACGCCGTCGTGCGGATAGAGACCGATGCCGACGCTGGCGGTGACGTACAACTCCTGCTCGTCAATCGCAAACGACGCTTCGAGCAGGCTTTGAAACTTGTGAGCCATCTCCGCCACGTCGTCCGAACTCTGAGTGTGCGTGAGCACGAACGCGAACTCGTCGCTGGCGAAGCGTGCCAGCGTGTCACCTTCACGCATCGAGGCGGACAATCGTTCGGCGACGTGGTGAAGGAGTTGGTCGCCGACGATGTGGCCGAGCGTGTCGTTGAATTTTTTGAAGCGGTCGAGCGAGAGAAACAGCACGGCCAGAGGATGCTGTGAGGATTCGACTCTCGAAATCGCTTCGGTCAGACGCTCCTCGAATGAGACGCGGTTGGGCAGTCCGGTCAGCGTGTCGTGATAGGCAAGATAATGAATGCGCGCTTCGGCCTGCTTGCGCTCAGTGATGTCCGCGACGATAGCCATCACGCCGCTGATCTCGCCGTTCGGGTCGAGCAGCGTTGTCGTCCAGAGGCTCACCTCCAGGAGTGTCTTGTCCTTCCTCTGATGGCGAGTTTCAAAATTAGAGAGCGCCTGACCCTGCAAGGCGCTTGCGAAGCGCGCTTGAAAATCTTCACGCCGCTCGTCAGGGATAATGGGCAGAGGCTTGTTGAGCAACTCCTGTTCGTTCCAGCCGAACATGCGCTCGGCTGCCGGATTCCACAAGCTCACCTGAGCCTGCGTGTCCAACACGAAGATGGCGAGCGGCGAGGCTTCGATCAGCACGCGCAACGTCTGATTGGCCTTGTTCATTTCAGCCGTCCGCTGCTTGACCATCTCTTCGAGGAAATTTTCGTAGTAGCGTTTGGAGCGGCGCAGTCCCTGATGTTCAAGCGCGCGTTTGACGGCGGCCTCGACGTGGCGCAGATCGAAAGGTTTGGTGATGTAGTCGAACGCGCCGACGCGCAGAGCATGAATGGCGCTCTCGATGTTCTGCTCGCCGCTAATCATGATGATGACCGTATCGGGCGCGTGTTCCAGGACCTGCGGAACCATTTCCAAGCCCGTGATGCCGCCCATCATGATGTCGCTCAAGACCAGATCGAAGCTCTCCGTTTGAATCTTCGTCAGAGCTTCTTCGGCGGAAGTGACTGCCGTGCAATCATAATTCTCGCTCAACAATTCAAGCAGGACTTCACGAATCTGCTCATCGTCGTCGGCGATGAGGATGCGCGCTCTTTTTTCTGTGGCGTTGGGCATAGGGAGATTCTCTGAATCAGCTTATCGTTTATCTCACAGCAAGCAAACTCTCAACCTGTCTGAGACGTAGCTCTGGTGGTCTTAACCGGATTGATATTGTGGCGCTTAATCATCCGCTCGATGGTCTTGCGGTCAACGCCGAGCAGACGCGCCGCCGCCTGTTTGTTGCCGCCCGTGTGCACCAGCACGCGCGCCACGTATCTCTGTTCGACCTCTTCGAGCGTCAACCATTGCTCCGGCTGAGAGCTTGCGGCAGCGCTCGTCTCTTCGACATTCGCCGCCGCCGCAGCAGTGTTCTTGCGCACGCGCTCCGGCAAATCTTCCGGGCGCACCGTCTGATCGCAAAGCGCGGCGGCGCGCACCACAGCATTCTCCAACTCGCGTATGTTGCCGGGCCAGGCATACTGTTCGAGCAGGCGTAGCGCCGCGCGCGAGAAAACAATCGGCGTATCATCGGAAGGGCGAACGCGCTCGGCAAAACGCATGACGAGCGGCTGGATGTCTTCCGGGCGCTCGCGCAACGGCGGCAGGTTGATGGTGACGGCGTTCAACCTGTAGAGCAAGTCCTGTCGAAAGCGCCCGTCGCTGACTTCCGTTTCCACATTGCGATTGGAGGCCGCGATGACGCGCACGTCAATGCTCTGCGTTTGATTCGAGCCGACGCGACGAATTTCACCCTCCTGCAAGGCGCGCAGGAGTTTGACCTGAAAGGTCGGCGTCGTCTCCGTAATCTCATCGAGAAAGACCGTGCCGCCGTCCGCCTCTTCCCAGAGACCGCGACGATCACGCTCCGCACCCGTGAACGCGCCGCGCACGTGGCCGAAGAGTTCCGATTCTATTAACTCAGCCGGGATCGCGCCGCAGTTGACGGCGATGAAAGGCCGTGCGGCGCGTCGGCTGCGCCGGTGAATGGCGCGTGCGACGACCTCTTTGCCCGTCCCGGATTCGCCCGTGATGAGCATCGGCAAATCAGTCGGCGCGACTCTCCCGACGAGCTTCATCAAGTTGACGAAGGCGGCGCTGCGTCCCACGAGATCAATGTCAGAGATGTAGCCGCGCGGCAACGGGTCTTCGCTCTTGTCGCGGCGGGCGTGAGCGCGGCGAGAGATACTCCGCTCGCGCACAGCGCCCGCGAGAGTCAGCACCTCTGAAATTCCGAAAGGCTTGAGCAGATAATCGTAAGCGCCGAAAGCTGTGGCGTCGAGCGCGCCGACCGCCGAGCCGTGTCCGGTCATTAAAACTACCTGCGCGTCCGGCTGCTCTTCCGTGAAACGACGCAGCACCGCGAAGCCGTCTTCACCGCCGAGCATCACATCGCAGAAGACGAGTGACCAGCGTCGCTCATCCAGCATTTCGTAGGCGCGCTCGGCTGTTTCCGCTTCAGCCACATTCCACCTATCATCACGCAAGACCGCCGAGACAAACTCGCGTATCTGCTGATCGTCGTCAATGACGAGAGCTTGCAATTTCTTGTCAGCCTCGCGCGCGCGCAACTCTCCGGTCGTGCCTGCTAATGCGCCTTTGAGGTCGTGATCAGGGTCAATCATTTTTGATCTCTCTCCCACACTTGCAGTCAAGCGTCTGACAAAGTTTTCCTTGGGGAGAAACGCCCACGCTGCGGTGTCTTGGGATAGTCAGACTAAACCGAAGCGGGGCATATTGTACTATTCCGATGTGGTTTTCAGCTATTTCGGATTGTCTCACGGGAACTTTGGCATCTGTTGTGCCGGCGAAGCGAGAATAAGAAACAGAGGTCGGAAGAATTTATTCAAAAGCAGTTGGCGGCTCATGCCCTGGCGCACAAAGTTAGAGAAGCGTTGGGTAAATCTGAATTAGAAGACAGCGACGATTTTGACCAGTGAGCAGCAGAGGTGAAGGGTCACAGACCTGTTCCCGGTCATTGACAGCCATGAAGAATAGGACCTGAATGGTTACGGAGGATGAGCGTCCCGAGACGCGCGCTCGTGAGAAATGGCAGAGACGTGAGCATCTCCGCCATTGAAACCGATGCGGACTTCTAACGCGGCAAACTAGCTGGACTGACTCAAGACTACGTGTCACAGACAACGTAGCCTGTAGAGCCTGAGCAGTTAGAACATTCCCCAGCTCAAGGATGTAATAAGGATGTACAGCCCTAGCACTATTCCGACGATGCCCAGAGGCCCCTGAATTTTTGCCAATTTCATTTGCATGGCTTGACCGCTCTGCGCTGCTCCTGCGTTCTTGTTAAGAACATATTGCGCGATCAGACCGTATCCCAGCAGAAAGCCCAGACCGATTGCCACCAGAAAAGTTACGATGAGGATGATGCCTGTCATTGGGAAAACCTGTAAAAGCAATCCTATGCCAGGCAATATTCTGATGAGGAAGATCAGTGCCCAAATCAGAAGAATGATGCCGAGGATGCCTTGATATGGCGTCAGCTTCGCAATCACCTCTCCTGCATTTGGTTGCTTAGCAACGATGAGCGACGAAGCAGCGAGCGCCCCGGCAACAATCAGCAGTAGCGCAAACAGTAATCCCATAATACGAACCTCCAACTTAAAGTGTTAAAGCGCGAGACGGTGGCATGAATATATTGCATGTTTCCATTTTCGCCAAGCGTTTTTAATCAGCGAGCAAATCTCGCCCCGCTAATTAAGGCGTTAGCTCTCGTGCACAACCAATCCTTCACGCGCCAGTTTCCAATCGAGAACTTCGACGCCTTCTTCCAGGAGCGCACGCTCCACATCATGGCGGCGACCTTCGGCGCAGAGGAAAGCGATGCAGCCGCCGCCGCCCGCGCCGCAGACTTTCGACGCCTCCGCGCCGGCCCCAAGCGCCTTCTCGACAAGCATCTCCATCTGCGGAGTGGTCACACCCGGCGCGAGACGTTTGCGATTCGGATATGCTTCACGCATCGTCGTGGAGACCGCCTGCCAATCATTCTTGAGGAGTGCGGCGCGCACGCTGATTGCTGAATCACGAATGCCGTCGAAGAGTTTGAAGAGTTCCGCGTCGCCGTCAATATGATTCTTGGTAATCTCCCAGTTGTTCGTTCCAGACATGCGCGGCTCGCCCGTGTAGCAGATAGCGATGCGGCGTTCGAGCGTCTCTTCGTCAACTTCAAGCGCTTCACGCTCGATACCGTCCGGGCGATAGTGGATGGAACTGACTCCACCGTAGAGCGCGGAGTAGTAGTCCTGAAAACCTGCGGGGACGCGAATCACAGTCGTCTCGATGTTGGCGGCGATGGTGATGAACTTGCGCGCATCGTAGCGATTCCCGACGAGACGATTGAGCGCGCCGATACAGGCGATGCCGAGCGCGCTCGATCCGCCGAGTCCGGCACCCGCCGGAGCTTTACTGTGCGCCACCAGATGAAACCCGACGCTCGGTTTGAAGAAGTGGACGAGCTTGGAGATTAGCTCCAGACGCTCTTCACGAAGCAGGTCTTCGAGCGCCGCAAGCTCTGTCTCAAAACTGATCTGCCGATCACGCGATTCCAGCACGATGCGCCCATCATCGCGCGTCTCGATGCGACAAGAGGCGCGCAGGTTGATGGCGAAGTTGACGGTCGAAGCTCCGGGATGAAACAGATAGAGCGGCCAGATGTCTATGGTGCCCCCGGCCAGATCAACGCGCGTCGGGGCAGACGACTCGATAATCATAAAAGCAGAATCCAGAATTCAGAATCCAGAATCCAGAAGAACAGAAAGACAGAATCTGTCAAAGCGGTCTCCGCCTCAGTATTCTGACTTCTGGATTCTGGATTCTGAATTCTGCTTTCAATCTCCTCCCGTCTCGCCGCTCTTCGATGCGGACTGCTCGTGTTTGGCGGCTGAATCTTTGCGGCGATGTAGATGCGGCAAGTGAATGCGCTCTTGTAGCTCTTCCCTGATCCCTCGAACTTCGCCTTTAATCTCCTGAAATCTCTCATGCGCGGCCAACTCCAGTTCCTTCAGTCTCTCAGGATCAGCCTCTTCGACCTTCTTGCTGACCCAGAAGCGCTCAACCAGATAGAAGGTGATGAGGCCGACGGCCAGAATGAGCAGGAGGGTGAGACCAATGCTCTTCACGTTGCCGATCATTTTGGTGATCGCGCCGCTGAAAGAGTAGCCGAGGCCGCTCAAGACCAGCGCCCACGCCCCGCAACTCCCCAGCGTGAGCAGCAGAAAGCGCACCACAGGCATTCGTCCCACTCCGTAGAAGACGCACGCAGCCATGCGCAGCCCGAAGATATATTTGACGATAAAGATAGAGAGCGTGCCGTATTTATCAACGAGCTTAACGATGCGCGGCGCAGCCATCTTGTAGAAGCTAAACTTCCGCACGCCTCTTTCAAAACCGCGACCGATACCGTAGAAAACGCAATCACCGGCAGTGCCGCCGACTGTTCCTGCGACGAGCACTTTGGCGAAACCGTAATTGCCGAAAACTCCGTTCACAGCCAGCACGCCCGCGACCAGCAGCGTCGCGTCTCCCTCCCACATCGAGAGAAAGAAGACGGCGTAGAGGCCGTACTTGCCCATCAAGTCGAAAAAGAAGTTGTTCTCCACCATGCCCAGCAGCGCATGGTCTCCCAGCGTGAGGAAGACGAACGAGTAGGGAATGTACAGCCCTGTTAGTCCGAGAAGATAGCTAGACGACATATAAGAGCAGAATTCAGAATTCAGAATTCAGAATCCAGAAGAAAAGAAGAACCGAAGAACGGAAGCGCAGAATCTGTCGAAGTGGTTTCCCCTTAATATTCTGACTTCTGGATTCTGGATTCTGAATTCTGTCTTTCAAGAATCTTCTTCCTCTGGTGGCGGCTTGACGACAAGCACCGGGCAGGTGGCGTGACGCACGACCGCTTCGGCAGTCGAGCCGAACAGGATGCGGCCCCAGCCCGTTCGTCCATGTGATGCCAGCACGATGAGATCAACATTGCGCTCCCTGGCGACGCGGACAATCTCTGCCGCCGCATCGCCGTGTGCGATCACCTCTTCAATGTCCAGCCCGTTACACTCTTCGCATTCCGCAATCTTCGGCAGTTCCTGCGTCGCGGAATCTTCCAGTTGCTCGCTGATGTCTGTCATCGGCAGCGGCTCTGCGATGCCCGTGTAGCCGACTGTCGGAACGACCGGCTCGACAACGCTCACGCAGATAATCGAAGCCTTAAACTGTCGCGCCAGATCGGTCGCATAAGAGAGCGCGTAATTAGCGCACTCGCTAAAATCCGTCGGCAACAAGATAGATTGAATCTTCATGGCGAAAAACAGTGGTCAGTGGTCAGTTGTTCTGTTTTTGTAACTGACCACTGACCACTGACCACTGCATTCTACACGGAGAAGCCCTTGTTTGACAGCCCTCTGAACCGTTTATTACAATGCACGCGCTTCCTACCCTGAGAACTTTTTTCTGAGACTTCATTTGGAAGACTCCAAGATGGCACAGCCCGCTCCATCAGCAACACACTTTATCGGCGTTGACCTCTCCGGCGCAACGATGCACGCTGCGCTCATTACGAATGAAGGCCAGGTGGTCGAACGCCGCGAGTCGCCGCTCGAACGCGAGGCGGTGGTCGCGCAGGTGGCGCACGCCGTCACGGAGTTGCGCGATGTCTCGTCCAATATCGGAGCTATCGGCGTCGGCATTCCCGGTCTCGTCAATCGCCAGATGGATCGCGTGCTCGTCTCGACAGACCTGCCAACGGTTGTGCGCGGCGACATTCACACAGAGTTGATGAAGGCGACGGGCTTGCGCGTCGAGCTTGAGAACGACGCGAACGCGGCGGCTTATGGTGAGTACAAGGTTGGCGCTGGACGCGGCAGCCGCGACATGTTCTACGCCACCATCGGCACAGGGATAGGCGGCGCAATCATTCTCGATGGCCGTCTCTGGCTCGGCGCAAGCGGTTTTGCGGGCGAGTTCGGACACATCACGATTGATGCCGAAGGCATTGAGTGCATGTGCGGCAACACGGGCTGTCTGGAGACTGTCGCCTCCTCGCCCAACATCGTGCGTCGCGCCAACGAGCGACTCTACCGCGACAACACCTCATCGCTTTCCAGACTCGCCATGAACAAACAATTCACAGCAGCCGACGTTGTGCGCGAGGCCAAGAGCGGCGACGACTTCTCGCTGTTGATGATCGAGCGCACGGGCAAGTACATCGGCGCGGCGGTGGCTTCCGTCATCAATCTACTGAACATCGAGCGCATCGTACTCGGCGGCGGCGTGATGGAAGCGGGCGACCTGATTCTCGACCCCGTCATCAGCGAAGCCCAGCGCCGCGCCTTTCAACCCAGCTTTGAATCCACACAAATCGTCGCCGCCGCGCTCGGCACCGACGCCGTCTCCATCGGCGCCGCCATGCTCGCGCGCGATGCGGGCAACACTATCTCCAGCTAAACTCAGTTCAATTATTTCGGCGAAAGGAAGTCTGATGAGTTGCTTCACTCGGTTCATGCTGCTCATGGTTGTAATTTCCTTCAGTTCCATGCTCGGACATGCTCAATCAGGTCGCAATCAAAACACATCTTCAAACTCCAACACCTCTTCGACCACACCGCCAGACCAGCCGTTCTCGGCTGATACTGATGAGGCGAAGAAAATCGAAGAGGCGATCAAGCCCTATATTGAGAAGGCGCGCAAGACTTACCCCGAAGCTAAGAAGAGATTTCTCGCAGGGCTTCCTCCTCAACACTCTTTCCTGATAACTACCAGGCTTCATGATTCGCAGGGACGCTTCGAGCAGGTCTTTATCCGGGTGCGCGAGATTAAGGACGGAATCATCAAGGGAGTTATTGCCAGCGAGATCGAATTTATCTCTGGCTACAAGGAAGGTGACTCTTACAGCTTTCCTGAATCCGAATTGATTGACTGGACGATCACCAAACCGGACGGAACTGAAGAAGGCAACTTCGTCGGCAAGTTTCTGGACGAGTATCAGAAACAGTAATCCAGCTTGATGCTGATCGTGCAATAATAAAGAGAAGGGTGAGTTCACAAAAACTCACCCTTCTCTATCCCCCCTTGCTCGTTCTCGCATCGCACCGCCTTTTCCCATGCCACCGATGCGATGCAATCTCAATGAGAAGTCATGCGACTCATTGAATCTTTCTCACATTTTCTCTCACCGAAGAGGCGAGGCTTTCTTAACAGGTCGCCGGTTCAGCTTCCGCCGGACTTGCTCCCACCTCCACCTGAGCCGCCGCCACTTTGACCGCCGCCGCCACCTTGACCACCGCTGCCGCCGGAGCCTCCTCCTTGCTGACCACCGCCACTGCCTTGGCCTCCTCCTCCTTGCTGACCGCCACCGCCGCCGGAGCCGCCGCCTTGTTGACCACCGCCTCCACCTTGTTGGCCGCCGCCACCCTGACCACCTTTATCTTTATCGTCTGCCATGATGAATCTCCTCCCTGATTGTTCGTTCACCGTTGATGGATACGCGAGTCATTGCCAGATGAAACGACGGCAAGACTCACTTGCTGCATAAAGTCTGTTGGGGGAATTGAGCACCTCGATTGTATGAATGAGCAGGAAAGATGTCAGTACGTTTTCGCACAAATCATGCTTGACAGTTCTTCAAGCGGGATTGAGAAAAACTGAGCGGACTTGCTGGCTAGGCGGCGATAGATGTGTGCCAATGATTTCTAAAATTTTTGAACCTCTGTCCCGCCAAAGATTCCGGTTCACTTCTTCATTCTTTCGTGTCATTTCTCAAATATTTTTGGCGCGCGTGCGACGACCGCCACTCTTGTTGTAAATGATTACTTGAAAAACTTTGCTCATCTGGTAAAGTAGTGGCACTTGGCATTACTACAAAGGCAGTGAAACCGTGTGGGGATCAAGGCATCTGGGTCTCGATTAGTCATCGAGATGCGCCGCCGGATCGTTGTGCCGTAGTTTGTCGCAACCCTTCCCAGTCCCTGATGGATTCTCTGCCCGCACTGACGGGTTCGATGAAAAGTTAGAACGGACGACGGGCGAGCGATGCCGCAAATTTTTCATCACAGTACGAATTTTCTAGCACGGCTCAGTATCTTCGGTGCGATCTTTATCCTGCTGGCCGCGCTCTGGGTGGTCGCCGAGATCAATCGCTCTTCGTGGATCACGGGAGCGTTCGTCGAGCGTCAACAGCCCGTGCAGTTCAGTCACAAGCATCACGTCGGCGACGATGGCATTGATTGTCGCTATTGTCACACCTCCGTCGAGACTTCTCCATCAGCCGGAATCCCTCCGACGCAAACCTGTATGAACTGTCACTCGCAGATTTGGTCTGACAGCCCGTACCTGGAGCCTGTCCGCGAGAGCGCACGCACGGGCAAGCCAATCGAATGGACGAGAGTCAACGATCTGCCGGATTACGTCTATTTCAATCACAGCATTCATATCAACAAAGGCGTCGGCTGCTCGACCTGTCACGGCAACGTCGCGCAGATGCCGATGATGTATCAGGCGGCTTCGCTCCAGATGGAGTGGTGCATCGCTTGCCACCGCAACCCCGCGCCGTTTTTAAGAGAGAAGAAGGAAGAGATTTTCAAGATGGATTGGCGAGCACCCGCGAATCAGGAAGAGATTGGCGCGCGGCTGTTCAAGCAGCACAAGATTCAGGATGCCCGCGCGCTGACGAGTTGCTCGACGTGCCACAGGTAAATTTGAGGGACGATTTTCTAAATGCCAAGCAATGACCGCCACATCAACTTCGCTCTGATGCGCGACCGCATTCTTGCCAATCAGAACGGCAAGCAGTACTGGCGCAGTCTCGAAGAGTTGGCCGACACGCCGGAGTTTCAGGAGTTCGTCGAGCGCGAGTATCCGCAGCACGCGGAAGAGTGGCACGACCCCTTCAGTCGTCGCACGTTCATCAAATTGATGGGCGCATCACTCGCCCTCGCGGGCTTGAGTTCGTGCGTCTATCAACCGGCGGAGAAGATCGTCCCTTACGTCACTCAACCTGAAGAGATGATTCCGGGCAGACCGCTCTTCTTCGCCACGGCGATGCCGATGAGCGGCGGCGCGACACCGCTGCTCGTGCGCAGCAACGACGGACGACCGACCAAAGTGGACGGCAACCCGGATCATCCGAACAACAAAAATGCTGCTTCGGCAACTGATGCTTCCGTAGCAGGATCAAGCGCCACAGACATCTTCGCGCAGGCTTCCGTCCTGACGCTCTACGATCCAGACCGCTCGCAGACCTTGACCTATCGTGAAGAGATTCGTCCCTGGACGGCTTTCGTCGCCGCCATCAACGACGCGCTTGAGGAGCACAAAAAAGATAACGGCGCGGGTCTGCGCTTTCTGACGGAGACCGTCACCTCGCCGACGCTCGCCTCGCAACTGCGAACGATTCTAACGAACTTCCCCTCTGCGAAGTGGCATCAGTACGAGCCAGCCGGAAGCAATGGCGCGAGTGGCGGAGCAATCGCGGCCTTCGGCGAACCTGTCAACACGGTCTATCACTTCGATCAGGCCGAGCGAATTCTGGCGATAGATTCCGACTTCCTCGCGTGCGGGCCGGGCAGCCTGCGCTACGCGCGCGACTTCTCAGCCAAGCGGCGCGTGACCGAAGAGAACAAGACGATGAATCGTCTTTACGTCATCGAGAGTACGCCGACCAACACGGGCGCGATGGCCGACCACGTATTGAGGATGCGACCAAGCGAGATCGAAGGCTTCACGCGCGCCGTCGCAACTGCGCTGAATGGTGCGGGCGTCACAGTCAAGATGTCTGACGCTGCGGGCGCAGGAAACTACACGGCTCACGCCGACTGGATCAAGGCTCTTGCCAACGACCTCAAAGATTTTCAGGGCAGAAGCATCGTCATCGTCGGCAGTGAGCAGTCGCCTGCGGTTCACGCACTCGCGCACGCGATGAACGAGGCGCTCGGCAACTTCGGCAAGACCATCACGTTCACAGAACCGATAGCTGCGCGCGTCGAAGACCACACGCAATCGCTACGCGATCTCATCAGCGACATTGATGGTGGTCGCGTGCAAACGCTCGTCATCCTCGGCGGCAATCCCGTTTACACAACGCCCGCCGATCTCAAGCTCGATCAAGCGCGGATGGAGAAAATCAAAAACCTGCGCGTTCACCTGAGCCTCTACAAAGACGAGACATCGGAACTCTGTCACTGGAATATTCCAGAAACACACTACCTCGAAGCGTGGAGCGACACGCGCGCCTACGACGGCACAGTCTCTATCATTCAACCACTGATCGCGCCGCTCTACGACTGTAAGTCCGCGCACGAACTTCTCGCAGTCTTCCAAAATCAATTCGACCGCAAGGGCTACGACATCGTGCGCGCTTTCTGGCAAGGGCAGATGTCGGGGGCCGGGGGACAGGGAACAGGGGCCGGAAATCAATCGAGCGGCACTGGGAATCAGGGGCCGGATTTCGCCAACAAGCCGATGCTCTCCGCGCCGCTTCTCAATGCCACCACCGATTTCGAGATGGCCTGGCGCAAGGCAGTGCATGACGGCTTCATCTCAAACACTGCGGCCAAAGAGAAGCAGGGCTTAACAGTCAAAGCTCCTACTCCGAACACTACATCACCGGCCCCCGGCCCCCAACCCCCAACCCCCGCCTTCGAGATTGTCTTTCGTACCGACCCGACAATCTACGACGGGCGTTTTTCCAACAACGGCTGGCTTCAGGAATTGCCGAAGCCTGCCAACACTCTGACGTGGGACAACGCCGCGCTCATCAGTCCCGCGACCGCACGACAACTCGGCGTCAACAACAAGATCGGCGGCTATGGCGGCGACGTTTTCGTTGATACGATTAAAATTACTAATGCCGGTCGCTCTGTAGTCGCTCCCGTCTGGATTACGCCGGGACATCCAGACAACGTTGTGACGGTTCATCTCGGCTACGGACGCACGCGCGCCGGGCGTGTCGGCACAGGCAAAGGCTTCAACGCTTACGCGATTCGCACTGCGGATTCGCCCTGGTTCGGCAGTGGCGTCACGGTCGCAAAAACAGGTGAGCAGTACGCGCTCGCCGTCACGCAGCTTCATCACCTGATGGAGAATCGTGACATCGTTCGCGTCAACACGCTCGCCGATTATCTGAAAGACCCGGAGAAGATACACGAGCAGGGCAACAATCTGACGGATGAAGAGTCGAAAGACGAATCCATGTATCCGCCGTATGACTACTCGCAGAGAGATTACGATAGAAACTATGCGTGGGGCATGGCGATTGACGTGAACTCGTGTGTCGGTTGCAGCGCCTGCATCGTGGCGTGCCAATCGGAGAACAACATCGCGGTCGTCGGCAAGGAACAGGTGCAGCGCAGTCGTGAGATGCATTGGATTCGCGTTGACAGCTATTTCAAAGGCCCGGAGGACAACCCCGAAGGCCCGTACTTCATGCCCGTGCCCTGCCAGCAATGCGAGAACGCGCCGTGCGAGCCTGTCTGTCCCGTTCACGCAACGGTTCATAGCGCCGAAGGCCTGAACGACATGGTTTATAACCGTTGCGTCGGCACGCGCTACTGCTCGAACAACTGTCCCTACAAAGTTCGCCGCTTCAACTTCCTGCTCTATCAGGATTGGGAGACGCCGACTTATCAACTGATGCGTAACCCGGAAGTCACAGTTCGCTCGCGCGGCGTGATGGAGAAATGCACTTACTGTATTCAGCGTATTCAGTGGGGCAAGATTGAAGCAGAGAAAGAAGACCGCGTGCTGAAGGACGGCGAGATCGTGACGGCATGTCAGGCCGTCTGCCCTACGGAGGCAATCGTCTTCGGCAACATCAATGATCCGAACAGCCGCGTCGCAAAGTTGAAGAAAGAAGAGCGCAACTATTCACTGCTGGCTGATTTGAACACGCGACCACGCACGACCTATTTGTCGCGGCTCAAAAATCCGAACGAGAAGATTACAGAGAAGGCTTAAAGTTTATGGCAGAAGTGGACCCTCCACACGCGGACGAACACGCGCATGAAACTGTTCCGGTCATCGAGCCGGGACACACCTTCGCGTCCGTCACAGACAAGATCAGTTCGCTGACCTTGAAGCGCAGAACGCCGTTGGGCTGGTTCATCGGCTTCGGCCTCTCCTTCATGCTGCTCCAACTCTTTTTCCTGGCCGTCACGCATCTGGTCTTCAACGGCGTCGGAGTCTTCGGAACGAATCAGCCGGTCGGTTGGGCGATGCCGATTATCAACTTCGTCTGGTGGATCGGCATCGGTCACGCGGGCACATTGATCTCCGCCATTCTGCTCCTCTTGCGTCAGGAGTGGCGCACTTCGATCAACCGCTTCGCCGAAGCGATGACGCTGTTCGCTGTGGCTTGCGCCGGAATGTATCCGATCTTCCATTTGGGTCGGCCCTGGCTCGCGTACTGGCTCTTTCCCTATCCGAACACGATGGGCATCTGGCCGCAGTTCAGAAGCCCTCTGATGTGGGACGTGTTCGCCGTCTCAACTTACGCAACCGTCTCCGCGCTCTTCTGGTTCATCGGATTGATCCCAGACCTTGCGACCTTACGTGACCGCGCGAAGAGTCGCGCGTGGCAGATCGTCTATGGACTCTTAGCGATGGGCTGGCGCGGGAGCGCGCGACATTGGCATCGCTACGAGACGGCGTATCTGCTCTTAGCAGGACTGGCGACGCCGCTCGTGCTTTCAGTTCACACTATCGTCAGTTTCGACTTCGCCGTCGCACAGGTTCCGGGCTGGCACGCGACCATCTTCCCGCCCTACTTCGTCGCGGGCGCAATCTACGCGGGCTTCGCAATGGTCTTGGTCTTGACGATTCCTTTGCGGAAATTTTACGGGCTACAGGATTTCATCACAGATCGGCACTTGCAGAACATGGCGAAGATCATGCTCGCCACCGGACTGATCGTCGGCTACGGCTACATCATCGAAGCCTTTTTCGGTTTCTACAGCGCGAATCAGTTTGAGGGCTACATGATTAAGAACCGGATGACCGGGCCTTACGCGCCGTACTACTGGGCACTGATCTTCTGCAACATCATCACGCCGCAGTTTCTCTGGATCAAGCGCATTAGACAAAGCGCGGCCATGCTCTTTGTCGCCGCGATCATCGTCAGCATCGGTATGTGGCTGGAGCGCTTCGTCATCGTCGTGACGAGTTTGCACAGAGATTTTCTACCGTCGTCGTGGGGCATGTACACACCGACCGTCTGGGATTGGTCAATGTTCATCGGCACAATCGGATTGTTCTTTACACTGCTCTTCCTCTTCATCCGATTCCTGCCGATCATCTCCATCTTCGAGATGCGTACCATTCTGCCGCAAGCGGAAGTTGAGGAGGAAGCAGCGTGAAAGGTAGTGGTCAGTGGTCAGTGGTCGGTGGTCAGTGAAAAGCAAAGACACTTCGTCGCCTGTTTTGCAACTGACCACTGACCACTGACCACTGACCACTGAGCAACAATGGAAACGAAACCACCACTTTACGGCTTGATGGCCGAGTATGAGAATCCGACCGATCTGGTTGAGGCGGCGCGGCAGACGTATGACGCGGGCTATCGCCGGATCAATGGCTACTCGCCGTTTCCGATTCCCGAATTATGGGAAGCCATCGGATTTCATAAGACGCGGCTGCCGATTATCGTCTTGATCGGCGGCATCATCGGCGGACTTGCCGGATACTTCATGATGTACTACATGGAGGTCATTGATTATCCGATCAACGTCGGCGGACGCCCGTTTCATAGCGCGCCATCGTTTATGCCGATCACGTTTGAGACGACCGTTTTGTGCGCGGCACTCGCGGCAGTCTTCGGGATGCTGGCTTTGAACAAACTGCCGCAGCCCTATCATCCGGTCTTCAACGTCGAGCGTTTCGCGCTCGCCACGCGCGACCGTTTCTTTCTCGTCATCGAAGCGCGCGACCCGAAGTTTGATTACGAGAAGACGCATGAGTTTATGAAGACTCTGAATGCTAAAGAGGTTGTTGATGTCGAAGTGTGAGAGACAGTGGTCAGTGGTCAGTGGTCAGTGGTCAGTGCGTGACTGCAACAAGCGCACGGCTCTCCACTGCCTGCTGTTCGCTGCCTGCTGCCTACTGTTCTCAGGTTGTCGTCAGGATATGCAGGATCAGCCGCGCTATGAGGCGTATGAAGCAAGCGGGTTCTTCAAGAATGGGATGGCATCGCGTCCGCTCGTTGAGGGAACTGTGCCGCGCGGTTACTTGAGAGCGGACAAGCAACTGTTCACGGGGCAGATCAATACAGCGCAGGCGAACGCTAACAGTTCGACCACGCGCGGGCAGAACAATAACTCGAATGGGAATAACTCGAACACGCAGGGCAATAGTAATAATGCGGGCGGAAATAATAACGCGAACATGCCGATGAGCATCGTCAGCACGCAGCAAAGCAGCAGTCCAAACGCGCAACCACCTGCCACAGTGTCGGCAACAGCGCAACAACCTGCGGGCGACGCGAATGATGCTGAAGATTTTCCGTTTCCTGTCACCAAAGAGGTGATGGAACGTGGGCAGGAGCGTTTTCAGATTTTCTGTGCGATGTGTCACGGCTTTACGGGCGACGGCGACGGGATGATTGTTCGTCGCGGCTTTCGCCAGCCACCTTCTTATCACGAAGATCGTTTGCGTCAGGCGCGCGTCGGCTATTTCTTCAGGGTAATGACGGAAGGATTCGGCGCGATGCCGAGCTACAGGACGCAGATTCCCGTACAGGATCGCTGGGCCATCATCGCTTACATCCGCGCCCTGCAAATGAGCAAGATGGAGCAACCTGCGGCAGCGCCGACAAACGCAGCGCCGAAAGTCGCGCCCGTCGGAGCAGCCAACACGCAGACCGGAGGACACAAGTAAAGTGGCGGAGACGAGAGTTCAAAACTTGACCTACGCGGCTCCGCCGGAGACTACACGCTACCAGCAACGCGCGCTGGTTGTCGGCGCAGTCTTCCTGCTCATCTTCATCGCGGGCGCGTTTCTGCCGGGAACAATCGGCGGCGGTGTCGCGCAGTTTTTCCACTCGTATCTCGTCGGCTTCATGTTCTGGCTCGGAGTCACGCTCGGCTGTTTAGGCTTGCTGATGCTGCAACATCTGACGGGCGGCGCGTGGGGCTTCGTCATTCGTCGCATCCTCGAAGCGGGAACGCGCGTGTTGCCTTTGATGTTGCTGCTCTTTATTCCACTCGCCATCTTCGGACTGCCGTATCTCTACGAGTGGATGCACATCGGAGATGTCACGGATGAGAAGGTTAAAGCAATCTTGATTGCGAAGCAGCCATATCTAAACCCGACCTTCTTCCTGATTCGCGCCGCAGTCTATTTTGCCATTTGGTATGTGTTGATGTTCTTCCTGAACAAGTGGTCTGCGGATCAGGATCGCACGGCGGAGCGCAGACTCTCAGGAGCGATGTCCAAGCTCAGTGGGCCGGGAATCATTCTCTTTGTTTTTACGACGACGTTCGCATCCATTGATTGGGTGATGTCGCTCGACGCCGAATGGTTCTCGACCATTTACGGTTTGCTCTACGTTGCAGGATGGACGTTGAGCGCGTTCTCTTTGGTGATCGCCGTGATGGTCTGGCTGGCGACGCGCAAGCCGCTCGAAGGCGTTGTGCGCGCTCCGCATTTTCACGATCTGGGAAAACTGCTCTTGGCGTTCGTGATGCTCTGGGCTTACTTTTCTTTCTCGCAGTTTTTGATTATCTGGTCAGGCAATATTCCTGAAGAGACGAAGTGGTATCTGGCGCGGTTGCGCGGCGGCTGGGGCTGGATCGGGGTCGGGATTGTCCTGCTTCACTTCGCGCTGCCGTTCGTGTTGCTGCTCTCAAGAGACTTGAAGCGCAACGCGCGTAAACTAGCGATGATCGCGGGGCTGATCTTTTTGATGCGCTTTATTGATTTGTACTGGCTGATCGTGCCGGAGTTTCATCGTCGCCAACTCACGATTGAATGGATGAGCATCGTCGCGCCCGTCGCTTTCGGCGGACTCTGGCTCGCGTTCTTTATCTGGCAACTACGCTTGCGCCCGCTCCTGCCGATCAACGACCCGAACTTTGAAGAAGCCATTGAGCACGGCAAGCATGGAGGACATTAAGTGGTCAGTGGTCAGTGGTCAGTGGTCAGTTGAAAAAACTGAATCCACTGACCACTGACCACCGACCACTGACCACTGGGTATGAGAAAGAAACGCGATTACCTTCTTGACGACATTCACCGGACGCCGGATGTGGCGCACATTCAGAATCCTGATGTGAGCCATGAGAAAAGCGATGTGAATGTGCGCTCGATCATCATGTTTGCCGGCGGGCTGTTAGTCTTCGGCATCATCGTTCAGGTTTTGGTGTGGCTGATGTTCAATTACATGGAGGATCGAGCGCGCAAGGCTGACCCGCCGCCGCGACCGATGGCGTTGCCAGCAGCGGAACGCATCCCGCCTGAGCCGCGCTTGCAGGGCGCACCGGGTTTCGGAGTTGGTCTTGGTGAAGGCAAACAGCCAATCGGACTCGAACTCAGAGAACCGGCAGCCGAGTATAACGAGATGCGTAAGATTTGGGACGACGACCTCAAAGGTCTTCCAGACCCGCGCACGGGTCAGGCCAGTCTGCCGATTGAAGAGGCGAAGCAGAAGGTTTTCCAGAGCGGGCAACTGCGAACGAGACCGCAGGCAGAGGGACAGCAACAGATTGACTTAAAGGGATTGGACATTCCGTCTTATCAAAGCTCTGGACGGGTGATGGAAAAGAGAGACCAATGAAGAAAGAAGTGGTCAGTGGTCAGTGGCCAGTGGTCAGTGAAAGAGAGAGAGTAATAGGCAAAGGACGAATCGGGTTCTTCTGCTTGCTGCTTGCTCTTTGCTGCTCACTTTCCTTCGCGCAAGGGAGAATGTACGACGGCTCTGCGCCGCTCTACAGCCCGCGTCCCGGACTCGGTGCGCCGGGCGCAGGTCTGCCGCCGGTTTTGCGTGAGGTGAAGATTGAGCAGCGTTTGGATCAGCAAGTGCCACTCGACATCCAGTTCAAGGATGAGACGGGACGCACGGTTCAGTTGAGCGAGTATTTCAACAAAGGGAAGCCGGTAATTCTCGCGCTCGTCTATTATCAATGTCCGATGCTCTGCAATCAGATATTAAATGGATTGACGACGAGTCTGCGCGCTCAATCCTTCGATGTCGGAAAAGAGTTTGAAGTGCTTGCGGTGAGCTTCGACCCGCGTGAGACGCCGGAGTTGGCTGCCGAGAAGAAGCAATCTTACCTCGTGCGTTATAACAGACCCGGCGCTGAGAATGGCTGGCATTTTCTGACGGGCGATCAAGAGAATATTCGTCGTCTGACCGATGCGGCTGGCTTCTATTACAACTACGACGAGAAGACCAACCAGTTCGCGCACGCCTCCGGCATCATGGTCTTAACGCCGGAAGGGAAACTCTCGCGCTACTTCTACGGCATTGATTACAACGCACGAGATTTGCGGCTCGGCCTCGTCGAAGCCTCCAACAACAAGATCGGCTCGGTCACCGATCAGTTGTTGCTCTACTGCTATCACTATGATCCGGCGACGGGCAAATATGCGTGGGTCGTGAGTATTTACAGGTGGGCTGGCGGCGCGACGGCGCTTGGCATCGTTGGGCTGCTTTTAATGTTGCGCCGGCGAAATAGAAGAACAAGCAGTAAAGATTTGTCAGTGGTTAGTGGTCAGTTGTCCGTTGCAAGGAGCGAACAACTGACCACTGACCACTGACCACGGACAACTACGTTATGCAGTCTTTCGTTCCATTCATACCGGAGAGAGCCTCCACGTTTGCTGATCGCGTGGACGGCCTCTACTTCTATCTCGTCGGATTGACGGCCTTCTTCGTCCTGCTGATTAGCCTGACCATCATCTTTTTCGTCATACGGTATCGCCGCCGCTCGCAGTCGGAGATTCCGCGTCCCATCGCCGGTTCACACAAACTGGAAATACTTTGGTCTGTCATTCCGTTTCTGATTGCGATGTCAATCTTCGTCTGGGGCGCGAGCGTCTATTTCACGCAGTACAGAATGCCGAAGGATGCGCTCGAAGTTTATGTCGTCGGCAAACAATGGATGTGGAAGATTCAACACACGACGGGACAGCGCGAGATTAACGAACTGCACATTCCGGTCGGGCGCAAGATCAAGCTCATTATGACGACCGAAGATGTCATTCACGACTTCTTCGTTCCGGCCTTTCGCACCAAAGCGGACGTGGTGCCCGGTCGCTACACGACGCTCTGGTTCGAGGCCACCAAGCCGGGTCGCTATCATCTCTTCTGCGCGGAGTATTGCGGCACGAATCATTCGGGCATGGGCGGCTGGGTCATCGCTATGAATCAAACTGATTTCGATCAATGGCTGGCGGGCGGTGAGAATCAGGAGTCGACGGTCAGTGCCGGACAAAAACTTTTTCAATCGCAGGGCTGTATCTCCTGTCACGGCGCGAATGGCGAAGGCGGCAAAGGGCCGTCGCTCGTCGGAGTTTTCGGAAGCAAGGTCAAACTCGAAGGCGGAGCGATTGTCGAAGCGGACGAGGAGTACATCCGCAACTCGATTCGCAATCCGCAGTCGCAGATTGTCGAAGGCTACACACAGCCTTTGATGCCGACGTTCTTCAAGGAGCAGTTGGACGAGGAGCATCTACTCCAATTGCTCGCTTACATCAAGTCGCTCACTCCGGCGAACGCGCAGAGTAACGGCGGAACAACTACTCCCGCTCCGCCTCCGCAGAACAAGGAGCAAACAGGAACGACGGGCGCAAACCCAAAGGGCGCGACCGGCTCCAACCCTGTTCTCAAAATGCAGCCGGGCGCGCAGAAGTCACCGGGGCAATAATTTATATTCGTCGTAATTCACCATGAGTATGGAAACCACAGCAACAACAGTCGCGCCGATTGAGCCGCCGCGCGTGAACTATCTCAATAGCGAGTACGGCATCAAGTCGTGGCTGCTGACGAAGGATCACAAGCGCATCGCGCTGCTTTATCTCGGCTCGATCTCGCTCTTCTTCCTGATCGGCGGCATCTACGCGATGCTGATTCGCCTTGAGCTTTTGACGCCGCAGGGCGACCTGTTTCAATCGCACACCTACAACAAGCTGTTCACGCAGCACGGCATCATCATGGTCTTCTTTTTCCTGATTCCGTCCATCCCGGCGGTCTTGGGAAACTTTCTGATCCCGTTGATGATCGGCGCGAAAGATTTGGCGTTTCCGAAACTCAATCTGTTAAGTTGGTACATCTACACGCTCGGCGGGCTGTTCACACTCTGGGCGCTCATCAACGGCGGCGTTGACACGGGCTGGACTTTCTATACGCCCTTCAGCACTACTTATTCAAACTCTTACGTCATCCTCGCGGGCATCGGTATCTTCATCAACGGCTTCTCGTCAATCCTGACGGGACTGAACTTCATCGTCACGATTCACACGATGCGCGCTCCCGGCATGACATGGTTTCGTCTGCCGCTCTTCGTCTGGGCACACTACGCGACGAGCCTCATCTTCGTGCTCGGCACGCCTGTGCTTGCCATCACGCTGCTGCTGCTCGTCTTTGAGAGAACGGCGCACGTCGGAATTTTCGATCCGGCTTACGGCGGCGACCCCATCCTCTTTCAGCACCTCTTCTGGTTCTACTCGCATCCGGCTGTCTATATCATGGTGCTGCCCGGCATGGGCGTCGTCAGCGAACTGATCGCTAACTTCTCGCGTAAAAATATTTTCGGCTACTCGTTCGTCGCCTTCTCTTCGATTGCGATTGCGGTCTTCGGCTTTCTAGTCTGGGGACATCACATGTTCGTCAGTGGGCAGTCGGTTTACGCCGGGATGATCTTTTCATTCCTGAGTTTCGCCGTAGCCATCCCTTCGGCGATCAAGGTCTTCAACTGGACGGCCACGCTCTACAAAGGTTCGATCTCTTTCGACACGCCGATGCTCTACGGACTCGGCTTCATCGGACTCTTCACGATTGGCGGCATGACCGGACTCTTCTTAGCCGCGCTCGGCCTCGACGTTTATCTGACCGACACTTACTTCGTCGTCGCGCATTTTCATTACGTCATGGTCGGCGGCACACTCTTAGCTTACTTGGGCGGCTTGCATTACTGGTGGCCGAAGATCACTGGACGCATGTACCCGGAAGGCTGGGGCAGGTTCGCCGCGCTCGTCATCTTCGTCGGCTTCAACCTGACATTCTTCCCGCAGTTCATCGCGGGCTACATGGGAATGCCGCGACGTTATCACGCTTACGCGCCGGAGTTCCAAGTCCTGAACGTAATGTCAACGGCGGGCGCTTCGATTCTCGGTATCGGTCTCTTGATCCCGCTCGTCTATTTTATCTGGTCTATGCGTTACGGTCGCATCGCGGCGGCGAATCCCTGGCGCTTGCCCGGCCTCGAATGGCGCACGTCGAGTCCGCCGCCGACCGAAAACTTCGAGGTCACACCCGTCGTCACGTGGGAGGCTTATGAGTTTGCCCCGGCTGAATCAACGAAAGTCGTCGGCAAACTTCAACCGGGAGATAAGCCGGATCGTCCGGTATTACAGCAGGGATGAGGGATGAGGGATGAGGGATGAAGTGAAACAGAAGGCAGAAGGCAGAAAGCAGAAGGCAGAGAACGGCGAGAGTTCGTACTGCCTTCTGCCTTGTGCCTTCTGCCATCTCTTCTTTCATCCCTTATCCCTCATCCCTCATCCCTGCTCCGAAGGAGCAAAGATTTGGCAGTCAGTCAGGTAGAAGAACATCACGCGCAGACGGCGCTGGCGCACCATTTCGATAACATGGAGCAGCAGCGCGAGGCTGGCTCGATTGGGATGTGGGTCTTTCTCGCGCAGGAGATCATGTTCTTCGGCGGGCTGTTTCTCGCCTACTCGATCTTTCGCGCGAAGTATCCTGATGCCTTCGCTGCTGCGAGCAATCACCTTGATTGGAAGTTGGGTGGCATCAATACGGTCGTGCTCATTTGTAGCAGTGTGACGATGGCGCTGGCGGTCTATTACGCGCAGGTCGGGAAGCGTCGCCCGCAGGTTATCTTTCTGACCATCACGTTGCTGTTTGGTCTCACATTTCTGGCAATCAAAGGTGTGGAGTATCACCAGAAGTATGTGGATAACCTGATTCCGGGCAGTCTGATTCCGGGTCATCCGTTCAATCCGAATCTGGAAGAGCTGCGCCTGCCGCCGACTGCTTCGATTCACAGCGTCGAGATGTTCTACTGGATTTACTTTGCGATGACCGGGCTGCACGCGCTGCACATGATTATCGGCATCGGCATCATCGCGTGGCTGATCTACAAAGCGCGGCAGGGACGATTCACGCCGGAGTATCACTCGCCGGTGGAAATCTCCGGCCTCTACTGGCACTTCGTTGACATCATCTGGATATTTCTTTTCCCGTTGCTCTACCTGCTCGGCAGGCATCTCGGAGAAGGACATTAAAGGGCAGGGCTTATGTCTGAACACATCGTTCAAAGAAAAGTTTACTTTGCGATCTTCGGCGCGCTGATGATCTTTACCGCGCTCACCGTCTTCGCGGCTTTCGTTGATCTGGATCACGTCTTCAAAGGCGCGAACACGGTCGTCGCTCTAACGATTGCCGTCATCAAAGCCACGCTCGTCGTGCTCTACTTCATGCACGTTCGCTATAGCTCGCGGCTCACGTGGGTCATCGTCGCGGCGGGAATCTTCTGGCTGGGAATCATGTTCGTGCTGACGGCGAGTGATTATCTGACCAGACCGAACGGCCTCGCACCGTGACGAAAAGCAGAATTCAGAATCCAGAATTCAGGAGTCAGCAGAAAAGAAAAACAAAATCTGTCGCAGTGGTTTCCGCCTAATCATTCTGAATTCTGGATTCCGCTTTTCACTCATTCTTCCTTCGCATACAGTTTCATGTCTCGAACCGAGAGCGTCTTGCCGCAGTTCGGACAGTCGAGTTGCATGGTCGCGTCCGTCGTCTTGATTTCAGAGCCGCAGACGGGGCAGGGAGCGACGATGTCGTTGCGTGCGAAGACACCGCGCATCATAAAAAGCGGAATGACGAGGCCAGCGATCAGCAGAGGAATGCCGACGAAGAGGCCGAAGCTCGACTCCTGTCCGAGCGTCAGGCTCAGGACGAGGCCGCCGATAAAGAGCAACAGACCGAGTGCGATGCTGAATGAGAATCCGTAAGCCTCGTCGAAAGTGCGACCCGCAGGCTTGGCGGTGTCATGTCTCTTCGCTGCCATAGCAATGTTCTCCTTCCGCAGCCAGTAAAGATTGCAGTTGAGGGTTGGATGCGCGTCTTGTGCCGTGCCGCGTTGCTTGTGATAAAACGCAACTTACCATAGTCGCGGGAGAGGCGACAAGGGAATGCAAAATGAAAAATGCAAAATGCAAAGTGGAAAATAAGAACCGCGCTCTTCTTCTTCCCTTTTGCGTTTTTAATTTTGCATTTCAAGCGACAGCAGTTGAGCATTCCGCTTCGGCGAGTAGCTGTTGCACTTTATCAATCAACTCGCTGATATTCGGCTTCGTGACATAGGCCACTGCGCCCGCGCTGAAGCCTTCGCGGCGGTGCAACTCGTAAGCGTCGCCTGAATAGAAGATGACGGGAACGTCCGGCGTGACCTCGTTGAGTCTCCGGCAGAGATCAAGACCTGAGCCGTCGGGCAGTCGCTTGTCCAGAACATAAAGGTCAAACTTTTCACGCTTGATGCGCTCCAAGGCTTCGGCCATGCTGCTGGCCGTTTCGACCTCGTAATCCGATTGTCCTAAAAGATGCGTGAGCATGAAGGCTGTATCCTCGTGGTCGTCAACGTAGAGGATACGGCATCGTGGTGGTTGCATTTGGGGGAAGCCTCCAACTTGGAATTACTGACTTAAACTGTCGCACTCTTGAAATCCAAAGGAAATCCGAAAGAGGTTGGCATTATAAACGGATGTGCAGATAAATTAAAGAGAAGGGGAAAGGGGTAAATGGGGAAAGGGGGAAAAGGAAGAGAGCGCCGCTTCCATTTTCCCTTTTCCCCATTTGACCATTTAACCTTTCGCTCTCCGTCCCCTTTCCGTATTTGTGCCGCGTGACGTTGGCTGCTAAAGTATCCGTTTTTCAACCGTCGAGTATTTTCATCTTCGAGGTCATTATGAGCGTCAGCACTATCACTTCTTTCGAGAACTTTTTAGATCAACACACGGACGAGGCCTGGTCTCAGGTCATCATTGAGCTTCTGCCTTCGATTCACGAAGTGGACAGGACGGCCACGCATATCTGGTTTCATTTTTACCCGCTCGCGCTCCTGCGCGCGCTCCGTAAGGCGGAAGACCCGGCGAAGCTCGCCGCGCAACTCCTGCTGCAAGGCAACTACTATCTGAAAGACCAGATTGATTCCTCGCACACGTTTCTCTACGGCCATCGCTTCTGGCCCGAAGTCAAACAGGCAGTTGCCGAACGCGCCGCCGCGTTTGATTCTGCGACTGCGAGCGCCGATCTCTCGAACGAAATACGTGAGCTTGCCAAACTCACAGCATCGCAAGTCAACTCTCAGGAATCATTGCTCACGGGCATCACTGCCGTCGCTTTGATGACGTTGCAGCAGGTCGGCCTCGCAGCCTTCAACGCCGCGCCCGGTAAAGTCCTGATTGACTCTCGCCACGCGCGCAAGTCTCCCGAACAGATTTTGAAAGAGCGTGCGCGGGATGACAGCCAGGGCTGGCTCGGTTTTCTCAAGACGATTGATAAAGAGTGGACGATCACCTTTGATGAAAATGACGCTGGCGCAAAGTACAAGATGAAGAACGCGACCGATCTGGCTTATGGCGCGGCTGATGATCGTTCGCGCGACTGGCGTGCGATTGATCCAAGGCGCGGTGAAGGGCCGATTCCCGTCGAGTGTCGCTCGGCTTCATGCGGCACGTGCTGGGTGGGCATTCTCGGCGGCGCGGAAAAACTCTCGGATGTCGCGCGGCTCGAAGGAAGAAGAATCAAAGAGTTCGGCTACATTGTGACGGATGAGCCGAAGCCTCTGATTCGTCTCGCGTGTCAGGCGCAAGTCTCCGGCGCAGTCTCCATCGTCATTCCGCCCTGGAACGGCGTCTATGGCAAGTATCTTCGCGCGAAGGAAACGGAAAGTTAACCACCAAGACACAAAGGCACAGAGAAAGATTGATCTCAAATTCCAAATTTGAAATTTCAAATCGTTATCCTCTTGTGCCTTTGTGTCTTGGTGGTGAATCTCTTTAAGCCAACTGGAGAGACAAAACTTGGTCGAGCAGTCACACAGGAGCGGCGCGGCGGCAAACGCTTCGCCGCTTTTTCTTGTCTTGGGGGCGGCGTTGCTCTGGAGTACGGGCGGGCTGTTCATCAAGTGGACGACGCTCAATGCTTTTGAGTTGACGTTCGGACGTTCACTCCTCGCAGCCTTGACAGTCGCCTTCTTCACACGCCGCGAGGGTTATCGTCTGAACACGATGACGATCCTCACCTCGCTGCTCTACGCCGCTCTGCTGATTCTCTTCGTCATTGCGACCAAGCTGACGACCGCCGCCAACGCCATCTTCCTGCAATACACCGCGCCCATCTACGTGCTCGTTCTCGAACCGCTCTTCTACAAAGAGAAGTTTCGTCGCGCAGACTTGATCGCGGTCGCAGCCTGCATCGCCGGGATGTCGCTCTTCTTCGTCGGCAAACTTCGTCCGCAGGATGTCTCCGGCAATCTGACGGCGCTCGCCTCCGGCCTCTGCTTCGCCTTCTACATCCTGCTCCTGCGCCATCCGCACACGCAGAAAGTCAACCGCGCTTCATCCGTCATCTACGGCAACCTGCTGCTCGTCATCATCACTGCACCTGCCGGTCTCGCTGCACTTGAGCATATCTCTCTGCGCGATGCAGGCAGCGTTCTCTATCTCGGAGTGATTCAGATCGGTGTGGCCTACACGCTCTTCACGCTCGGCATGTCGCGCGGCGTGCGTTCATTAGACGCAGCCATCGTCGGCTACATCGAGCCGGTCTTGAATCCCATCTGGGTCTTCCTCTTCTTAGGCGAGCGGCCTTCCTCGTGGGCGATCATCGGCGGCGCAATCATCATCGCGGCGGTCGCTTCACATACTATCTGGGGAGCTAGAAAGGCGAGGGAAGAGTAGCGAGTGAGACGCTGATTTGAGATAGCGGTGGTGTGATTGATGGCTGACAGTCACTTGAAGCGCGTATTCCATATAAGAGCAGCTTACGGACTTCCGCAGATAAGGGTACGATGCGGAAAGATCGTGGAAAGAATATTCCGCTCACACAAAAGCTAGGCATTCGCAAGCCGTAGCTTCAAGAAGTCAGAAGAGATATATTGTTAAGTGGAGATACAGCATCAGTAGGAGCATTGATTCAATGATTATTCTTTCAGTTGAAGAGATATCAGAAAAGGGAAAGGTTTTTGAAGAATTCATTTCTATTCTCCTTTCAAGGTTGGGCTATGAAGTAGTGAATAGAAGAGTGAGAAAGGCTGGGAGAGAGTTAGATATTCAAGCAATTTCTAAGGTTACACGTTCACCAGTTCTAATTGAGTGTAAGGCTGAATCAACGCCTATCAGTAGCCAAGACTATAATAAATTTTATGGTATCTATGAGCATGAGGCAAAGCGATCAACAACAGGTCTTACAGGTTTGATGATTTCACTCAGCGGATTCAATAGTGAGGTCATTGCAAATTATGAGGAAAAGAATGAAGAGGATAAGCAGAAATTCAAAATATATGGCCCTGACTTTGTGAAAGAGCGCGCCATAGATGCACGATTGATTGCTGATGATAGAACAGTACAATATCTCGCAAAGAAATCATGGCCTTTTGATTTAGGTGAAACTATCTTAGCTATCACAAAACCACAGCTATATCGAATTCAGCTTCTACGAAAAGATGGGGAAACAACTCACTTTATTGTTTTTAGGGCAAACTGCGAAGACCCTACAGAGTATGAAATTAATTTGCTTCATAAGACTGTTTCAATCCTAAAGAAGCTTGAACCATTCAATCTCCTAGCTAGAAAAGAAGTCTTACTAGCTCTTTCCCAAGCGGAGAGCCTTATTGATATTGAAAGCTTAAAGGAGACTACAAAGCAGAGTTTAGCTACTATTGAAAGCGAATTGACCTATCTTAAATCCCGAAATCTTATCGAGAACAAGGACAATAGCAAAATTGGGTTAGTCCAAGATATAAGGGCTTTTTGTGAAATCTCGATGGAGCTTTTAAGCTCTTCCTATAAATATTCTTTCTTGCTAAGTCACTACTTTCAGGCAATGAATAACTTTAAGTTGGTTGAATATTGCTTATCAAGAAGATTCCTGACTCCTACATCTGAGGAAGAACTGCGTACTCTCCGTTCAATTTTCCGATTCTCTCCATCAGCATTAAATATAGCCCTGTTTGGTGAAATCGGAAGGTATAAGGTTACGCATGAACATGCAAAGCGATTGAGTAAAGAAGTAGAATGGCTTCCTGAAGCCGAGAAATCTTCTTTTTTCTTTGAGTTGATTCCTCATTTGTTGCATGACCTACATAATGGCAATAAAGTTCTTGATAGTGTTGATTCAGTTGTAGGATGGTTTGAGGGATACCACATTGCGCTTGCAAATACATGGGAAGTTTTCTTTGAGATTAAAACTGGTGGGATAGCCACACGACTGATTGCGGGTGAGGACTTAGAAGCAGGGCATCTTGTTACAGTCCGAGACCCATTAACAAGGTTCAATATACAGATGACCACTTTTAATCTTACGAAGGACATCAAACCAATAAATGAAATGATCCAGATTTATGAGGAACTAAAAACTCAACAACCAGATCATGAAAGCACCCCGGGACTAGCGAATAATATTGGAATCTGTTTTATGGCTCTGAAAGATTATGGTAAAGCAACAGAATGGTTTAATGAGGGTTTGAAATACAATGCTGATATACCTCAGTTACATGATAATCTCTCAAAAATAGCTGCTATATTGGATGAGAGCGTCTCTAATGATAAGTAAGAATGACGAAAAGGTTAAAGGATTGGAGAAACTCAAGATTGAACACCCGCCGAGAATCAGACTCTCCGCTAAAGAGTCGTTGAAGCGAACGCAAGAGTTTGATAAGCGAAAGGAGCGCTTCATTGCCGCTATCAGAAAAGCAAGGGTTGAAGTTTACCTGCCTAACGTCTAAACAACTTATTCAACTGGAGCGCGAATCGCGCGACTTTTAATTTTGGGGAGGTAATGATGAAGACATTCAGTTTGATTGCAGTTCTATTTCTGATGGTGGTGAGTTCCATTTATCAAGTCTCTGCACAGGAGACGAAAATCAAGTGGTTCGGTCACGCTGCGTTTTCGATCACGACGCCCAAAGGCAAAGTATTATTGATTGACCCCTGGCTCTCAAACCCGTCGAATCCTGATGTCAAAGCAGGCAAAGACCCGTTAGCCTCCATTTCAAAAGTTGACTACATTCTGCTGACACATGGACACCGCGATCACGTCGGCGACGCAGTTGAAATAGCGAAGAGAACAGGCGCGGTACTTATCTGCAATCCTGAACTGGCTGGCAATTTAGTCAAGCTGGCTGATTTCCCCGCCAAACAGGCAGACACGGACGCAATCATGGGAATCGGTGGCGAAATCAAAATCGCAGATGGTGAGGTGACGGTCGCCATGACGCCTGCTGTTCATTCGAGCAGCGTCTTTAATCCAAAAGCCACTGCAACCGAAGCGGAGAGAGCTTACGGCGGAAACCCAGCCGGGTTCGTCATCATCATCAAGGATGGCCCAACCATCTATCATTCCGGCGATACGGCATACTTCAAAGATATGGAGACCATCGGCGAGGAGTATCAGATTGATGTGGCCTTGCTCAATATCGGCGGTCATTTCGGAATGGAGCCGCGTATGGCTGCGAAGGCCGCGCAATCTGTTCGCGCCAAACTCGCAATCCCGCAACACTACGCAACCTTTCCGGGCATCACTCAAAATTCAGATGAGTTTGCAGCCGAGTTGAAGAAACTGAGAATCCCTTTTTACGAGATGAAGCCAGGCGAAACCATCACCTTTCGCGGCAAACAGATGACACGGCAGAAATAAGGACGCAGCTACTAAGTCTTTAGATAGGACACGGACAGCAATGAGACCTGACGGACTCAAACTAAAAGATGCGGTGGCAGTTCTTGAGCGAACGCCAGCGAGCCTGAGCGCATTGCTTGATGGCTTATCCGAAACATGGATCAGGGCAACGGAAGGCGTGGGCACTTGGTCGCCACACGACGTAATCGGCCATCTCATTCATGGCGAGCATACGGATTGGATTCCGCGTGCACGCCACATCCTGGCGGGCGAGACGCGACCGTTTGAACCGTTCGACCGGACGGCACAGTTTAGGGAGAGCGAGGGCAAGAGTCTGAGTGAACTACTGGCGACCTTTGCTGAGCTAAGGCGAGAGAATGTCGCTACGCTCTCTGAGATGAATCTGACCGATGACGACTTGAAGCGCAAGGGGGTGCATCCTGAGTTTGGAGAGGTCACGCTCGCTCAACTTCTGGCGACGTGGGTCGTACATGACCTCGACCACATGGCGCAGATAGCGCGCACGATGGCGAAGGTGTACACAGAGACGGTTGGGCCTTGGAGCGCGTATCTGTCTATCTTGCGTGATCGGCTATGATAGTCAACTTCAACGAGGCATAGTCGAACTAGCGATTGCACGGGGCGTGCAGATGCTGGCTCATCTTTGTTAATCGGCGCATCAACTCCTGTTCAAATTTGTGCCAGAAAAATCTCGCGGGCGGTGTTATCTCTCTGAAGACATGAATCGGAAACTATTTATCAGGAGCGAAAACAGATGCGTCAAATTCTTGCCGTCGCGCTGCTGGCTGGCCTCTGGCTTGTCACAGCAAACATCACTGCACAACAACAATCCGACCCGCAACAGAGGGCGCAGGAGATCGCCGCGTCCTTCAATAAGAGTAAGCATCAGGTGAAAGAGAAACACGGCGTCCGCATCGAGAAATTCAAGGAAGTCCGTAGCGAGCCTGTCGTCAGAAAAGATGCCAGAGAATATTCCGGCACTTATGTGGCGGACTTAGGCGCTGGCTACACGATGAAGGTTGAGGTGGGGACGGACGGCAGAGTTCAGGCGGCTGGCTCTGAGCCAGGCCCTAATGAGAGTCGCAAGTTTACACTCAGGGATGCGAAGATTCAGGGCGCGCTTTTGACCGGCACAAAAGTCTATGAGGATGGGACGACGGAGAAATTTGAAGGCGTCTTTATCAACCGGACGGAACGTGAGAGCCAGACAGATAGCGGCACGACATCGTTCGGATTGGCCGTCGTCTATGATCCTCCAAAGGTGGAGAGAGACTACAGCTTTTCGCTCACCAGACTCTTCTACAAGTTGGAGCAGTAACGCATTCGACCTCCTGACAGAGAATCTATCCCCACATCAGTTTACGATTGATGCAGCCGAAGATTAACCGCAGAGGACGCAAGAGAATGCAAAATTAAAAAGGTAAAATGCAAAATGGAAGATAACGAGAAGCCAGCTCTTCATCTTCACTTTTGCATTTTTAATTTTGCATTTTGCATTATTCCGCGT
>JAVHWW010000006.1:0-61764 GCA_032159235.1 Acidobacteriota bacterium
GAATGCAGCAGGTTGTGAATCATCACCGGATTGAAGACGTTCAACTCGAAGTTGCCCTGCGAGCCTGCGAAGCCGATGGCGGCGTCGTTGCCGAAGACCTGCACGGCGACCATCGTCATCGCTTCACTTTGCGTCGGGTTGACTTTGCCGGGCATGATCGAAGAGCCGGGTTCATTCTCCGGCAGGATCAACTCGCCGAAGCCAGCGCGCGGCCCCGACGCCAGCCAGCGAATGTCATTCGCAATCTTCATCAACGATCCGGCGAGAGTCTTCAACGCGCCGCTCGCAAAGACCATCTCGTCGTGAGCCGAGAGCGCAGCAAACTTGTTCGGGTGCGATTTGAAAGGAAGTCCCGTCAACTCCGCGATCTTCGCCGCCGCACGCTCGCCGAACTCTGGATGAGAGTTAAGCCCAGTGCCGACGGCAGTGCCGCCGATGGCTAAGTCGTAGAGTCCGGGCAGCACGAGTTTCAATCTCTCGACATCGCGCTCAACGAGACTCGCCCAGCCGGACATTTCCTGGCCGACTGTGATGGGCGTCGCGTCCTGCAAGTGCGTGCGTCCGATCTTGACCACATCTGCAAACTCTTTCGCTTTGGCCTCAATCGCATAGCGCACGCGCTCGACTTCAGGGATGAGTTTGTTCATCTCTTCGGCGGCGGCGATGTGCATGGCTGTCGGGAAGGTGTCGTTTGAGGACTGCGACATGTTGACGTGATCGTTAGGATGAACGGGCTGTTTGCTTCCCATCTGGCCGCCAGCGATTTCGATAGCGCGGTTGGAGATGACCTCGTTGGCGTTCATGTTGGTCTGCGTGCCGCTTCCAGTCTGCCAGACGCGCAGGGGGAAATGCTCGTCGAGTTTTCCTTCAATCACTTCGTCGGCGGCCTGCGTGATTAACTTCGCTTTGTCGGCAGACAGCTTGCCCAAATCTTCGTTGACGAGCGCGGCAGCTTTTTTGAGAATACCGAGCGCGCGAATCATCTCGCGCGGCATCACATCAAAACCGATATTGAAATGAATCAGCGAACGCTCGGTCTGCGCGCCGTAGTATTTATCGTTAGGCACTTCAATCTCGCCCATCGAGTCTGTTTCAATGCGCGTCCCTGCATTTGTCTGTTGCGGCTCGGCTGCTTCTTGTGACATTAAAAATCCATCCCTTTGATTAAACGCTCCGGCGTCGCGGTTCGTTCAGATTCTGGAACGGTGGGATTGTACATCAGACGGGTGCTGGCTTCCCTAATACTTGTGCTGCTTAACTGAGCATTTAAGTCTCGCAGATGAAAGCCGCGCGATTCGCGCTCCGGTCGAATGACTTGTTCGGTGGCGCGTTGGATATAAAAGGCTTTCATTATCTAGCGTATCGGAGGGCTGGCATGTAACGTTTCGGGGATTAATGAAGTAGCGGATTAGAAGCACAAATGTTCGTTAAACCACTACTATTTGAGAGGAACACTTGTCATCGGCTGTTTTTCTTCTCGCCATGTCAATGCAGCATTTTGATGTCATTGCCTAGCTTCCGAATGTCATTGTCCATCATCCAAATGGTTTTCTCTCTTCTACTAATTTCTGATTTAAGAGAAGATACTTTTGCGCCTATTGAAATACTCTGAATGATAACAACAATAAGAGCAATCGCTAAACCTGCTCCTCCAACATAAATTATAAGACTACAAACCAAAACCAATAACACTTCAATCAAACCGTGTGCTGGACTGTAAGCAATTCCAATCGCTAACCCTATAGCCCAAATTAAAAATCCTCCGCCCCACCACATCCATTCCTGTCTAAGCTCTGAATTTTTACTATTTACTTGTGATTGCAAGCTGTTAATTTCATTTTGAATGATTGCTTTCTGTCTTTCAATCTCTTCAATCTGTCTTTCAATTTCTTCAATGCGAATTAAATTATTTGCTATGGGTAAGGCTAAAACTCTTTCTCTTTCAAACTTTACAAAATCTATAAGCGAACCCGTAAATTCCTGAGATGAAATTTTAGCAATAACTTGTCCTTGGGGCGTAATGTTTGCTCCCGAACTGATCGTCCATGTCCTTGAAACCAAAAGCAGGTCGGTTGCTATTTTAGCTTCCAAAAATTTTTCAAGTTTAATTAGTTTGTCTATGGATGCTAAGTAGGAGGTTGCGATACTTAAGTAGTAGGAGGTTGCGATACTATTGGGTAGAATAACTTTGCTACATAATTCAAAATTTGCTTTTGCCTCTTGCACCGCTTCAACCCGTAGTTTCTCTATAAGGTCGCGGATTTCTGGTTTAGAATAGAGGTCTTCGTCGTTAGGTACATACATGGATAAGGAGCGATCCATTCTTATTGCTTTCTCCAAAACTTTTACAGCCTCACTTACTTGATTGTTAGCTGCCAGATATTTTGACTGCATCAAACCTGCCTTTGTTAGCTCAGGCAAAATTTTCCATGCTTCTTCCGCAAGTTCAACTGCTTCCGAAATTTTTCCTTGAATGTAACATGCGTCTGCGGCGTGAAGATACGCTTCCGCTGCTCCTAAAATAAAATTGTTGCCTGATTGAAGAAGATTGTTTGAGAAATTAGTTCCGCCAGCCGAATGCTCTGCTAAATAATACCGTGCTGAATTTCTAAAATTACTTTCTGCTTTTTGTGGATTATGAAGCTCCAGCTTCGATGATTTTAGATGTATGTATCCGATATAGTAGAGGGAAATAAAATCTTTAGTCTCTTTGTTTTCACCTCCTTTTGCTTCATTAAATTCATCAAAAGCATCTTTATAGAAATCGCTATTTGCTCTTTGCTTAAAAGCGTTATGCAAATACTTCATGCCTTCTTCAATATGATAAACTCTTTCTTTTTGACTGTCGGGAAGCCGAAGAAGGTTTTGGATTTGCCCTAAATATTGGTGTGTTATTCTTTGTCCTTCTACAAGTAATGAGAAGCCATGTCCAACTAAATTTGATAAGCGGCTAATTCCATGTTCAATATCTCCCAAGCTATCACCAAGGGCAGAAAATCCGCTTTCAAGTGTTGAACAAATCGCATTACTGGTTTGAATAATGGCTTCTCTCTGTCTTTCAGATGAAACCTCAATTGCATTTTGAACTTCTCTTGTCTGAATGGCTACAATAGCTGCATTCATTTCGCCTGTCTCACGAATAGCGTTGTCAATCTGATTTACATAGTTTTGATTTTGTAAATATTTTCGGTATTGGCTCGCGCGACTTTCGCCCGAATTATAGTTGTACGAAAAAGCTGCCATATTTTCTCCTTCGTCAAGAGATGCTTTGTTTAAGCGTTTCTGCTATTGCCGCATCTGTTTCAACCGATGGCCGCCGAACTTATATTATCTACTCTAAAAGATGTGTTATAACACGCCCTTTTTAGTATATAACTACAGTTAGGACGACGAAAGTGCCGTATAAGTCCGAGCTTGGGGGTGTTATCCAACAAGTCCTGAGTCGCAATGATGAAGATTGAGCCTTTGACGTTGATTCCTGAAATCGCCAGCCTGATTCTCCAGCAATCAACGATGAGACTCAAAACCTTAACGCTGAGACTCAAACACTCGGCGATGAACCTCGGAACCTCAATGATGACTCTTCAAGAGTCACGCCTGAGTGTTCAGGAATGATTGTTGATTGTTGAAGAGTCACGCTTGAGTGTTCAGCAATCATCGTTGACTGTTCAGGACTCATCGTTGAGTATTCAGCAATCATCGCTGAGTGTTTAGGACTCATCGTTCAGTCCTGAAGAGTCATCGTTCACTGTTGAGGACTCATCGTTGAGTGCTGAACACTCAACGATGAGTGTTGATGTATCATCGTTGAGTGGTAAAGAGTCAACGATGAGTCCTCAAGAGTCAATCGTCATCCTCACAACACCAATAAAAACAAGAGGTTGCGTCAGAAAGCGGCTATTTCCCGTGAATTAACGGCTCCGTGTCACGCTTTGGGCGTGCTGTCCGGCTTCGGCTTGCCAGCCTTCTGAAAACGCTCGGCCAACTGGTCTGCGATTGGCTTGAGGCCGGGCGTCGTCTTGGCAGCCGTTTTGAAGTAGGTATAGACCTGACTCGCCTCCTGCATCGTCTCGCCGCCGACGGCTAATCTGGTATCGTCAAGCTGCGAAGCGAGCGACGAAGCCAGCGTGCAGATTTCGGTCAGCGCCACGAAGAGGTCAACGTCTCTTTTGAAACCGTCTGCGTTAAAACTCGCGGGTAAGACGGTCGGGTTATTCAGCGCGGCGGTCAAAGCGTTCTGAATGAACGACAGGCTGTTTGGCCCGGCTTTGAAAGTGCTCCGGCGCTCGTCAACAGTCAGAGTCACGAGAAACGTAAGTTTCTGAAGAATGGTCGCAAACGCCGTCTTGATAGTTTGCAGGTCTGTGGCTGAGAGTGTGGCGTCTATGTTCTGGTACGGCATGGTCGAAATCCTCCTTCGGGATTAAGGTGATTCGTTCTGATTGTGCCTAGTGGATATGAGTCTTCTTGCAAGCGTTCCTGCAAGTGCGCGCCACTCTAGCCGGAAATGAGAGCGGCGTCAAGTAATTTCGGTGGATGAGAGGTGAAAGATTCGGTTTCCAGATTGCAGAATGAGAACGCTATTTCTCGACATTGGAATCTGAGAGGCGGCAAGCGAGAAGTTTTGGTCACAGCATTTAGCTGAATCCTCATCCCTAACGCCCGAACCCACCGCCGGGCATAACACAATCAAGCCAGAGAGAACAAGCATGAAGGCTATCGAGGCGGCGGGTTCAATTAGTCGCCGGGCGCGTGTTCAGCAGCATCCTCTTCGTCTTATCTGTTTGTGGCTGCCTGTTTCCAAGCCCCTCCCTCGTAAAAGAATGTGACGGGTGATCCTCGGAGAGCAAGTCTTTGAGGAGAACCATTAGCATCAACAGAACCATCATAGAGGCCTCCGCTCGCCCCGCGCACTGTCACATAATAGGTATTGTTTTGGTATTTTGCTGTTGCCCGCTCCACAGGATTAGCTATCCGCCATAGATTTCCGTTCATGCCTACTTTTTCGATGACATCAATTTGGCCGAGTGGCTTGAAGTTACTATCTGCATATTCATAGACCAGATTGAGTCGAGCGTCGCCGTCAACCGACGACAGTGAAACTATGATTAAGAGCTTATTGTCCCCAAGAAAAAAAGCTGGAGTCAGAAGGCCGTACCCGCTGCCATTGTCATTCTCGATCTTACTTACTTCGCTTACTGTGTCTCCCTGTTCTCTAAGGACAAGGAGTATTGTTGGCGCTTGAGCACTATCTTTAGCTAGTTGAGCTTTAGAGAATGCTCCCGTTATCGCATAGAGATGGTCTGCACCCGGCACTTTGTCTATTTCTAATCCGAGTAACATCGTGTCGTAATGTTGTGCCAGATATCTAACAAGAGCCTGTCTGGTTGACAGAGGGATACTCTTATCAAAACTAACAGTCACCTTTTCTTGCCCGAACTTCTGTTCAGTGCTCTGCATTTGTGGATCAGAGCGTCTTAATTGTTGAGGCGCATTTGATTGGGCAAACCCAATCGAGCTAAACGCCAACAAGAGCGCCGTCAGCAGAACGATTTTAATTTTCATTTTTTTCCTTAAGCCGATCTTTCAACTAGCAGGAATGACTGTGAAGATGTCAGGTCTTCGCCACGTGGTAAAACTTACCGCTCCACACGGAACAGTTTTCAGAGGAAGAATACTGATGACACGCGGCACAGAATTAAACAAGCGCTATGTTTATGAAGATAGCTGTTTCGCGTCTCGCGTCTAATGACTTGCTGGACGCGAGACGCGAATTTCAGATCCTCCGCGTTATTCGTTTTCTTGACACTTTACGGGGACTGTCTTTGCCTTCCGCCCCTTCCCCGCAGATGTCACTGTATAGCACGCCTTTGCTTGATACTTGTTGCCATCAAATTTGAAAATAGTGAAACTGCTTTCAATGGCTGTATCCGAACCCTCCGAACGAAGGTCACGGAATTTATTGGTTGAAGTTTTCTCCGATAAGAGTTGTTGACCAAAGGTCCGAAGTATGAGTTGATAATCGCTGCCTGTCTTGCGATACACCCAATCAGGGCAGTTCATATGTGCACCGCAAATTCGCGCTTCCTCTAACTTAACAAGATATTCCGGCTGACCATCTTTATTGAGGTCTAGCTTTCTGACGCTCAGCACCTTAGCCAAATCAGCAGATGAGACCCCGGAATCTTTCATGACTTCTCCAACTTGTTTATCATCTTTCACAATTAGTTGAAGAAGTTCCTTCTTCTCTTGAGCCGTCGCTTGATCGCTCGAGTGCGCCGAACCTGCCGACGGGAATTGGGCAAACCCAATCGAGCTAAACGCCAACAAGAGTGCTGTCAGCAGAACAATTTTCATTTTCATTCTTATCCTTTCAGTTTTGGAGGACGATCTTTCAATCGTCGGAGTGGTGTTCACAGCAAGATTACCGAGAACGAACCAGTTAATCTTTAAGACAGACGCTTCTCTGTCTCAAGCGCGATCAGCGTTTATATTCCCTGTAATCGGATTATTAACAGAAAGCGTAAAGGACGAGATGCCTTGCCAGTGCAGGACGAGATTTAGCCTAGTAGCTTATATTAAGCATGAGGACTATATACTGAAGGTGGCATATAGTCAAAGCAATTCAGTTTATTCAATAGTTGAGGCGCTGCTCAGGGACGCGCTTAACATCTATTTTGCCGCAGATTTGCGACAGCAGTCCGCGAGAAACAGAGAGGGCCGTAGTGTCTAGAACACTACGCTATCTTTAGTCTGAAATATTCACTGTCTTAGACAGCGAGAAAGTATCGGAGACTTCTTCAGTTGCGCTTCTCCAAATTGTAATCACGCAGGCGACGATAGAGCGTCGAAGGTGAGATGCCAAGAATTTCGGCGGTCTTGCCGCGATGCCAGTTGGTTTGTTCGAGCGCGGAGAGGATTTGCTGGCGTTCGACCTCGCGTAAAGAACTGGTTGATGAACCGGCGGGCGCAGCATTGGCATTCTGCGTGGCGGATGAATCTCCCGGCGCGGCGACCGTGCCGGAAGCGACTGCGGGGCGGACGACTTCGGGCGGGAGTTCGTTAATAGTGATGCGCCCGTCGTTGGAGAGCAGCACGGCGCGTTCGAGACAGTTTTTGAGTTGGCGGACGTTGCCGGGCCAACTGTAAGCACGCAACGCATGGAGCGCTTCGGGTGTGAGTTCGGGAGGATGCGCGCCGCCGACCTGTTTCAGTAGATGCTGCGCGAGCGGCTCGATGTCTTCGGGTCTTTCGCGCAGGGGCGTGAGCGCGATCTGGAAGCCGTTGATGCGATAGAGGAGGTCTGCGCGGAATGTCCCGTCAGAGACCACCGCATCCACGTTGCGGTTCGTGGCCGCGACGATGCGGACGTTGACCTCGACTTTACGCACGCCGCCGACGCGATAAAAAGTGCGCGTCTCAATCGCTCTTAAAAGTTTCGATTGCAACTGCGTCGGCAATTCTGTGATTTCGTCTAAGAATAATGTGCCGCCGTCGGCGAGTTCGATCAGGCCGAGCTTGCGACCCTTCGCACCGGAGAATGCTCCGGCTTCGTAGCCGAAGAGTTCGGATTCGAGCAGGGATTCCTGAAACGCGGCGCAGTTGAGATCAACGAATGATGCGTCGGCGCGGCTTGAGAGACGATGAACGGCGTGCGCGATGAGTTCCTTGCCGGTGCCGCTCTCGCCCGTAATCAAAACTGAAGCGTCAGACGGCGCGACGCGCTCGACTAAGCGGATGGCTTCACGCATCGCATCGGAGATGGAGACGATCTCAGGCATCTGCGACTGTCTGGCGAGTTGCTGGCGCAGACGTTGATTATCAACACGCAGGCGGCGCTTCTCGGCGGCCTGCTTGACGAGCGCGTCGAGTTCCGTGATGCGATAGGGTTTCGAGAGATAGTCGTAAGCGCCGAGCTTCATCGCCTCAATCGCGGTCTCGACTGTGGCGTGACCCGTCAGCATGATAACTTCCGGCGGATTAGCGCGCTCGTGCACGCGGCGCAGTAGTTCCATGCCGTCCATGCGCGGCATGTTGATGTCGCAGAGCAGCACATCAACATTGCCCTCTTCGAGCCGTCGCAGCGCGGCTTCACCGTCAGGCGCCACATCCACACGATAACCTAAACGCTGTAATTCTTTCTGGATGACAAGTCGCAGATTGGCTTCGTCTTCGGCAACGAGAAGTCGCGCACCCTTCGTCTCACTCAAATCACTTAGTCTCCTATGTCAGTGGTCAGTGGTCAGTGGTCGGTGGTCAGTTAAAGGCAAAAGCGCAAAGCGGATTATCGCCTGTCTTTACTGACCACTGACCACCGACCACTGACCACTGTTAATTGATGGCGGGCAGCGAAATCGTGAACGTCGTTCCCGTCCCGACCGCAGATTGCACGTCGAGGCGTCCGCCGTGCTCCGCAACAATACCATAACAGACCGCCAGCCCTAGACCCGTGCCGCGCCCGATCTCTTTGGTCGTGAAGAAAGGATCGAAAATCTTGGTCAGATTCTCCGGCGCGATGCCGTGCCCGGTATCGCTGATTTCAATCAAGACGTGATCGTTCTCGTTGCGTCCGCGCAGCGTCAAACGACCGCCTTCGGGCATTGCGTCAATCGCGTTTGTGGCGAGCGCAATTACGGCCTGTTGCAACTGTCCTTCATCGCCTGAGACCGGAGACAAATCGTCTGCGGCTTCGATTTGAATCTCGATCCGCCCGCCTCGCTTTTGATGTGCGACCAGTCGCGCAGCAGAATTTATCACTTCGGCGACATGGACAGGCAAGTGTTCGCCTGCGCGCGTGCGACTGAAATCGAGCAGGCCATTCGTGATTGACTTGCAGCGAAAAGCCTCGCTGCGAATCAGTGAAAGATACTCACGCAAGTCTTCAACTTCGGGCGATGCATCAAATGCGCCCTCGTTCAAACGCGACTCAAGAGCTTCGGCGCAGGCGGAGATGGTCGCCAACGGATTGTTGATCTCATGGACGACGCCCGCCGCGAGTCGCCCGACCGCCGCTAACTTCTCAGCGCGGGCGACGGCACGATTCGCCTCGACGCGCGCCGTGATGTCTTCGCCGACAGTAATCACGTGTGTGACTTCGCCATCGCCGCCGGCACGCATCGGAATCTTGCTGACGAGCCAGTGATGCGCCTCGCCGTCAGTGGTTTTGGTCTCTTGCTCGATGCGCTCAATCTCGCCCGTCTTGAAGGCACGCGCAAACTCGTGCTCTAAGATTTCGCGTCGTTGCCGCGTCAGCACGTCGAAGATGTTTCGTCCCATAACCGCTCGGCGCGGAATGCCCTGCCCGCCCAACTCTCGATTGCGATTCCAGGCGACGATGCGATAGTTGCGATCAACCGCGTAGAGTGAAAGCGGCAGGCTGTCAATAATCGCTTCCGTGAAACGACGCTGCGCTTCCGCTTCCGCCGTTCGATGCTCGACCTCAAGGGCTAACGTGGCGGAAGATTGACGCGCCGCTTGATAGAGCGTGGCGACGTGCGTGGCGAGCGCGGCTTGTTGCGCCGCAGCATCAACGAGCCGCGCTTGCGTCTCACCGCAATCATTTGGCTGATCGAAGCCGACGACGATGACGCCTTTCGTGCGGCCACTGTAGCGCAACGGCGCGGCATACTCGACGCGATGCTCATCATCGCGCAAAAAGAAGTTGCTGCGATCATCAAAGAGCGCGGAGGTTGATGAAGCCTGCGACGCGAGCCAGGCTTTGAGACGATCCAGATACACGAGCGACTCATCTTCGGCGCTCCCCTCACGATCAAAAGCGCAGACGACGAGTTGCTCCTGATTGATCTGGACGGCGGCGGCGCAGAGCGCAGCGCCCGTGCCTTCAAAGGTTGCGCCCGCAACATGGCGCACAACCTGCTCAGGCTCCAGCGCACGCAACAGTCCGCGCCCCAAATCGGCCAGGAAACGTAATTCCAGATTGCTGCCGACGAGCGCCCACTCGCGCTGCGCAGTTTCCAGATGCGCGCTGACGCGCGTCAGAATTTCGCGCGGCGTCGAAGGCTTGACGATGTAGTCGTCCGCTCCGGCGGCAAAGGCCTCGACCTTGCGGTTTTCATCGTCGCTGGTCGAGAAGATCACGATGGGCAATTGCTTCGTCGCCGCCTGCGCGCGCAGGAGACGGCACAGGGCGAGTCCGTCAACGCCGGGCATTTCGATGTCGAGCATGACGAGGTCGCAATGCTCTTTGTGCAGCAGGCTGAGAGCTTTGGGCGCGTCCGGCGCGACGAGAACGCGATGCCCCGCGCCCTCGAAAATCTGGCGCAGACGACGACGCGCGCTCGCTTCGTCATCAACGATGAGCAACGTGGCGGTCGGAGTGATGTGACCGGAAGAAACAGACATTCGAGTCAGGCAAAAGGAAAAAGGTAAAAGGCGAAACTGCCTGATGTTAAGATTTCGCTGGTCTGATTTTGATTGGCTCTCTTTCGCCTCTCAATCAATGCCCTTCAGAATTGAATGCGATGGCGGCAGGTTTGTCAAGAAGTCTGACTCGTCAATCGTGAATCGTAAATCGTGAATAGAAAAAGCGTACTCGCTCGATTCACTATTCACCATTTAGCATTTACCATTTACAATGTTCGATGGTCGAGTCTTGATTTCAGACTCGCTGACGATTTCGTTCATGCTCGAATGCCTCAAATAAAGCCCCTGACGCTTTTTAGTTTCGCTCTCCCGACTGACGCTTGAGAACGCTTTCCGTCTCCATGAGGTTAATAGCGAAATGCCTGAGTTAATACGTCTCATCGCCAATCGGCTCCGCGAGTTCGTGGGCAATCGTCGCCGCGCGCCGCGCTATCGGATTCGCCTCGAAGCGGAAATGACCTTGGGCGCGTCGCTGCCCGGCGCGAAAACGAGCGCGGAACGCTCAGGCCAGCGATTGAAACTCGCAGGCTACACGCGCGACATCAGCGAGACCGGAATGGCGATCATCGTGCCGACCATCCACATCGGCGGCCAATACTTCACAGACTCCAATCGCAAATTGCAAATCGTGCTGACACTTCCCACCGGCCTTGTCGAGCTTCACGGCAGACCCGTTCGCTACGCTCCGCTCGAAGAAGGCGCGGCGGACGCAGGCTATCTGATCGGCGTGCGGATCGAGAGCATGAGCGACGATGACCGCGCACGCTTCAAAGCCCACATCGAAACGCCGACTTGAAAAGCAGAATCCAGAAGTCAGAATTCAGAATCCAGAAGAAAAGAAAAACAGAAAACGGTTTCCGCCTTATTATTCTGACTCCTGGATTCTGGATTCTGGATTCTGCTTTACCCAAATTCGATCTCTCCGAAAGCTGACGGGACGTGAAAGTTTGGTTTCTCGGTGCGCGTCGGTTGCCACGTGAGATAGCCGCGCGTCGGATCAGCACCGACGCAACGAAAGAGATTAGCGCGCCAACGCTCGCCTGCTTGCGGCACGCGACCCAGAGCGTTCCAGGGAATCCGCATCGCAATCGTGATGGAGTCGCCGCCGATTCGCGCAGCCGCCGTCATGCCCGAATGAAAATCCCAGTTGGTGTCTCGCGCTTCGGGCTTCCAGAGGATTGCCAGATCAACCCACTCACCCGTCGGCGCGGCTTCAAACTCAAAATAGTGTGTGGGGCGGCTGGCGTCCGGCGCAAGGAAGATTTCGCACACGTCACGATCCCACAGTCCGAGTGTCTTCTTCTCTTTCTGCGGAGTCGCGCTCACAATGAGCGGCTCAGACTGCTGGCAGACGAAGCGCACGTGCAATGCTTCATCCGACCACAACAGCCGCGCTTCAGCACGACGGCTGGCAGGCGCTTCCTCGCCTGACCAGTATCGCTCAAGTTGGACGGCGCGGGCTTTGTTCCACGCAGCGTTGTCAAAATCTGCGGCAGCCAGCGCGACCTTGAGATGCTGCGCCTCAATACTGTTTTCAGTTTTGCGTTTCAATTTCCCACGCATCAAAATAGTCGGCAGCACTCCTGACAAACACGCAATCGAACAGAGACTCTGGACGACGATTCGTCTTCTCCCATTATCCATCACTGCTCCTTCGTCAGTCATCATTCATCCGGCAGAGCTTTTGCGACCACCGCTCCAATCAACGTCAGAACAGACTACGCACCCAACCGCCGTCCACCAGCAACGTCACACCCGTGATGTACGACGCACGCTCCGAAGCCAGAAACGCGACGGCTGCCGCGATCTCTTCCGCGCTCGCCAGACGACGCATCGGAACTTCTGCGGCCCACATCTCGATCAACTCTTCTTTTGTCTTGCCGGTCGAGCGCCCGCGCATTTCAGCTAACTCATCCTGCCGCTCCGTCAGCGTGTAGCCGGGCGCGACTGAATTGACCGTCACGTTATCGGCAGCGACTTCCGTGGAGAGAGTCTTGGCCCAGCCGGTCAATCCTGCACGGACGGTGTTGGAGAGCAGCAAGCCGTTGATCGGTTGCTTGACGGAGATGGAAGTGATGTTGATGATGCGTCCCCAACGCCGTTCACGCATCGCAGGGACGACGAGTTGCGCGAGACGAATGGCCGAGAGCGCGTTCAACTCAAACGCCTTGCGATACATCTCAAGCGTTGTGTCGCTAAATGTCGAAGCGGGCGAGCCGCCAGCGTTGGTCACAAGGATGTCAACGCGCCCCGCTTGTTCTTCAGCCAGACGAACAAAACGCGCTGTATCTTCGTCGCTCGTCACATCAGCGCGCACGCCCACGACGAACTCCGCGCCTGTCTCTTTGCGGATGCGGTCGGCTGCCTGAAGCGCGCGCTCCTCATCCCGCGCGCAGAGAAAGACGCGCGCACCTTCTCGCGCCAACTCGCGCGCCGCCGCAAAACCGATCCCACGACTCGCCGCCGCGACGAGTGCCACACGATTACGCAATCCTAAATCCATGTCTCAACCTCCGAAGGGGAAAAGGTTAAAAGGGGAAATGGGTAAAGGGAACTTAGGCGACATCCTTTTCACCCTTTCCCCGCTTCCCCATTTAACCTTTTCCCTTTTCACTCCCGTCTTGTTTGCTCAAACTCTTCTAAACATGCCGCCAGCAGACGCGCCGGATCATCGCCATGCAGAACGCACGCCTGTGTCTTCTTCGGAAAAATTTGCAGCAGTCGCTCGGCTTCGTCCGCGACGCCGCCTGTTCCAGTCAGACATCCCACCACACGCCCTTCATCATGTGCGATGGTGAACTCGTTGAGCGACCCTATCGAGCCGCCGATGAAAAGCACCACGTCACACGAGCGCACGAGCACGACGTTGCGCCCTTTCAATCCGAAGCCTGTGTAGATAATCGCGTCGCACGAATCGAGCGGAAGATTGTATCTCTCGGCGTGCTCGCGCTCATCGCTCGCGGGCGAGATGCCGAGATGAAACGCGCCCGCTTCACGCGCGCTCCTGCCGACGATGTAAGTCAATCCGGTCGTCGCGCCCGTCAACAATAAAACGTCACGCGCAGCCAGAGCGCGTCCGAGTGCTTCAGCCTTTTCGCGCACGACATCCGTGACGCCATCCGGCAGCGTGTCGTTTGCTGACCCCATCACGCCAACTTTAACTTTCATTCCGCTCCGACAATCTTGCTTCGACGTTCAAGCAAGATCACGTCTCTCCATTTTCCATGATGCTTGCCTAGCGACGCGCGCCGTCCGACCTCTCGAAAGCCACAGCGTTTGTGAATGGCAAGGCTCGAAACATTTTCAGGGAAGATGCCAGCCTGCAAAGTCCAGATACCATGCTCCTCCGAACACGCAATCAACGCTTCGAGCAGAGCCTGGCCGATTCCTCGTCCTCTAAAACTTTCCGAGACATAGACGCTCACTTCCGCCACACCCTCATAGACACTCCGCTTTGAGATCGGACTCAAAGCCGCCCACCCGATGACATCCCTGCCCGCTCGTGCTGCCAATCTGCAATCCGGTAAATGACTCGCAGTCCATCGCTCCCAGTCAGGAGCTTCCGTCTCAAACGTCGCGTGCTGTGTCTCGATGCCTTCGAGGTAGATGAAACGCGCTTGCTCCCAGTCAGCAGGACTCATCGCATCTATGACATACTCCATCTATGCTCACGCCATCCTCTCAGCTTATCTGACGACTCCGGCTGTCTCCTCGTCAAGTTGGGCGGTTGCTCCGACTGTTCTTGTCGCTAACTCATCTCGACCGTCGTCCCACCATCGCTGAGTGATAAACCAGAGTGCGCCGGGGATGAGAAAGAAGAGGCCGATGCCGATTGTAATGATGCGCGGCGAGTAGTGAAAGCGATCAAGCAATTCTCCGGTCGCATAATTCGAGGCGGCCATCGTGAGCGTCAGGAGCGCCAGCTCTGCGGCGAAGACGCGCCCGCGAAAGTTGTCTTCGACAGAGCGTTGCAGCAGCACAGTCGAGTTGACCCAGAGCGTGCTGCCGCCCGCGTGCGCCAGCATGAGAACGATGATGGCGAGCGTGAAACTCGTCGCGCCGCCGAAAGCCATGTAGAAAGCTCCGCCGATGAGAAACGAGATGCCGATAGCTTTTTGCATCTGTTCGCGCGTCTCGCCCGCGATGCGGCGCATGGTGATGGGGCCGATGGCTGTGCCGATGCCGCGTGCAGCGTAGAGAATGCCGATGCCTGTCGCGGCGCTGCGCCGGACGGGAAAGATTTTCTCGCCGAAGACGGCCAGCAACGTGAGGATTCCGCCGCCTGCGCCCCACGCAGGTTTGACCATCATCAACGCCAGCACACGCGGTCGCTGCCAGACGTAGCGCGCGCCTTCAATCGTGTCCGTGATGCCGAGCGCTTTGCCTAAAGTGAGCTTGCTTTTAACGCGCGCCGGGCGTTTCGGGAAACTCACGCTGGCGACGAGCAATGCCGAAGCGATGTACGTCGAAGAATCTAAAATGAACGCAACGTCCGTCCCGAACCATCCGGTCACGAGGCCGCCGAACGCCGCGCCGAGCGTGAGCATCACAGACCACGTCGCGGAAGAGATGGCGTTGGCCGCCAGCAACTCACGCCCGGCGACGATGGATGGAATGACGGCGGTCTTCGCTGGCTCGAAGAATGTCGAGAAGACGAGTTGCAGAACCGTCAACACGTAAATGACCCAGACCTGTTCGGGTCGGCGCACGAAGAGAAAGCCGAGCACGACGAGCGCGCGCATGATGTCTGAGACGATCATAATCGCGCGGCGGCTGAAGCGATCCACGACGACGCCGGAGAGCGTGCCGACGACGAAGCTCGGAACGAAACGCGCGACGAGCAGGAGTCCGATGGCGCGGCCTGAGCCTGTGAGATTGATCAGGAGCGTGTAGAGAGCGATGGTGTCGAACCAGTCGCCGAGTTGACTGATGACCTGCCCCAGCCAGAGTTGACGAAAGTTGCGGTTGCCGCGCAGCAATTCCAGATAGCCGGATGGCCTCTCCGGTCTGGCTCCTCTGTTCGCAACTTTGTCCGACAACGCGCTGCCTCCCGATTGCGGATTGTAGAATGCGGAATGCGGAATGAAAAGCAGAAGGCAGAAGGCAGAAAGCAGTCAAAGCCGCGCTGTCCTCTGCCTTCTGCCTTCTGCTTTCTGTTCTTCTCAATCCGCAATCCGCAATCCGCATTTTAGCTGACCGGATTATCACTTTGACCTGTCATCCTGACTATTCAATCATCAAGGCCGACTGCATCTACAGCTCTCCTGTTCCCGTAAACACAGCACTCATACAACTTCACCTTCCAAATTGAAGCGCAACCTCGCGCGGCACGAGGCTTGTTAATAGAAGACGCGCGGCTCGAAGCGTCACAAGCGCTTCACGGACTCTCCGCACGGAGTTCGACAGAGCCGCACGAATTGACAACCCTGAGCGTGCCCGTCCTCTGAAAGAAGTGCGACGGATGGAATCGCTCGGAACAAACTCTCACCCCCAGTACGGCGGGCCACGAGTACCACATTTCGCCCGCCATGCCCCGTCCTGCGCCGGAAGCGAAAAGCGGAGTTGCTCCCTGCTTTCGTTTCCGGCAAAGGATTTCGGTTTGAGAGTTGCGCGTTCGGAACTTGAAGTTCAAGGTTCAAAGTTCAAAGTTGAATCGGCCTTGAGCTTTGAACCTTGAACTTTGAATTTTGAACACAGTCAATGAGACTGGAGCGGGCAAGTGAAACTTTTAGAGATGTCTGATTACAATCGCGCGGCCAGAATCTACTGGTCAGTGATGGTTGTCGCAGGCACACTGACGGGCGCTTGGGGATTTTATCAGTGTCTCGCCTTCAATGTGACGCAGTGGGCACAGTTTCTTTCCTTACTCAGCCTCGTCATCGTCACGGGCTGCTATCCGATTCGCATTCCGAACACGACCGCCACTGTCACCGTCGGCGATACATTTACTTTCCTGAGCGTACTCTTTCTGGGCGTTCCAGCAGCCATCATGCTCAGCGTCGTTGATGCCTTCTTAGGCTCGACGCGCGCGACGAAGAAGCTCACGAGTCGGCTCGGCGCGCCCGCGATCATGGCCGTCACGACCTTCATCTCCGGCAGCGCCTTTTACTACGCGCTGGCCGTTTACGCTCATCTCACGAACGCCACGCTCTCGACTGTGCAACTGCGCTCAGACCAGTTGCTCATCCCGCTCGCAGTCATGGCCGCCACGCATTACCTGCTCAACGGCCTCTCGCTCGCCACCATGTATGCCTTGAGGAAGCACCGCACTTTCCTGAGTTTCTGGCGCGATGGTTATCTCTGGACTGGCCTGGCTCTGGTCGCTGCGGCCTGCACGGCGGCGATGCTTTACGGCGCGATTACGGTTTTCGGTTTTCATTACGTCCTGCTCGGCGTCCCGCTCATCGCTGCGACTTATGCGACCTGCAAAGTCTTCTTCCAGCGCGTCAACGAAAAGACGCACGAGGCGGATGCCTTGGGCCAGCTTCATCTGGCGACGGTCGAAGCGCTCGCCACCGCGATTGATGCCAAAGATCAGACGACGCATTGCCATGTCCGCCGCGTGCAGATTTACGCCGCCGGGATGGGCAAAGTCTTCGGCCTTTCACAGAGCGAGATTGAGGCGCTCAAGGCTGGCGCGCTCTTGCACGACATCGGCAAGCTCGCCGTGCCGGATCATATTTTGAACAAGCCCGGCAGATTGACCTCAGCCGAGTTTGAGCGCATGAAGATTCACACGACGGTCGGCGCGCAGATTCTTGAGCGCGTCAATTTCCCTTATCCGGTCGTGCCCATCGTGCGCCATCATCACGAACAGTGGAATGGTCTCGGCTACCCGGACGGACTCAAAGGCGAGCAGATTCCGATCACGGCGCGCATCATCTCGGTCGTTGATTGCTTCGACTCCGTGCGCGAGGATCGTCCCTATCGTCGCGGCATGACGCGCGATGAAGCGGTCGCGCTCCTGCTGCGCGGAGCCGAAACACATTTCGATCCGAAGATCGTCAACCTCTTCATCAAAAACCTCTCGCGCTTTGAAGAGGAGATCAGTAAACTCGGACTGGACGAGCAGGGCTTCACGAATGAAGCGTGCGAGTCGAACGCGCTCATCGAAGTGGATATTCACCAGACGAAAGAGCGGCCTTCCGTTTTAGCTTACGACCAGATCAAGAACGCACATCGCGAGGTCTATTCGCTCTACGAAATTGCGCGCACGTTCGGCTCGTCGCTCGATCTTGAAGACACTGTCTCGATTCTCGTCAACAAGGTCGGCCATGTCGTGCCGTTCGACACCTGCGTCGTCTATCTCTACGACGAGTTGAAGGCTTACGCGACGGCCTCGCACGTGGCGGGCAAAAACGCTGTCGCGTTGCGTAATCGTTGCGTCGCGCCCGGCGAGGGCGTGACCGGATTTGCGCTGGCGAATCGTCGCGCGATCAGTCGCATTGACCCGAAGCTGGATTTTCGCGGCGTGCAACTCGACGCAGACGAAAGCGAGTATCGCTCGATGGCTGCGTTGCCGTTGATGAAAGACGAACGGCTGCTCGGCGCGCTGACAGTCTATTCGATGGAGTTGCACGAATACACGGACGAGCACATGCGGCTGCTCGAAATCGTCACGCGACTGGCCTCCGATGCGCTCTTTAACTCCATGCACCACGCCGAAGCGGAATCGAATGCGATGACAGACCCGCTCACGGGACTGCCCAACGCGCGCTCCATGTACCTGCGCTTCGAGCAGGAAGCCGCACGTGCGCGCCGCTCTAACCAGCCGTTCCAGGTCATCATGCTCGACCTCGACGAGTTCAAGCAGGTCAACGATACGTTCGGCCATCGCGTCGGCGACAAGATGCTGCGTGAGATCGCGCACATTATTCAGGGACAACTTCGTGAGTACGATTTTCTGGCGCGCTATGCGGGCGATGAATTCGTCGCCATCGTTCAGGATTTAGTCGGCGAGCAGGTTGTCGAGTTGCGCGAGCGCATCGAAAATGCCGTTTCGAAATTCTCGCTGCATGTTCGCGCAGAGCACACGGCGCGCGTCGGCATCAGCGTCGGCACGGCGACCTACAACATTGACGGCGAAACTCTCGACCAACTACTGATTGCGGCAGACCAGGCGATGTACTCCGCCAAGTCCGTTCATAAAGCGGATCGCCGCGCCCGACTCGAAGACAAGGCCAGAGGCGTTCTCGATCTCAACACGGGTAATTTGACTTCGACAGCGATCAATTAAAAGGAGAAAAGGTTAAATGGGTAAGAGGGTAAAGGGGATTTCGTAGCCGTCCATTTCCCCATTTAACCTTTCCCCTTTTCACCTTAATTGTTTATGAGCTATCACATTCTCCAACAGTTTGACGAGCAGTGGCTCGCAGACCTGCTACATGACGATGAGAAGAACAAGGGGCAGAGTTTGATGGCTTCTGCGGACGACGAGCGACAGACGATGCGGCGTCCCCAACTCGCGGCGCATGAAAATCATCGCTGGGCGGTCGTGGTCGCGGCAATTTTAATGGCGACCTTCGCGCTGCTCTTCGCCCTCGACGCAAGCCACCGCGCCGAAACTCTGCAACAACGCCTCGACGCGCTTGAGACGAAGATGAAAAGCTAGACGCAGCAGGACGGGGACGCGGAGACACGGAGATACGGAGACGCGGCGAAAAAAGAACTGACAAGAGATGTCTTTCTTTTTCGCCGCGTCCCTGCGTCTCCGCGTCCCCGCGTCTATCGTCTCAAGGTTCTTCATCCGGCGCGATGAGCGGCTTGCCGCCCTTGTCACCGCTTCTGATTCCATTTTGATCAAGCACGAAAGAGAGGCGACCCGTTCGCCCGTATTGCGCCGGTTCCGCTCCGACCGTCCACATCTTCGCATCTTTGGTGAGCGCGAGATGAAAGTGATAGCCCGTCGTCTCAGGCGTCTCGATGTCTTTCGGGACTAGCCCGGCGGCGATCAATGTCGGAAGGTCTGCGTAGAGGTTGTTGTGCTGTGAAGCGTAGGCCAGCTCCGCGAGACTGATGCGCTGCAACATCGCCTGCACGTCGTTGTGATGTGCCGTGATGCGCGCTTCAAAGAAGAATCGCTTGCCGGCTTTTTTGACAATCTCCTGATTCTCATGATCTCCGATGATCCACGTGCCGCCGTCGCGGATCAGTCCGACAGGCTCGGCCTCCGCCGCTTTATCCGCGTCCGCAATCTTGACGAAGACTGTCGCGCCGTCGCCGCTGATCTGCTCGCCGTTGACTTCGATTTTTTCTGGAATCGCCGCCGCCAGCTTCTCGAAATCAGGGCGCAGGTCGTTAAACTCTTCGGCGCTCAAGCCATCAATCGCGGGCTTGTAAATCGAGAGCGCGAAGGCTTCACGAAAACGCTTCTCGCGCATCGCCTTGTAGAACTCGCGCACCGTCTCGGTCGGCGTGCGTGTCTGGTTGTTTTGCGCGAATGCTGCACAACCCGTGCAGGAGATGAACAAAAGAAGCGGGGCGATTAAAAAGGAAATGGCGCATGAAGGCTCACGGAGTCTGCGATAATTCATAATCTCTGCTCTCGAAATAAGGAATGTGCGGCACGCTGCAAATGATGAGAAGCCCGCCGCACATTTATAGAGTCGCCAAAAGCAAAAAGCGTTGCCGACGAAAAGTAGAATTCAGAAGTCAGAAGTCAGAATCCAGAATCCAGAATCCAGAATGAGAAGGCAGCAACCGCTTCAACAGATTTTGCTTTTCTTTTCTCCTGGCTCCTGACTTCTGGCTTCTGACTCCTGCTTTCCGCTACGTTTTCGCCCGCTTTCGTCCGGCGAGCAGCCACTCGCGTCCGACCATGTAGAGCACAACCGTCAGGATCAGTAATGGAATCAGCCCCAGCAAATCAGAGTATGGCCCCTCGAAGAACGGGTTATGTGCGGTTGACCAATCCTCATAGCCTTTGAGCTTGGCGACAATCGAATCGCTCAGGTTCAGGAATGCGAAGATCACACCGGCTAGTGTGCCGCCCGCGATGTAACCCGATGCCAGCAAGACGCCCGAACTCTTATCGCCTTCCGCAACGAGTTGCTCTTCGGTCATCTTTTTATTTTCAGGCTTGCGGCGCAGATACTTATCCACGAGCCAACGGATCATGCCGCCGACGAAGATCGGCGTCGAAGTCGAAAGCGGCAGATAGACTCCGACAGCGAAAGCGAGCGATGGAATGCCGGAGAGTTCGAGCACAATGGCGATCATCACGCCGAGCAGCACTAGTCCCCAGGGTAATTCACGACTCAGGATGCCCTTGATAATGTAAGACATCAGCGTGGCTTTCGGGGCGGTGAACTTCTGAACGGATGAGCCATCGGGACGCTTGTCGTAGATGCCATTGATGCCGGGATCAGCCAGATAAACCGGCATATTGGTCTGTTTATCAATGAGGTAGCGTCCTGCCGGGCCATTCTCCGTCGTGGTCTTGTGCAAGACGTAATATTCGTTGTTATCGCCGCCAGCCTGCGCGCCTTCCAATTTCTCGCGCTTCGGCTCAGTGCCATCCTTCTCAAAGTTGTCTGGATTAGCACGATAGTCAGCCGGGAAAGAGAAGTCTTTATTATTCGCCACAGGAATGTAAACCGTGCCCGACTTGTTCAACTGCAATAGAATTGGGCCAAGCACGAGCGCTGAAGCGAGCGCGCCGACGAGGATGGCAATCTGCTGATACTTCGGCGTCGAGCCGACGAGAAAGCCCGTCTTCAAATCCTGCGAGGTCGTGCCGCCGTTCGAGGCCGCGATACAAACAATCGCGCCGATGGAAAGAGCCGTCACGTAGTACGGCGGCGCAGTCCAGCCGATAAGTAAAAAGACCAGGCTGGTCAAAAGGAGCGTGGCGACCGTCATTCCCGAAATCGGATTGGACGATGAGCCGATCTCACCAGTTAAACGTGAAGAGACCGTGACGAAGAGAAAGCCGAACGCCACGATCAGCAATGCGCCGAGAATGTTCCATTGCAGATTAAGCGAACGGCTCACCATGATCGCAATGAGCAGCACCACGATGCCGCCGATGACGAACTTCATCGAAAGGTCTTGATCCGTGCGCGGCGCGTTCGCGGTTTCACCTCGACTGCGGCGCAAATCCGCGAGTCCACCCTTCAAGCCGTGCCAGATGATCGGCAGTGAACGGATGAGACTAATGATACCGCCCGCCGCGACTGCGCCCGCGCCGATATAAAGAATGTACGCCTTCTGAATTTGCGAGACCGACATGTCTTTAATAAGGTGTGTGGTCTCAGGCGCGAGCGGAGTCATCCAACCGCCGCCGAAATATTTGATCGCCGGAATCAGAACCAGAAACGCGAGCACGCCGCCGCCGACCATGATCGAAGAGATGCGCGGGCCGATGATGTAACCAACACCCAGGAGAGCCGGATTGCTCTCGATAGAAACCGAGCCGCCCTCGAAGGGTTTTCCGAAAACTTTTGTTGGGTATTCTTTCCAGGTCTTAAAAACCTGCTCCAGCCCATAGTAAAGAAAGCCGATGCCGAAGCCCGTGATGATCGTCTTCCCGCCGGTCGTGGCTTCATCGCTCAACTTTGCAGCTTCCTTGACAGCGCCCTTCGCGGCAGCATCCTTCGATTCCTGAGATGCTCCGGCTTTGAGCACTTCGGCGCACGCCGTTCCTTCCGGGTACTTCAAAGTGCCGTGCTGCTGAACAATCAACGCGCGTCTCAAGGGAATCATCATCAGGATGCCGAGCAGTCCGCCGAGGACTGCGACCAGCATCACGCGAGTGATTTCAAGGTCGAAGCCGAGAATCATAATCGCGGGCATCGTCACGCCGATGCCGAAAGCGATACTCTCGCCCGCCGAGCCTGCGGTCTGAACAATATTGTTCTCTAAGATGGTCGCGTCTCTCAGTCCCATCTTCGAGAGCACGCGAAAGAGCGTGATCGAAATCACGGCTACGGGAATCGAGGCGCTGACGGTGAGGCCGACTTTTAATACCAGATAGAGAGATGAAGCGCCGAAGACAATTCCGAGCAGAGTTCCGATAATCAAAGGAAGCGGCGTCAGCTCGCGCAACCGAACGCTCGCTGGAATGTAAGGGCGAAATGTTTTGAGATACGGATTCTCAGGTTGTGTTCCGACAATATCAGGATACTCGTTCGCAGGATCAATGCTTTCACTCGACATCGCGCGCGTGACCTCCGACAGATTTTGTAGAACGGGAGAGCAAAAGGGATTTAATCGTGGTTACTTTAACTCCGTATGTAGTTGCAGAGCAAGCGGATTAAATGCAAAATTAAAAATGTAAAATGAAAAAGTGTAGGAGCGGCTATCGCCGCAATTTTTCATTTTGCATTCTCCGGTTACTCCGAAAAGAAGAACCCTTGAGACTGTTCTGGCGTATAATGGCTTGCAGACAACATCCGGCCAAAATTGCAAACGCTTTTGTTGAGTCATTGCACCGGGATGTCAGCAGGCCAAGATGGTCACATTTCTTATCACCTCGTTTCTCCTGCTTGCCGGAATCAGTTACGTTATTTATCTCTGGCAACGACCTTCGTCTAAAAGCGGTGCGGGGTTCGCGCTCGCGCCGCCACGCGCCGTCGGATTATTCGACGATGACGGCTTGCACGAAGCGCCGTCGCGTGAATTAACGGGCGGAGAAACTGTTGCCGACGAGCAACGTCAAGCTCTGCTTGCACGTGCCACAGCAGGCGACAAAGAAGCGTTGCGCGAGGCGAATGCGCTTGATGACGCCGCGCTGTATGATGAAGTCTTGAACGCGCTGGTCGAGCGTGCAGATTCTGAAAAGCAACTGCTCGCGCTCGTCTCCTACATCGTGAGAAGCGAGGCACACTTGCGCGTCAACAAACGTCTCGCCGAAAACTTCATCGAAAGCTGGAAGATTTCTCCCGACAGAAATTCGACAGCGAAGATGCTGCACGTCGCGGCGCTCGCAGATGAGGCGGGCGTCTATCAAATGGCTATTGAGATGGCCTGTCAATTCTGGCGCGACCGTCAATTAACGCAAATCTCGGCGGATGAGTTGCGCCAACTTATCGAGAGCGAGTTCTGGATACTCGCCCCCAACGTGAGAAATTCCGGCGCGGGCTTCATGCTCAAACGCAAGCTCGCGCAACTTCGCCGCCAACTCGCGGCAGAAAGAACAGTGAAAAGTGAATAGTGAATAGTGAATAGTGAAAAGTGGAAAGCGGTTTTTACTATTCACTGTTCACTGTTCACTGTTCACTTTTCATTGACATTGAGGATGGTTATGAAAAACTTTGACATTACCCCCTACATTCCTTATCTGGTCGTCGGCTTCATCGCGCTGATCCTGCTGATCATTATTCTGAGACGCATTCTGGTCAACATCGGGGCGCGTGAGATTGCGATCAAGGAGCGGCGCTATTTCGGCGCGAAGATGCCTCCGGGTCGCGTGGTCGCAACTGAGGGCGAGGTCGGCATTCAGGCTGATGTCCTGAAGCCTGGACTGCATCTGGTCAAGTGGCCGTTTGAGCGCGTGGTGCGTAAAGTTCCGTTGATCGAGATCGGCTCGGACGAGCTTGGCATTATCGAAGCTGTTGACGGCGAACCTCTGCCGGCGGGCAGAAACTTTGCGCCCGACCGCGCGCAGAACGCGCACAACAATTTCCAGGACCCCATTGCCTTCATCAAACGCGGCGGCGTCAAAGGCATCCAACTCCGCACGCTGCCGCCAGGCTTGTGGCCGATTCATCCTTATCTCTTCCGCGTCTCTGTCGCTAAGGTGACGCTCATTCCGCAGGGCAAGGTCGGCGTGATGACGGCGGCGGATGGCGCGCCGCTCGATGCGGGTCGTCTGCTGGCGAAGTCCATCGAAGGCCATCGCAGTTTTTCGGATGCGGAGCAGTTCATCGCCGCAGGCGGACAGAAAGGCACGCAGGTTGACATCCTGACGCCCGGAACTTACCGCATCCTGACAGAGTCAATCTCGCTTGAAGACCAAAATCAACGGAAGAACGGACTGTTCTCTGTTCGTCTTTACGATGCCAGCATGATTAGCGAGAACCAGATCGGACTCGTCGAAGCATTGGATGGCTCACCGCTCAATCCGAAAGATTACGTCGCCACACCCGTCGAGGGACACGACAACTTTCAGGACGCGCACGAATTCATCGGGCGCGGCGGCCAGCGCGGGCCGCAGAAAGACATCCTTCTGCCCGGCACTTACTACATCAACCCGCTCCTCTTCAAAGTCATCCTTGAGAGCGCGAAGGAAGTGAAGCCGGGCGAGGTCGCGGTCGTTGTTTCAAACGTCGGCAAAGACCCTTCGGAAGAGGTGCGGCGCGAGATGGCAACGAAAGTGCGCGAGCGGATGGAGCGCGAAGAGAAGGAACAGATTACGAAAGCTGCCGAGCGCCTTGATAAACTTGACGATGAAAGCCGCACGGTTGAAGAGATTGAAGCCGATTTGAAATCCGGCGACCCGGCTGACCGCCGCCTTGATGAAGGCGCGCATGAAGCCTACGTCGTGCCGGAAGGCTATCGCGGTATTCAGGAAACGGTCGTCGGCCCCGGTCGCTACTACGTCAACACGCTCGCCATCACGCCCATCGTGATCCCGACGACTAACCAGACGGTCGAATGGACTGCGGGCGAATCCGGCAACACGTTCGATCCGTTTGAGGTCATCTCGAAAGACGGCTTCACGATGCAATTGGAAGTGCGCGTCGTCTTTCGCGTCAAGCCTGAAGATGCGCCCTTCATGGTCGCCAAGATCGGCTCGATTGAAAAGCTGATTCAGAACGTCATGCACCCTTTGATTGATTCAATCTTCCGCAATCAGGCATCGGAATCGTCTGCTATGGCTTACTTGCAGAATCGCCACGAAGAACAGGAGCGAGCGGAAGCAAAGGTGCGCGCACAGCTCTTGAAGTATCACGTTGATGTCGTCAATGTTTTGATCTGCCATATACATCTGCCCGAAGAGTTGATGAAGACTCAGACCGAGAAGATTCTCGCCGAGCAGAAGCAGAACATGTACAACGCCCAACGCGAGGCCGAAGAGAAGCGCATTCAACTTGAGAAGACCAAGGCGAACGCGGACAAACAGAAAGACCTCGTGGCCGAAACAGTCGGCGTCGAAATCTCCACCAAGCGCGCAGAGCAGCGCAAGGCCGAAGGCGAAGGCGAGGCGCACTACATTCTGGCGACAGGTAGAGCGGAAGCCGAGAAGGTACGCCTGATGGGTGAAGCTCAGGGTGTCGCCTATCATGAACAGGTCAACGCGCTCGGTCAACAGGGTGTCGCACTCGTTGAAACTCTTCGAGTGATCGGCGAAAAGAACGTCCGCATCACACCCGACGTGATGGCTTCGGGCGGCACTGGCGACGGCGCAGGCGGCATCGGCACGTTGCTCCTGCTCAATCTCTTCAAAGACCGCTTGAATCTTCCGGCGGAGAACGGAACGAAAGCGCCTGTGAAGTAATTGAGCCTGCCCCTGAATAAAGAATCGGCTGCTCTAAAAGGGCAGCCGATTCTTTATTCTACTTACGTCACCAGTGACGCTAGTTCTGAATCCTTCGTAATAAAACTCTCTTATCGAATCCTCATGCGAAGCTGCCTTGCTGTTTCACGGTCAAGGTTCGTCAGAATTTCGTACTGCTGAAGCGCACCAGTTTTATCGCCTAGAGAGAGATACTCAAGACCGAGTTTAAGGTTTGCATCCACGTGGCGTGGATCAATCTGCACGGCCTTTCTGAATGCTTCGACGGCGTCCGTGTGCTTCCCCATATCGCTGAGAATGATCCCCATGTCGTAATGCGCGAAGAAGAACTCCGGCTTCAACTTCACAGACTCTTTCAGAGCATCAAGCGCTTCTTGTTTACGTCCGAGCGCGGCGTAAGACTGACTCAAACTCCAATACATGACATGGTTCGGCTTGAGACTGATCGCGCGTTTGTAAGGCTCTATGGCTTCCTCATAGCGCCCTACCTCCGAGTAGATGATTGCCAGCCGGTTATACAAATTGGAATCATCGGGCTTGAGTGCGATGGCGCGCTTGAAAGCATCAGCCGCTTCGTCCGTTTGGTGCGCTGAATAATAGATCATGCCCAGACTCGCGAGAGCCTCTATGTTATTCGGTTCGCGCTCGACTTGCTGTTTGAGCGATTCTAAATTTCCGGCATTCTCAATCCTGGCGCTCACTATCTTTAGGCGATCCTGCGCTAGTTGATGATCCGGCTGTAAACGCAACGCCTCCAGCAAGGAGCTACGCGCTTCTTCAAATCGGCCTAACATCATGTAGGTGTTGCCCAGTTGAAAGCGAGCTTCGGCGTCATTGGGCTTGAGGCGCACAATTTGACGTAACGGCTCAACTGATTCCACCATGTGTCCATTTAGTTGGTAAGCAGCGGCCAGTTTATAAAGGATATCTACGTCATCCGGCCTATAGTGCGCCGCCTGTTTAAACTCTTCCAGTGATTTCTCTCGTTCGCCAGTTTTGAAATAGGCGAAGCCTAGCGCAGAGTGAGCTTCAACAAGATCGGCTTTCAAGTTGATCGCCTGCTTTAAGGCTTCAATTGCCTCCTGATGCTGGCCTAATCTGGAATGAAGAACTCCGAGACTGTAATACACAGCCGCATCTCGAACGCCGAGCTTGATTACTTGATTAGTTGATTCAAGCGCCTCATCGAGCCGTCCAAGTTGTTGATAGATTGCAGCCAGTCTGCCATAGGCAATCGCTGCCAAGTCAGGTTTCAGTTGAATCACTTGCTTGAAATCATCTATCGCCGCTTCGTATTGGCCCGACCGCACATGAACCTCGCCTAAATTGAAATAGAGCGCAGCCTCGCCGGGTTTGAGTTGCAGAGCATGTGTGAGTGTGTTGACAGCTTCAACATAGTTCTTTAGCTCCGTATAAGCTATAGCCAAATCGCTGAGAGCACTGATGGAATTAGGTTGAAGCCGGGCGAACTCTTTGAAGGCATCAAGAGCCTCAGGGGAGCGATTCAAAGCAAGATAAGCGCGTCCGAGGTAATCGTAAACCTCTGGCATGTCCGGCTTGAGCCTGAGCGCTTGCCTAAAAGTAGTGATCGCCTCATCAAAACGATGAAGTTGCGCGTAAGCAAAGCCAAGATTGATATACGATGGGACGTAGTTTGGCTGCGCTTTGATAGCTTGCTGATAAGATTCGATTGCCTCTCTATACTTTCCTGCTTTTTGCTGCTCCACGCCTTGTTGGAAATAGACGCCAGCATCCGCCGACAAGATAAGCGTGCCCTCCGGCTTATTCTCTTGAGTTAAGGCAGGGAGGTAAAGACAGCTAACGAGAAGAAGTAATAACCAGAAGCGGGAGGTTAGTCTCATAATATTGGATGCAATTCAGTAGAGATGACAGAGGCGCCGAGTCGCGGTGAAGCACCCTGTCTAGCATACAAGAGTGGCAGATCAGCAAAGAAAAGACAACTCATTCGGGTTTCATCGTTCAAGGTACATCTTCGCAGCCATCTTCGCCAGCTTCCACATCTTGCCCCACTCGATGCGGCCTTCTATTCTGCCTTCTCTATAATGTGTGCGCGCAACCATTCAGTAAACTCATCCCGCCCTGATTCGCCGGATGCCACTTTCAATATTACCTGCTCCTGCTCATCTACAGATGCGCTGATTTCGTAACTATTCAAAACAAGGAAGGTTTCCATCGCAGCATGACCGATTCGTTTATTGCCGTCTATAAAAGGATGGTTCTTGATGAGAGAGAAGCCGAGAGCCGAAGCCTTTTCGACAATCGTGGGATAAAGTTCCTCGCCACCGAATGTCATCAGAGGTTGAGCCAATGCTGATTCCAGCATTCCCAAATCACGAATACCCGATAGCCCGCCCGACTGCTCGATGACACGACGATGAAGATCAAGGACTTCTTTGAGAGTAAGGTAGCGCATTACGCCAGCCGACGATAAAGTTCTGCATTCTTCTTGAGAACATAATCCGCAGCGTGCTCAAAGATTTCTTCCGGTTGAGCTATCAATTCTTCAATACTCATGCGCGCCAAATCTTCGGGCGAAACTTTCAAGCGAGCCGCAATTTCTTTGAGCTTCAATAAATGCTCGTCGGGAAGATTGACAGTAATCGAACTCATCTTAACTCTCCGGTGTCTGACATAACTTCAAATGAATTGTAAATCATCTTCACTTTTCAAGGTACATCTTCGCGGCCATCTTCGCCAGTTTCCACATCTTGCCCCATTCGATGCGGCCTTCGGTGTCGCGCCCCATGAGTTTGTCGAGGATGAGTTTGCGAAAGAGCTTGCCCTCGCGTTTGAGCATGAACTCTTTGGCGTAGGGCTTGGCCGTGTCGAAGAAGCTGAACTCAGGGTCGGTGACGATGCCGATGCCTTCGAGCGTCATCAAGGCACGAATGATGTAGGTGAAGTTGGCGGGCAGACGGAAAGGATACTCGTACATCACGTCCGCCAGATCATAAGTCAACTCTTTGAAGTTCACTTCACCGAGCTTGAGATTGAGGTAATGCTGAAAGAGTCCTTCGACGACGGGGCGCACCTGCTCAGGATCAACGTCGGGCTTTAAGAAATCGAGGTTGATTAAGTCCTGCGCCAGCCCGTGCACGTCGCGCCCGACGACATGAAAGAAGGCTGTAATCATCAACGATTGCAGGCGCGGTGTGATCCTGCCCGTCATCCCGAAATCGAAGAAGGCCAGACGACCGCTATCCATCACCAGCAGATTTCCAGGGTGCGGGTCGGCGTGAAAGAAACCGTCTTCGAGAAGTTGCTTGAGATAGGTACGCACCAGCAGACGATTGACCTTGACGGGCGAGAAGCGTTTGGCGCGCAGTGCTTCTAAGTCAATGACCTTCGTGCCGCGTATGAACTCCATCGTGAGCACACGCTTCGTGGTGTACGGCCAATGAATTTTCGGGACGTGGATGGTCTTCCACTTCTTGAAATTTTCGCGGAAGAGGTCTGCGTTTTTTGCTTCCTGCACGTAGTCCATCTCTTCCGTGATGGTCTCGGAGAATTCGCGCAACATGCCTTCCCAATCCGCGTTCTCGTTCATCTGCGGAAAGCGGCGCATGAACTGAGTCAGGTTGTACAGGATGGCGATGTCGAAGCCGATGATCTCCGCGAGATGCGGGCGCTGAACTTTGACGGCGACCTCTTCGCCCGTGTGAAGGCGCGCGCGATAGACCTGGCCGAGCGAGGCGGCGGCAATCGGTTCGGCATCAATCTCCGCGTAAGCCTCTTGAACTTTTCGGCCAAGCTCTTTTTCGATGCGCGCAAATGCCTCCGCAGTCGGAAAGGGCGGGACTTGATCTTGCAGCTTGACGAGTTCTTTGACGTAAGAGAGAGGCAGCAGGTCGCCGCGCGCGCCGAGCGCCTGACCGACTTTAATAAACGTCGGGCCGAGTTTAATCAAGCTCTCTTTGAGCCACACGGCCTGCTTTTCCAGTCGCGCCTCTTTGCGGCTTGAGCCTTGCGCGCCGCGAAAGATCAGAAAGCGGATGACGCGAATCACACGATCAATGATGCGGCGATCAACTCTGCGCGTCCATTCCTGAAACTGCGCGCGTCGTCCACGTTGGCGCGCTTCCTCACGCTTGCGATTTGAGAAACGTTGCGTGAAGGTCGCGCGAATGTCGTAGCTGTCGAGAAAGAGGTAGAGCGTGAGCAGGCCGAGCACGCGCCCGACCTGAAAGGCGCGCAGCCAACCGCGTAGCCCGTGCGCGCTGATCGTCCCGCTATCTTTGAGCACATGCGCGTGCGTGCCCGGAATAATAATTAACGGCTCTTCCTTGTAGCCCGCCCCACGCTTACGCGCAATCTCCAATGCCTTGAGAGACTGCTTCGCGCCATCAAGCTGCGCCACCAACTGCTTGTCCTGTTCCTGTACTGCCATTATTAAAATTAAGTCTAGCGAGTCTGTCGAGTCTAGCGAGCACGAAGCCGTTTTTGACTCGCAAGACTCGACAGACTCGCTAGACTATCGCTAATGTCCGGCGCACGCCGCCACGCTCGAAATAGACTGAAGCTCGATCACGATCACGCGCAATCTGTCGCTTCAACTCATCAATGGAAGCAAACTTTCGCTCGTCGCGCAAGCGATGAAGAAAGCGCACGCGCACGACATCGCCGTAGAGGTCGCCCGTCCAGTCCATGACGTAGGTTTCAACGGACGGTTGCACCGCATCGCTCTCAAACGTCGGGCGTGTGCCAATGTTGGTCACACTGCGCCGCCACGCGCCTTCGATCAAAGTCGCCGTCACGTAAACACCACCGCGCGGGATGACGCGATTCTCAGGCCGCAGGTTCGCCGTCGGAAAACCAATCATGCGCCCGCGCTCCGCTCCGCGCACGACGCGACCTTCGACGCCGTAAGGTCTGCCCAACATCCGCCGCGCCAGATTCACACGGCCTTCAGCCAGCAGTTTGCGAATCGTGCTCGAACTGATCCGCTGCCCGCGCAAGCGCACCTCCGGCACTTCCTCTGCGCGAAAGCCGAGTTGCTCGCTCACCTTTCGCAGCAGTTCTATATTGCCTTCGCGGTTGCGCCCGAAAGCGAAGCCGCGCCCTAAATAAACTTCAACTGCCTGAAGACGGTCGCGCACCACGTCGCGCAGAAAATCTTTCGCTTCAATCTGCGCGAACGCTTTCGTGAACCGGACGACGATTGTCTGCTCGATGCCGAGCACGTCGAAGGCTTCAATCTTCTGATCGAAAGTTTGCAGCAAAGGCGGCGCGGATTCAGGATGCAGCACAGCACGCGGATGCGGATCGAAAGTTATCACCGTCGGCACAGCATGACACACACGCGCGCGCTCGACGACGGTGCTCATAATCAACTGATGGCCCAGATGCAATCCATCGAACACGCCCAACGTCAACACCGTCGGACGCGCGATCTCCGCATTGTCTGTGCCGTGAAATAGTCTCATAGAGACAGTGGTCAGTGGTCGGTGGTCAGTGGTCAGTTAAAGGCCAATCTCTGACCACTGACCACTGACCACTATGTTATTTCCAGTCCATCGTAAGCGAACTCCACTCCATCGGGCAGACGCGCTGAATCGCGCGCGTGCATGACATCATGCGCGAGGTGCGTTAGGTATGCGCGGCGTGGTTTGAGTTCGGAAATGTATTCGAGGGCGCGCTCGACCCAGAGATGCGTCGGATGCGGATTGAAGCGCAGGCAATCAAGCACGAGTACGTCCAGATCGCGCAGGCCGTCAATCGTCGCCGGGGGAATCTCGTTCAGGTCTGTGGCGTAGGCGAAATCGTTGAAGCGATAGGCGATGACGGGCAATCGCCCGTGAATCACTTCGAGCGGCGTGACCTGCAAATCGTGTCCGAGACAGAACGGTGCGCCTGCCATGACTGTGTGCGCGACGACCTGTGGCAATCCGCCGCCGAAGTGCGTCGGCTCGAAGACGTATTGAAAGATGCGGCGAATATCTTTCCATGCGCGCTCGTTGGCATACAGCCCAAGCGAGCCGTGACGAAAGTTGAGAGGCCGGATGTCGTCGAGACCGAAGATGTGATCGGCATGACAGTGTGTGACGAGAATGGCGTCGAGCCACTTGATCTTTTGCCGCAGCGCCTGCTGGCGGAAATCCGACGACGTATCAACGAGCACCGTCTGCCCGCCATGCTCGATCAACACAGAGACACGCAAACGCTGATCGCGCGAATCAACGGATGTGCACGTCTCACATTCACATCCAATGGACGGCACGCCTGTTGATGTCCCTGTGCCTAAGAAAGTCAGCTTCATAAGTTTTCAGTTTCCAGTTTTCAGTTTTCAGCTACGAATTTACTTTCTGAAAACTGAAAACTAAAAACTGATTACTTTCCTCCCGTGATGTCGCTGCCTGTAAAACCGCGCGGAGCGTTTGGCTGGCGCGCGCTGGTCAGGGAGACATACTGCATCCGCAGGTCTGCGAGCAGGCCCTCGAAGATTTGTTGCTCTTGCGGCGCGAGATTGCCGCGCGTCTTCTCTTTCAACATGCCGAGAATGTCAATCCAGTGTTTGCCAAGCTCCGGGTCAACGCTGCGCTGCCCGGTGACGGGATGTTCCATCATGCCGAGCGCGGCGGCGGCGTTGGAGGCGATTGACATCAGAAAATTGACGAAGCTCGCCGGATCGTCCGCGCCGGGAAGATCGCCCTCCGCATAAACATCTTCGGGAAGCTGCTCTGCATGTGCGCCGCTCGCGGCAGTCGTTCCGGTCGCGCCGCTTGCGTGAGCGTCGCTCTCTTGCTGCGTGGACGAAGCGGCTGGCGCGGCGGCAGCACTCTGCGTTGCAGTTTGCGCCGACGTTGCGGAAGCAGTGGCGCTGCTCGCGCTGGCGGGCGCAGAGTCTGTGTTCGTTTCTCCGGCGGCTGTAGCCTCTTCCTCACGCTCGATTTCGCGCGGCGAGCCGTCTGCATTGAAAAGCCTGCGATCCGTGACTTTGAAAATCGGTTGTTCTTCGTTCATCTCTATTCACCTTGGCCGGCGCGTTGAAAAAGTTTTGAGTTTTGAGTTTTGAGTTTTGAATTAAAGGCCATGAGCTTTTAATTCAAAATTCAAAACTCAAAATTTATCATTTAGGAAGATGGTAGCATCTACGTTTGCGCGCCCGCAAGAAAGGATAAGTTCAAGGTTCAAGGTTCGAGGTTCAAGATTCAAAGTTCAAAGACCCTACTTGGAACATTAGACTTAAGGCTTTAAACTTCTGAGTTGAACTTTGAACCTTGAACCTTGAACTATTTTTATGGCTACATTCGATGATCTTGTCGCACTGATGGCGCGTCTTCGTTCGCCCGAAGGATGTCCCTGGGATCGTGAGCAGACTTATGAGACGCTCGCGCCGATGCTGTTGGAAGAAGCCTACGAAGCGTTCGAGGCTGTGGAGGAAGCGCGTGCAGGCCGACCCACAGAATTGCGGGATGAGCTTGGCGATCTGCTTTTTCAAATCGTCTTCTACGCGCAGGTCGCTGCGGAGCGCGGCGAGTTCACGATTCAAGACGTGACGGAAGCGATTCACTCGAAGATGGTCAGACGCCACCCGCACGTCTTCGGCGACGTGACCGTGCGCGACAACGACGAACTGTTGCGCAACTGGGAGGCGATGAAGGCCGAAGAGAAACGCGCCGCCGGAAAAGGCGCGAATGAGAAGGATTCATCCTTGCTCGACGGCGTCTCACTAAAGACGCCCGCGCTGATGGAAGCGCATCAGCTTTCCACCAAAGCGGCGCGCGTCGGGTTCGACTGGCAACGCCTCGAAGACATCTTCGACAAGCTGCATGAAGAGATTGACGAACTGCGCGCCGCGATTAGTTTGCACGCTGAATCCGAAGCTGAAGAGGATCACACGCGCGTGCGCGAGGAGTTGGGCGATCTGCTATTCGCCGTCACGAACATCGCGCGCCACTTGCAGGTCGAGCCGGAAGCTGCGCTGAAATCAACCAATCGTAAATTCCGCCGCCGCTTCCGCTACATCGAGGAAGGATTAAGAGCGCGCGGGCGTTCCCTCGATGCCGCCACGCTCGAAGAGATGGAAGCGCTCTGGCAGGAGGCGAAAATAGTGAATAGTGAATAGTGAATAGTGAAAAGTGACAAGAAAAAGCGGGGATGCTATCTTTGCGATAGTGTTGGAAGGCACGAAACTGTGGCTCGCTGCTTTTCACTATTCACTATTCACTTTTCACTGCTCTTAAGGAGATTTCGGATATGGCAATGATTCAGTTCGTCAGCAACTACGAAGACCTTTCGACCGATAAGGGTTATCAATTCAAGTTTAACTGCGACAAATGCGGCAACGGCTTTATGTCGCGTTTTCAGCCTTCGGTGACAGGGACTGCCGGATCGCTCCTGCGCGCCGCAGGTGGTCTGTTCGGCGGGTGGGCCAGTTCCGCAGGCAATTCAGCTTATGAAGTTCAGCGCGCGGTTGGCGGCAAAGCGCATGATGCAGCGTTGGCGAAGGCTGTGGAGGAAGGCAAGGAGCATTTTCATCAATGCTCGCGTTGCGGCAAGTGGGTCTGCCCGGAAGTTTGTTGGAACGCTTCCGCCGGACAGTGTGAAGGATGCGCGCCCGATTATCAGGAAGAACTCGCCTCCGCTCACGCTCAGGCCAAAGCCGAAGCGACACGCCAGCAACTTTATGAAAAGGCGCAGCAGACAGACTACGTTTCAGGCATTGATATGAGCGTCGGTTCGGTTGCCAAAGCGCCGACTCCGCCCGCGCCGCAAGCTCAAGCGAACACGAGCGCGAAGTGTTCATCCTGCGGAGCGAATGTGGGACGTGCCAAGTTCTGCCCGGAGTGTGGAACGCCGACCAAGCCCGCGCCTTTGACGTGTAATGGTTGCGGCTTCCAGCCTGAAAGCCCAACGAAGTTTTGTCCAGAATGCGGCGCGAAGATGCCGCTTATCGGCTGAGGATGAACACTTCGACGCTAACCAGAACTCACACTCACTTCTTGTGAAGTGAGTGTGAGTTCTACTTTGTACTCATCGCTCATCTTTAACGCCGGAGCGTTGCGACTTACTCGCTGCCCTCAACTGACTTTCTAACTGCTGAAGCCAACCCTTGATAGTCTCAAGCACGGCAGGCTCGAATTCGGCACGCTCTCCAGTCTTTCTCGACAGGCTCTCTTCCATTGATGCCGCGCGCGTCATGTAATGATCCATTCCGGTGATGGCTTTGAGAGTCGCGCGGCCTGGATGAAAGCTGTTGATGATGTCGGCGAGGTACGGATCGTCGGCGATGGTCGAAATAAAATCGGATGTGCCGTAAACGACGAGCACCGGCGCGCTGATCTTTTTCCATTCTTCCGCCGGACTGATCGCCGCCCATTGTTGCATGTAGGTGTAGGGTGCTGGATACTCGATATATTCCTTGCAAGTCGGAGAATCTTTCAGTATCTGTTCGGGCGTCTCGCGTTCGATGAGCAGGCGATGATTGCATTGCTCGTTGAGGCGCAAGCGGCGCTCCATCTCATCATATGCGATGTGTCGCAACAGATTCTGCCTACGGCGGGTGTCTATCAGATATTCCAGAAGTGGTTTGGCGACCGTGTTGACGACGACCAATCCTTTCACCGGAACCTGTTCGGCCACGAGCGGGGCTTCAACTCCTCCGATGCTCAAGCCAATGATGAAGACGTTGTCAGCATCGACGAAAGGATATTGCTTGAGCGCCTTGAGTCCTGCGAGATAGCCGTGCATCTCCGCCTGCATGTCAACCGCAGGACTCATGCACGGCGGCCCCTGGCTATCACCCATGCTACTCTTCTCCACGCGCATCGTGACGAAGCCAGCGCGCGTCAGCCCGTAGAGTAGCTTCGTATCTGTGCTGCTGAGGTCAAGGCTCTCCTGAGAGAAGCAGCCGATGCCGTTGATGTAGAGAATGGCCGGATGCTTGCCCTCGCTTTTCGGCACGGTGACGATCACACGCCGCAAACTATTATCAACAGAAACAGACTTGTAAAGAACTTCAGCATCAGGACTGGACTCGTAGGGTCGTGGCTTAACTACTAATTGCTTTGTGAGGCTCTCTTGCCCACGCAGGACATGAAGCGTGATAACATCTCCGGCGTGAAGACTCCGCGCCATGTTGACGAAATCGTTGACATCGCTGACTTGATGATCGTTGATCTGTGTAATGATGTCGTTGGGCAGGATGCCGGAGTCTTTAGCTGTGCCGCCTTCGACCAAATCCAGAACGACGATGCTGCCACTTCCAGATAAGTGCAGCTTGGCGCGTAGTTCATCTGTCACTGCCCCAGCTTTAACTCCGAGGAATCCGCTTCTACTGAGTTCTTGGCCTGCTGCTATTTCAATGCAAGCTAGTAGAAAACAGATACTGACCGCCAAACTCCACTTCAGCCAGCCTCGCTGTCCGAGAGTCTCATCTTTCATCGCGCTTTAGCTTATCTCGAAACGCGAAAGAAGCAAAAGGCTCGCCGACTGAGCGAGCCTTCTGCGTCTTCGGTTGCTTGCGGTGTGGCGCGCGTTTGCGGTCAGTCGCTGAGTTGAATGGAACTCAGGATGTTGCGAAACGCCGTCTGGAAGTTGACGTAATCATTCTGCGGCGCGACCGAGAGCATGTAGAACAGATCACCATTGCGTAGCAAGGTGGTATAAACCGTCACAACTTCAGCGCGTCCGGTCGCCTCGTTGACATTGGTCAGGCTGATGGCGAGCGCGTTGCGGCGGTCAATCGTCGTGCGTTGATAGCCACTCTGCTGCCGCAAGTTTCCATTGCCCTGCGCCAGAGCATTAACGAAGGCGTCGGTGGCCTGTCGCAAGTCACGGCTTTGCGCCTGCGTCTCGCCGACGTTGATGCCGTGTGTGAAAACATTTTGTCCCTGAACCTGTCCATAAGCTCCTTCGGGAGCGAACCAGATGGAACTGCTGCTGTCGCCCACCTGTCGCCAGTTGCTCGGATAGCTCAAGCGAAAGAGATTGCCGTTGTATGTCTGGTAGCGCGTTGAAGGAGACGCGACACGCCCATTGACATTCCCTGTCGGGTAGTTGCCGCTCTCAGACGGATAACGCTGTCCACTGCGACCATAATTCCCAGAGGAAACATTCCCACCACGCAGACGCTGCTGGATGCGTGTAAACTCCGCCGACTCACGAATCGGATTATTCGACACACGCAGCGTTGCCGCTTCCTGATTGATGCGCTCGTAACGATTGGCAGGGCTTGGGTGATCGCTGAAAAATCCGCCACCACCGCCGCCACCGCTCTGCTGCTCGATGGTCTTGAACATGTTTGCCAGATCGCGCGGATCGTAGCCTGCGTTTGCCATGATTCGTGCGCCGAGCAGATCGGCTTCCGTCTCATACTCGCGGCTGAACTTCAGAAAATAAGTGCCGACTGCGCCCGCTCCGAGTTGGCCGAGCGCGGGGCCGCCGAGGATTGCGCCGCCGACACCGAGCACACCTGCCAGGATCGAATACTTCTGCGCTTTGGTCGCCTGCGCCGTGCCGTGCCGCAACGCGACGTGACTCAACTCGTGCGCCATCACGCCAGCCATCTCGCCTTCCTCGTGTGCCGCCAGGATCATGCCGCTATTGACGAACATCGGGCCGCCCGGCAGCGCGAAGGCGTTAATCTCGCGCGCGTTGATGACTCGGAAAGAGTATCTGAATTCAGGATGCTGAAACTCCGGCGGGATCGCCGCGACCAATCGCCGCCCGACGCTCTCAAGGTAAGCCGTGATCTCCTCATCGTGGATGACAGGCATCTTTTGCTCGACTTCGGCTGACGCTTGCTGTCCGATCTTCACATCATCATTAGGTTGATACCTGTTGCTGTGATAACTGATTCTGGTCTGCGCCAGCGCCGCGAGCGGCATCGTGAAAATTGCCAGAGCCATCAAGCCCACGAGCAACGCTTGCGCGCGGCGATAAACTTTAGTTCTCATCTTCTCTCTCCTTCGATGCACGTCAAATCTTCCACGCGCATTCGTTCTCCTCAAGCTGAAAAGAGCGGCGCACTCCCGAAATGGAATCGAGGGCACGCCGCTCTTTTGACTAACTTCAGTCTCCCCCGAAACTTCTTCTACAACTATTCACCAACTCACGCGCAGGGGGAGAGAGCGCGTTAATCTCTGCCACGTCCGCCGCTATCGAGCGACATTCGCGTTGGCTTCGTTTCGATGATACAGGCCGGAGAGGGGTTGGCCTTGTTTAACCTCTGCGTCTCCGCCCGTAACGTCTGCGTGGGGGATAGCTTCGCTCATTGACGTTACGATTCTGTTCTATTTTCTTTACCTCGTCAACAAACTTTACAATCGTGCCATCGGGCGGGCGCGGAATCGAAACGGCGACGAAGGGCGACGTGAGCGCCTGTGTCGTGATCTCGCCGGGCCTCGGACTCTGCTCGCTGACGCGCACCGTCAGGTTGATTCCTTCGCGCCGAATCTCCGCCATCGAAATTCCGTAACCTCCAGTGTTCCTGACTCCCTGATAAGCGATGACGACCGCGCGCGTGTTGAAATTCACTTCCGGCATCGGCCCGGAAGCGCCCTGACCGATGACGCGCCACGCAGTCTCCCACTCACTCCGGCTCGTGATGAGTTGAACGGAACGCGCGCCTTGATAGCTGCTGTTGTAACCCGTCGCCAGCACAGAGAAATCAACTGCGCGTGGCACATCAGTCGTGTTGTTTGAGTTGACGCTTTCAACGCCCGCTTCGCCAAGCATCGCCAGGCGAATGATTTTGACGGGCGGCATTCCGTAACTGAGCAGGCGATCATGAAACGCGCCTAAGTTGAACGACGCGCCCATGCGCCCGCGATACTCTTCACGCAGTTTCAAGATTTGCATCTTGCCGAGTGTGTAAACGAGATAGGTCGGGTCGAGCGTGCCGCGCCGCGCTTCGCGTTCGGCATTGACGCGCTCCTGATAACCTTCGCGCATGAAGAACTCGACGCCGTCTTGATACGTCATGCCCTGCGTGTGCAGGCGCAAGCCCACGAGATAACGGCACAGGCGCAGCAACGCCGCGTTCAACTGTGCGAGTCTGAGCTTCGGATTGTTGCCACCGAAACCTTCATCCAACATCATCTGCTCGCAGTAGTGCGCCCAGCCTTCGACGAAACTCGCGGAAGCCAGCGCTACCCGCACGCGCGACGTTTGCCGCTTCAACGCCAGATGCTGGTAGTAATGTCCCGGATAGACTTCGTGAATCGAGATGATCGGCAGCGAGTAGCGATTGTAGAAACTGAGATGATCCTCTTTCCGACGCTCGTCCCACTGCGGGTCTGGCGGCGTGACGTAGAAGTAGCTTTCGGTGGCGACGCGCTCAAACGCGCCCGGCGCATCCATCGAGGCGAAACTCGTGGAGCGCGCGTATTCGGGTGTTTCGGCAACCGTTAAATTTTCGCGCTCAGGCGGCGTCAGAATATTCTGCGTGCGAACGAAAGCGCGTATGCGGTCAAGCTCTGCGCGCGTGTCGCCGACGAGTCCGTCAGCCGTCGGATGCTCGCGTCCAAGCGCACGCAAAGCTGCGACAACACCCTTGCCCGGCGCGACCTCTTCGGCCAGCACACGCATCTCTTCCTGCGTGCGCCGCAACTCTCTTTCGCCATCGGCAATCAACTGTGCGATGGGCGTCTCGACCATCTCGTCGTAGAGCAGTTTGCGACGATAATTCTCCGCGCCGATAGCGAAGTTGCCGTTAGAGCGCGGCAGCAGATCACGTTCAAGCCATTCGGCGAAAGAATTGAGCGCGTTGATGACGCCGTTGTTCGCCGTCTCAAACTCCGCTTTCCGCGCCGCGTTCATACGACCGCCACCCGCGCGCTCAATCATCTGCGGGACGACGCGCGAGAAGTAATCAACGCTGCCGCGCACCTGCGCGATGGCCGTCTCGGTGTAGATGCGCGGCGGATTTTCAAGATTAGCGCGCGCTTCGTCGAGCAGCCTCGCAATCTCGCGCTCGCGCGCCAGCACAGCGTTGAGGCGCTGCTCGACGGGCGCGTAATTGCGTTTGAGGATATTGTCAACGCTGGCCGCCGCGATGTGGTTATAAACATTCGGGTCACGCTGCCATGCGCGGATGTCTTCAAGCTCAAGCAGCCGCCCGCGTGCGTGCGAGGTGAGCACCAGATAATCGTAGCGCGCTTCTTCAGTGAGCGATGCGGGATTGAGACGCGCGAGCAGGTTCAGCGTCTCGTGCAGGCGACGCACTTCACGCGCTACCGCCGCGCTGCTGCGCGATTCGAGTTGAGCATCGTACTCATGCAAGCCCGCAGTAGTCGCTTCCGTCGGATTGAAACTGTAGTAGCCTTTCAGATATTCGTCCGCGATTTGATTGAAGCGTGAAGCCAGGTTCGAGACTGTGTTTGCGGGCGGGAAGTTGCGGCGCGCGGGACGGCGACGTTGCGCGACGACTTCCATTGCGGGCGCAAGCGCGCTCGTCAGGATTGCGAGCGTCAAGATCAGGACGGAAAGTTTCCTTTTCATCTCTTCCGCAACTCTTTTCAGCGATGACGAATAGAATTTACCCGTGTGCAGGGAGAAGCACGGGAGAGAGATTAACACAGACTTGGCGGCAGGCGTGCGAGTTACTTTTTCTTGTGAATCTTTTGCGGATCAATGCGGTCGTCGAGACGCTGCGCCAGAGGGTCAGCCGCCGCGACGTGCAACGCTTCGCCCTTCCACACGCGAATCATGGCGACGATGAAGAAACAGGTCGAAGCGGCCCAGAAAATTTTACCGCCGATGTTGGAGCCGGTGATGTCTCCGACGATGTTGAAGAGAATTGAGATGATGATCGCGGCCAGGTGCAGCACCAACGCTTGCGACGCATGAAATCTCGCGCGCGTTTCACTGCGCGGCGTGAGAACCAACTCGACTGCGCTAACCACTGCGCCGATGAAGAAGGGAGCGTAAGGCAGAGCGTAGGTGACGTTCTCCGGCAAGCCTAAGCCCGGCACAGCGCGCGTGGATGACGGCGCGTTGACGGAAGCAGATGCGCTGGCAGCCATTCCGACAGGCTTCGGCGGATAACTGGGCGGAACATTGATTGATGGATACGAGAAGGGAATGGAAGTATCGTAACGCTTCGTCGGAGCTTCATCGTCCCAACGCTCTGTCGTCTCCGTCTTGGCTTTTTGCTTCGCGCCCCACGTATCATCAGCGCGCCGCGCAACATCCGGGTCGAGCGGGTTCGTGTCGTACTTGCTCTTTTTTTGCTTTTCCATTGCCAGAGTCTATTTACGAACAGAGCGCGCTCTTAGTTCTCACATTCTTAATCGTCAGCAACCGCGTACTCAATCTCTTCCCAACGCCCGTCGCGCTCCGAAATACGAAACGCGCGCAAAATCTCGCCATCGGCGCTCAAACCAATTATAAAATAGATGGCGGAAGGATAATAAGCGAGGCGCACGTCTGTCGCGGACGGGACGGGTTCGCTGGAGCGTGGATGCGAATGATAGATGCCGAAGAGTTCCTCGCCGCGCTCACGCATCGAACGCTGCGCGGCAAACAACTCTTCGGGTGCTGCCTCGTAACCGACGAGTGGATTAACAGCGACATTGCGGAGACGATAAACCGTCTGCGCGCGGCTCTCGTCGTTTCCGCCGACGAGTCCGCAGCATTCAGCCGGACTCGCCTCGCGCGCGTGCGCGAACATCTCTTCGACATGAACCGCGCGCAGCTTGACCATGCGTTACATCAAGCGTTCTTGTTTCGCTGCGCCGTTGTCAGTTTCGACCGTCCCACCTTTTGAAATCATCGGCATGATGCTCAACATCTTCTCTTTTTCCATGATGACCAATTCAACGGAGTGGCCGAGCCAGCCATCCTTGACCGGATATTTTTGCTGGACGATCTCAAGCGCCATCTCCCTCGCTTCCGTGAGCGTCGAGGCCACTAGCGCCGTCGGCACGACCCTGACTAAAGTCTTGAGCTGCATTTCGTGCTCAGGCTTCACTTCGCTGATGAAAGTGGTTGCCCCGTCTTCCACAGCACTGCTCTGGAACGTGTCATCGGGTTTGACTGCGCATAGCGCCGCGATGAACAGATAATTTTTTGGCATCGCCTCTCCTTACTTCAGGCTTCCACAGCCTGCGTCCGTGTTTGCCCGGCGGCAGCTTCTTTAATCAAGCTGCGGCCAATCACCAAGCGCTGAATCTGATTCGTGCCTTCGTAAATCTGCGTAATCTTGGCGTCGCGCATGTATTTCTCAATCGGATAATCCTTGCAGTAGCCGTAGCCGCCGAAGAGTTGCACGGCATCTGTCGTCACAGACATCGCCACGTCCGTCGCAAAGACCTTACCCATCGCCGCGATCTTCGAGACGTTCTTCGCGCCCGCGTCAATCGCACGCGCCGACGCATAGACGAGTTGACGCGCGGCCTCAACCTTCGTCGCCATGTCCGCGAGCATCCATTGAATACCTTGAAACGAAGCGACCGATTGCCCGAACTGTTGACGCTCCATCGTGTATTCGACAGCCAGATCGAGCGCGCCCTGTGCGAGTCCTAACGCTTGCGCCGCAACTCCGGGACGCGCCATGTCGAGCGTCATCATCGCGTGCTTGAAGCCGTGACCCTCTTTACCTCCGAGCAGATTCTCCTCCGGCACAAAGCATTCGCGGAAGTGTAGCTCATGCACAGGCACACAGCGGATGCCCATCAAGTCTTCCTTCTTGCCGATCTCAAAGCCGGGCGTGCCCTTTTCGACCAGCAACGCCGAGACGCCACGCCCGCCTCTGTCTGGATTCGTCGAGCAGAAGATGGAATAGAGCGTCGCCGCATTGCCGTTCGTGTTCCACTTCTTATCGCCGTTCAAAACGTAGAAGTCGTCGCGCTTCTCCGCACGCGCTTTCAAACTCCCCGCGTCCGACCCGGAAGCCTTCTCCGAGAGACCGAAAGCCATCAGCGTTTTCCCCTGCGCGACATCCGGCAGATACTTCTGTTTCTGCTCCTCCGTCCCGCCGACGATAATCGGAAACGACGCGAGCGCGTTGACAGCGTAAGTCACGCCGACGCCGCCGCAAGCCTTCGACAACTCCTCGACGACGATGCACAGGTTCATCACACCGCCGCCGCGCCCGCCGTACTCCTTCGGAATCCACACGCCCATGAGTCCAGCGTCCTGCAACGCGCGCACGACAGACCAGGGATACTCCGCCGTCCTGTCCAACTCCGCCGCCACAGGCCGCACATACTTATCCGCAATCTCGCGCGCCATCGCACGGTATTCAAGATTCTCTTTCGTCAATAATTCGTCCACGATTTAAGATTCTCCTTAATCAGTTTCAATCAACCTTAACAAGAGTCAGCGATGTCTCCAAAAGCAATCATCTTCATCTGACCGCCTTCGCGCACAAAGATAGCCTGATAGATTGGCGCAAAGTAAACCACATAAATGACTAGACTCCCTGAACGATGCTTTTCAACACTTAGCTTTGTTTTCATCAGGGCAAGGTTGTCTTCAAATATGCGCTTATCTGTTTTTTGCTTGATGAATTTAATTAGCTCAGAGTTTATGCTTTCGAGTGTGTCCACATCATCAAGCGTCTCACGCCCCAACATATTGTAAAAATCTTTTTCGCTAATTCCATGCGCTGCCAGGATACGGCTGCGCTCGCCTTCAATCGCTGAGTCGGCTTCGTAGTAGTGAACACAAAACTCTGATTTAGGTAGAGGCACAGTTCCCACCCAAAGCAACGTAGCCAGATACTCTTCGTATTCCAGCGAAATTGCAAAGGCGCGAGCTATTGTTTTTGTGTCTTTATGGGCTGCGAGAAACTTAGCCCAATCTTTGGACTGATAAACTCCGCGCCCTGCGATTGCATCAACCGCCTTTGCTTCTATAGGTGATAAGGGTGTGAACCGCAGATTTTGTTCAAGAGCTTCGACCACTTTGCCATCACGAAACATCTGGTCAATGAAAGGGATTGTGATTCGTTTTAGTTTAGCCTTCTCATTTGCAGCGAGTTTGAGTCTCGGCAGTTCTTTATCAAGCAAAGAGCGTTTAGCCACTGCACGCGGTGTGTAGCTGCTTTCGGCCAAGACTAGCGGCGCATTCTGAACTCGCAAAAGCAATCCCACCAGAATTACACCTGAGAGAATTGAAAAGGCAAACTTCTTCATAACATACATTGAAACACAACAACGAGCCATAACATCTACGGGCGAAGAGGCTGCATCTCCATCGCGCGATGCTTCATCTCCGGTTGGAGAGGCTTCATCTCCAGTTAAAGATGCTTCGTCGCTGATTAGAGAGGAAGCATCGCAACTCAGAGAGGCTTCCTCGCCGCATGGAGAGGCTACATCGCTGACCGGAGAGGCTTCGTCGCTAGTCAGAGAGGAAGCCTCTCCGATGAGCGATCAAGCGTCGCGGGCTTGCGATGAAGCCCCGCCGCTAACCGTTAAACCATTGCAATCGCATGGATTGTCGTTTTCAAACGGCTATCAATCCTTGACAATCTTCAGCGATAAAGGCTTTCGAGTCGTGCTGCGATGCCTCGCACAGCCACACTTGCGCGGGCAAGGGCAAGCGTCCAGCATGTCGCTGTGCCAAGACAGGCAAACGAACGCCGTGAAAGCGTGTTTTCTTCGCGGCACAGTAACCCACATCGGCCACCCGCGCGTGATAAGAATGTCCGTGTTGCGCCAACATTACCGGAAGCCGAGCAACGATGCAATCAATCAAGGGAGTCTCATTAGTTGCCAAAGATTCAGAGAACACGCGCCCGAAGGTTTGAAACGTCGCTTCGAGTTGATTCAGACGCCGCACAAAGGTTTGATAACTCGGTAAGTTAGGAAACCAGACTGCCCAATAGTTTGGGATGAAACAGAAGCCTCTGTTTTTTCTGAAACAAACCGTTCAAGTGAGCACAGAACTTCTGTCCCCAATTTGGCCCCACAAGCAGAACAGCCGCCACGATTGACGGCTGTAAGTGATTGAAAGTATTGGTAGCGGGGGCGTGGCTTGAACACGCGACCTTGGGGTTATGAATCCCTACGCTAAAAAGTATTGAGCTAAAACTCCTCATAAATCGCACTTCTAACTTAACCGCTAAACAGATTTCTTCTTCTTTTCATGCTCAATGTGGAACTGAGTGTGGAAGGCATAATAGGAGATAGATGTTATGGCGAAAGAGCGTAGCGGATACGTTTTTGAAAAGAATGGAGATTGGTACGCACGACTCACATTCACGAACCAACAAGGCAAGCGAAAGGACATAAAGCGGAAGGCAGGAGATAGAGCAGAAGCTAAAAAGCTGCTTAAATCTCTCCTACGAGAGCTAGAAGATAAGGGATGCAAATCAGTAGAAGCATCACGTATGACTTGCAACGCCTTGTTCGATTTCTACGAAGCCCATTATTTACACCCTGCACAATACGTCGGCGGCAGAAAAGTCTCAGGATTACGTGATTGGAAACACACCAGAGGCTTTCTTATAATTTTTAGAGATTACTTCGGGCATCGTATCTTGCGTGAAGTCTCTCACGCTGACGTTCGCACCTTTCGCTTACATCGTCTAAGCATCCCAACACAGCACAAACGCCAACGGACAATTACAACGGTCAACCGCGAGCTATGTTGCCTGCGCCGCATTTTCTCGATTGCCGAGCGTGAAGGATACATTCATAAGAATCCGTTCAGGATGGGAGACAGCCTTATATCTGCCGCCGACGAAGTGAAGCGTGAGCGGGTGCTATCTCACGATGAAGAAGCACGATTACTCAAAGCTTGTACGGGTCTCCGCACTCATCTGAGGCCACTGCTGATTGCGGCACTTGATACATCTGCCCGATTCGGAGAACTGATTAAACTTCAATGGGCAGACACGTATCTGGATAGCGGCATCATCGTTATTAAAGCCGAGAATAGTAAAACGAACCGTCCCCGGCTTGTAGCTATGACACCGCGCTTACAAGAGGAATTACATTCATTGTGGAGTAAATCAACGAAGGATAAAAACGCCCGCGTTTTCGGCATTAAGAATAACGTGCGAAAAAGCTTTGAGTCTGCATGTAAGGAGGCTGGCGTGGAGGGCTTTCGATTCCACGATAATAGACACACCGCTTTAACCCGTATGATTGCGGCGGGCGTTGCGCCGATGGAGTGCATGAAGGTGAGTGGACATAGCCAGTACGCGACTTTTGCCCGTTACATCAACCCGACAGAACAAGCAGTAAGGAAAGCTGCTGAGGCTCTGTCTATGTTCAATGCTCAAGCAGCCGAAGCACAAGCCTCAACCGCGCCAGAGCTAATCAACTAAGACAAAGCACAGAACAATTCACGCGCCCGTTTCTCTCAAAAACCCACTGAGAAACGGGCGCAATTTTATCCTGAGCTTTCTTAAAACAACTCTTGACGTGAGCGATTATGCCCCCCAAACTATGTAGTCAAGAGCGATAACGAAAGCTGAAAGATTGAACCATTCTTCTAGCTTCCCTCCTGACAAACTTTTCCAGAAAAATTTGAAAAAAGTTCTTGCAATCAACTCGCAAGTATGAGCATGGGGGGCACAGGGCAACGATAAATTGCTATCGGCTAAATTGAGTAAAAGAAGAACTCTTATTTAGTTTTTCGCGCCTTGTATAAATTGTTCATTTTTGGGCATTTAGAGAGGAAGGCAGTAGTCGTGTGAGCTTGAAACGACTATCGCCAGATTGATAAAATAAGCTCGAAAAACCAATAAAGAGAAAGAGTGAAAACCGCTAGTTTTCGACGCTCAACGGTCTTCGCTCTCTGTTCTCACCATGACGGGCTTTTTATGCCTGCATGGGCGGCGTGCGCCGCGTTCTGTCTTGATAATAGCTAAAGAGCACGCTGGATACAACTTAAAGGAGCGAGAAAATGATGATGATTAGAGAGGAAAAATTACTGACCGAGAAAGAGGCTTCGGATTACTTCGGATGGTCTATTTACACGACGAGAGAAATAAGAAAACGTGGGGAAATTGATTGCATCAGGTTCAACAAACGAACCATTAGATATACGACTGAGCAGCTAGAAGAGTACAAAAAACGCCACTTGAGGGCTGCTGCATAAAATAGAAAGGGCGTAGCTACTAACTACGCCCGGAGACTTCTACCTTTGATTGTATCCGGCTGCTGCCACGCCAGAAAAAGAAAGGACTCACTAACAAGATGGATTTTACAGATAAGAAAAATGAGGGTCAAGCGCATGACCATAACAGGCGCTATTACAGGACGGAAATTCCGAACATCGTTGACGATTTGGGGCTATCCCCGATTGCTCTACGGTTGTACCTCCACATAAAGCGTGTAGCTGGCGCAAATCCTGCGGGTAGATGCTATCAGGGCGCTCGCAAGTTGCGGGATGTCTGCAAAATGTCTCTAGGAAGCGTGACCAGCGCAAAGAGAGAATTATTAAAACCGCGTAAAGAACTTGGTGGTAAAGCTCTGATTAAATCCGAGGGGAAATTCGACACTATTGTTGAGGGAAAGAAGAAGGCTACTGACTGCTTTTCCGTGACGGATATTTGGAAGGATAGCCTTGCCTACTATCAGAACCTTAAAGCGGCGCGTTCAAATAATGAACACCAGCCGATTGTTGAACAGGGCGCGTTCACGGATGCTGTTCAAATGGAGTGTTCAAGTGAATGTTCACCTGATGAACGAAAGAAAGAACCCTTAAAGAATAAACCCAATGATGAAATAACCCAGAGAGAGAAAGAACAGTCTCACTCTCAAGCTAATTCTAATTTTGTTGGTTTAGAAGACGACGTGATTGATAGGTCGAATGTCACGAAAATAGATTCGCCTACCGATGAAATTATAGAAGCAGTCCCGGTCTTTGATGACGAGCAGCCTGCTAGGTCGGGCGGGGGAGAATGGTTAGATAAAAAGTTTGGTGTTACTGACGAAATGAGGGCTTGGGCGGCGTCGAACATCTCTTCTAACATTGATACTGAATATGCCACTAGAAAATTCTTCCTCTATTACGAAAGCGACCCCAAACGAATAACGCTCAGTAATTGGAAACTCTGGATGCTTAAAGAGCGCCCGGAACGCGGAGGCGCAGGCCGCAATATAACTGCTTCCGAGCAGCGTACGGCAGCGTTCAAAGATGAAGCGGAACAAGACCTATTCGCAGACTTTGATGAAAACGAAAGTTTCAGTGATATGCAAAAAAGAATAATTCCTAATTACCACCCTAGAAATGATGGTCGTCCGCTGACTGCTTCGGAGCAGCGGATGGAGGCATTTAAGAGGGAACAGGAGATAGACCTGTTTGCACACGTTACGGATTAAAGGAGAGAAACAATGAATATGATAGAACACAAACAAGCAAAGGCAGACTTAATAAGCCTGCAAACTGAACAAATCAACAATCACGAAGAACTCCGTAAGGCAGTTGAGGTCGGAGACACCGCAGAACTTATCAGGTTGCGTAAGAGGAAAGCGGATTTACCTTCTGAAATCTTCGCGGCAAAAGTAAACGTTCGTCAATGCGAAATCAGAGCACTAAAAAAAGAACAAGCGGAGGCTCATAACCGCTTGGACTTCTGCCGCGCTAATAATAAGGAAGTAGATTCAAAGGCTATCGCTGCCTTACAAGTGTTAGACGAGGCAAGAACGAAAATCAAATAAGAATCGCTTGACTCGCTTACGGAAATTTATGCTATCGAAGGCAAGATACAGAGTCGCGGGATGCAAATTAGACGGCTAGAGCAAGAGCTATCAGACCTTCTTAATGAGGAAGCGTAAAGGCAAAATTTGCAACGGGTGGCATGGGTCTTAATTGCCTTAGAGGGAGTATCCACCCTGCCGAAATTATACAAAAACGCTTTAGAAATTATACAAGGACGGTAAGGGTTTAGAATTTATACAACGCTAAATCTTATTTTCGGGCTTAAGTTAATAAAAGGATTACGCTTAATGAGAGACTGGAAGACGTTCTGCAACTTGACATACAACTTGACGAAATGACTCTCTATTTAGCTCCAGTAGAGCGGAGACTTGTATAGCAATGCTCACGGCATACTTTGACGAAAGCTATAACCATCGGACTGAAAAATATCCTAATGAGCCGCTTGTTTACACTGTTGGCTGCTGGCTTTCGACCGCGCAGAAATGGCTATTATTTGAGAAGAAATGGAAGCTTGCCTTGAGGAAAGCAGGCATAGAGTTCTTTCACATGACAGACTTTGAATCGCGGCGTGGTGTATATGAGTTTTGGTCAGACTCAAAACGGATAACGGTGCTAAAGGAATTACATTCGATAATAGACAAATACACTATTTATGGGGTCTCATCGTCGGTAAATTGCGCTGATTATGATGAACTGATAGCACCGACGCCTCGCTACGCTCAATACTTCGGTAGAAGCTACTATGAGTTCGATGCCCGCGTGTGCATGCTCAAAATGAAGGACTGGCTGAAAGATTGGTGTAATCAGACAGGCTACGATGGAGCAGTAAATTACGTGTTCGCTGATGTGGCGAAACAAGGCAGCGGCTTAGACCGCATGTTCAAAGAAGTTTTAGACAATCCTGAATTGAAAAAACGCTTTGGAGCAAGCGGCAAATGGACTAAGGGCTTAATGAGAGAGGTCGTTCAATTGCAGGCGGCTGATGTAGTCGTGTATGAATTGAATAAGCGGATGGTGGATGAGATAAAGGCGAGCAAGACTGGCAAGAGACACATTCGCAAATCGCTTGATAATATGCACCTATCGAAAAAGTTCGCTCCTTTGTACTTTAACGGAGAAGAAATAATGAAATGGATTGTTTCAAGTTTTACGGGCCTGAAACTTAAATGAAAACTGTGGCATATCGAGCATGTTTTTGCCCTACTTTGTTATGGAGAAATTATTTATCAACTAGAGATTCGAGATAACGCTTTCTAGCCTCTGCCTTTTCTCTGGCATCTCTCTGCTCTGGCGTCTCATCTTTAGGCGCGGCCTGAACTACTCTGACCTCCACTTGTACGTTAGGAGCATAGCCGCGCCTTATCTCTTTAGCCTTTCTTTTTTCCATCATTTTATTTGCTTGTGCTACCGCATTGGCGAGAGATTGTTCTTTGAGAGAGACGCCGTTCTTCTTAGCCTTAATCACATGGCCTACGCCAGCTATAACAGCGACAATATAAAACAGCCCGCCGACGACGATGAAGATTACGAACAGCCAGAAAAGTATTGCCATAGCTTAAGCCTTTTCGATTAAGTGCTATCGTTGAGGGTGGGGATTTGTTATCTTAGTGTCTCGTCTTTGACAGTCCTTAGCTATATGCGTTCAGCGCCTCCACTTGAAGCATGATGGAAGTCGCTGCGAGCTATCAACAGAAGCTCACGGCGATTAGTAGGCGCAAGACGATAATAAAGTCAAATGGCTTTAGCGGCAAGATAGGAAACAGGTCTTCTCGCCTATCAGGAGGTAACTTCTGATGGGTAAAGCAGTCAGACCTAAGCCGGAGCGATTAGCCGAAAAGTTAGTGCAGATTCGTAATGCTCTAGGGCTATCGCAGAACGAACTGATTAAACGGCTGGACTTCGATAAAGAGTTAGTACAGGGAACAATTTCGACTTACGAACTTGGCAAACGTGAACCTTCTTTGCCGTTGTTGCTTAGGTACGCTCGTTTAGCTGGCGTGTGTGTTGATGTTTTGATTGATGATGACTTGGATTTGCCTGCTAAATTACCTACTGTGCCAGTACATAGTAGAAGGCGATTTTAAGAGTGAATTTTCTCGCTAACCCTATACTCCTAACCTACACAACGCTCGCAATCAATTATTAAATAGAATCAAGATGCTTGGCAATTTCTTCTCCAAACGCTTTAGCTAATAACGGTGGAACAGCATTGCCTATCATTTGAGAGACAGGGTTAATTAGAGGTGGAAAAATGAAACCATCATCAAAAGATTGCAGCCTAGCAGCCTCTCTCATTGTTATTGCTCTATCTTCTTCTGGATGAGCAAACCGTCCAGACCCGACATGATAAACCCATGTCGTTATCGTTAATGCTGGCGCATCCCATAGTAGTCTTCCATACGCACTTCCATAAAATTTTTGTGTACGTAGTTCGGGGTCAATATCGCGCATACGTTTATGCCCAACTGCGCGTATCCGCTCAAGACTTGTCTTACTAAGCTTACGAGCGACGTGGTTAAAAATTTTGCCTTCTGGATTACGAAGAAGTTTAGCTAAATCAGATACTTTATTTGTTTCAGGATACTCAAGAGGAGGCGCTTTATGTGAGTCAACGGGTGGAGGTAAATCTTTTATTGCGTCTGCTACTGTTCTATATGATTCAACAAACAAATTCAGATGACCATTTAATTTGCTAGAGTGTGTTGGCTGTGGAAATGATGGATGTGCGCCTATTTTATCTACATCTTTTTTTCTTGCCGCTAAGAAAAATACTCGGTGTCTAATTTGAGGCACGCCGAAATCAGCAGCAGAGAGTTTTTTATATTCAGTGTAGTAACCGAGTTCATCTAATCGCGCTAACAAATCCGAAGTAAATTTTCCATGTCCAAAATTCAAAAATTCGCGGACGTTTTCAATTAGTATAACCTTTGGTTTTAATTCAGCGATTAAAGTGAGAAATGATTTGTAAAGGTGATTTCGAGGGTCATCATAGAATCGTTGTGAACGTTCTTCGTCAAGATATTTCCTTACTCCGTTTCTGCTAAAGCCCTGACAAGGTGGCCCACCCGTGACCAAATCAATATCTCCTGTCTGATTTATTCCTCCCTGTCGTAACTCTTTCCACAGTCTCGTTTTGTCTTCCGACAACAATTCTATATCCCCGCAAAAAACGTGTGATGGTTCGTTATCTACATTCTTAATGTTAGCTGCAAAAGCCGAAGTTGGATGGCGCTCTAGCTCTACGCCGAACTGAGTACCGAAACGACCTGTCATGTGGAGACCGCGACTAATACCTCCGCATCCACAGAAAAGGTCAACAACTTTATATTTTCTAGGTAAGCCTTTACGCTTCTTTATGTACATGGTCAAAATTAAATAATTCCAAATGGTACTTAAAGTCCGTCGAATTATCTCTCATTGGATGGCATTGTCAAGTCCAGAGAGAGGATAAAAATGACGGCTAAATCCACAGGAGCTATTTTAACTGAATTTGGTGCTCGACTTCGAGAGCTTCGTAATAGTGCTGGACTTACTCAAGAAGCTTTAGCTCTTAATAGCGGCATTGATAGAAGCTATGTAGGACAGGTCGAGAGAGGTGAACGAAACATCTCACTTGAGAACATTGTTAAATTAGCCAATGGTCTCGGCGTTGCGCCTTACAAGCTTTTAGAGCCTCCACAGAGTAAAAAATCTAGGGCTTCTCTCCGAAAGGAGACGAAGAATGTACCTAGATAAAGACCAAGTTACTTTAATGACGCGCTTGTTAAAAGTCTTCTTTTCTTTACCCTACTCTACGGATTTAGATGGGAAAGATTGCGAGACCTTATTGAGAATAGTTAAAGACGCGAAAGGTGATATTTCAAAACGTAAAGAACTGTTCGATTTAATTCACGAAGGCACAGGGTATTCAGTCAAAACATTACAGAAACAAGTTACGGCCACAAGAGTTGATTTACAGGAACAAAGGCTTGGGTCTGTGGAAAAGATACGCAGTTTGAAAATAAAGGGAATAGGCACAGAAAATGAGCAGGGCGAACTCCTTCTTGATTACATGCGAACGCGAATCAAGACAGAAATGAAGCGACGGAATATAAAGGTTGCTAAGTCTGCTATTCTTTTGAAGAGTTGGGACAAAAACCGTAAAGATTATGTATTCCGTTATTGGGAAGAAGATTTCTACTCTTACATTACCGACCTGTGGAACAAAAACAAGGCTGGACAAATTGAGTGGGTTATTCAAGGAGCAGGATTACACGGACGCGATAGGACTAGACAGGAGACAAAAGGAAATAATAAGGGTAGAAATATCCGACTAATCAGAATGCACTATAAGCACAATCAAATTTTTACTGACCATGATATTCCAAAGGATGCCAACCGAATTGAGTTTTCAGTTAGGAAGGCTACTTGGGAAGAACTTTCTGACATTCTTTACCCAGAGATTGAAACTAAAAGCAGTGAGTCGAAATCAGGTTTATTATTTTAGTGTTCTTAGGAATAAAGTAACCCTCGATGCCTGATGTTATCTCAACTCAAAAGCGTAGCGATGTTATGCGGAGCGTTAGAAGTAAAAATTCTACGCTTGAACGTGTAGTCCGCTCTGAACTTCATAAAAGAGGGCTAAGGTTCAGAGTGCATTACCCGTTAATAGGTAAACCTGATATTGTTTTCGTCCACCCCCGCGTTGCTGTGTTTATTGATTCTTGTTTTTGGCATGGATGCCCTGAGCATCTTCGAATGCCACAATCAAATAAAAGTTATTGGACTCACAAAATCGAAAGAAACATTAAACGCGATGCAGAAGTAAATGAAGCTTATAAGCAGACTGATTGGGAGATTTTGAGATTTTGGGAGCATGAGATAAAAGGAAATCTCATTCAATGTGTGAATCAAATTGAGGAAATTGTAAGTGATAGAAAGCTAACAATATGCAGTAGTAAGTGTTAGAGAATGACTGAAAGTTGAAAATTGTGTTTTAGACATCAAGTGGTTTCGCCTTTCTTCGGGCCGGGGGTCTCTTTCTCAAACGATTCGACTTCACTCCTGTAAACTAATTCGCGTCCAGCAAGATTAAAAGAGCGTATGCGTTTTCTACGAATCAAATCACGTATAGCTGCCCTTGAAACGCCACGTATTCTAGCAGCCTCCGCCTGACTAATTAAATCACTCATTACGTTCTCATCTTCTTTCGCTTTTTTAGCCATAAATCTCCACTATTATCTTGACAATGGATAGATAACTTGTATAATTATCTTAACACCGGATAGCGAATCCGGCAACATCAAAAGGAGAGCTAAATGTTTACCCTCGAAGAAACCGAAATAGCTAAAGCGATTGACAGGGCGAAGCAGCTTCACCCGAAAGTAAGAATGATTGCCTTCGGACAATACGCTGTCTCAGCTACAAAAGGCGAGCATGTTGTTCGCTGCTTCCGTGATGAGCGCGGCTACAAGGCCGTTGATTGTGACTGCAAAACTCGTGATGGTCTTGCCTGTCGCTGCGGCGTGGCAGCCGTCAGCCTTCACATTGCTCTAGCTTCACAGAGACGCGCTGCGTAAAGCGGAGGGCTTAGGTCTGCGGAAACAGCCCTAAGCCCCAAACATCAACCCAAACCCTGACTAGGAGAATCGAGAAGATGCAAACGAACAATAGCACCACAGGCGCAAGCGCCACAACGCAGGCCAAGCCGCTTTTCCCTTTAGGCCATACAGTAGCCACTCCCGGCGCTTTAGACGCGCTTGAAGAGGCTGGACAGATGCCAGCAGAGTTTTTACGACGGCATCAGACAGGCGATTGGGGCGAACTATGCGAGACGGACAAAAAGGAGAATGACTTTTCCGTGACTAACAACTTCCGCATACTGAGCGCATACCGCACAAAGGCAGGCGTGAAAATATGGCTCATTACGGAGCATGACAGGTCTGCTACAACGCTCTTGTTACCGGAAGAGTATTAGGAGAGTATAGCTATGGCGAGCCGCTTCTAGCGGAGGCGGCTCATTTTCATGGCGATTAAGTTAAAAACTGTGTGAATGTGGAATCGAATGTGGAGTTTAATAGAAAAGGCTGCTTCCACAGCAGCCCTAACCTATTGAAAATATTGGTAGCGGGGGCGTGGCTTGAACACGCGACCTTGGGGTTATGAATCCCACGCTCTGACCAGCTGAGCTACCCCGCCGTAAGGGAAGATAATTATAGAGGTGCGAATGGAAAGGTCAAGTTGAAGATGGTTTCGGCTTGGCCTAAGCATTTGCGCGTGTGCCTGGTGGTGCGTATCATTCATTAAGCAGAAAATAATTTAAGGAAGAGGTCAGAGAATGTCCGACATCATTCATCGCCCGCGCAGGACCAGAAGACGTGAGCAACTACGTTCGTTAGTGCGTGAAACGAGGCTGGCGCGTGAGGATTTTATCCTGCCGCTCTTTGCCTGTCCGGGCGAAGGTGTACGGCGCGAAATCTCTTCGATGCCCGGCGTTTATAATTTGTCGGTTGATGAGATTGTGCGTGCGGCGGCCAATGCTTTCGAGATCGGGATTCAGGGAATCATCCTTTTCGGATTGCCGGAGGCGAAAGATGAGACGGCATCGGGCGCGTATGCAGAGAACGGGATCGTGCAACAGGCTGCACGCGCCGTGCGACGCGCGATTCCAGACCTCGTCATCATCGCCGATACCTGCCTCTGCGAATATACTTCGCACGGGCATTGCGGCGTGGTGCGCGAGGGCGAGGTTTTGAACGACGAGTCGCTTGAGTTGCTGGCGCGGACTGCCGTCAGCCAGGCGCAGGCTGGCGCGGACATCGTCGCGCCGTCGGCGATGATGGACGGACAGGTCGGCGCGATTCGTGAGGCTCTGGACGATGAGGGCTTCGAGCACATTGCGATTATGTCTTACGCTGTGAAGTACGCTTCCGCGTTTTACGGCCCCTTCCGCGAAGCGGCAGACAGCGCGCCAGCTTTCGGCGACCGTCGCGCTTACCAGATGGATGCCGCGAACGCGCGCGAGGCCATGCGCGAAGCAGAGCTTGATTACACGGAAGGCGCGGACATGTTAATGGTCAAGCCTGCGACGGCTTATCTGGATATTTTGAAGACTGTGCGCGACCGTTTTGATCTGCCGCTCGCTGCTTATCATGTGTCGGGCGAGTACGCGATGATTAAAGCGGCGGCGCAAAGAGGTTGGATAGACGAGCGCCGCGTCATGCTCGAAACTCTGACCAGCATCAAACGCGCCGGAGCAGACATCATCATCACCTACTATGCACAGGAAGCCGTGCGTGCGCTCAGAAGTAGTGGGCAGTAGGCAGTGGGCAGTGGGCAGATAAGAGCGCACGACTTTGTTTTTTCTGCCTACTGCCTACTGCCCACTACTTTTATCTCACTTGAACCTCAATCGGTCTTTTATCCGGCGGCTCGTGTCCCTCAGAAAAGTTCGAGATGTTCAAGCCGAACGGCTGGTCTGCGTCAACTTTGACACTGAATCGAATCGTGAGCGGCAGGCCGCTTGAGGCGCGCAGGAGCAGATCGGAGGAATCAACAGTCCATGTTTGCATCATCTGTTGTTGCGGATTTTCAACAGGGATGAGATGCGAGCCACAGTCAATGCCGTTAATGAAGAGCGTCACGCGCGTGGCAGTCACGGGTGGCTGCGCGTCTTGCGGAAGGACGGGTTGAATGTGCGCGCGCACCGTCATAGTTTTAATCCATCGTTCTTCCTCGCGCGCAGGCACGAGGTATTCGACGTAGCCCGCGCCGCTTCCCCAGATGTAACCCAGTCCGCCTCCCAGCTTTTCAAAACGCGCACTCGCAGCCATCTCCGGTTTGAAGAAATACGTGATCGTTCTTTCATCATTCTCTGTTTTGATTATCTCAGGGAGCGTGGCTGGATCATTGCCCGCGCGTGTGAAAGCAAACTGGCGCGGGATCAGATGATGAGATGAATCGAGCAGGTAAGCTGGCGGCTTTTCATTTTGGAGCGCGGCGAAGAGTTCTGCGGCGCGGCGCAACTCTGCGCGCACGGCGGCGTCGCGCTCGGTTGTGTAAGAGATGTTGTAGCCGCTTTGCGGGTCTGGCGTGAATATCCAGTAGATTGCGCCGCCAACACAGTCGCGCGCGGCGCTTTCAAAGTAGGCGCGAAACCATTCAAGCTGTGAGAAATCTTGGTAGCCTTCGGGCGTCATCCCGAACTCGCTCAGGACGAGCGGCTTGTTGATTGAGAAAGCTGCGGCAGCGTGGTTGTCAATGAATGCGCGCAGGGCTGCGGGTGAATCAACGAAGCTGTCCGTGTCGTCGCGCGGATAGATGTGCACGTCGCAATAATCAATGTTCGGGAGGCGGTGCTCTTCCAGCCACTCGCGCCGTTCCCATGAAGTGCGATAGCCCCAGATGCCGGGCGCGACCAAGTGATCGGGGTCGAGAGATTTGACATACTCACTCATCTCCGCCATCCACGCGCGCCGCACAGCCCAGCGTCCCGTCGGAGCTTGCGCTTCGTTCATCAACTCATAGCCGAAGATGGTCGGGTCATCGCGGTAGAGTACGCCCGTGAGATGGTTGCGACGCGCGACGATGCGCTCGACGTGCTCACGATAGAGACGGCGCGTCTCGGCGTTGGTGTAGAAGGCCAGCGCCCGCTCGACGTTGATGCCGTAAGGCTGCGTGTCGTCGGCTGCGTCTGGGAGTCCGGCCCAACGCAGGTAGCGCACCACGCCGCCCGTATCGCGCCACCAGTTTCCCAGACAGACCAGCACGCGCAGGTGCTGGCGCGCGGCTTCATTCAGAACGCGGTCGAGATTCTCGAAAGCCTCTTCGTTCCAATCTTCCGGGCCACGACGAAAAGGATGCGGCTTCAACCATTCATCGCGCGTCACACCGCCGGGCTTGCCGTCATCCTCACCGCTCTCGCCGAAAGCCCAGACGCGCACGACGCTCACGTGGTCGAGCGCTGCCTGCCGGAGTGTCTCACTCAACTGCGCGCGTTCTTCATCGCCGTAAATAACCGCGACGTTCGCGCCCGTGAAGCGAAACCGCTTTCCGTCAACGACGAAACTCGCGCCTTGCGTTGAGACGAAACCGGGACGCGCCCGTCTCTTCTCTTGTGAGTCGCGCAAGACAAAGAGAAGAGCCGCGCCCGCAAGGAGTACGAGCGCGGCCAAGAGAAATGGTTTCCTGCCCATTTGAAAAATCTAAAGAGAGACTGCTCGGCTGCGGCTAACGCGGATTGGTCAAACGTATGAAACCCATGATCGCGCAAACAGCGCCAATCACAATGAACAGATTGAAGAAAGCTCCGATGGAAAGCACCATGTCACGATTGGTGAAAGCAGCGGCGGCAAGAACCATCACCACGAGTTGCACGTGGTAGATGAGAAGGCACAGCGCGGCGAGCGCAAACCAACGAGTGGCAGGCCCGAAGGCACGCGCGCGCGCAAATCCAAGTACTGTAGCAATCAGCCAGCCAACCACGCCCAAAGCCAGCAAAGAAAGCACAATCAGATTGAAATAACTAGGGATGCCGAACTCCGCTTGTTGCTGCGCGAGTATGAAAGATGAAGCAAGGAACATCAAAAGGTCACTCCTATCGAATTATCCACTTGGAAATTGAAACTCTCGAACAAAGAAAAGCACCGTTTGCGCAGTGCAGGCTACTGCGACAACGCAAACGGCGTCAAGTCATCGCTTTTATTTTCGGCTCACACACAAGTCCGTGCAAGCTCGTTCCGTGAGCGCACAGCCGCCAAGGAGACGGTCTCCGCACTTTGTCTCAGGCACGAAGCAACCGCACAGCTTGCGCGGCTCACTGGGTGATGTGGATTTCCTCTTCCTTGTTGACGCGCCGCACAAAGAAGACCAGCGCGCATAGAAACGCCACCACAATGCATCCGATAGCCAGCCACAAATATTTGGGTTCACCTTCAACTCCGGGGTGAGCTTTGTATCCCCAAACGAAGAAGTACACCGCTAACCCGGTCGCAATCAAGCCGATAACCACGGTTAGAAGGTCTGTTATGCGCTTCATCTTGAACCTCCGGCGTTCGTTAAGTTACAGGTATAAGGGCTGGAAAAAAGCCGCTAACTTTTAATCGCTTCAAAGCTCAGAAGAGAACCGTCGGGCCGACTATTTCAATGAGCCGGTTAATGGTCTTTATGCGCCTGCATGTTACTTCCATCTGACGTGAGAACGCAAGCATTAAAGCAGTGGATTTCCGTCATCTGATGCTCTATGCTCTCGTTCATAGGTCGTCGTCCTTCGGTCGTGGAATAAATGTCGCAACTTAATTTCGACACACCGTCGTTGGATTGACGACCTCTCTTTTTCAACTGATGACTCGGATTAAGTAAAAGGGTAGCACGACCGTTGGTAAACCCGGTCGCTCGTGTTCGCTGTCATCGAAGCAAGATGTCTGAAGAATCCATACCCGTGAGAGAGCAGGAGATTGAATCCGTCGCCGCGCGAGATTCTGAAAACTTGCGCGGGCGCGAGTTTAACTGGCTGCCCGAAGGGAAGCACGCGGCGGTCTGTTTCAGCATTGACGACGTATATCCGGGAATGGAGAGTAATGGGCGCAAAGCGGACGCGGCTTTTAATCGAGACAGCCTGGGACATTTGCGCTGGTTGCTTGAGCGCCACACGCAACTGCGCGCCACGCTCTTTACCACTGCCGACTGGCGAGAGATTTCCCCGCTCCCGACCAGACGGCTGCTCGCCCGAATCCCTCTCTTGCGCGAACGGTTCTTTCTCACCGAAATTCTTCCCGTCGGGACCATGCGACTCGGCAACCATCCTGAGTTCGTCCAATTCTTAAAGCAACTCCCGCGAGTAGAGATCGGTTTGCACGGACTTCATCACGTGCATCGCGGCCCGCGCATCCCCGTAGAATTTCAGGAACAGGGCGCGGCACAGTGCAGGCGTATGTTGCAGGAGATGATTGCAATTTTTGATGAGTCCGGCCTGGAGTATGTGCGGAGCATGAATCCGCCCGGTTGGGACATGACGGAGAGTCTGGCGCGCGCCATGATTGAGGTCGGGATTAAATCCGTCTCGTCGGCCAGAGACATCCGCACACCTATCTCGCGCGCGGCAAGGACAAACATGAGCGGCCTGAAAGGTGTCTCGCTCATCTATCCAGAATGTATCTACGCAGGTCAACTGCTCCACATCACGTCTAACTTCCAGGCGACCTCTGCGGTTGATCGCGCGCTTGAGATTATCGAGAATGGCGGGCTGCTCGCAATCAAAGCCCATGCCGTCAAGACTATTCTGGGTTATACCGCGCTGGACGGGCTGGACGAGCTTTACCGAAATTACCTCGACCTTATTTTTACGAGGTTAGAGAACCTGTACGGCGATTCGCTCTGGTGGACCTCAATGGGAGAGCTTACCGACCGATACATGATCGGCAATAGCAATCAAAGTGTGGCGAAGGCTGGGACCCGCTCGTGATAACTCTCGATGTCAATCCAAAGGGCATGGATGACGAGTACCTGAAATGCCTCAACTTTTGTTTCGGCGATTGGGGAGATAGGCGAAAGTATGATTGGTATTTTCGACGAAAGACGGCCTACCCGGAAGCGGATTTAATGATCCTGAAAAAGGATCACGATCTGGCGGCAGGTTCCGCCGTGACTTATCGAACAGTTGCCTTCACGAATGACGGCGAAGTTACGGTCGGAATTATGACGGGCGCGTGGACTCTTCCACAGTTTCGCAATCAAGGCTACTTCGCTCGCATCATCGAAGAATCTTTGCGGCTGACCGCTTTGAAAGGCGGCGCTTTACTGCTCGCCTTCACCGCCAATGATAGATCGAGTTTCCGGCAACTGGTGAGAGCCGGGAGCGCCCTTTTCCCGTGCTCATACATCTTCTCAACCGCTCAAACCGAATGTCCCGAAATCAAATCAAGGCTCAGTCCGGTGAAGAAAAGCAGTCGAGTCATCGCAGACCTTTCCGCCAGGCTCTACGCCGCAGGCAAGGGCTACTCCCGTTTCATCTACGCCTCTGAGCAGGAGTTTGAATCTCAATTTATTCATCGTCCGGGTGAAACAGAAATCTTCGCGGATGATTACGGTAACTGCGGCATCATCGAAAAGAGAGAAGAGACAGACATCCTGCAACTTTACCTGACCGGCGCTGATGATGAATCCAGGCTGACCGAAAGCATTGCCTCTTTCCTTGGTCACGCGCTCGGTCGTGGACGCCAACTATTTTTATATTCGACCCAGCCTGGAATCGCTCGCCTGAGCCGAAAACTCGGCCTCGAAGTTAAGACGGGTTATCTTGATGCCCTCATCACTGACGGATCACGATTGCGTGATGCGCTCAGGATTCCCGAATCAACACCGCTTGAGCAAACTTCCCTGCTGACACGGGCCGACTCCGACTGGTTTCTCGGCAATTGGAATCTACAGGGTGGAGACCGTGCGTAATGCGAAGGAATGTGGCGGAGAGGGTGGGATTCGAACCCACGGTGGGCTTACACCCACTCCGGTTTTCGAGACCGTTTCGGGCCTCTCCCTCAAGCCGCACTCACAAGTATCTGCTAGAAATTAACAACCAGCGTGGTCGCCAAAGCATGGCTCATCTAAGCAGGTGTGGGCACAGACGGACACCATCGGGGCACTATCGTGTCAAGGTGATTCAGAGCGGAGAGTCTCAGCCATTGTTGCTTAACAGATATGGAGTGAAAATCGTCCCTCCAGTCAGATCGAACATGACAGAAGCGCATCCTCAAGCGTGGCGGCGGTTCTGTTCACGAATTCGGAAGATCGTGGAAACTGTCGGCTCACATTTAACCGAACGCTTTGCCATTGATGCGATTCGGGTGCATGACTTGTGGCATTTTCAGCATCGCTTGATTCGCAAAGTCTTGTCACATACAGTCATGGTCTTTCTGAATTTGCAACTTAAACGTGACCCGTTAGACCTTGATGGTCTGGTCTCGGCTTAAAAAGAGTCGCACATTAGGTAAACTACATTTTCGCAACTGTGGTACAAGCTTATTGATCGAGTCTTCTCGCGTTCGTGGCACGGATTGTGGAATACGATCATGCTGAAAGTGATTCACTACAATCTCTGTCACGCAGGTGCGACTTCTGTTTAGTCAACCCAAGACTGGGGTTGCTTTATGAGCGACGACAAGAATTAAGGAAACCCGACAGATGCTCTACTACTTGAGCTACCGCGCGGGTCTCCCGCACGACCAGGATTTGCACCTGAAACCCTCTGGTTACAATGTAGTTCCCTCGGCATTCGTCGCGTAACCTCAAAGCTTCGGAGTGACAAGTGTTCGGAAGACTTCATGTTCGGAGTCGCACCGAACGCATCCCGGTCTTAAACCGGGCACTCT
>JAVHWW010000037.1:0-26321 GCA_032159235.1 Acidobacteriota bacterium
AATTTAGCGCTCGAAACCGTTGCAAAGAAATATCTTTACAGCTTTAGAGTCGCATGTTACAGTCCCGCCACTTTGCCGCTAAATGCTTGATTGGCAAAGTATTGGCTGGATTTAGAGGCACACTACGTTGTGGTGCTGGTCACCTTCCTATCCACTATCTTGGGATTTAGGCGAAAACAGACTTTATTTTCTGATTGAGAAACGATGATCCGGTTCGGCACATCAGGCTGGCGCGCAGTTATAGCAGATGAGTTCACTTTTGCCGGTGTCCGGCTTGTGACACAAGCCATTTGCGAGCATTTGCGTTCCAATGGTGCGGGTGAAGATGAGCCAATCATCGTCGGTTACGACACACGTTTTCTGGGAGAGCGATTCGCTGCTGAATGCGTCGAAGAGGTCGCAGCCCGGAGTTTTCGTTCTTATCTCTGCGATCATCCGACTCCGACTCCGACGATCTCACACGCGATTCGCAGCAATCACGCTTTGGGTGGCATCAATTTCACCGCGTCGCACAATCCGCCTGAATACAACGGCATGAAGTTTTCGACTGCCGATGGTGCGCCCGCTTTGCCGGAAGTAACTAAACATGTCGAACAGCTAATTGGAGAGATTCAGGGTCGCGTGGCAGAGGGCGGAAATAAAACGACAGCCGATTCCCAGTCTGAATCTTATGATCCCCGTCCGGCATACCTGGCAGATTTGGGGAGCAAGATTAGATTCGATTTAATTGCTCGTGCCGGAGGTCGCTATGCCTATGATCCTTTGTGGGGCACGGGGCGCGGTTATCTCGATCAGGCGTTGCGGATGCACGATGTCGAAGTAGAAACGATTCACGACTGGCGCGACGTGATGTTTGGCGGACGCGCGCCTGAGCCTGAATCGAGTCACCTGGACGAACTACGTGAAGTGATAGTGAAGAATAGATGCACGCTCGGCTTGGCGACCGATGGTGATGCAGATCGCTTCGGCGTGCTTGATGCGGATGGCACGTTCATTACGCCGAATCAATTGATCGCTCTCCTCTTCGATTATCTGGCGGAATCGCGTGGATGGAATGACGGCGTGGCGCGTTCGGTCGCCACCTCGCATCTGGTTGATCGCGTAGCAGAGGCACGCGGGCTACAGGTTCACGAAACGCCGGTTGGTTTTAAGTTCATCGGAGAACTAATCAATGAAGACAAAATCATTTTGGGTGGCGAAGAGTCTGCGGGGTTGTCAATCAAAGGTCACTATCCGGAGAAAGATGGCATCCTTGCGTGTCTGCTCGCAGCGGAGGCAGTTGCGGCGCGCGGGACGAGTTTGAGCGAGCAACTCGAGGCTCTCTATCGGCGTGTGGGCCGACTTGAGTCCGGCAGAATCGGCGTGCGTCTGACGCCGGAAATTGCTGCCGCGCTTCCTGAGAAGTTGAAACAGGAGCCGACGGAGATCGCTGGCCGCCGCATTAAGCAGACGAATCGGATGGATGGAGTGAAATTTATTTTTGAAGATGGCTCGTGGCTCTTGATGCGCCCGTCGGGCACTGAGCCGCTGGTCCGTGTTTACGCTGAGAGTGAATCAAAAGAAGAGATGGAGGTGCTCCTTGAACAAGGCCGCAAATACTTACTGGGTTGATAATCGTCTGCGCGCGCAACGGGTCTCGACGCGCGCGCTTCCCTCGCTCGCAACGCCCGCGCGCGAACTTTCACGCGAGCTTATCGGTACGCGCACGGAGATTCGTCGTCGTGGCGGCTTGATCCCTTCGTGGGTCGTCTTCGTCATGATTGCGCTGGCGACGTTCGCTCTCTGCGTGACGGTTACGATGCGCACTCATGCGGAAATGCGTGCTGCGTCTCAGCAGTACGAAAAGACTAACTCCGAAGTTGAGAGCTTGCGTAACCGCAACGCCTCGCTGGCGTCGGAAGTGCAGCGCTTGCGTAGTGATCCGCGCTCCATCGAGTCGGCTTCGCGCGAGCATCTCAAGATGGTGCGCCCGAACGAGATTGTTGTGCCGATTGAATAAGCACGAAGCTCCGGCTCTTTACAAATTTCCAAAGTCGTTGAATGTGGATGCCCGCCTTTTAACTATCTGCTTGACCCCGCTCCGCTTCCACGCATTCAGGTCGCCTACCGTTTGCGCGCGGCTCAGGAATTAAAACTTGAGCCGCGTCCTTCTTTCAAAAATTACGTTTCTCTTGTCAGGACAGATGGTTGACACTGCGTGTTAGCGTCAACTAATATCAAATTCTTATTGCTTCTCAGCACAATTCACTAACATGCGCGACGATTCGAGAAGACCTCGCGCAAGAAACCGAATTAGAGTTATGCCTGACACGAAAGAGATCGCATCGCCCGAACAAGCGGCAGTCGAACGATGGGAACAGGAGACGCTCGCTCCGGTTCTCAAGAAGCGGACTGAAAGAAAGAAGCGTTTTGAGACTGTCTCGCTTGAAGACGTGAATCGGCTCTACACGCCAGCCGACACAGCCGACATAGATTTCGAGCGCGACACCTCTTTCCCCGGCGAGTTCCCTTACACACGCGGCATCCATCCGACAGGCTATCGCGGCAAGCTCTGGACGATGCGCCAGTTCGCTGGCTTCGGCACGCCCGAAGAGACCAACGCGCGTTTCAAGTATCTGACGGCGCAGGGCCAGACGGGACTCTCCGTCGCTTACGACTTGCCGACGTTGATGGGTTACGACGCGGATTCGCCTCTCTCTGAAGGCGAGGTCGGCAAGTGCGGCGTCGCCGTCTCTTCGCTCGCCGACATGGAAGTTTTGTTCGACGGCATCCCGCTCGAAGAGGTCACGGTTTCGCAGACGATCAACGCGCCGGCTTCCGTGCTGCTGGCGATGTATCTGGTTGTGGCAGAGAAGCAGGGCGCGGACTGGAAGAAGATTTCCGGCACGCTACAGAACGATATTTTGAAGGAGTACATCGCGCAGAAAGAATGGATTTATCCGATTCGTCCGGCGATGAAGTTGGTCACAGACACGTTCGAGTTCTGCACGAAGCATGTGCCGAAATACAATCCGATTTCCGTCAGTGGTTATCACATCCGCGAGGCTGGCGCGACGGCTTTGCAGGAACTCGCTTTCACCTTGCGCGACGGGATCGAGTATGTCGAATGGGGCGTGCAGGCTGGCCTTGATGTTGACGAGTTCGTGCCGCGCATCTCCTTCTTCTTCAACGCGCACAACGATTTTTTTGAGGAGATTGCCAAGTATCGCGCGGCGCGCCGTATCTGGTCGCGCGTGATGCGCGAACGCTTCAACGCGAAGAGCGAGCGGACGCTGCAACTCAGGTTTCACACGCAGACGGCAGGCGTCTCGCTCACCGTCCAGCAACCACTCAACAACATCGTTCGCGTCGCCATTCAAGCGCTCGCGGGCGTGCTCGGCGGCACGAACAGTCTGCATACGGATGCTTACGACGAGGCGCTGGCGCTGCCGACAGACCGCGCCGCTCTGATCGCGCTTCGCACACAACAGATCATCGCCGAAGAGACGGGCGTGGCGAACACGATTGATCCGCTCGGTGGCTCATACTTCCTCGAATCATTGACGAAGAAGATGGAGGACGGTGCGCTCGACTACTTCCGCAAGATTGATGCGATGGGCGGCATGGTCGAAGCGGTCGAAAAAGGTTTTCCGCAGCGCGAGATTCAGGAGTCTGCGTATCAATATCAAAAGGCTGTCGAGCGCGGCGAGCAGACGATTGTCGGCGTCAATAAGTATCAGATGACGAATGAGCCTGCGGAAGTTCCGACTCTCGTTATTGACGAAGGGGTGCGCGATCATCAGGTCGAGAGATTGCAGCACGCACGCCAGAGACGCGACAAAGGCGCAGTCGCAGTCGCGCTTGAGAAAGTCAGGCAGGCCGCACGCGCAAACGAGAACACGATGCCCGCGACCATCGAAGCCGTTCGCGCTTACGCCACGCTCGGCGAAATCTGCGACGCGCTGCGCGATGTTTATGGCTTATATGAAGAGCCAGCATTCTAAACAGTGGTCAGTAGTCAGTGGTCAGTGGTCAGTTAAAACCACTCATCACCAACTGACCACTGACCACTGACCACTGACCACTGCTTTATGGAACAGAAAATTCGCGTCCTCGTCGCCAAGCCCGGTTTAGATGGGCATGATCGCGGGGCAAAAGTTATCGCACGCGCGTTGCGCGACGCCGGGATGGAGGTCATCTACACCGGCTTGCGTCAAACGCCGGAGATGATTGCCGCCGCCGCGTTGCAGGAAGATGTTGATGCCGTCGGCGTCTCGATCCTGAGCGGCGCGCATAACACGCTCTGCCCGCGCATCGTCTCGCTGCTGCGGGAAAAGGGTTTGGATGATTGCCTTGTTCTGGTCGGCGGCATCGTTCCGCAGGAAGACATCGTGCGTCTCAAAGCGCAGGGCGTTGCGGAAGTTTTTCTGCCGGGCACTTCCACCGAAGATATAGTCACGTTCCTGCGTGAGAACGTCCGCCCGCGCGAATGACAGAGGAAGAGAATCAAACCACGCAGCGAGCCGTCATCGTCGAGGCTCGCTCTTCTTTTGCTATCGTTCGCTTCAATCGTCCGAGAGAGCGCAACCCGCTTTCCATCGCCACGCTTGAAGAATTAGATTCGGTTGTTTCAACACTCATCACGCACGCTGACATCAATACTATTATCTTCACAGGCACAGGTGATGTCTTCGCTTCCGGCGCGGACATCCGCGAACTTCGTGCGGTCACGATTGAAACCGCCAGAGAGTTTGCCGCGCGCGGCCAAAGGCTCATGCAAAAGATTGCAGCCGCGCCGCAACTCACCATCGCTGCGATTAACGGCTACTGCATGGGCGGCGGCCTTGACCTCGCGCTCGCGTGCAACCTTCGCTGTGCCTCGCCTAATGCAGTCTTCGCGCATCCCGGCGCGCGGCTCGGCATCATCACTGGTTGGGGCGGCACACAGCGTCTGCCACGTCTCATCGGCACAGCACGGGCGTTAGAGATGTTCGCAACGGCGAAACGTGTGACGAGCGACGAGGCTTATGAGATTGGTCTGGTGAGTCGAATCGGAGAGCCTGTGCTTGATTGTGCGATTGACATTGCGCTGGCTAGAACGAATTGAATTTGAATAAACTGCGTTCAGAGTACCGACTTCAGTCGGGCTTTTTCTCTGAGCTTAGACGAAAGCCCAACTAAAGTTGGTATTCTGAACACCTGTTTAATAGTCCAGACTTTACATTCAAACGGTCTTCCTCAACGAGAATTTTTTACAACCAATTCCTTCAAAACAAATTCATCCGGGTCAACACGCACGTTTGTCGGTTCGCTCGCAAGCGGAATGTTAATGGTTGTGTCTTTGCTGGTTGGTTTGAGCGTCGAGCGTTGTGTGCCCTTGGCGGTAGTAATCTCAACAGGTAATGGAGTCAGAAACGGCGCGTCCGTCTGCGTTTGTCGGAGTTGAATTGTGAGCGTTCCGCTTTGACCTTTCATCGCCTGCCACGTCCACGAAACTTCATAACGAGGATGCCCGCTCGCATACACCCAGCGCGCGAAAAATTCTTTCAAGTCCAACCCCGATGCTTGCTCAAGCGCGGCGCGCAAATCTTCTGTCGTCACATTCCTGTCTTTGTGCGCCAGATAATATGCGCGGATGCCTTTAAAGAAGTTCGCATCGCCCAGCAGACCGCGCAGCGTATGTAGCACCCACGCGCCTTTCTGATAGTTGTTCGCGTTGAGCAGCTTGAAGAGGTCTTCGGTCTCCGTGTCGTGAATCGGCGCGAGACGCTCGCGTTCATAGCGGAAGTAGGTATCGGCGGCGCGCTTCATGTAATCACGAAAGGCATCTTTGCCATCGTATTGCTCGATGACAAGTCCTGCGAAGTAGGTGGCGAAGCCTTCGCTCAACCAGAGATCAGACCACGTGGATTCCGTGATGGAATCGCCGAACCATTGATGAGCAATTTCGTGCGCGGTCACTTCTTCAAGTCCGCGACGGATGTTGAATCTACTGCTCATCTGAGCGTCCTTGCGCTCCTCAAAAAGATTGCTGGGGAAGACAATCGCGCTGGAGTTTTCCATCCCGCCGAAGCGCGTCGCGCCGACAATCAACGCCAGCTTCTCGTAAGGATAGGACGCGACACGTTCGCTAAAGAACGAGAGCGAGTCAGGCGCGGCGCTGAAGCCTTGCACGGCGTAGTCACGATCCGTCTGCGGAACATAATAAGCGAGCGGCGTGACGGCTTTCGTTGTCGGCTCTGATTGCGCGTACTCGCCGACGGCAATAATCATGCAGTAAGGCGGAATGGGACGCGCTTCCGTGTAAGTCCAGGTGCGCGTGGTGTCGGAGTTGTTGCGCGTTGAAGTTAGTTGACCGTTGGCAACCACTGTCTCGCGTGCGGGCGCGGTGACAGTAAAATTGACGGTCGCTTTCGCCGACGGATGATCGAGGCAGGGAATCCAGTTGTGAACGCGGTCAGGCCAATTGTCGCCGGTCGCCGAAGGCTTGCCTGCTTTGTCTGCCATCAAGACTAAGCCATCCTTCGGGCGTCCGTGATAGTTGACGACGACGGTTAATTGATCGTTCGTGTTCGCGGGCTGCGGCAGTTGCACATTGAGTTGGCCGTTGCGCTGCTCGAAACGTGCCGTCGCACCTCCGACCGTTATTGTGTCAATCGGCATCTCGCCGAAATCGAGATCGAGTGTGTTGAGCGTGCCTTTCAAGACTGTGATGTTGATTGCGACACGCGCGCCGGTGATGTCAGTCAATTGATCGTTGAGCGTGAGCGTGATGTCGTAGTGAGTCGGACGCCACGAATCAACAACGTGCTCGTGGCGCTCGGCCAGCGCGAGCGTGAAGGTTGCGAGAAGCAGCAGCGCGAGAGCGAGCGAGCGTAACAGAGTTTTTGTCAGGGAGTTTTTCTTGTTCGTCATTAGAAATATTTTCCTCGAATGTTCAATCAGCGCAGGCCAAGCATCAGCAGTGCGGAACGATCCGACACCTCACCTTCATTCTCAACCCAAGCGCGATAGCCAGCCAACTCTTCTTCCATCACCGGACGATTGCCCAGCCGCGCCGCAGGCGTGCGCTCAAACGCGCGATCCGTCAAAGCCAGATGTGCCTTTCGCACGTGCAAAGAATCCGGCACGGCCAGCGCAGCCTCCGCCGTCTCGACATCCGGGAACAACTCTTCATAAGCGAGCAGATGCCAGACTGTGCCTAGTCCTTCGCGCTCCTCGACAGCTAATACGCGCAGCAAGCCGAAGCCGCTTTCGAGTTGAAAAATAAGATCGTCGCCCGGTGCGAATGCTTGCGCCACGTTTTCTTACCTACCTCTTTTCATAAGAGTAACCATAGATGAGAAGAGGGTAAAGGTTAAAAGGGGAAATGGGGAAATGGAAGCGCACGGGCACTTCATTCCTTATTACCATTTCCCCTTTTAACCTTTACCCCGTTTTGCCTTCACAGTTTGATTGCAAATCTGAAATCGTAAATCTACAATCGCAAATCATCATGAGCCAGCCCGCTTCCAGCAAAGATTACTATTCAATCTTAGGCGCAGACGAAGATGCTCCGCCAAGAGAGATCGAGCGTCTTTACAAGCAGCGTGCTGTCCGGCATCACCCTGATCGCGGCGGCGATGAAGAGGAGATGAAGTCGCTTAACGAGGCTTACGCTGTATTGAGAGATGAGACTGCGCGCAGAGCTTATGATGCGGAGCGGCGTCAAACTGAGCCGGCTGACATGTACACTGCGCCGTACACTTCACCTCCGGCGCAAGTTGATCTCTTCACAGGGCAATGGCTCGGAGCGATTCTGTTCATCGCTGCGGGATTAGCGCTCGTACTGCTCGTCAGATTTCAGTGGGTCTTTTTTCTCTTCCCACTGGCGATTCTGGCGGTGTTTATGGTTGTCGTCGGATTGCTGATGGCACATGGCGCGATGCAGCGAGTCAGAGGCAAGCGCACGGCCTCGCGTAGGTGGTTGGGTGTAACGCTCGAAGTCGCATTCTGGGCCGGTGTGCTCGGCGGCGGCTACGGCATCTATCTCGTTCTCAGTTAGACGCGCAACAGCAAGGACGACAATCACCGAATGGATTTCACAGGACTCGATCTACTCTTTCTGGAAATCAACAGCCTGACGGATGCGGTCGCGTTCTACCACGAACAACTCGGCTTCGAGATTGAGACCAACGCTCCCGACGCAGAGCCGCCGATGGCGACGTTGCGTGCCGGACGCTTGCGCCTCACACTCGTGCAGCAACTCGAAACGATGCTCCGGCGCGGGCGCGGCTGCTACTTCTTTCTGGGCGTCGCGGATGTTGATGCTTATTACGAACAGTTGAAGGAACGCGGTGTGGAGGTTGCGCCGCCTGCTGACGAGGGCTGGGGCGGGCGCTTCGTCACCGTCGAAGACCCTGAGAACAAGTACAGATTCTTTTTCGTCACGTGGACAGATGAAAAGTTGAAGGAGGCCGGATGAAGATGGGAATGCAGCACGTCGAGAATCTACTCAGACGCTACAGAGGCCAGCCGGTTGACATCAAGACCATCTCCGGCGGCGTCTATGAAGGCACGGTGGCCGAGATCACCAACGACTACGTGGCGCTGGTGATGAAAGGGGGAGACGGAACGTCAGAGCAGGTCTTTGTGATGTTCCACAGCATCGAGTCTGTGCTGCCGCGAGGCGTAACATAAGTTTTGCCTTGCTCGTCCTGAAAATTATGCAGCACCTTTCGCAGACCGTCAGCGCAAGGCTTGTTGTTTGAGTGAAGACAGAAAAGTTCTCTTGATTTATAATAGGCGCAAGCTCAATCAACACATTTCGGGAGGACAGGCCATGATTACCATCAGGGATGTCATACGCGACCGCGAACCGTATTCCGTGCGGGATAACATCACGGTGCTGGAAGCAGCGAAGTATATGGCGGAGCGTAAGGTCGGCGGCGTCTGCGTGCTCGACGAAGATGGCCGCCTGCTTGGAATCTTAACTGAGCGCGACCTGCTCAACAGCATCGTCCTTCCGTGTCGTGACGCCGGAACTCTGACGGTGAAAGAAGCGATGGGCGAACTGAAGGCTGTGATTGAAACTAAAGACACGCCGCACGAGGCGCTTGAGCGGATGGAACTGATTGGACGCCGTCATCTGCCCGTCGTCGAAGGCGAACGCTGGGTCGGGATGCTCTCGATGCGCGACATCCTGCGCGTGGAGGTCAGCGAGCAGGGCGACGAGTTGAAACTTTTGCATGAATACATTTCGCATTGAACTGCGTCTAATGTAAACGAGGGGAAGTTGGTCAGGACTTTTTAGGGCGGCGAGCTTTCCATAATCGCCGCCCTCAATTATTAATGATGCTGCGAGATGAGGCGAACAGAGATTAACCGCAGAGGACACAGAGGGTCGCAGAGGATGAAAGAAGGAAAGAGCAGATTCTCAATCTGAAATTTGAAATCTCAAATCCGTGCTCGGTTCTTTCATTCTCCGTCTTCCCTCTGCGATCCTCTGCGTCCTCTGCGGTGAAAATCATTTTTCGACCTACTAATTTGCAAACGAATATAGGCCGGAAATGTAAACAGGCGAAATTGAGATGAAGCATATTCTTTATTCGGTCATCGCTTTCAGTTGTTTGTTGACGGTTGCCTGCGGTCAGACTCAGAAAGGCAAAGGCGCTGGCGAGACGGCGAGCACGTCTGATGGTGCGGTGCGTTTTCGCGTCGAGACCGTTGCGGGCAATCTGCAAGTCCCCTGGTCTATCGTCTTCACGCCGGATGGCCGGATGATCTTCACGGAGCGACCCGGACGTGTGCGCGTGATGGAGAACGGACAACTGCGTCAAGAGCCGCTTGCCACCATCAGCGATGTCGAAGCCAGAAGCGAGAGCGGCTTGATGGGTTTGACGCTGCACCCGCAGTTTGCGTCGAATCATCTGCTCTATCTCTGTTACGCCTACGATAGCGGCAACGGCCAACGTGATCGCGTCGCGCGCTATCGTGAGACGGGCAACGGTCTGACAGATCGAACGACAATTATCGAAGACATTCCGGCGGCGCAGTTTCACGCCGGATGCCGCCTGCGCTTTGGGCCAGACAGCAAGCTCTACATCACGACCGGCGAAGCGACACAAAAAGAGATCGCGCAAAGACTCGATTCGCTCGGCGGCAAAATTCTGCGCCTGAACGACGACGGCACAGTTCCTCAAGACAATCCTTTCGTCGGACAAAAAGATGCGCGCCCCGAAATCTGGACTTACGGCAACCGCAACCCGCAAGGCATAGACTGGCAACCGGGCACGAACACTATGTTCGAGACAGAGCACGGCCCATCGGGTGGCGATGCTCCCGGCGGTGGCGACGAAGTCAACATCATCGAGAAGGGCAAGAACTACGGCTGGCCTGTCATTCATCACAGGCAGACGCGCGAAGGAATGGAATCGCCGCTCCTCGAATACACACCGGCGGTCGCGCCCGCGAGCGGCATGTTCTATCGTGGCACAGCCTTCCCGCAGTTTCACAACAACTTCTTCTTCGGCTGCCTGCGTGGTGAGACGATCATCCGCGTCGTGTTTGATGGACGGCGTGTGGTGAGCCAAGAGCGACTGCTTGAAGGTCAGTACGGGCGCATCCGTGATGTTGTCGAAGGGCCGGACGGCGCGATCTACTTCGCAACCTCGAACCGGGATGGACGTGGAAAGCCAGCGAGTAATGATGATAGGATTTTGAGACTCGTTCCTGTTAAGTGAACTGTGGATAAATTTACCAACCTGCTTCTGCTAATTCTTGTGAAGCGAACATCATTAACATCAGTAACAAAGAAGCAGAAACGAAATACACTATATTGAAAACCCTATCCCAAAATAGTCCTTTGCCCCAATCCATGAATGTATCCTTTGGTTCTCGCTGAAACCGTTTGACGAATATTCTTCGGAAGAGTCGATATTGAGCCAATGTTAGAAGAGGAGTAAGAAGCGTCCCTAATGGTGAAGTTCGACCAATTTTAGTGAAGTGAAGCACTAAGCCAGCTATGAATAGCAGAACAGAGAGAATAAGGATAATCTCAAAGCTCTCTTCTTGAATCAGCTTTTCTCGCTTGAATAAAGCGATGCCAATCACAAATCCGCCAACGAGTATGAGACAAAAATCATATAGGCCTGTATCCATATCAAAATTTCTGAGCCAGCACAGCCGTCTTCGACCAGCCAATCGGATGGAGCGACGGAAAGCGATAGTGCTTGAGGCTTGCTGCCTGAGTCTCTGACATATTACGCGACGGGCTTGCGGCAGACGAAGACGAGCGCGGGCGGAACATTGCGTAGCACAAGGCGCGAGACTCTGGCCTCTGGGAAGTATGAGCGCAGGAGCTTTTTGCGAAAAGGCGTGTATTGGTAAGTGACGAAGACGCCGCCGGGCGAAAGCGTCTCGCGCGTCGCTTCCAGAATGGCGTGGCTGACCGGAGGCGGCAGTGAGCCGAAGGGCAAGCCCGACACGATAGCATCCGGCTGCGGCAAGCCGCGTTCTGCGAGGTGCGCGCCGACCTCTGCGGCTGAACCGTTAATGATCTCCACTCGCTTGTCGCTGATGCGTGCGCGCAAGTTGCTGACGAAGACGGGATTGACTTCCAGGACGAGCAGGCGCGCAGTCTCGTTCATGCGACGAATAATCTCATCTGTGAAGACGCCTGTGCCCGGCCCGAACTCGACGATGACCTGCGCCCGCTCGATCATCGCTTCGTTGAGCATCGCGCGCACGAGCGACGGCGAAGATGGAGCGACCGCGCCGGTCGTGCGCGGCGAGCGTAAATTCTCTTTGAAGAAAGCCCACCGATTTGAGTGAGTCTTGTTGTCCATCCCTCATCTATAACACAGGGAAAGCCCGGAAGATAACCGTTTTGTGGCGGAACAAGCGGAAAAATAGTTGATTCGCAAGCTGCTCCACGCAAGAAAAAGGCTGGCCGTGCGTTCACCGGACATGCCGACCCGGAGATTTCACAAGTTGTGGAGGAAGAAATGAAAAAAGGGACATTAATGCTAATCCTCGTCGCCGCCATCGGTTTGATCTCGGCGGGGAGTTTCATCTTATCGCGCGGCGAGACGCGGGCGAACGTAACTCCGCCGACCATTGAGCCTGCGGTTGAACCGGCAACTGAGTCGTCGGAGATGACTGAGTCGCCGGAGATGACTGCTAACGGATTTGAAGTTGAAGTGCTGGTCAACGGCGAGTCGCTCGACGAATACGCTGCACGCGGGCGTCGTTATGTCGAGGCGCTCGACGGTGCGGAGTATTCGTTGCGCGTCCATAATCCACTCGGCGTACGCGTCGCGGTGGCGCTTTCGGTTGACGGGATGAACACGATTGACGCCCGGCGCTCAACCGCGTGGGACGCGAGCAAATGGGTGATTGAACCCTACGGGACGATTACCATTGACGGCTGGCAGATGAGTTCTTCGCGCGCACGCCACTTCTATTTCACGACGGAACGCGACTCCTACGGCGCGAAGATCGGACAGACAGCCAATCTTGGCGTCATCTCCGCAGTCTTCTATCGTGAGCGCGAGCCTATCGCCGTCGTCACGCCGCCACGCACGCCGAGAACCTATGATGATGATAGAGCCGGACGTAGTGATAACAAGAGCGAATCTCAAGCGCCATCATCAACACAGAGTAGCCCCAGCGCGGGAGCGCAAGCGAAAACAGCGCCCGCATATCCGCGTCCTGATGATGAGTCTGCCGCGACGGGCATTGGCCGCAATGTCCGAAACGACGTGACGTGGGTGAATCTGGATTTGCAGTCGCATCCCGCCGGAGAGGTGACGATTCGCTACGAGTATCACGACGCGCTCGTCCGTCTGGGCATCTACCCGCGTCCATATCCGCGACCCGATGCGCTCAAAAGGCGCGAGCGTTCGACAGGCTTTGAAGATCGTCGCTACAGTCCAGAGCCATGACGATTTCGGATTGCGGATTTAACGAGGCGAGCTTTTATCTTTTCAATCCGAAATCCGAAATCCGAAATCGAAAGGTGGAGGCACATGATAAATAAACGAACAAGCCCGCTTGACCATGTAAGAGTCGCCGCGCCATGCAGCGTCGGTTGGGACAACATGATTGGCAACGAGCAGGTGCGCTTCTGCGGGCAGTGCAATCTGAATGTTTACAATCTGTCAGGGATGACGAGGAGAGACGCGGAGCATCTCATCGCTCAGGCAGAGGGGCGACTCTGTATCCGTTACTATCGCCGAGCCGACGGGACGATCCTGACCAGGAATTGTCCCGTCGGCTTGCGCGCGCTCAAGCGCCGTGTCTCACGAATTGCTCAGGCTTCAATCACAGCCGTCCTGAGTTTCGTTGCCGGGCTTCTTGCCGTGACGGGATTGCGAGAACTGGATGCGTTTCCGGTTGCGACACAGGGCGTTATAATGAAAGTTGATGAGAGGTTGCCCGAAGAGACACATACGACGGGAGCAATGATTGCGCCACCAGTCATGGGAAAAGTAAAGTCTGATGTTTCTTATCAAGGAAAGGCAGTTCCGATAAATCCGCGAACGCGATCCCTGCCGAAGAAAAATTGACGGGCGTTTTATCCGCGCTCCGAATCAGCGTCGGCGTAGGTCGGCTGTGTAAAGCTGCTTGTAGGCACGATAGTACGTCATCACGTTCTTAACGTAAGCCTTCGTTTCGTCAAAGCCGACCTCCGCCGTGAAGACTCCCGGATCATGTTGTCGTGCGCGTTTAATCCAGCGCGCAACGCTATCTTCGCCGCCGTTGTAGGAGGCCACAACCGCCTCCGGTGAATCAGGAAACATGCGTGAGAGTTCGGCTATGTATTCGCTGCCGAGCAGAATCGAAGTCTCCGGGCGATAAAGGTCTTCGTCCTGCAAATTGTTTAAGCCGACGTGCGCCGCATACTTCGTCGCGGTCTCAATGGTCAATTGCAGGAGACCACGCGCGGCAGCCGGTGATTTCGCGCGCGGACGAAAGCCGCTCTCCTGTCGCATGATTGCCAGCACGAGTCGCGGGTCAAGTTTGCGCCGACTCGCTTCACGCAAGATCGCCTCGCGGTATGGCGCGGGATATTGACCCGCCGCCGAGTTGATCTGAGCATTGACGCGATCCTCACGCGCAGTTGCCGCAGCACGTCTCGCAGCATCGTTGAGCGCCAGCAGCCGCGTCGTCGCCAGCCAGCCGTAATAAGAATCAAGCCTGTCCGGGATTGTAAGGTAAATGTTGATTGCCTCTTCAGTTCGTCCGGCGCGTTCCAGACTGTAAGCCTTGAGATAAGTCACTTCGTCAAGGCTGGTCATCACCTTACTTGAGAAGGCGGCGGTGTTGCGTAGTTCATCCGCAGTCTGAATCGCGTGCTTCCAATCGCTGTCTGAGACATCCAGACGAAGCCGTGCGAAGAGCGCGTTCGTCGCGGTCGGCGTTCCGGCAAACTTCTCGCGCGTGCGTTTGATCCAGTCAATTGCGTCCTTCGGGTGTCCGGCTTCGCGGAAACTATCAATCACATTCAAATAAGCGAACTCGATGCGCTCGCCCGTCGGATAGCGTTCGGTGTATTCACGATAACGTGCCGCCGCTTCTTCGGCGCGACCCGTGCGAAGAAACGCGGAGGCCAGAGAGTAGAGACCTTCACGGCCTTCTTTGGTCTGCGCGTACTCGCGCGCCAAACGCTCGAAGAAGGGAACAGACTCTTCATACTGATGGTCTTGAAAATAGGCGCGACCCATGCCTAAGAGCGCCGTCGGAATGTTCGTGTCGTTTGGGTAGCGCTCGATGACGACTTGAAAATGCTCGCGCGCTTCCATGAAGGCGCGGTTGGTCAGATAAACGAACGCACGTCGAAGATGCTCTGTCGGAGTCAACTGCGCGAGCCGTCCGCTCGCACGATCTTCACGGTCGAGACGCCGCACTGTGCTGAGTTCGTTTTCTTGAGGTTGGAAAGATGAAAAGGAAGACGCCTCAAAGTTAGCAGGCTCAATCGCGCCGGGCAGCAAGGCCGAAGCAGTGGAAGATGACAGGGCAAGAATAAATACAATTAAAGCAGTCATAGATAAAACTTTCACTCAGATGATTGTGGCAGCATGAGCTTATTGCCTTCAACTGCCATTGAGAGTTTAGCAAACAAGGTCACGACATTGACAGGTATCGTGACCTTGTTTTGAATTTTCCCTTTCCAGTTTTGTCCCGGCACGCGGGACGAGCAATTGGCCTTATCAACCTTCGACAGCATTCATCATGCTGGTTGCCTTGCGCTCGTAGGCGAGGATAGCCGCGTAATTCTGACGCTCGATTTGGGTGAGCGTGTGTTCGTTAAATTTCGGATCGGGCTTGTACCAATCGAAGGTGGAAAAGTAGCTGACCATCGTCTTTTCTTTGAAGACCTTGCCGTGCCGCGCGTAGATTTCATTGCGCAGCTTGCGCGCGTCTTCAATAAAGAGACCTTCGAGGGTGCGTCGCGCAATTGGCTTCGTGCTCAACTCTTCGTGCAGTCTCTTCTCAACGTGGACGATAGTTTCGACGTTCTGCTTCTCAATCGGCGAAAGCTCCGAAGGCTGCTTGCCCTCTTCGACGCCAGTGTACCATGGCTGCGTGTCGAAAAACTGTTGCAGCCAGGCTGCGCCGAATGAGCGACCGTGACGCGCGTAGAATTCGTTGCGCATCAAGCGCAGGTCTTGCAGTCCGACACCGTCGAGCATCTGTTCGGTCAGGACTGTGTTCTGGAAAAACTCCATGTCGCCGGGCGAGACGGCAACATTGCGTTGCTTCTTCTGCGCGGCGCTGATGGTTTGCAGGTTCTTCTGCTCGATGGCTGTCAGTTGCTTCGGGTTGTACTGCGGATCGGGCGCGTACCAGTAACGCTCATCGAAATACTGTTGCAGCCACGTTTCGTCATCGAAGCGTTTGCCGTGAATCGCCTGGATCTCTGCGCTCAGGACGCGCCACTCCGCGCCTGTATGCTCGCCGAGTTGTTTGATTGTGAAGAGACGTTTCTCATAGAAGCGCAGGTCGCCGGGTTGAATGGTCTCGTGCTTCGCAGCTTCGGCTTCGCGGATGATGTCCAAGTTCTCACGCTCTGTCGCGTTGAGCGCGGAGTTCTTGAAGTTCGGATCGGGTTTGTACCAGGCGCGCTCTTTCAAATAGTTTTGAATGTCCACGTCTTTGAAGACACGACCATGCCGACCGAAGACAATCCCGCGCAGAAACTTCAGATCGTCAAGGCTCAAATCCTTCATCTGCGACAACTCGACACTGCTCGACGCGAAGTCGAATTTTTCCCACTGGCTTAAATTGTCTTGCGCCTGAGCTACAGCGAGCGTTGCGCCGAAGATGAGCACGAGCGTTGCGAGAAGAGAGAGACGAAGAGTCGAACCGAATGCGCGCCACATAAAAACTTTCCCTCCAACATGCACGATGATAAAAGTTTGAGACCGGGGCGGAAAAGGCGTCTCTCCCGTCCGGCTACCTGACGAACTTGTTGGTTGGGTTTTGCAGTTTCGTGCTGAGAGCTTGAGACTTGAGGAGTGAATCATCTCAAGCATCGTCTGCCGCGTCTGCTTCAATAATCTCGTAGCTTGAAACGATCTCAACCGTTGGTCGGAGCGTGGCGGCGACGCTGCAATACTTTGTCTCGGAAAGCTCGATGGCCTGTGCGACAGCCTTCTCAGAAATCTTGTGGCCGCGCACGATGTGTCGAACCTCCATCCGTGTGAAGGCGCGCGGATGCTCTGTGCGGCGCTCGCCGCGCACCTCAACGCGGTAATCCGTGACCTGTTCACGTTTCTTCCGCAGGATGTTGATGACATCCACCGCCGTGCAGCTACCGAGCGCAATCAACAGCAACTCGACGGGCGTGGCTGCGCTTGAGCGCTCGTGATTGGTGTCCAGAGCGAGCGCGTGCCCGCTCGGACTAATGCCGACAAAGAGATCATCTCCGGCCAGATAAATCTCTGCTTTAGCGTCAGTGGGATTCACAATTTTGTTCCTCCAGGTTCGCCTGAAGGATAGCATAACGAGCCGGAAAGAATTACGTGGAAGCGGAAATGGGAGGCGGTGCGCTCAAAAAATCGTTCGTCATTCGGTAAATTGGATATTGAAACCTGACCCGCTCTGCGACTAGAATGTGCTGACCTATCAAGAGGGATTTTCAGAAAGGAGGAAGCCATCATGTCCCCCACCTCCAGATGGATTATCACAGTGCCATTCAGGTTCACTCTCGTCGCGTTCATCGCGGCTATCGTCGTATGCTTCACGGGCGCATCGGTCGCCAGAGCGCAGGGCGGGAGCGATAAGAAGGCTGACAAGCCGTTTTATGTTGAGTACAAGGGCGTGCGTCTCGGCATGGATGCCGGTGAGGTGCGTAAGAAACTGGGCGCCCCGAAGGATAAAGGCGACGTTCAGGACTTCTATATGTTTTCCGAGAAGGAGACGGCGCAGGTCTTTTACGATAAAGGCAAGGTGATGGCCGTGTCGGTCAACTACCTTGGCGAAAAGAGCGCGCCGCTGCCGAAGATCGTGCTCGGAATTGATTTAGAGGCCAAGCCGGACGGCGGGATGTTTAAGTTAGTCCGCTATCCAGACGCCGGATACTGGGTCTCTTACAATCGAACCGGCGGTGACGATCCGCTCATCACCGTGACGATGCAAAAAATTCAATAGCGTCGCAACGGATTTTGCGCGGCAACCTGACAGTTTGCGTCTGAATCAGACTTTTAAGGTTGCACCCCTCGCGGTGCATGGCGACATGCAAGCGCACAGACGCAGTACGCGCGTTTTTCGCGTTGATTTGAAACTTAGAAGAACAAGTGCGATAATCAAACGCGCCGAAGAATGCAACTCGCCTTGGCTCTCCCTGATTAACTCTCCCGGTTGTATAAATCTTCTCCCCTTTCCCCCTTTGCGAATAACAGCCCGGAGCGGCAGCCATGAAATGTGCCGTGCTGGGAACCGTTGTTTGAAGAAACATAACGAGCAGTTCTTGAAATGGAGGAATGGGAAATGAATCGAATCAAACAGATGTTTAGCGTGGCGCTGGTTCTTGCGTTCGCTGGTCTTGGCCTGACAGCGCAGGCGCAGGTAACAGATCGCCCGTATCGTGTCAGCACTCAACAGGTGCGACAGTTGATCCAACGCATAGAGGATCGGACGGCAACATTTCGCACTAGTCTTGAGGCATCATTAAATCAAAGCAACTCTAACAACACGCGCGCCGAAGACAATGTCAGTCTCTTCGTGAGCGATTTCACGTCTTCCGTGCAGCGCCTGCATGATCGTTTCGACAGGCGGCAGTCCACTGCTTCCGACGTGCAGGACGTTCTCAATCGCGCGAGCAGGATTGATAGCTTCATCCGGCGCACTCGCCTGGGAGGCGGCGCGTCAAGTGATTGGGCAGCCCTTCGCGTTGACCTGAATGAGTTGGCGCAGGACTACAACATCACCTGGCGTTGGAACTCGCAGGCCACTACCACGTCTAACAACTATCCGTCCGGGAATTATCCGACGAACAATTATCCGTCGGGCAATCGGGGCTACGCCAACCGTTTGACGGGCACATACCAGTTGGACACGACGCGCAGCGACGACGCCCGAAACATCGCTAACAGTGCGGTGCGCTCTGTGCCTTACAGAGATCGGCAGCGAGTTCTCGATTCGTTGACGGCGCGGCTGGAATCGCCGACAACGCTCGCCATTGATCTGCGTGGACGTAATGTGACCATTGCCTCAACCCGCCGCCCGCAGTTCTCGTTTGATGCCGATGGCATCGAGCATGTCGAGACGAGTGCGAGCGGGAACGAGGTGCGCGTTCGTGCCACACTCAACGGCGATCAACTATCAATCGCTTCTTCTGGCGACAGAGACAGAGAGAGCGACTTTAACGTGACGTTTGAGCCGATTGATAATGGGCGCAGTCTGCGCGTCACGCGGCGCATCATGAATGCCAATCTCAGCACGCCCGTGACAGTCGTCAGCGTCTATCAGAGAACTTCTGACGTGGCGCAGTTGGATATTTACAATGGCAGCAACACGACGAACTATCCCAGCACCGGAACTGTCGCTACGAGCGGCGATTTTATCGTGCCGGACGGGACGGAACTCGTCACCGTGCTCAATAACAATCTGACGACGAGAGACACGCGCGAGAATGATCGCTTTACGATGACCGTGCGCAGTCCTTCTCAATATGACGGCGCGACCATCAACGGTTACGTCTCAAACGTCACACGCTCAGGCCGCGCTACAGGGCGCTCTCAGTTGACGCTCAACTTCGAGAGCATCACGATGCGCGACGGGCGGTCGTACAGATTCGCCGGAATCGCCGAGTCTGTACAGACAGCGAACGGTGAAACTGTCCGTGTTGATAACGAGGGAGCAGTCCGTGACAATAACCGCACCACCACGACCGAGAAGCGCGCGGCAGTTGGCACCGGCATCGGCGCGATCATCGGCGCGATTGCGGGCGGAGGCCGTGGCGCAGCCGTCGGCGCGATTCTCGGCGCGGGCGCGGGCGCAGGCTCCGTCTATGCTGAAGGCCGGGATGATTTGGAACTGATGAGCGGCACGCAGGTGACTATTCGAGCCTCCGGGCCTCGATAGAAACCTTCAACGTGCCTGAGAGAAAGGCGAGGAGCATTACATAGCCCCGTCGAGATTCAATCCTGAAGGTTTGTCTCCAATTGGAGACACAGTGAGAGCCGCGTCTTGATGTTTCAGGGCGCGGCTCTTTTTGGTAGCCCAGATTTTCTTGACTGGAAATCAGCACTTATTATAGATTTTTATCCTACAAAGTAAGTTTACCAGGCTGGCCTCGTGAGTCTGCGTATCCATATCGCATCTCATTTTCCAGTCGTTACATTAACCCAGCGCACTGCGTCTTTCTGAGCGATGCATTTGAACATAGGAGAATCCTCGATGAAAAAGTATCTCTTTCTTGCAGCTTTAGCACTCTGCTTCGGAGCATATAATTCCAGTACTACTCAGGCACAAACCAGCAACATCATCTACTTCTGCTATCACAAGGACGGACACGACCTGCGCAAGGTCAGCGGGCCGGGACAATGTAAAAAGGATGAGATTGAGCTGAGCTGGAGTGTGGGTGGCGTGCCGGGGCCTCAAGGCCCTGTTGGGCCGCAAGGGCCTAAAGGAGACAAAGGTGATACTGGTGCTACCGGCGCGCAAGGAGCGAAGGGCGACACTGGCGCAACAGGAGCGCAGGGGCCGCAAGGCTCGACCGGTGCCAAAGGTGATAAGGGAGACAAGGGCGATGCCGGGCAGTCTGTAACAAGCACAGAGATTCCTTTAGGTGATGGGCGATGCACGAACGGAGTCGGCGGCGTCGAGTACACCGACAGCACCGGGGTGCGCGTCGTCTGTAATGGTCAAAAGGGTGAGCAGGGGGCTCCGGGTACGGGCGGGATGGTTCAGGCTGGAACAGGGCTTATCTTAGACAATGGAACCATGAGCGTTGATCAGAGCGTGATTCAGAAGCGGGTAACCGGTTCTTGCGCCCCGGGTCAGGTTATCCAGTCTATAGGTGCGGATGGCACCGTAACATGCGGGCCTTTTTCAATCACGGGAGGCGTCAAGCAACTCGTCGCCAGTAATCCCGGTAATGAGCACACCATTCTGGATTTGCCGGGCGAGCTTAACCTCAAGTTCGTCTGCGCGCTAGCCGGAAGCCAGCCCTCAGCCCTGATTTCGATTAACCCTATTAGCTCTCCCGTCAATCTAGCCTTCGAGGATAGCGAGCCGCGCACCACTTTTTTAAGTGCCCCCACCGGGACAGCGACAACACAGACGATTGTGCCTGGGCTTTCTGCCCCCTTTGGTAGATTCTCCCTCCATTTCACCCAAGTAGATGGCGCCCCGACCGTTACGGTCCAGGGCTACGCCTTAGTCGATGGTACGATTAATAAATGTCAATTCAGTTGGACGTTGATATCCATCAACTAACAACAATGAGGACGCGGGCGTGGCAGCCCCGGCGCTATCGGCCCTTATGCTTTGTGCTGTAAAGGCGCACTTTGCCTGTCGCGCCCTTCAGTTAAGCAGATTAAAAGTTGGAGATATGATGAGGCTCAGGATACCCCGGAAGACTCTGGGGCTGTCTTGAGCCTCTTTTTTGTTTCCGCCTAAAAGGGAGAGTTCCAGCCTGTTCAGCGCCCACGCTTTGCCGTCTCAGGCTTGAGATTAGAGGCAAAGACAATCCGCACAGCATGGCTAAATCGGTTACAGGGCTATCTTGAGCTTCTTCACTATTGAGTTTTACTGCGGATAGCGGTAAAAGGCAGCCTACAGAATGATTAGACCGCAGGGTGGGGTATTTGATAGTTAAATAGTATGTTAGACCGAAGCGGCGATAAGATGTTAGTACCGAAGCGGTATAATATGGAAAAACCGACTGCGGTCTAATAGGCGTTCGGCGGCTTCGATGAATGGAGTTACACCGAAGAACTTACATCGCAAAAGGAGTAGCGTTATGAAGCAAACATTCACGGCGTTGGTTGTCGCGCTATTTATGATTCCCGTAGTCAGCACTCAAACCAACAACAATGATGCGCGCTCTACGCTGGCTGACGAGAAAGAGATTCTTCGGCTCGAAGATGTTCTGACCAAAGCATGGTTGAAGAATGATACCGCCACGATCAGCTCCATCGTCGCAGATGATTTTCAATACTGGTCGTTTAAAGGCGTGCGGCGGAACAAGGCTGACCTGTTGCGCGCGGTGGAACGGAGTGAAGAAGGAGACACGAAGATTGAAGACCCTGTGGTGCGCGTCTATGGCGATGCTGCCGTTTACACGGCGCGCGTCATTGACTCAGGGAAGCACGCGAATGGTGAAGCATTCACTTCCAAGACCTGTATCACCGTCGTCTATATCCGGCGCGGCGGTAAATGGCAAATGGTTGCCGATCACGAGACACTGTTGCCGGAAGGTAGCTAGAGCCATGCCGAAAACTCTTACACAGTTGGCTAGCATAACTGCTTTTCCACGTGAAGCGCCGACATCTCATTCAACCGGAGCGCGGGATAGCGTGGCTTTCATCATTCTTTCTTGCGATTAGGTTGAATGCCTTTTGCCCGCGCCCGGTTCGGGCGTTAGACACGCTTCGCGTAAACAAGATAGTCGAGCGTTGTGTGGCGAAACTCAGAAAACAAATGCACAACTCGAATGATATACTTCATGGGCGGTCTAAAATCTCATTCAACGCGAGCGGAAATAGCTCGATTTTCATTCGTTAAGGAGAAGCCACTTGGTCAGCGCCACAGCCATCCTGAGCAAACTGCCGGACGACGTTCGCCTCCAACGACTGGAGGCTCTGGTCGCGGCGAGCGAGACTCTCAATCGCGCCTCCGGCTTAAACGACATCCTGCAAGCCATCCTTGAATTAGTCAAAACGCAACTCGACTGTGAGCGCGCGACAGCCTTCCTGCGCGATCAGCGCACCGGAAAATTACATGCCCGGCAGATGAGCGGGTCGCAGCACGTTGAGATCATCCTTGAGAAGGGCATCGGCGTGGCGGGCTATGTCGCGGAGACGGGCGAGAGCGCGTTGATTAACGATGTGGCGTCCGATCCGCGTTTCGATTCTGCGACCGATAAGCGCACGGGATTCAACACGAGAAACATGCTCTGCGTTCCGCTCCGAAATCCTGACGGCGTGCTGATGGGTGCGCTGCAAGCCATTAACCGACGAAACGGCGAGTTTTCCGACGCAGACCTTTCGTATCTTGAATCGTTCGCCGCGCTCGCAGCCGTCGCCGTTGAACGCGAGCAGTTGGCACAGGACGCTTTTCGCGCGCAGCTTCTCGCCACAGAGCTTGAGCTGGCGCGCGGAATACAGCAGCGGCTTCTACCGCCACCAGGAAAAATCAGTTTGCCCAGACCCTTTTCCGCGTGGGGCACGAGCCAGGCATGTTTCGATGTCGGCGGCGATGCTTACGATGTCGTGATGTTGTCTCCCGGTGAGTGCGCGTTCTGGGTGGCGGATGTAAGCGGGAAGGGAATCGGCGCGGCGCTGTTGATGACGACGTTGCAGACAGAGTTGCGCGCACTCGTGCGGTCTGAAAAAGATTTAGCGCGTCTTGTCACAGAGCTTGATAAGAGAGTCTCGGCAGCCGCGCCGCTCGGAACTTATGCGACGCTCTTTCTCGGTACGCTCTCAGCCGATGCGGAGCGTCTGCGCTACGTCAACGCAGGCCACGTCCAGCCTGTCTGGTTGAATCAATCGGCGGCAGCCGAGAGAAGTTTTGAGGTGAGCGGAAGACCCGTCGGCATTCCTCTGCCGGATAACGAGTACGTGGCCGGAGAGTTTTCGTTTCAGAAGGGCGAGCGTCTGGCAATCTTCAGCGACGGCGTCACGGATGCGGAGAGCACTGCGGGCGAGACTTACGAAGATCAAGGATTAGCAGAGAGCCATGCGCGCATCACCGCTTTCGATGTCGAACAGATCGGTCAAACATTCTTTGAAGACCTGGATCGCTTTCGCATCGGCGCTCCGGCCAAAGACGACACGACTTATCTGGTGATCGGTCTTTCATAGTATGTTAAGTTGTGCCTGACCTTGCGTTCTCGCAGAGTTTACGTCTCTGCGAGAGCGCGTGAGATAAATAACATGGTGGGTGTAAACAAATGGCCTCAATCTTGATGGTTGATGATGATGAAGCAATCCGCGACACGCTTTATGATCTGTTTGAGTCCGAACACCGTTGTCATACAGCAGAGACGGCTGAACAGGCTCTCGCGTGGCTGGAGACAGAGAATTACGATGTGGTGCTAACGGATATTTCAATGCCGGGTCTAAGCGGGGTTGAATTGTTAGGTCTCATCCGACAGCATCAGGCGCACACGCCCGTCATTATCATTTCGGGCCTGAGCGATCAAGGACATGCCAAAGGCTTGATTAAAATGGGAGCCTTCGATTATCTGGTCAAGCCGTTTCGCCTGGAGGCTGTTGAAGAGAGCGTCGGGCGGGCGCTTGAGCATCGCCAGCGATTATTGAAAGAAGATCGCCCGGTCTAGACTATCTCATGGACGGGTGTGGGCTTAAGCCGTACTTCGCAGCAGAGAATTGATCTGATGTTGCCTGAACCTACCGTTCTCTTAGCGGAAGACAACACGGAACAGCAGTACAAAACGAGGGTGCTGTTGGAGGAGTGCGGCTGCCGTGTCGTCGAAGCCGGGAGCGGCGTCGAGGCGTTCGAGCTTGCCCTTACCGAAAAGCCTGACGTGATCATGCTGGACTTGAAGACACCCGCTCTTGACGGCTTCGAGATCGCCCGTCGCATCCGCAAGATTACCGACCTCCGAGACGTGCCGATGGTCGCCTACACCGCCGACTACAGCTACAGCCTGACGGACGAGGCACTGGACGCAGGCTTTAACGAGTACGTCATCAAGCCTGGCACACTCGAAGACATGAAGAAGCTCGTGAGCCGTTACTTAAAGGTTGGCTGACTTTATTATTACGGCGTTCTCCGGTCAGTGAACAGCCATTTATGCTCGTGACTCGGATTGTAGAAAAGGTTAAGCGAGAAAGTACCAGAAGGGAAAGCCGTGATGGCCTTTATTACTCCCAAAGAAGCTGACGATATGAGCAGAAACGAGAAGTCGAAACCAGAAACTAAAGAAGAGGTGCCGGGCGAAGATTCGGATTCAGAATCTGAAGAAGGAGAGTGGGGAATTGAGCGTCGGCGCGCCCAACGTCATCTGGCGCAACGCGAAGCGCATCTGCTTTTTATCGCTTCACGGCTGGAAATCGAAAGCCACCATCCGCCGCAGACACTCATCGGCTACACGCGCGACCTTAGTGAGACGGGATTATCACTGATGGTGACTTCAACTCACAGCAGGGACTCCGATTTGTGCGGTGTGGGCGGCCTCCTCAGAGTCAAACTGAGTCTTCCGTCGGGCGTCGTAGAAATGAATACCAGAGTGGTGCGCAGTGAATGGCGCGATGAAGATAATTTCAGACAGGATTACTTCATTGGCGTGCAGATTACAGAGATCAGTGTTGGGGATCGCCTTCGTTATACTGAATATCTGCATACGCTTGGTTGAACAAATTTCTGACCAGTGGGGATAATCACTACGGCCCGACTAGCCCTTCGAGGGTGGGATATTCTCTGGCATAGCTTCTTTATTGCGAATATACTGCTCATTGAGTCAACTCGGACTTTTCTCATAAGCACGACAGGAAGATGACACCCGACAACGTCAAGTCCAGCCTAAAGGATGCGCCTACCATAATAGTAGTGGACGACACCGAAGGCGTGCGACGGATAATAAGTATGCAGCTAAGAACGCTCGGCTACCGCGTCGTTGAAGCTAAGTGCGGACTCGAAGCCGTAGAACTCATCAAGCGGGAACTCCCGGCTCTCGTTCTGATGGACATTAACATGCCCGAAGTTGACGGCCTTCAGACCACCCGCATGATACGCCAGACTGACGGGATCAGCGATACTCCCATTATCGGTTTGTCCGCACATCACGGCCTGGAGATTCGTAGCCGCGCCCTCGAAGCCGGATGTAATGAGTTCGTCACCAAGCCTATCGAGTTCAAGCGGTTAGGAGACCTTATTAGTCAGCACCTGAAGTCAGATTAAAATTCGCACTTTCACCGGCAGGTGAGAAAGCAGACATCAACTATGGAAAGCCCCATCGTGGAGGTGTAAGAGATCGGTGAAGACGCGCCCGCAGGCTCTTTCCACAACCGGACTTTTAATGCCTCTCAGGATGTCGTCGAGTTGTTTCTGGAGGCGGACTTGGTCACAAGTCGGTTTACGCCCTTCAGCCTTCTGGGGAAAAAGCGACGGGCAGGCTATAGCGTTGGCGTTGTTACTCGTTGCATGATTTATCGTCACCATTTTCGTTGGCCTCCATTGAGGTGAGAAGATTACAGAAAGTATCCTCCTCCTCTTGCAAATCATTCCTGAGACATTATCAAAGCCGCCTGTGAAAGAATCTCCTGCCCGGCCTCTTTAGCTTCTACACGGTGCTCCATCCAACCGCCGTCAAGCGGCCACTTTTGGCGGGCCTGCTCGAAGCCTTTTTGTTTCGCCTCATCCACCGATCCGGCAATCACCAATTCGGCTTCGTGCTTAGTCTCCTCTGATTTTGCGCTCGTGACGGTGATTGACAGAAGATAAATTCTTTGTCGGTCTGCGGCGCCGGAAGCGATTTGCCTGCGACGCGAAGCCAACAATTCCTTGTGATAAGCGACCGCACTGTCAACGCTGGCCTCGATTTCTTCCAGCTTATAAGGCTTCGTCAGATATTTGAACACGTTCATGTTCATCGCGCCGCTCTTGTAGGCTGGATCGGTCAGTCCCGAAAGAACGATCACGGGCGTATCGGGTAATTTCTGTCG
>JAVHWW010000051.1:0-16340 GCA_032159235.1 Acidobacteriota bacterium
CTTCATGAAGTCTTCATCACCAAAGATGCCACCAACCAGGAGTATGAAACGAAGATGGAAGAGGCGTTTGCCGTCTATCGTGAGCAGGGCATTGACGCAGTGGTCTTCGGCGATCTCTTTCTGGAAGAGATTCGAGCCTACCGCGACCAATTTCTGGCGCGGCACAACATGCATGGGATTTATCCGGTGTGGCTGCGCGACACGACCGAGTTCATTAGAGAGTTCGTCAAGCTGGGATTCAAAGCTGTCATCACCTGCGTTGATGGCAAGGTTCTCGATTCGTCATTCGCCGGAATGATGATTGACGAAAAGTTCCTCTCCGTGCTTCCCTCTCAGATTGATCCCTGCGGTGAAAACGGAGAGTTTCACACTTTCGTCTTCGACGGCCCGAACTTTAGAGAGACGGTGAAATTTTCCATCGGAGAGAGAGTCGCCAGAGATTCCTTCTGGTTTTGTGATTTATTGCCGGAGTGATACTGTTCGGCTGGTTCGCGCTTGCTGAACGATTGCTTCCTGCTTTAAGTTAGAGCTGATCTACCGACGACAATCCGCCTGAAAGTGTGAGTGATGAGCGCAGCACAACGGATCGTTTCATTTCTACCGTCAGCGACAGAGATGGTCTGCGCTTTAGGTCTTGGCGACCAGCTTGTAGGCATCACGCACGAGTGCGACTATCCGCCGGAAGTTAAGGGCAAGCCCATCGTCGTTCGCAACGCGCTGCCGGTAGAGAGGATGAGCCAGCGCGAGATTGATGAGGCAGTGGCGAAGCGGATGCACGATGGCCTCAGCCTTTACGAAGTAGATGAGAAACTCTTGCAGGAACTCGCGCCCGATTTGATCCTCACGCAAAACTTGTGTCAGGTCTGCGCGCCGTCGGGCAACGAAGTCTCTCAACTCTTAAACGCGCTCTCAAAGAAGCCGCAGATTCTGTGGCTGACGCCGAGATCGCTCGCAGAGATCGCTGACAATGTGCGCGAGTTGGGAGAGGCGACCGGACGTTTGAAAGAGGCCGAAGAGTTAATCAACGAAGGCCGTGCGCGCCTGGAAAAGATCGCGGGCGTGACGCGCAATCTCTCTGACCGTCCGCGTGTGTTCTGTCTGGAGTGGCTTGATCCGGTCTATTGTAGCGGTCATTGGATGCCGGAGATGGTCTGGATCGCGGGCGGCGTTGATGAGTTGGGGCGCAAAGGTACGGATTCCGTTCGCATCCCCTGGGATGATGTTCTGCGATGGTCGCCGGAGGTTCTGATTGTGACGCCCTGCGGATTCAATCTGGACCAAGTGATTGAGCAAGCCCCGCAGCTTGCCGCTTATCCCGGCTGGGCTGATCTTCCGGCTGTGCGCGAGGGCAGGGTCTTTGCTGTGGACGCCAACTCTTATTTCGCGCGTCCGGGGCCGAGAGTAGTTGAAGGCACTGAGCTACTGGCTCATCTGATCCATCCACGTCTGTTTGCGTGGAAAGGCTCTGAACAGGCATACCGGCGATTGGAGTTTGCGACCACTAATCGGATGAATTACTCTTTCTCATTATGATGCTCTTGCCCTTCTCTCAGACACCAAAACAAAAGGTCTGTTCTAAGTGTGCAGCGAGTTTTACCTGTGGGCCGGAGCGGGGTCAGGAGAGATGCTGGTGTGATGCGCTGCCGCATGTTCCTTTAGTGGCAAGTGAAGATCATGATTGTCTCTGCCCCGGATGTTTGAGCGAGGCCATCTCAAATCTCGATTCGTGTCAGTTGGACGGAACAAGGAGTTAAGATTGAAGCGCCATAGTGTCATCATTCTGTTTTGTCTCTTGTGCTCATTGGCTATCCTCGCGCAATCACGTGGTAAGAAGAGGCACGCACCGGCAATAGTAGCCGCCGACCCGCCGATCATTGATATCCGGCAGATTGACTTCAAGAATTTCGCCTACACGATTGACAACAAGTCTTACAAACTCCGTGATGGCTACTACGCCGAAACTATCGCTCCCAACATGCAGTGGGAGTTAGGCATGGTTGACGGCCCCTTTTACGGCGACCTGACGGGCGACCGCAAGGATGAAGTCGCCTTCGTCCTGAGTCACGGCGCGGCGCAATCGCCGAACGCGGCGGAAGCGCGCGTCTATACCTTACAGAACGGACGCCCCGTCTTGCTCGCAACCTTCGCCCTGATTGATTCCGTCAACTGCCAGATAGACCATTACATACACATTGACGACGGCATGATTACAGTCGAGCGCATCTACGGCAAAGACTCGCGCTGCGATCACAACGAAGTGACCGACTATCGTTGGAACGGAAACAGCTTCATGCCTGTCGGAGCGACTAGAAGAATGAACTGCCGCTGCATGTGAACGAAAAGCAGAATCCAGAATCCAGAATTCAGAAGCCAGAATACTAAGGCTGAAACCCGCTTCAACAGATTTTGTCTTTCTTTTCTTCTGGCTCCTGACTCCTGGCTTCTGACTCCTGCCTTTCTCGCGCTGTGGCGCTTCGGCGTCATTCGCGGTAAAGTAATTCCACTCCTCTGATTCTGACGAAGACGCACAGCAGGTCAAACATTTGTTCGTCGAACTTCGCCGCAAGAAGTGGTTTCCGTTCGCGCTCGTGGCGGTCGCGCTCATTGCGGTGCTCGCCTCACGCATCGCCATCGCCCGCTATCTCGCCACTGATGAAGATGATGATGGGCGCGTCTATGCCCAGATTGCGACCAATCTCTTAGAGCATCACGTCTTTTCACATGCTGATAAAGAGCCTTACCCGCCGTCGCTGATCCGGCTGCCCGGCTATCCGCTCTTTCTGGCGGCGATCTATTCCGTCTTCGGTCACGGCAATAACACTGCGGTGCGTTTGATTCAAGCCGTCTTCGATACGGCGACGTGCGCGCTCATCGCACTGATCGCGTGGAACTGGGTGCAGGATGAAAGGCGCAGGCGCATCGCCGCGTGGGCAGCTTTCGCTCTGGCTGCACTCTGCCCGTTCACAGCTATTTATGTCGCCACGATTCTGACGGAGACGCTGACTCTCTTCTTCATGGCGGCGATGACGCTGGCCGCGACTTACGCCTTCAAAGCGCAGACTCGCAAGCGGACGATCATCTGGTGGCTGGTGGCTGGATTGCTCTCCGGCGCGTGCGTGCTGCTGCGTCCCGATAGCGGATTGTTTGCGGCAGCGATAGGTCTCACGCTGGTCATCTCCGGCCTCTTCAGGCGTACTGCTGAGACGGAGAACGAAGCGCGACGCAGGTTCAAGTCGCGTCTCGCGCGTACAACTCTGTATGGTGCGCTCTTCTCGGCGGCCTTCGTTCTCGTGCTCGTGCCCTGGACGATCCGCAACGCGCGCGTCTTTCATCTCTTCCAGCCGCTCGCGCCCGCGCACGCCGAGATGCCCGGCGAGTTTGTGCAGCGCGGCTACTTTATGTGGGTGCGGACGTGGATTGACGACCCGCGTTACATCGAGCCGATGCTCTGGAATCTCGACGACAAGCCGATTTCGATCAACGACGTTCCAGACTTCGCTTTCGACTCCGCAGACGAGCGCACGCGCGTCGCTGCCCTGCTCGACCGCTACAATCACCCGCCGCAAGAGGAACAGAACAATTCAGCCGCCAGCCAGCCAGCCGTCAGTGAGAACGCCGATGCAGCCAAACCCAACACTGTTCCGCAATCGCCCACAGACAAGTCTGCCGCCCCGCAAGATCAGGCAAACGCAAATAGCGGAGATCAGAATAGTCAGGATGATAATCAAGCCGACGACCAGAGTGATGAGAGTGATGACAACAGCGACAACAACGACAACGCTGACGAGGGCGATCAATCACCGGATGAAACTCAGCCGGCCACAGATCAACAAGCGGTCGAGATGACGCCGGAGATAGATGCAGGCTTCGCGCAACTCGCCCGCGAGCGAATCGCACGCGCGCCCTTTCGTTATTACGTCTGGCTGCCGGTGAAACGCGCCGTCGCCATGTGGTTCAACACGCATTCCAACTATTACCCGTTTGAAGGCGACCTGTTCCCGCTCGAAGATTTAGATTACGACACGCATCAGCACATCTGGCTGCCGCTCTTCGCCGCTCTGGTTTGGATTCACACGCTGCTCGCCCTCGCCGGTGCGATCCTGCTCTGGCTCACGCGCGATGGCGCGTCGCGTCGCTGGCTGCTGCTCGCCGTGTTGATGACGCTGCCGCGCCTCATCTTTCTCTCCACGCTCGAAAACCCTGAGTCGCGCTACGTCATCGAACTCTTCGCCTTCACCTCAATCCTCGGCGGGATAGCCATCGCGCGGATCAGTTTCAAAGGTTTATTCGAGATGGTTAGACGCCGCAAGAAAAATCAAACCGCAGCGCAAGCGGTTGAGAAATTGCCGTGAAGGTTGCAATTCCATTTGACTACTTGGCCGGAGCGTTGAGGTCAGTACCGCCTGCGGTACTGACCTCTGGTCGCACTTATCCACACGCCCACAAACATCTCGAACCTATCTCTTCACAACTGCCAGAACAATTTGTGAAGGCTGCGCGCCGGTATGATAGATGCGCTCGGTCGCTTTCTGAAAGTCCGCGTTCGTTCCCACTTGATAGTTGGGCATGAACTTCTGCGGGTTGCGTGCGACGAGCGGAAACCACGTGCTCTGGATTTGCACCATGATGCGGTGGCCTTTCTTGAACGTGTGGACGATGCCCGGCATCACGTAAGAAATTTTCACAGGCACGTTGGGCGTCAAGGGCGCGGGCTTCTCGAAGCTCGTGCGGAAGCGCGCCGGGAATGGTTCGCCGCGCAGGAGCATTTCATAGCCGCCCGGATCAAAGACGCAAGCTGCCGAACCGTCAGGCGGCTTCACTCTCTCAGGTTGACCGTTGGGCAGCTTGTTGCCGGTTTCGGGATAATGGTAATCGTCCGGGAAAACATCAATCAGCTTGACGACGAAATCCGAATCTGTGCCGCTCGAAGAGACGTAAAGCTGCGGCTTGATGCTGCCCGCGACCGTGATGTCATCGGTCAAAGGGTCTGTCTGATAGACCAACACATCTGGACGCGCGGCGGCGAAGCGTTGATCTTCAGTCATAAAATCGCGCGGGTAGTTGAGCGTGATCTTCTGCGTGTAGGGAACGGGATTCGCGGGATCGCTCACGTATTCATCGTAAGCCGCGCCGCGTGCGCCGCCTGTTGATTTCGTGAAAGCGAGTTTGCCATTGGCTTGCAGGTAAAGCGGTGTGTCTGTGGAGACTTGCGGCGACCAGTTCGAGAAATCTTTCCATTCGTCTGCGCCCGTGTCAAAGACGTTGACCTCTTTAATCTGCGAGATGTCGCCCTTGTCTTTCAGGAAGTAATTGAAGAAGGGCAACTCGAAATGCTCGCGGTAAAATTGCGCCGTCTTCTGTCCGAAGTAAGCTGTGCCGAGCCAGTCGCCGTCGGAACGCGCCCAGCCGCCGTGAAACCAGGGACCCATCACGAGCACGTTGAAGATGCCCGGATTCTGGCGCTCAATGCTTTGATAAGTGCCGAGCGCGCCGAAGAGGTCTTCATTGTCGTACCAACCACCGACGGTCATCACAGCCGCGTGGATGTTCTTCAGGTTCGGGAAAACATTGCGCGCCTTCCAGAACTGATCGTAGTTCGGATGCTGCATCATCTCATCCCATGATTGGACGCGCGTGCCGAGTTTCTGCTGATACAGGTCGCCGGAATTTTTCATGCCGCCCATCTTGAGATAGAAGTTGTAACCGTCCTGCGTTCCCCAGGGAAATTGTTTGATCGCGGTTGGCGAAGGCTCAAGCGGTGTGGGGCGCGGCTGTCCGAAGAAGGCGAAGAAGTTGTAGTTCTGCGCGAGAAAGAGCGCGCCGTTGTGATGCATGTCGTCGCCGTGAAACCAATCGGAGACGGGCGCTTGCGGGCTGATAGCTTTGACTGCCGGATGTCCGTCAATCCCCGCCATCGAAGTGTAAAAGCCCGGATACGAGATGCCATAGACGCCGACGCGCCCGTTGTTGTTCGGAATGTTTTTGACGAGCCAGTCAACCGTGTCGTAAGTGTCTGTGGTCTCGTCAATCTGGTTGCCGGTCTTGTTCGGGATGTACGGGCGCACGTCCACATATTCGCCCTCGCTCTTCCAACGCCCGCGCACGTCCTGATAGACGAAGATGTAGCCCTCGCGTGGAAAAAGATCGTCGGGGCCGAGAGACGTTTTGAATTTATCTTCGCCGTAGGGCGCGACCGTGTAGGGCGTGCGGTCGAACATGATCGGATACTTATGCGACTTATCCTTCGGCTCGTAAATCGAGGTAAAAAGTTTGACGCCGTCGCGCATCGAAATCATCACCTCGTGCTTGGTGTAATGACTTTTGATGTAATCGGCAAGCTCCTTTTGCTGCGGACTCATCTGAAATTGCGCGAACAGAGCGACGGGCGACAGGACGAACAACAGCACGACAGTCGTCAGACACAGGAAACGATTCGGTTTCATAATTTTCTCCCAAGAGAACCAGTCAGAGATGAACTTTGATCGCATTGTCTCTCAATTATCAAAGCAGAAGCAAGACCAGAGCGAATGCAAAATTAAAAATGCAAAATGGAAGATGAGCGGCCCTGTCTTCACTTTTGCATTTTGCATTTTTAATTTTGCATTGTTATCATCCCGCGCATGAAACCCCTAATCAAACATACTCTGGCTACTCTTCTAATCACGCTCTTTATCGTTTCACCCATCTGGGCAACTTGCGGCGGAGGCGGAGGCGGAGGCGTCGGCGGCATGTCTTCCGGCGGCGCGAAACCTGTCGTCTATAACGTACCCTGGAAAGTTCGCGCGCAGAATGATCCGCCCGCCGCCGGGCTAGTCCTGTACTGGTTTCCTGTCTCCAACGACGAGATCAAGAGATCGAGCCTGCGTGAATCGCGCACACTCTCTCTGTACGCTTCGCAATGCGTCTCGATGGAATTGGCGGATTATCGCACGCCCGAAGGACAGAAGATCATCGGCGATGCCAAGCCCCCGCTCGCAGTGCTCGCCACATCGGACGGCACGCCCGTCAGCAAAATTGAGAATAGAGACGGAATGCTGAAAGTGGCTGACGTTGAGAAGCTGGTCGAGAGTGAAGTCAAGAAGCGTGAGAACGCGCTCGACACGAATCTCAAAGATGGCCGGGACAAAGCGAAGGCTGGCGACAACCAGGCCGCCATTCAAATCTTTCGCTCCGTTCTCGTACAGAAGTGCATGTTTCCCAAGAAGGCTAAGGAAGCCGCGAAGGAGTTGAAGAAACTCGGCGTTGACGAAGCCGCCAGCATCCCCGACGCTCCTGTCTTCGACCCGCGCCAAAGCGCACGCATCGAGCGCACCATGCGGAGCGGTCTGATGGCTGAGATGAAGGCCAGATATGTAGAAGCCGAAAGTTTCTACAGTCTCGCGCATCGTCTCGACCCTGCCGACCCGACACCGTTGCGCTATCTGGGCGAACTCTATCGCCATCACACAGGCGAGTGGGACAAAGCGCGCACAACATTTGAAGCGATTCTCAACATGCCGTCTGATCCTCTCTCACGCGCCGTCGCGCAGCACGGACTCGGCAAGATGACCATCCATGAAGGTGAATTCAAAAAAGGTTTGGCGTTGATGGAGGCTTCGGTTCAGACGTTTCCGCTCGCGCTCGCCTATCGCAACCTGGCCGTCTATTGGAACTCCGAAGGCGACCAGACGAAGGCTCACGAATATACTGAACAAGCTCTCGCTCTCGATCCGAAAGACCCTTACAACTTAGTCTTCGCGGCAGTCTTCATGGTCAACACCGGGCACGGCGACGAGGCTTTGAAGATTGCCCGCGCGAATGAATCGCTGTTGCCTGCTTCCTACAACCTCGCGGCTGTTTACGCGCAGATGGGACAGCGTGCAAAAGCGCTCGCCATGCTCAAGCGTCACTTCTACGAGTATGAGCGTTATCAATCAGTGCGCGCCAAAGAGATGATGGAAGCGCGCGTTGACGCCGTGTTCGATTCTCTGCGTGCAGACCCGACATTCGTCGCGCTCACCAATGATGCAGACGGCAGACTCCCGATCCCGACTAAGACGATGGGCGCACGCTCAGGGATGAACAAGTGAGTTGTGGATAGAATTTTTCACCGCAGAGGACGCAGAGAAGCGCAGAGGAAAGAGCAGACTGAAAGAGCCAATCACATGATTTGAAATCTCAAATCTCAGATTTTTCTATCTTCAATCCTCTGCGAGCCTCTGTGTCCTCTGCGGTTAATCTTTGCTCTCAATACCCCTAAGTATAGTCTGAAAGAATCTAGCTACCAGATAACCCCACTACCAGGAGATACCGTAATCATCACCGTTATTGCTTGACCCGCCCCACATCGTGCCGTGTTGCTGATCGAAGTAGATGGCGTTGATGGGGCCGGAGGTGCGTGTGCCGAAGGTCAAATCGTAGCCCATCGCTCTTAACTCTTTCTGCACCCACGCGGGCATCGTGTCGCTCAGTAAGATTCGTCCCGGTCTGGATTCGTGATTACCGAAAGAGCTACGCATCTGAAAGCTATTGAAGTTCGGAGCTTCGGTTGCCTCCTGCGCATTCATGCCGAACTCCACCACGTCGAGGAAGAATTGAAGCAGGTTCTGATCCTGACTGTCGCCGCCCTGCACGGCGAAGGCAAGCAGAGGCTTGCCATCTTTGAGCGCGAGTGAAGGCGTGAGTGTGGCGCGCGGACGCTTGCCCGGTTCGAGCACATTAAAGGGACCTTCAGCTTCATCCAGAACAAAGCTCTGCATACGCTGGCTCAGTCCAACTCCCGTATGGCCTGCGATGACAGCCGGAACCCAGCCGCCGCTCGGCGTCACAGAAACAACCCAGCCCTCTTCGTCTGCGGCTTCGACCGAAGTCGTGCCAGCATAAAAGTCTTTCTCGAATTGCGCGCGTGATTGCGAGCTTTCCTGAACAGCAGTTGTGGTCGTCTTGCTGCCGTTGTTCCACTTCTTCAAGAGCGGAAGATACGGATTGGTTGCGCCCTGAAATGGATAAGGATCGCCCGGCTTGATATTCGGATCGTTGTGCTGATCGTTAATCAGCTTTGCGCGCTCGCGTGCATAATCTTTCGAGAGCAGTCCCTTGAGCGGCTCGACGGGCGGAAAGTATGGATCGCCGTAGTAAAAATCTCTGTCGGCATACGCGAGATTCATCGCCTGATAGACGGTGTGAATATAACGAGCGCTGTTGTAGCCCATTGCTTTGAGATCGAAGTTTTCCAGAATGCTCAAGGTCTGAAGCATGACGGGGCCTTGCACCCAGGAGTTGAGCTTATAGACTTCGATTCCTTTGTAAGTCGTCATCACAGGCTCTTCGATATAAACCTTCCAACGCGCTAAATCTTCGAGTGTGATAAGCCCGCCCTGTTCCTGAACTCCGCGCACGAACTCGCGCGCGATGTCACCTTTGTAAAAGCGATTGTATGCGGCGTAGATCGCATCCCTGCGATTCTTGCCTTGAGCTAATGCCTGCCGTTCCGCTTCAACCAGTTTGCGGAGCATGGCAGCTAAATCAGGCTGGCGGAAAATCTCACCGGGCAAGGGCGCTTCACGCTTTTCGCCAAGATGCGGAAGCATGACTGCGCGCGAGTAAGGCCACTGTTTGAGTTGAGCTTTGTCATGCTCGATGACGTTGGCAGTTTCAATATCAATCGGATACCCGTCGGCCAACTGTATCGCCGGAGCGAGCACGTCCGCGAGCGAGAGCTTGCCGTATTCAGCAAGCATCGTCAGGATGCCGCCGGGCGTGCCGGGCGTGACGGCAGCGAGCGGCCCGTATTCGGGCGGATACTTCATTCCTTTCTTTTTGTAGAACTCAACGGTCGCTCCCGTCGGTGCGACGCCGAGCGCGTTGATGGCGATGACTTTGTGCGTGTGCGGGTTGTAGATGAGCGCCTGCGTTTCGCCGCCCCAACTGAGCGTGTCCCAAATCGTGGAGGTGGCTGCGGTCATCGCACAGGCAGCGTCAACGGCATTGCCGCCCTTCTGAAACATCATCGCTCCGGCTGTCGCCGCGATGGGCTTTCCGGTGATGGCGACCCAGTGGCTGCCATGCAGGACAGGCTTTTGTGTTCGCTGCGCGGAGAGTCTCGACGGGATGGCGACGATCATCGCCAGCAAGAGAAGAAAACTGACGAGCGGTCTTATCAACCGTCCTGTTTGTGTGATTGCGTTCATCTGCGGCATCACCTCACTGGCTCAGAAATCTGATGGAAACTCTCGAACATTAATAACGTACAAGGAGGATGTTCTATCTGACTGCTGTCGGCTAACGCGAGAGAGCATTATTGCTTAATCCGCTTGCAGGTCAATGTTTTTTTGAGAACATGCACTAGAGAATGTCAGACCTGCCCGCTACCGCAGGCGGTACTGACAAGACCAAGCATAAATGCGAGTCGCATGATAAAATAGGAACCTTTCAGGGAAAGGTCTTCAGTTCATCCGATTTCATCCTTCAACTAGAATCGCACACGAAGCATGATCGCTGAAGGCACACTTCTCGCGCACTATCGCATCATCAGGCTGCTCGGCACGGGCGGCATGGGATCAGTCTATCAAGCTCACGACGAGAAGCTGGATCGCGTGGTGGCGCTGAAAGTGCTGCTGCCGGAATCAGTCGCGCAAGCGGATCGCCGTCGCCGTTTTCTACAGGAAGCACGCGCCGCTTCGTCTCTGAATCACCCGCACATTCTCACCGTCTATGAGATTGGCGAAGCCGACGGCAAGCCCTATATCACGATGGAGTATATCGAAGGCGAGACGCTGCGCCAGAAGATTGATTCCAAAGCATTGCTCATCAAGGACGCGCTGGAGTTTGCGATTCAGGTCGCCGAAGGATTAGCCAAAGCGCACGAGCACGGCATCGCGCATCGTGATTTGAAGCCGGAGAATCTGATGATTAGCCGCGACGGTTACGCGAAGATTCTGGACTTCGGACTGGCGAAGCTCATCGAGCGCCGCCAGGCCGCGCTCGTCGCCGATAGCCTTGAGAAGACGCTCATTCAAGTGAAGACGAAGGACGGGATGATTCTCGGCACGATCAGTTACATGTCGCCCGAACAACTCTTAGGCCAGCGCGTTGATCTACGCAGCGACATCTTCTCCTTCGGCATCGTGCTCTACGAAATGGCGACGGGCGAGTTTCCTTTCGTCAACGAAAACAGAATTGACACGATGCACGCGATCCTGCACGAAGAACCGCGCCCGCCGCACACAATCAAAGCCGATTTGCCGCTTGACCTGCAACGCATTCTCTCGAAAGCTCTGGCGAAAGCGCCCAAGGCTCGCTATCAAACAGTCAAAGAACTCGCTGCCGATCTCAAAGCTCTCAAACGCGATCTGGAATTGGGCAAAGCTGTCATCCCGGCCAGAACCAGGCTGATCTTGAAACACGTCATTGCACCCAGACAACGCGCGCTCAAAATTGATTACGAGAAAGAGTTGAACGAATCTCAGTACAAGGCTGTGACGACGATTGACGGGCCGCTTCTAATCGTCGCCGGTGCGGGAACGGGAAAGACTCGCACGCTCGTCTATCGCGTCGCGCGTCTGGTTGAAACGGGCGTGCGTCCTGAATCCGTCTTGCTGTTGACCTTCACGCGGCGCGCGGCGGCGAGCATGTTGGCACGCGCGGCTTCCCTTGCGGATGCGCGTTGCCAGCGTGTCTCCGGCGGCACGTTTCACTCGATGGCACATGCCGTCCTCAGAAAATATCCAGAGTCGGCAGGCATTCAGCGCAGTTTCACCGTGCTCGATTCGAGCGACACGGAAGACTTGATAGACCTCTTGCGCCGTCAGATGAGCTTCACGGGCAAAGAGCGACGCTTCCCGCGCAAGCGTACCATCTGCGCGATCTTCAGCATGACGGTCAACAAGCTGCTCACGCTCGAAGAGGTGCTCAAGCAATACTACCCGCAGTTCTCACACGACGCGCGCGACCTCGCACAGTTATTCAAGGCATTTGAGAACTACAAGCGCACGCGCCAGATGCTCACTTATGACGACCTGCTCGTGCGTCTGCGCGAGGCGCTGGAAGGAAGTCAGGAGTTGTGCGCGCGGCTCTCGGAGCAGTATCGCTACATCATGGTGGACGAGTATCAGGACACCAATCGCTTGCAGGCGCAGATTGTCCGCTTGATGACAGTCGCGCATGACAACGTGGCTGTCGTCGGCGATGAATGCCAGGCGATTTATTCATTTCGCGGCGCGAGTTTCAAGAACATGCTCGAATTCCCGGAACTCTTTCCCGCAACGCAACTGATTAAGCTCGAAGAGAATTTTCGCAGCACGCAGCCGATCCTCGATGTCGCCAACTCGATTATCGCGGAGGCAGCCGAAGGCTACCGGAAGCAACTCTTCTCGCGCGAGGCGGAAGGCGAAATGCCTTTGCTCGTCAGCACGCAGGATGAGAACGAGCAGTCGCGCTTCATCGCTCAACGCATCGAAGAGTTGCGCGATGAAGGTGTGCCGCTCTCCGAGATGGCTGTGCTCTTTCGCGCCGGTTCTCATTCGTTTGACTTGGAGATTGAGCTTGGCAAGCACGGGATTCCTTTCCGCAAATTCGGCGGTATCAAGTTCGCCGAGTCCGCGCACGTCAAGGATGCGCTCGCATTCCTGCGCGTCGCGCTCAATCCCGCCGATACGCTCTCGTGGTTTCGCGCGCTCAAGCTGATAGACCACATCGGCGATGCGACCGTCGAGCAGATCATCGAGTATCTCGGCGTCGAAAGCAGAGAGTTCAGGACGACGCGCACGCGCATGACTCTCTTCAACCGGCTCAAGCAGTTTCCCGCGCGTGCCAGCTATCAAAAGCCACTGATTCGGCTGGCACATGTCTTACGAACCATCGTCGAACAGAGATCGCCGCACACGCAGCTTGCGAATGTCCTGCGTCTCTACCGCCCGATTCTGAAAAACAGGTACGATGATTATCCGAGACGCCAGCGCGACCTTGAGCACTTACAGCAAATCGCCAAACGCTACAAGAGCGCCGCAGAGTTGCTGGCCGATGTCGCGCTCGATCCGTCGGACGCGGCGCAGACTGAAAAGCTGGCACGCGGCGGAGGCTTCGTCACACTTTCGACGGTGCATTCGGCGAAAGGTTTGGAATGGAACACACTGTTCGTCATCTGGATGACGGACGGCTGGTTTCCATCCGTCCGCTCGACGGACGAGTTTGAAGATTTAGAAGAAGAAAGACGCTTGCTCTACGTTGCAGCGACACGCGCCAAGCGACATCTTTATTTTACTTCTCCGCTCAACAGTTATCGCGGCAACGGATCGGATTCACTTCCCGCCCTCTCGCGCTTTCTTGAGCCGATCCCCGATACGATTCTTGCTCATGCAACGCTGTTGGGTGAGCAGGCAGAGTTACTGTGAGCCAATGCGATGTTATCGCACGGCAAGTCATAGATGTAGATTGATGTGATATTGACGTTGTCTGGCTTGACGATGACATTGGATGACGATGCAACGACGTTTACATGCCATCCAACGTTATTTACACGCTATGCAACGACATTTACACGCATGTAATTGATGTTTACACGCCATGCAATGACGTTTACATTCGTGTAAACGTCAATTACACGTCATACAATGGCGTTTACAAGCCATACAATGGCGTTGTCAGCCATGTAAATGTCGTTGTATGGCGTGTAAATAACGGAGTCAGGGCTGTAAATGGCCGTCTTTTCATCTACATGGAACTGTTGTGCGCTATCTGCCGCGCCTTTCGGCGTAAATCTCACCGCGCAGTAATTATAGATTGACTTGCAGTCTCATCCTCCTTAAAAGCATACTTGGCTGGTCATTGCGCAGGATGTTTGATTCCATTCGGGTCAGCAATGAACGGCGGCAAAACTCTGCGAAGGAACACCAGATGAAAAAATTAACTCTCTTATTCATCCTCTCATTCTCAGTCTGTCAGCTCGCTCTGGCTCAGGGCGCGATCTCTTCACCCACCAATCCGGCAGAGGGCTGGTGGGCGCATATCACTTTCCTTGCTGATGACAAACTCGAAGGCCGCAATACGGGAAGCCCTGGACATCGGCTGGCAGCCGAGTATGTCGCAGATAATTTTAAGCGTGCGGGACTGATTACGGCTGGCACGAATGGCTACCTTCAACCTGTTCGCTTTCGCTCGCGTCGCATCCTTGAAGAGCAATCGAGTCTGGCACTGGTGCGCGGCGGCAATGTTGAGCCGATCCAGCTTGGCGATGAAGCAACTTTCAATATGCGCGTCGAGCAAGCGCCGCGTCTTGAAGCGCCGATCATTTTTGTCGGCTATGGGCTGACAGTGCCTGAGATGAAGTACGACGATCTGGCCGGGCTGGACTTACGCGGTAAAGTCGTGCTGCTCCTGACCGGCGGCCCTTCGAATATTCCCGGCCCGCTTCTGTCTCACTATCAATCCGTGCGTTGGAGCATCCTGAAACAAGCGGGCGCCATCGGCGTCATCTCGATTCCGAATCCGAAAGGCATGGACATTCCCTGGGATCGCGCCAAGCTCGCGCGCCTGATGCCTGCGATGATACTGGCCGACCCGACTCTTGACGAAACAGCCGGAGAGCGACTCGCCGTCACGATCAACCCGGCGCGCGCTGAAAAATTCTTCAACGGTTCGGGACATACTTTTGCAGAGATACTAGCGCTCGCCAATAGTGAAAAGCCTCTGCCGAAATTCACAATCCCAGCCTCTATTCGTTCGACGGTGAAGATGGCGACAGCAGAAGTTGAGTCGCAGAACGTGGTCGGGGTGCTGCCGGGCACAGACCCGAAGCTCAAGCATGAGTATGTGGTGGTGACCGCGCATCTGGATCATCTCGGAGTCGGCGAGCCGATTAACGGCGACAAGATTTACAACGGTGCGATGGACAATGCTTCGGGCGTGGCGACGCTGCTTGAGACGGCGCGCACGTTAGGCAGTACGCAACAGCATTTCCGCCGCTCTGTGATTTTTCTGGCCGTCACGGCGGAAGAAAAGGGACTGCTCGGCTCGAAATACTTTGCCGCTCATCCGACCGTGCCCGCCGGCTCGATTGTCGCCGATGTCAACGTGGATATGTTTCTGCCGCTCTTTCCGTTGCGCAGCCTGATTGTGCTGGGACTTGAGGAATCGAATCTGGCGGACGACCTGCACGCGGTCGGCAACGAATTGGGAATCGGCATCCTCTCCGACCCAGAGCCAGAGCGCAACTCTTTCATCCGCAGCGATCAGTACAGCTTCATCAGAAGCGGCATCCCGTCAATCGCTCTGAAGGTCGGATACACCAAAGGCTCTCCAGAGCAGGAGATCGTCAAGCGCTGGCGCACTGAGCGTTATCATGCTCCTTCGGACGACCTGAATCAGCCGCTTGATTTTCAAGCCGCCGCCGACTTTAACCGCGCTTATCTACGCATCGTGGAAGCCATCGCCAATCGCGCGGAGCGGCCTCGGTGGAATAACGATAGTTTCTTTCGCCGGTTTGCTCGTTGATGACAGAGCGAGCAAGTCAGTACCGCCTGCGGTAGCGGGCGGGTTGTCTCTGCATCAAGACCCGCCCGCTACCGCAGGCGGTACTGACAAGGCTTTCTATTAACTGCGTAACTTCTGCCATTTTGAACTCGACCCTCTTAAAATCATTCGCCTGCTTTGCTCTGCTCCTCATCTCCACCGGACTGTCCATCCGAGCACAGGATACGCCATGCCCTTTCGACGATTCATCTTTGAGTTACACGGGCACACCGCAGGAACAGGCTAAATGTTTGCTGCGTCCCGTACTGATCGGCGGCAATCTCGGAGCGCCGCCCAAAAAATTACCAGCGCCGCTTGATAAGCTGATCGGGGCATCTCTGAATATTGACAAGGCCGCGCTCCAACGCTATCTCGCAGCACACAACATCAACGCAGCGGACATCGGCGGCTCGCTCGACGATCCGGTCTCACCCGCGAACACTGCTGATCCGACTGCGCCGCTTGCGCGCTATTTCGTGATTCACGATGTCAGCACGCCGAACTATCTGGACAAACCTTTCCCGCCGGATATTAACGAAGCGACGTGGAGCTTGAATGATCTGCGAGAGAGATGGATCGGTAGGAAAGTGACGCACGTCTTTATTAATCGTCTGGGCGAATCCGTCACCGCCGTTGATTTCAAAACAGAGTTGCCCGATCCCAATCACGGGACGAAGTTCGCGCGCGACCACTTGAGAAATAAGGGCAAGGGTCTGTACCTCCACGTCGAACTTGTCCAACCGCGACGCAGCGACCCGCAAGGCAAACCGAATAACGATAACATCGCGCCCGTGCCCGGTTTTACGGACGCGCAGTTGGAGCGCCTCGCGCTCGTCTATATCGCAGCCAGCGTC
>JAVHWW010000068.1:0-7602 GCA_032159235.1 Acidobacteriota bacterium
TCGGTGGTCAGTGGTCAGTTGACGACCAGTTTTTAACTGACCACTGACCACCGACCACTGACCACTACTTCAGTTTCTTCCGATCAATCTTGCCTCGATCATTTTTCGGCAGTGAAGAGACGAACTCGATCCAGCGTGGATACTTGTAGCGCGCAAGTTTTGCTTTGACGAAATCCTTGATCTCTTGTGCCAGTTCTTCAGAGGCTCGCGCGGGCGGACGCAGCACGACGAAGGCTTTGGGTTTGATGAGACGGTCGCCCGCGTCGTGGCCGATGATAGCGCATTCGAGCACGGCCTCGTGTTGCAGCAGACAGTTCTCGATCTCCGCCGGCGCGACGAAGACGCCGGAGACTTTCAACATCTCGTCCGTGCGCCCGTGATACCAGTAGTAGCCCTCCGCGTCCACGTGAAATTGATCGCCTGTCGTGCACCAGTCGCCCGCGAAAGTCTCTTTCGATGCACGTTGCGCGTTCCAGTAACAGAGCGCGGCTGAGTCGCCCTTGATGCGCAGCGTGCCCATCTCTTCGGTCGCAACTTCCTTTCCGTCGGCATCAACAATCTGCGCCTCGTAGCCTTCGACGATGCGTCCGAGACTGCCGGGCTTCACATCGCCCGGACGGTTCGTGATGTAGATATGAAACATCTCCGCCGAGCCGATGCCATCGCAGATTTCGACATTGAAAGTCTCCATCCATCTGTGATAAAGCTCGACGGGCAGAGCCTCGCCCGCCGAATAACAGAAGCGAAGGGATTTGATGTCTCTCTCTGCGCCGCCTTCCATATTGAGCATCGCATTTATCATCGTCGGCACGGTGGTCAAAATTGTCGGGCGATAGCGTTCGATAACTTCAAATAACTTTTCGGGCGTCGAGCGTTCGGAGAAGAGCGCTGTCGCGCCGCCAACTGCGAAAGGAAAGAGCAGGTTCGTGCCCGTCGCGTATCCGAAGAAAAGTTTAGGCACGGAGACGGTCAGATCGTTTTCATTAACGCCGATAGTTCGCTTGGCAAACACCTCCGTGTTGTAAGGCAGATCATGTTGCAGATGCACTGCGCCCTTTGGATGCCCTGTCGAGCCGGAAGTGAAAAGCCAGATGGCTATATCGTCGCGGTGCGTGTCGGCGGGCGTGCATTCGTCCGATTGAGCATTGATTGCCTGCTCGAACGAAAGGAAACGTCCATGCTCGCTGCCAACGACGAGCGTCTGCCGCAGATAGCGCGCGCCGCCTGCGGCTTCCTCAAAATTCTTGAGCAGCGATTCGTGTATGACTGCGACACGGGCGCGCGTGTATTCGAGATAATACTTATAATCTTCGGCGGGAAGGAGCGGATTGACCATCGTAATCACTGCGCCGATACGACTCGCGCCGAACCACGTCCAGACGAACTCCGGGCAATCAGGCAGGACAATCAACACGCGATCTTCAATCTCCAATCCTAGCTCACGCAGAGCGTTGCCCGTGCGATTCGCCATCCGCACAGTCTCGCCGTAGGTGTAGGTCTCGTCGCGGAAGTAAAGGCAGGTCTTGTTCTCGCGTCCCTCCTCTATGTTGTGATAGAGGAAGTAGTCGGCCATGTTGAAGCGTTCAGGGAATTCCATAAGACAGTGATGAGTGGCGAGTGATAAGTGACAAGCAAGGACGAGATATTATCTCGTCACTCGTTACTCGTCACTGAAGTAAAAGGACAGCCCGCTTCGCCGTGCATCGTGTCCAGATACGTGCGCGCTTCCCATAATTCCGGGAAGAATTTTTTATCAATCGTCATTCTCAAGTATCCGATGCCTTCGGAGCCGCCCGTGCCGCGCTTGGCTCCGACCATGCGCTCGACCATCTTGATGTGATGGAAACGCCAGAGAGAGAAATACTCGTCGTGTTCGATGAGCGCTTCGATGAGTTGAAACTCCTCGTAGCGCTCATCGAAGTGTGTGAGAATTTCGAGCACGGCGCGCGTGCGCTGACCATAGTTTTTGCGGCGCTCGTCTTCCGTCAGCTTCTCATTATCATCGGGTGCATCAAGTCCGCGACGACGCAGGAGCGCATAGAGAGCATCGGCTAACGTCTGTGAATCGTGACGCGCTTGCAGACGTTGACGCGCGAACTCGTCGTCGCGGAAGCTGTCAATAATCGTTGTGTCTTTCAGCCCCGAAGAGAATTCGATCTCACGAAACTGCATACTCTGAAAGCCACTCGCCGGATTCAATTCATCACGAAAGGCCAGAAAGTTGATCGGCGTCATCGTTTCCAGAATGTGTATCTGCTGGACGAGCACCTTTTCAATTTCGACGACACGCCGCAGACTACGCGCTGCCGCAGCCGCGCGATCTTCGCTCATCTGAGAGATAGCAGCGTCAAGCTCATGAAGAATTTGCTTGAACCAGAGTTCGTATGTTTGATGAATCGTGATGAAGAGCAGTTCGTCGTGATGCGCCGGGTCGGAAAGACAATCTTGCAGCGCGATCAGGTCAGGCACGCGCAGATATTTGTTGTATGAAAGTGGAGCGTCAGCCATAGGGATGAGGGATGAGGGATGAGGGATGAGTAAGAGATGATTTTCTTCATCCCTCATCCCTTATCCCTTTCTATCCCTCCTTTCTTTAACATTCTTAGCCATTGAGACAAACATTGCTATTAACTCTTCAGCTTCATCACGTAACGGCTTCAGGCGTTCTGCTTTGAAAATTTGCGCTTCTGAAATTAAGTCCACCCAATAAATAGTTTCTTCTAGCTCTTGAAGCGCCCCCTCAATCTTACTAATGAAATCTGCGTCGGACTTTGCGCGACAAGCTTCATGATAATGCGCTCCAACTGATGTTCCAGAACGCAATAATTGCTTGCCAATTACTTGCGCCTCTGAACTTTTGGGCAAGACCGTATAAAGTTTAATAATACGCAGGGCAAAGGCCTTAGTTCTGGCCTTCAAGTCTTGTAATCCATCTTCTTTCATCCCTCCGCCCTCATCCCTCATCCCTTCAAAAGGCCGCGCCTGCTGTTTCGTGTTCGGCGTAGGCGCGCGTGTCTCGGATGGTTTTCATTTCGCGGACGATGAGTTCGAGTTCTTCGTCCTTCGTGTAGAAATGCGGAGAGATACGCACGCCAGCGCCGGGACGATAGTCAACGATGAACTCGCGGCGGATGAGTTCTTTCGTCATCGCTCCGGCGTGTTCGGCTGCAACCGTGATAGTTCCTCCACGCTCTGCCGCGTTGTGCGGACTCGTCACATGAAAGCCAGCTTCTTCGGCCAACTCGATCAAGCGCGTCGTCTGTCGCACGCTCTTCTGACGAATCGCCCCGACGCCGATTTCGTTGATGATGCGATAGCCGCTTTCAGCCGCGTAAAGCGCAGGGATCGAAGGCGAGCCGTGCAGGAAGCGTGTGATGTTCGGCGCATAACGCATCGCGCTCTCAAACGCGAAGGGCGCTTCGTGCGCCATCCAGCCGGTCGTGCGCGGCTCAAGTTCGGTTTGCAAATCCGGGCGGACGTAAAGATAGCCAGCGCCAGGGCCACCGCAAAGCCATTTGACGGAGCCGCCGCACGCGAAATCAACATTCAAATCTTTGACGCTGAATGGAACTGTGCCTGCCGATTGATACGTGTCGAGCACCACACGCGCTCCGACCTCATGCGCGCGTTCGGTGATGGCGCGTGCGTCCTGCAAGTATGCGCTCTTGAAAAGAACGTGCGAGATGGGAACGAGCAGCGTCTCTTCATCAATCGCCGCGAGCATTCTTTCGAGTGGGACGGTGATGCCATCGTCGGACTTAACCGTCTCGATTCGTAAACGTCCATCTCGCGCGTGCGCTTCATAGACGTACATCACCGACGGAAAGTTCAACTCCGAATAGACGATCTTGTTTCTCTTGGGCTGCGGGTCGAAGCAGGAGAGAATGAGCGACTGGCAGATGGAAACATTCTGGTGCATCACGACCGTGCCGGGATCAGCGCCGATGATACGTGCCACTTCATCGCCTAAAGTAACGGGCATCTCCCACCAGCCTTCAGCCCAAGCGCGCACACCGCGCGTCGCCCAAGCCTCTGCGTAGTCGTGCAGTCGGTCATAAGTTGCGCGCGGCATCGCACCCAAGCTGTGCGAGATGAGATAGACAGTCTTCCCCAAGATAGGAAACTCGCCGCGCCACTTTAGAAGCTCATCCGTCAAAAACATTCTCCTCTAATTTTGAGATCGTCAGACGATTTTAGAGTAGTTCACCTGACTTAGCAAAACAGCTCTCGTTTTACGCATCTTCAGGCGACCTGTTACACTTCCTCAACTAACATTATATGTGGCATCCTCCTGAATCAATCAGACATAAAATCCCCGAAACGCTGTGGCCGACTGCTGAAGAAGCCGCCCGCGCGCTCCTCTTTCAACCAATCACAATCGGCGCAGTCGAGCTTGAAAGCCGCACGTGGGTTCCGGCGATGGTTCCCTGGCGCGCGACTGAAGATGGCCTGGTGACGAAAGCGAATCTTGATTGGTACAGACGCTTCGCTGAAGGACAGCCGGGCGCGATTGTGGTCGAAGCGACGGGCGTGCGCGACATTCCGAGCGGGCCGCTACTCAGAATCGGCCACGACCGTTTCATTCCGGGCTTGCGCCAACTCGTCGAGACCGTGCGCGAAGCGAGCGGCGGGCACACCCGACTCTTCATCCAGCTCATAGATTTCCTCGCCGTCAAGCGTCGTCCCGAAAAAGCGAAATTCTTCGAGCGTTTCCTCACGATCTCGAATCACCATCGCCACGCGCTCGCAGAGGCGACGAATGAAACGCGCTGGCTTGAGGCGGATGACAGGGATGTGCGCGCTTTTCTCAACTCCGCGCCCGACGAATTACTTGAACGTGTTCTCGACGAGCGCGAGCTTGAATCGTTGCGCTTCGGTTATCGTGAGCGCGTGACGGACACGCATCTCGCACACATCCGCGAACTCCCGCAGGTGCTTCCCGACATCTTCGCTTCCGCCGCATTGCGCGCACGCGAGGCAGGCTTCGATGGTGTTGAGCTTCACTACGCACACGCCTACACGATGGCCTCATTCCTGAGCGCGCTGAACACGCGCGAGGACGGCTACGGCGGTGCGCGTGAGAATCGCGTGCGTTTGCCACTCGAAGTTTATAGCGCGGTGCGCGAGCGCGTTGGTGATGATTACACGGTCGGCGTGCGCTTTCTCGGCGATGAGGTGATCGAAGGCGGCAACCGCATTGATGATGCAGTCTATTTCGGAGTCGAGTTTGCACGCGCGGGCTTCGATTATCTCTCCATCTCGAAGGGCGGAAAGTTCGAGGACGCCAAGCAACCGAAGGTCGGACAGGCCGTTTATCCTTACACAGGGCAGAGCGGTTACGAATGTATGCCGACGGTGATTTCAGACGAGCGCGGCCCGTTCAGTCGCAGCGTCCCGCTCGTCGCCGCAATCAAACGCGCGGTGAATGATGCGGGCTTCATCACACCGCTCGTCGCCACCGGCGGCATCGCCACCTTCGAACAGGCCGAAGGAATCCTTCAACGCCATGAGGCAGACATTGCAGGCTTTGCGCGCCAGGCGCTCGCTGACCCCGACTGGTTCTTGAAAGTGAAAACGGGGCGCGGTACGGAAGTGCGTCGCTGCACCTACACGAATTACTGCGAGGGCTTAGATCAATCGCACAAGCAAGTGACCTGCAAACTCTGGGATCGAGGGCAACTGGATGAGCCGGAGATTCCGCTATCAGATGATGGACGCCGCCGCCTCGTCGCGCCGGATTGGAAGAGAGCAGAGAGAACTAACAGGAGACTGGATTGATTCAACAGCAGAATCTTGCTGTGGAATTATAGCAGCTTCCTCCTGGCAAGAATTAAAGCGCGCCTCCGTCGCAGCGTCTCTTCTGAAGTCTGAAGTCTTCTCAAACGTGACGCGCTCTTATTTCTCTTTCATGGCGTTCTCTTGATTCGGATGGAGTCTTCGAGACCAGTATTCCGCTCGGAATTTTAATGTGCTATGCTTGTCGAGCACCAACTCGAACGTGAGGCAAAGGAATTGGATCACCATGCCTTGCCTCTCAGACAAGAATATCTTCGAAGGGAAAGTAAAGATCATGAATCCTCGTAAAAGAAGATGACCACTCTGTTTCTACTGGTAGTCGCCTTCGGCTCTCTGGCGATGTCTGTCATGGCGGATGTGCTGACCTTGACCGTGCGGCCTGGCCGCCCTGCAATCGCCGCTGGTCGTGTGAATAACGACGATAATCGCTACTACGAAGTGCAGTTAAGCAAAAAGAACTCCCTGATTATCGAGGCGGAAGGCTCCGTCACTTTCGATTTCGTGGCGCGGGATGGAAAAGCGATTGCCACAGGCGTCAATACCTGGGAGGATCGCATTCCGGCGGATGGCTGGTATGACATCACTGTCAAAACCAATGGTGGCAGTCAGACATATAAGCTGACGCTGACTGCTTACTAGCTTTTGTCTCGCGGCTGCTTCCAGCAGAAATACAAATCAAAGTACCGGGCCAGCACAGATGGCGGTGTCCCGGTCGCGGTGGCGAATGTCAGCTTTATATATTCCGCCGGGGATTAGTTTGCGCTCTAACGGAAAGCTGACCGATTAATGTGGAGGCCGATAAATGAAGCGTTTATTTTTGGTCTGTGCTTTCTTGGGGTTGTGCGTTGTCGGATGTAACAAGACTTCCGATTCCGCCAATCAAACCACTAACAAATCAGTCGCCGCCAACTCATCGGTAGCGACGCCGACGCCTGTCGGACAACCGACAAAGAATGGGAATGAAGCCAGTGACAAGGCAGCAGAGAATGCTCAGGGTGATGTGACCGGGGCTTACTTTCCAACCGGCACTTTACCTTCTGAGTTTTCAGAAATAGATTTCCTGAGCCTTGCCACTATAGATGACCAGGGCAAACCTGCCCCCTTGAATGGCTTCATCCGTCCCAAGCGCAAGTCGGCTAAAGATTATCAACTCGTCAACCCAACGATAAGTGGCAAGAATCTCACCTTTTCGACAACCACCGTGGGTGGAATCGGCTACAGCTTCAAGGGCACTTTCGAGCGGCTGGCTAACTTTCCAACGAACCCTCCGCCATCGGATGAGGTGATCCTGAAAGGCACGCTAACGAAGTTGAGCGATGGTGAGGAAGTTGCTCTGACAAAGGTGAGCTTTACCTATTCCGCAGGTGGTTAATCTTTGGAATCTCTCACGGCAGACGCTTGCTCGTAAGCGGCGATGAACTGCGGGTCGCGCTTCTTCAAACTCTCGTAATCAATTCTCTTGCTGCGCGTCATCAGACTATAAGCGAAGGGCAAGGGATCGAGGTGCATGTAGTTTCCGGCATTCTCGAACCAGATCAGGCTCTCGTAAGCTGCCTCTTGATATTCTTCGATGATGGGCTTTCTCACGCTCTCAAATTCACTGAGAGCCTCTTTCACATTTGCAGTTGATTGAAAACAGTTGTAGAGCGCGATTGAATCTTCGAGAGCGAGCTTGGTGCCGGAGCCGATGGAGAAGTGCGCCGTGTGCAGCGCATCGCCGAGCAGCACTGTGTTGGCGTGATGCCAGTGTTCGTTTCTGACGTTGACGAAGTTGATCCACTTCGAGTTGTTTGAAAGTAGCGGATG
>JAVHWW010000074.1:0-11782 GCA_032159235.1 Acidobacteriota bacterium
GGATTGCTGTTCAGCCAGTAACCGATGTTGGCCGAGACATTGACCGAACGGCTCAGGCGTCCATCAACGACGCCGACCAGTCCGAAGTCGCCGATGTTACCACCCGGACTAGCTCCGCGCTGCAACTGGTTGAAGCCTGAAGCGTCGTTCGCTTTATCAGGATACCAACGATACATCGGCAACAGAGCGACACCGAGCGGATTATTCGGCCCCGTCAATCGCCACTTCGCGCCAACCGTAAAAGAGCTAAAGCTCGACTGCCCGTAGAGCCGATTGATGAACGGCGCATCGGGAAGATACGAGGGCTCAGTGGTAAACGTCGTCGGCACCGTGATCGGCAGCGTTAGCGCCGTCGCCGGCAGCGTTGTCGTGGCAAGCACGATGCCCGGCAGAATACTGCCGACCACCGAACCGATGCCAGGAAAATTGTCTGCCGCACCGAAGTTACCTCTCCCGGAGGCATTCGCCGCCAGCGTTAAGGTACAAGCCGGACAGCCGAACAAGGTGCCGCGCGCGCCAGGCCCCAAGCCAAAAGTTCCAGCCGAGCCACCGACAAACGGGAATTGCACGAACGGCTGGTTGAAGGCCGGACGGAAGACTGCCGTTCCAGTAAGCGTCCCGATACCGGTCGCGTTCGGAGCCAGAACAATGGCCGCGCCACTACCGAGTAAGCCAGCTCCAAAGAAGAGCTGCGAGTTCGGCAGATAGAAGCTCGACAGATTCTGTGCATTATTAACTTTGACGCCGCGATAGGCCGTCGTCTTGAAGAACAACTCAAGATGATCGTTCAACCCGACGTTGAAGCTGAGTGGTACCTCAGTGATATCAACATTGCCGGGATCGCGGTCATAGTTACTGTATGCAATTGAAAAGGTGAACTCTCCGCGACGAATTGTCTGTCCATCATAGATGGTGAAGAGTCCGGTTGGCCCGCCTTCGGGGCCGCCAGTGCCGACGGAAGGAGAAAGATTTCGTGGATCATTCTCGTTCCTTAAAGTTTGGGCAGATACTGCGGCACACAGCATCAACATGGTGAGCGCACCAATCAGCGCTCTTCTCGCAAATCTCATCGCATTCCTCCTGCGAAATGAGTTAAGAAAATTTCGTAAATGAGTGGCCGTGCCTGCTCAGGCCAAAAGGGATTTGAGCGAATGTCTTCCAGTTGTTCCTGGCAGACATCACGCGCGCTCCCGATCAATCCTCAATCAAGCGCGGACGCTCCAACTACAAGCGTGCAACGACAAAAGTTAAAAGACCTGCTCCCACCCTCGACCCGTGAATGTCTTGTAGTGGAGCGGAGCAGCGAGAGGAGCGAACAACTTCTTTCGATTCGCTGGCGCTAAAACCATCCAGCCTGCGCCTCCCGACTGTTCTGAGTTCCAATTGTTGACTCTTAGACTACTGCTTATACGAAACGGCGTCGGAGATGTCAACAATTTAAGATACATCCTGATGCCCGACTTTCGTGCGGTGATGGAGCTTTCGACTTTGCCGCGCATACTGATGTCCGCCAGACCATACTCCAGATTGAGACGGAAATCAAGACTTTTTCACAACTTAGCGGAAAAACGTCCATGTTTTTTTCATCACGCATAAATGCCGCGCATCCGCGTGTCGTAGGCCACACGGTCAATTGCCAGCATATAAGCAGCCGTTCGGGTGTCAACTGAGTGGGAATCCGCGTACCGACAGAGGTCATTAAAACTTGCGACCATCGTATCGTGCAGCCGCTCATTAACGACATCTTCGCGCCAGAAATAGCCCATTCGATCCTGCACCCACTCAAAATAGGAGACCGTCACGCCGCCCGCATTCGCCAGAATATCTGGAATCACGAAGATACCTTTGCGATGCAGGATTTCATCTGCGGCGGCGGTGGTCGGCCCGTTCGCACCTTCGGCCAGCACTTTGCACTTCACCTTATCGGCGTTGTGCGAGGTAATCTGATTTTCGGTCGCGGCGGGCACCAGCACGTCGCATTCGAGTTCGAGCAAATCCTCGTTGCTGACAAACTCGACGCCCGCGAACTCTTCAAAGGAGCGTGTCTGCTGAAGATGTTTCAGGGCGTCTGGGATGTCTATCCCGTTCGGATTGTAAATGCCGCCGTGAACATCCGAGATGGCGACCACCTTGTAGCCAGACTCATGGAGCAGGCGCGCACCGATGCCGCCGACGTTGCCGGAACCTTGCACGACCACACGGGTTGTGGGCGGTGTCATCTTGAATCTCTTGATGGCTTCGTTGATGACGAAGAGAATTCCACGCCCCGTCGCCTCGCGCCGACCCGAAGAACCGCCGAGATCAACCGGCTTGCCTGTGACGACTGCCGTCACGGTATGGCGCGCGTGCATCGAGTAAGTATCCATGATCCACGCCATCGTCTGCTCGTTGGTGTTCATGTCAGGCGCAGGGACATCCTTCTCCGGCCCGATAAAATCTATCAACTCGGAGGCGTAACGCCGCGTCATGCGCTCAAGCTCGCCCATGGACATCTGTGTCGGGTCGCAGATGATTCCGCCCTTCGCGCCCCCAAACGGAACATTGACGACCGCGCACTTCCAGGTCATCCACGCCGCCAGCGCGCGAATTTCATCAATATTCACATCAGGAGAATAGCGGATGCCACCTTTGGCCGGGCCGCGCGCAAAGTTGTGCTGCACGCGATAGCCTTCAAAGACCTGGATGCGCCCGGAGTCCATGCGCGTCGGGATATAGACTTTCAGTTCGCGGTTCGGGACACGCATCACCGCGTAGAGGTCTGGATCAAGATCGAGAAGCTGCGCCGCGCGATCAAAGCGCGACATCATAGACTCGAACGGATTGTCCTCTTTAACATGCCGCACATCATCCGCAATTGCGCTGATTGCTATTGCCATTGAGTCCTCCATCAACAGTAGTCAGTGGTCAGTTAAAAACTGATTTGGTTTTGTCTTTCACTGACCACTGACCACCGACCACTGACTACTTCTTTAAGACCTCATTCATCGCGCCCGTGCGATAGCCGTGCAGGTCGAGCGTCACGTAACGAAAGCCGAGGGCGCGAAATTGTCTGGCGAGTTCGTCAACGACTTCACGACGCAGCGCGCGGTCAAGCTCTGCGGGCGCAATCTCCAGCCGGACGAGTTCGTCGTGATGACGGACGCGAAACTCGCGGAAACCGAGCGAGCGCATGATCTCTTCGCCGCGATCAACTGTTGCCAGCCGTTGAATCGTCACGGTCGTTCCGTAAGCGATGCGCGAGGAGAGGCAGGGACTCGCGGGTTTGTCCCACGTCGGTAAGCCTGCGCGCCTGCTCAACTCACGAACTTCGCGCTTGCTCATCCCGACTTCGATGAGCGGACTTCGCACACCATGCTCATTAGCTGCCGCACGACCGGGACGATAATCACCGAGATCATCCGTCGTCGAGCCGTCAACGACGAAAGCAAGCCCGCGTTGGCGCGCGAGCGGTAAAAGTTTTCCGTAAAGTTCGGTCTTGCAGAAATAGCAACGGTTGGGCGCGTTAGACTGATAGCGCGGATCGTCAAGCTCATCGGTGTGAATGATCTGGTGATGAAATCCGAATCGCAGTGCGAGCGATTCCGCTTCGGTGCGTTGATGCTCCGCGAGACTCGCTGAACTTCCGGTGACGCACAACGCGCGTGCGCCCAGAACTTGCGTTGCAAGGTGCGCGACATACGAGCTGTCAACGCCGCCGGAGTAAGCGACGACGACCGAAGCCATCTCTCTCAGCAGGTCACCGAGGCGTTCTTCTTTCGCCTCTGCTTCTGAAGAGACGGCGATGGCTTCTCCATGCGCTGCTTCCAACATCTCTGGTTCGACAATCACACTGCTGGTCACAATTACTTCTTCCATACTCAGGACGAGTAACCGAAGCCTCGTCAGAAGTCCACTCTTTAATCTTTTAGGGAAGCGTATCTTACGCGCTTCGATGTTATCGCATGAGTAGTTGAAGAGCAAGGAGGAAGGAGAGACGCGGCGATGAATGAATTACTGACGCGACCTCGCTTCACTTTTCGCCGCGTCTCCGCGTCTCCGTGTCTCCGCGTCACTCTTCTTCCTCCTTGCTTTTCGCCTGCCTCGTGTTAAGATGATGACCTCCCCGGAGATTAACTGTTCACAGGGTCACGGTATAGAAAGTTGTAGTTGTTTGCGATGTCTGATCGCTTGCGCTCTCACGCCGTCATAGTTCTCCTGTTCGCGCTGCTCTGCGCCTCTCTGATTCATGCTCAAACAAGCTCAAATGAAACTGCTGATGTGGATGATGCCGTCAAGCTCTTCCAGCAGGGTCAGGACGCACACGAGGCTGGCGATCTGAAACGAGCGCTCGAATTGTACGAGCAGGCCATCAAGCTGCGTCCCGAATTTCCCGAAGCCGAATTCCAACGCGCGAAGGCTTTAATGTCGCTCAATCGCCTACCGGAAGCGGAAAAAGGTTTTCGACGTGCCATCGAACTGCAACCCGACTGGTCGCTTCCTTACACGGCGCTCGGCAAGATGCTCGACAACGCGGGGCGGTATGATGAAGCCGAAAAATTTCTCAGCCGCGCTGTTGAGTTGGATGATAAGAATGTGGCGGCGCTTATCGCCTTAACCCACTTGCGCGTGAGCGCGAAGGCCCCGCGCGAGAAGTTGCAGCCTCTTCTTGAAGCATTGAAGCGCGCGACCGAGGGCAGCTCCTCTAACGGATCCGCTTGGACTGCGCGCGCCATAGTCGAGATAGCCCTTGAAAATATGGCGGCGGCGGCGGCGAGTCTTGACCGCGCATTACTTTTGAACAGCCGAGATGTAACAGCTCTTCAGCTACGAGCACAACTTCGCGCTTCGGTTGGCAACTACCAAGGCGCTATAGCTGACGCGATGGCGGCCAACCTCGCTATACCCTCAGTTAATAACTCGCTGCTGCTGGCACGGATTTATGCTCAAGCAGGTAGAACCGATGATGCAGTGAAAACACTCGACGCGCTTGATGAAACGAGTAAGCAGCTTCCTGAAGTCGTCATCTTACGCACCTCGCTTCAGAAAGATTGCAACAACAGTACGGCGGAAGATCGCGCGGCGACGGAAGAACTTCTCAAGCAGCAACCGCACAACGCGACGCTGCTCGCCTGTCTCGGCGCAGCGCTCAGGACATCTGATCCGACACGCTCGTTAGAACTCTATCGTCAGGCTGCCGAGAGTGCGCCGAAAAATATTCGCTATGCGACCGGATACGCTGCCGCGCTCGTGCAGGCAAGACGCTTCGCGGAAGCTGTCGTGATCTTCCGTCGCATCCTCGCTATCGAGCCTGACAACTTCACGGCGCGCACAAATCTGGCAACCGCTCTCTATGAATTGAAACAGTATCCGGCGGCTTTGACGGAGTTCAAGACGCTCATCGCCGCGAAGCCCGATCTGGTCGTGGCCTATTATTTTATTGCCACAGCATACGATTTTCTAGGACAATACCCGGAAGCGCTCGCGGCTTACGAAATGTTCGTGGCGCGAGCCGACGCACAGAAGAATCAACTTGAAATTGACAAGGTCAACCTGCGACTCCCAACGCTGCGCAATCAAGTCAAGCGCGGTGAGGGAGCGAAGAAGAAAAAGCAGTGAAAAGTGAATAGTGAAAAGTGAATAGTGAATAGTGAAAAGCTGTTTTTAACTATTCACTTTTCACTATTCACTATTCACTTTTCACCATTTACTAACCTTGAGGGTTAAAGAAATGAAATCTACACTCTCCTGCCGAAGACGAATCGCTTTGAGTTGCTGTTTGTTGCTGGCCTGTGCCGTGTGCTTTGAGATGGAGGCGCGCGGACAGGACAATCACCTGCCGTTTGTCGCCGCTCCGCCGCCGATGAAGTTTGTTCCGCGCAGCGAGCGAGCGCAGCTTTCCGGTGAGCGCGATGCGAAAGCGCGGACACGCGAAGCCATCGAGTTAGCCGAACAGAGGCTGACTCATGCGGAAGCACTGACCGCCGCGCAACAGTACGACGCCGCATCAGACGAACTTGGAATCTATCAAGGTCTCGTCGAGGATGCGATTCACTTCCTGACGCAGAATAAAGAGGGCGGCAAAAAGCTGCGCGACATCTACCGCCATCTCGATCTGACTTTGCGCACGCACGGCGCACGCATCGAATCCATCCGCCGCGCGACTCCTTTAGAGTACAAGGTGAACATCAACGACATTGCCGATTTCACCTGCACCGTGCGCACGGAAGCCATCAACGCTTTCTTCGGCGATGAGATGATGCACGAATCGGGCTGCGCCAGAAATTCTCTTCCCGTCAAGGAAAATCCAAGCGTGGTTTCCACTGAGCCGGCAAAGAAACAGTGATGACTAACAGACTACAACGCGCCTTCGCACTGTCTCTGTTCCTGCTGGCTCTCTTCAGCGCAGCATCAACTCTCGCGTCGAGCATTGCAGACCCACGCGATTACCTGACACCGCAGGAGGAAGCGCTTGTCAAGGACGCGCAGATACTCGATAAGCGAATTGACGTTTTCATCAAAGCTGCCGAGCGGCGCTTGGTGGTTTTGACAGACCCGAACGCAGCGTCAAACGCGCAGGTGCAGAAAGATTTCAAGTTGTGGGGAGAGCTTCCGAAGGGGACGCGCACAGAGTTGATGATGGACATCTCCAATATCCTCGACGAAGCTATCACCAACATTGACGACGTTGGCTTGCGCGATGAGAAGAACGCGCTCATTCCGAAGGCGCTCAAGAATCTGTCGAACGCCGTTACACGTTTCAAGCCTCAACTCGCCGCCATCTCCGAGAAGTCGCAGGACGTTTCCGAACGCCGCGCTGTCGAACAGGTCTTGGATCACGTTCAGGAGATTCTCGGCGCAGCGAACAAGCTGTCGTCGCCACAGAAGCAGTAAACCGCAAGAAACAAATGACTCCGGGGACACGACGATTCGTTTCATCGTGTCCTTTTATTTTCATCACAGCTATAATCGAACAAGGACGCGCCTTGTCTCGTAAAGAGTGTGGGCGAGAGTTTGAAGCCGCTCGACGGAGCGAAAGGAATCCGCATACTTAATGGACAACAGATATTATCCGGGCGTCGAGGTTGACGCTCCTCGATTGATACGAGAGTTGCGAGACCTCTTTGATGAGGACTATCAGGTGCAGACCATGCAGGTCGCCGCCACAAGTGTGCTGCAAGCGCGCAAGGAGAGCACGCTGCGCGATTTGACCGGCATGTCTTCGGCACTGACTATCAAGATCACGCCCGAACATGGAGGCACGCGCGTCGAGATCGGAATGCAGCGCTGGTTCGACAAGGCTGCGCTCGCGGCAGTCGCCGTGATTCTCTCTTCAGGACTCCTGCTCGCGCTGCCCGCGCTCGGCGCTTACTGGCAACACAAACTCACGGAAGATGCGTGGAAGACAATCGAAAATCATATCGCCGCGAAAGCAGGAGGCTACGTGCCGCCGTTGCCCGGACGTTGCGGCACGTGCGGCTCGGCCAGCACGGCAGGTTCTGACTACTGCTCGACCTGCGGCGCGAACCTCCGCGTCGGTCGCACCTGTAGCGGCTGCGGCGCAGTGCAGAGAGACTCAACCGCGCGCTACTGCAATCGCTGCGGCAAAGCCTTGGGGAGCGGAGACTGGAGATAAAGATTAGTGAAAAGTGAAAAGTGAAAAGTGAAAAGCTGTTTTTAACTGTTCACTCTTCACTTTTCACTTTTCACTGCTTTAATCATGTCTCAACGCCTTGACCGGATCAATCTTCGCGGCGCGCGCCGCCGGATAGAGTGCGGCGATGATTGAGACGAGCACCGCAAACAGAATCGCGCCGAGCCATAAGTAGGGCGGCAGTGCGAAGAAGTCAACATAGGACGCGCCCTGCGGTTGCAGGATGAATCTGTAAGCGAGACGATTCGCCACCGCATCAATGCCCCAGGCCATCAGCGCGCCGACGATGCCACCCGTCAAACCGATGACTCCCGCCTCGACGAAGAAGATCAGTTTGATCTCACGATCTTCCGCGCCGATGGCCTTCATAATTCCGATCTCGCGCGTGCGTTCGAGGATGGACATAATCATCGTGTTCGCAATCCCGAAGGAAGCGACGAGCAGAGAGATGCCGCCGAGTAATCCGAGCGCAGAGTTGATGATGAGAAAGACCGTGCGGAGTTGTTCGAGTTGATCCACGATGGAGAAGCTACCGAAGCCGAGTTCGTCCAGCCGCTTTCTGACATCCGTCATGGCGACCACATCTTTGACGCGCACCGTCGCGGATTCGTAACCTTCCGGCTCATCCTTTCCGAGCGCGCCGCTCTCATGCGCAAGTTCGAGCGCGACCTCGTTCATCGGATCGCGGTACGTCGCTCTCCAATCGCGCGCTGCCGGAAGCGGGATATAGACGTTCGCGTTCAGGAGACTAAGACCGCCCGGCCCGCCCTGCTTCGTCTCCTTGCTCAACACGCCGACAATCCGAAATGTCCGGGCGACTAAAATATCTTTGGGCGCGTCGTCGGCTGAATCGTCTTCGAGAGGAATGCCGAAGTAGTTATCATCAGACTCGCTCGCTGTGTCTGTCTTCCCTTTCGCATCCTTCTTCGGCGGCGCGAGAAATTCTATGGTCTGCCCGACGGCGTCCGCTGGTTTCTCGTAACCGAAATCGCGCGCCCACTGTTCGTTGACGACCGCTTCATCCGCATCGGGCGAGCTAATCATCCGTCCGGCCACCAGTTTTTGAAAACGCGCCGACTCATTCGGGACAGTCACGCCGCCTGCGACCTGCGTTTGCACGCGCCCGTTGGCGCGCATGTAAGCTGGAAAGGAGATGCGCGGCTCGACGTAAGAGACACCCGGAATCTTGCTGATTTCGGCGATAGCCGCGTCGTCTAAAATGCGTTGGGGAGTTTTGTCGGGCTGTGGTCTGAGACCTCTGCGCTGCTGGTTATCGTTGGCTCCGCTCTGACTCTTATTAAAGCCCGCCTCGATGATGCTGTTGAGATTTTTGCCGAAGACAGTGATTTCATTAAAGAGGTCTAACTCTTTGAAGCGCGCGACGGTGTTGCGCTGCAAGCCAAGGCCGAACGAGACCATCGTCACGATGACGGCGACGCCGACGATGACACCCATCGTCGTCAGGGACGCGCGCAGTTTGGCCTCACGCAGATTCCTGAGCGAGAGACGAAGGATGTCACGAAGGGACATATCGTAAAGCAGTGGTCAGTGGTCAGTGGTCAGTGGTCAGTTAAGAACAAAGGTCAAGTTTTTGCTTTTAACTGACCACTGACCACTGACCACTGTTTTCAGTCAAATACATGATGCACAGCATCAACAGTCCAATCTGCGAGACTGTGCGTAACGACATCTGCACCGGCGGCTCGCAGGGCTTCTTCGGTCACGGTATTCGTTAAGCCGAGTGTTCGCATTCCGGCGGCGCGTCCAGCTTGAATGCCGGGCGGCGAATCTTCGACGACCAGACATTCCTGTGGCAAGAGCGGCAGCCTGCGCTGCTCGCGCCGCTTCTCGTTCAAGAGTTCGAGCGCGCGTTGATAGCAGCAGGGGTCTGGCTTGCAGAGTGGCGCATCTTCGGCGCTGACGATGACTGTGAAAGCGCCGTCGAGCCGGATGCGCTCCAATACATAATCAATTCCGGCGCGCTGCGACATACTGACGACGCCGAGTTGGTAATGGCGCGCGAGAGCTTTGATGAACGTCACGACGCCCGGCGAGAGCGGCAACTCATCTTCAATCATCTTGAAGTGCGCTGCGCCCTCGCGCTTGATGACGGCGTGCATGGTTTCATCATTCAGCGTTTTGCCTGCGCGCTCGAAGGCTGTGCGGACGAAAGTCCGGTCGTCCATGCCGAGCATCGTCATGTACTCATCAACTGAGAGCGTCATGCCTTCGGCAGCCAAGACCTCCTGATAGGCTTTGAGGTGCAGCGCTTCGTCGTTAATAATGACGCCGTTGAAATCAAAGAAGATGGCTTGAATCATGGAGGCCGTCAGAGGCTCGGAACCTATTTTGAAGTTACGCAGAGCGAACGTCGGATTGTAAGCCGCGCACATGGTTGCGGGCAAATCAATGCGCGACTCGCCACCTGTTCTCGTTGGTGTCCACAGCTTGTCAAGTGACGCGCAAAATAAAAGCGGCGCTGTCCTCACCCCAGCGCCGCCCTCTTCTCACAATGTTTCATGTGAGGCGCACCAGACCGTCCTCACCCCGGCCTCGCGCTTGGCGGATACATTCAGCATCCCACCCAAGTGCGATGGATTCTACTATCGGTCGGTTGGATGGTCAAGACTTACTTCGGGTTAAGCGAGTCATCAGTCACGCCGCACAAATTGACCCCGCACCGGACGCGGCACAGATGCATTTGCCGTGTCACCGTCGCAAGCCGTCAAGCGCATCAATACACGATAAGCATAAATGGACGGGAAACAAAAACATCATTTACAGTTGTTCTTACCAGGATGCCATTAGACGAAAGAATACTGAAACCCGTACCGGTTATTTCACTGCTAGTCGCCATTTCCGGTGTCACCGAAACAAAGCGGTCATCAATTTGAAAATTGAAGCCAATTGTGTAATACCCATTTGTGGGATCAGCAGAAATCACAACCCCGCAGTTTCCCGTTGACGAGTTTGTTATTCCGTTGTAGCAACGCTTAATCGTTCCATCTCCATTAACGTAAATCATCGCCTTGACCAAACCGCTTTCGTTGCGTGCCTGCGTGATATTGCCGTCATCCTGGATAGCCAAATCGTAGTTTGCCGGACTGCCGGTTGCGCCGAACGCGCTGTTGGTGCGGAAAAAATACAGCCCGCCGTCAGTGTGCCCGATGCCGAATCGCTGACCTGAAGCGTTTGCTTCCCAACCAAAGGCCGAACCGTTTTGCATATTCATCGAAGCCGACCAGCTATTTGATGTCCACGGCGTTCCGCCGCTTAAAGTTAAGCGAGTATTTGGCGTTGACGTGCCGATGCCCACATTGGCGCCGTTGCCCAGGACTAAAGAATTGCTTTGCGACACAATCGCACTCGCGCCGATTGCGGTCGCATTGCTGAGATTATTTGCACCGACATTGGCACTCTCGCCGATCAGAGTGTTACCGAAGCCTGTCGTGTTGCCCAAGCCCGCGTTATAACCGATAAACGAATTGTCGGTGCCTGTTGTGTTACTCTCGCCCGCGCTTCTGCCGACAAATGCGTTACCGCTGCCCGACAGGTTGTGGTAGCCAGCGAACGTGCCGACAAACGAATCGTCGTTGCCTGTTGTGTTGAGAAAGCCCGCTCTCGTGCCAATAAAAGAGTTAAAGCCGCCCCCCGTGTTGCTGACGCCCGCTTGCGAGCCGAAGAACGAGTTGTTGCTGCCCGTGTTTGCATTGCCCGCGAGGATACCCGTAAAAGTATTCTCCGCCGCCGCCGAGACGCCCAACACGCGACTGCCGCCGAGGTTGTACTGTGTCGAAGTGTTGATGTTGCCACTGACATCCAACTTCGCCGACGGAGTAGCGGTGCCAATGCCGAAGTTGCCAGAGGTATCAAGCCTCACTCTCTCAGTCCCGTTGGTGAAGAAAGCCACCGGACTACTTGTTAATGTTCCAAAGACCATCGCACTGGGGCCTCCGACAAAGCCGGAACTGGTCGAGCCTTGATAACCGAACGCACCCTTCTTGACTGCACCTTCAAAGAAAGCAAACTGAATATAGGAGTTCGTGTCACTCAAACTCTGGCGCACAGTTTCGGTGCTGCCTTGAATATGGAGTAAGGCAGCCGGATTAGTAATGCCGATCCCGACATTGCCGTTGAGTTCTGTGATGGCAG
>JAVHWW010000083.1:0-9011 GCA_032159235.1 Acidobacteriota bacterium
GTCACGAATCAGGCGGGTGTGGCGCGCGGCTACTTCACGGAAGACTTAATCGCAGCCGTGCACGACGTTCTCAAGCTGGAACTTGAACACGACGGCGCACGGCTTGATGCAATCTACTATTGCGCGCATCATCCGAGCGTGGGCGAGCTACCCTATCGCTTCGATTGCGATTGCCGTAAACCGAAGCCCGGTCTTATCATCCGTGCGGCGGCAGATTTTGACATTGATCTCGCACAAAGCTGGATGATCGGCGACCGCTACAGCGACATCGAACTCGCGCGCAACGCCGGCGTCCACGCCGCCTTCGTCCTGAGTGGCTACGGTCGCGGCGAATGGGAATACCAACGCGCCGCGTGGAAACATGAGCCTGACTTAATGGCAGAAGATTTACTTGAAGCGGTGAAAAGAATAGTGAAAAGTGAAAAGTGAAAAGTGAAGAGCTGTTTTTAACTTATCACTCATCACTCATCACTTCTTTTGGAGGTTCTCTTGAGTCTGGAGCGAACGCCGCAGCAGGAACGCCTAACGGCGATTGTGCGCCGATTTCCGCAGAGCAAGATTGTGGTGGTCGGCGATCTGGTCGCGGATCAATTTCTGTACGGCGAGATCAGTCGCGTCTCGCGCGAAGCGCCCGTGCTGATCCTGCGCTACGAGCGCACGGAAACGACGCCGGGCGGCGCGGCCAATTGTGCCTGTAATCTTGCCGCGCTGGATGCGCGTGCCGTCATCATCGGCGTCGTCGGCCAGGATGAAGCTGGAAATGCTTTGCTGGAAAAGCTGGGCGAATCCGATGTCGAACGCGGTGGCATCGTCTCTTCACCTTCTGTGCGGACGACGACGAAGGTGCGCGTGCTGGCCGGACAGATTCACTCGACGCGCCAGCAAGTCATCAGAATTGACTATGAAGGCCACCCGCTCGCCGAGAGCGGTCTGCGTGAACAGTTGCGCGCACGCATGAGAGAAGAGGTTGAAACTGCTGCTGCCGTCATTATCTCAGATTACAATTATGGACTGGCCGATACCGAAATGGTCGAGGCGATTCGTGAGGCGACACGCGAGCGCAATATTCCTGTGCTCGTGGACTCACGCTTCGGTCTCTCGCGCTTCACAGGATTTACCTCCGCGACGCCGAATGAAGATGAGGTTGAGCAAGTTCTTGTCCGGCAGTTCAAGGATGTCTCGGAATTGGAGTCGGCTGGCAAAGGGATGCGTGAGCAGTTGCATTATCGCGCGTTGCTCGTCACGCGCGGCAGTAAGGGAATGATGTTGCTTGAAGAGGCCGCAGAGCCTCTGCATATTGAAGCCATCGGCGCGCGCGAAGCCGTTGACGTGACGGGCGCTGGCGATACAGTCATCGCCACCTATGCGCTCGCGCTCGCTTCCGGTGCGACCTTCGCCGACGCCGCGCAACTGGCGAATCATGCGGGCGGCCTCGTCGTCATGAAGCGCGGCACGGCGACCATCAATCGTCAGGAGTTGCTCTCATCCGTTCTCAGATGGGGCGAAGCATGACGGAACAACCAAACACCATATCACGCATCCTCGACCGCAATCGCTTGATCGCGCGCGTGGCGATTGCACGCAAGCACGGCGCGCATATCGTGCTCGCCAACGGCTGCTTCGACATCCTGCACGTCGGCCATATCCGCTATCTCGAAGGCGCGAAGGCCTTGGGCGAGGTGCTGGTCGTCGGCGTCAATTCAGATGAGCAGGTGCGTGCGCAGAAGGGCGAGGGTCGCCCGTTCATGCCTGAGCGCGAGCGCGCGGAGATGATCGCCTCGATCCGCGCCGTTGATTACGTCACCATCTTTCATGAGCCGACCGTCGAGCAACTCCTGCGCTCAATCCGCCCGGACATTCACGCCAAAGGCACAGACTATACCGAAGAGACAGTTCCCGAACGCGATGTGGTACGATTCTACGGCGGGCGCGTCTGCATCGTCGGCGACCCGAAAGACCATTCGAGCACAGAGATGATAAAAGAGTGGTCAGTGGCCGGTGGTCAGTGGTCAGCAGAACCCGAAAGCTGATTTACTGACCACTGACCACTGACCACTGACCACTTTCATGCGTCTTCTCATCGTCAAACTCGGCAGCATCGGCGACATCGTGCACACGTTACCGTCGCTGGCGGCTTTGCGTCGCGCATTGCCGCGTGCGGAAATCTCGTGGGTGGTCGAACGCCGGGCGGCGGAAATTTTGAGAGACAACCCCGTTCTGGATCGTCTCATCGAAGTGGACACGAAGGCTCTGAGGCGCTGGCCGGTGTCTGGGGAGACGCTGCTGGCACCGCGCCAACAGTTACGTCGGCTCCGCGCCTCAACCTTCGATGCCGCGCTCGATTTTCAAGGCCTACTCAAATCAGCATCAATCGCTCGCCTCTCAGGTGCGAAGCGCAGATACGGCTTTGCCCGCGCGAGTTTGCGCGAGCCTGCCAGTCGTTTTTTGCTCACTAAAACCGTCCGCGTACCTCTGCGCTCGCACGTCATCGTCAAGAATCTAGCGCTCGTCGAAGGCGCGCTCGGTATCCTCGTGCCGAAAGATGCGGCGGACTTTGAGTTTCCGATTGCCACTCATCAAGCGCACGAGGCGGAGGCCGACGAAGCGATGGCGAGCGTTGATGAGAGGTTCGCTATTCTGAATCCGGGCGGCGGATGGCCGACGAAGTTGTGGAGCGCGGAGAGATTCGGGGCGCTGGCTGATGAATTATGGACGCATCACGGACTTCGCTCGCTGGTCACTTACGGGCCGGGCGAGCGCGAGTTGGCTGAAAGGGTCTTGCGTGCGAGTCAATCAGGAAGAGCGCGGGCAGTCAGTCCATCCTTGAGAGGTTTTTATGCGCTGGCGAAGCGCGCGAGCCTGTACGTCGGCGGAGATACAGGGCCAACGCATTTAGCCGTCGCCGCAGGCACGCCCGTCGCCGGACTCTTCGGCCCGACCGAATGGTGGTTCAACGGCTCGCCCCGCGCCGCAGACATCTGCATTGAGCGCAACGATATTGGCTGCCGCGTGGATTGTAATCGCCGCGCCTGCTCGCAATGGATTTGCATGGACATCGCGGTCGAGCGGGTTCTGCATTTCGCGGGCGAGAGATTGCGGCGTGCCGGTGTGAGCGAGAGAACGGAGAGCAAGACGGTTGCGTAAGACTGGAACGTGGATGCAGCGTTGGCGCGTGCCGTTAGGTTTTTTATGCGGCGCGCTTTTTATCTGGTTCGCGCGACCCGACTGGCGCACGCTCTCAATCGGCGGCGGCATCGCGCTCATCGGTCTGGCATTGCGCGCATGGTCAGCCGGTCACATCAGAAAGAACGCCGCGCTTGCCACATCCGGCCCATACTCTTACACGCGCAATCCGCTTTATCTCGGCAGCTTTCTGCTGGGCGTCGGCTTTACAGTTGCATCAGGTCAGCCGCTGCTGGCGATTCCCTTTGTGGCACTATTTTTGGGCATCTATTTTCCGGTGATGCGCGTCGAAGCAGCGCATCTCGCCGAGAGTTTTGGCGATGATTATCTGGATTACGCTCGTGCCGTTCCGCTCTTTTTCCCGCGTCTCACCTCGTACAGAGACGAGAAGACGCGGGGCACAAAATTCGACGCGAGTTTGTACTTGCGCTATCGTGAATACAGAGCGGCGTTGGGACTCTTGATCGCGTGGTGCGTGCTGGCTCTGAAGGCTGTCTTTATCAAATGAAGTTGGCAATGAAAAATCGTCGCGCTCGCCTGGCAACCGTCGCTCTCTTACTGAGCACTCTGCTGTTCGCCATCGTCCCGGCTTCGGATAGCAGACGCACAGACACTGCGCGGTTTCCCTTCGAGCCGAATGAAGAACTTGTTTACGAAGGCGAGTTCACCAGAGCTATCTTGCGCGGCATCAACATCGCCGAGTTGCGCTTCAACGTCAACCAGACACAGTTCTCATCAACAACTCAAACCAATGGCGGCGCGCAACCCGCCTTGCGCTTCACCGTCGAAGTCGAATCGAAAGGTTTGCTTCTCAAACTCTTCGGCCTCTATTTCCACCAGCACGTCGAGTCAACCGTCGAGCCTGCATCCTTCAGCGTCCTGCAAACGACGAAGCTGGATGAGCAGGGCAAGCGCAAGCGGACAAGCGTCGCCGTCTTTGACAAAGCGGCAGGCAAGGTGACATGGACTGAGCGCGATCCGACCAATCCCTCGCGTGAGCCGCGCGTCGTCACTTCCCAAATGAGCGGCGCGGTGCAGGACATCGCTTCCGCTTTCTACTACCTGCGCACGCAACCGCTCGCCGTCGGCAAGAGTTTCGAGATGCTCGTCAGCGATGCCGGACAGATTTATCATATCCCCATCACCGTCTCCGAAAAGACGAAGATGAAAACAGTGCTTGGCGAAGTTCAGACGCTGAGAGTCGAGCCGGATGTCTTCGGCGAGGGACGCCTCCTGCGCGGCACAGGCAAGATCAGTATCTGGCTCACAGATGATGCCCGACACATCCCGGTGCGCGCTCATATCAACAACGAGATGGGCACGCTCGACATCAAGCTCAAGAGCATGACGGGCAACAATATCAACGAGCGACGTTAAGCTGGCACGACCAATCTGTCAGACAAACAGTCGCACGCTTTAAGGTAAGAGCGTCAGCCCACACCAAGCCTGCCACTCATTTGACTGGCGAGAGCGGACACCTTACTATCGGCTATGGGATTGATGATAAATTAAGGCGGGAATTACTCGCTGAGTCGTCAATCCGACAGGTCTAGTTAAGCTCTTCAGACCTGGCGAATTTCTTTTTCCAAAGCAATTGGCCCCTCGCGCAGTATTGTTCATCAACCTGCTGGTGATAGGCGGTAAACTTTTGCCGGACTACTCATGGGTCGCAATCTGGAAAGCGGAATGAACGTCATGGAATTGGCAGACCTTCTTACTGGATCAACTTTTCACCTGCAAAGTCCGAGCGTGAAGGGCATCGCACTGCCAGTTACCAGGAGTAGTCTAAATGAGAACTCATATCCGTTATCCACTCATCGCAGCCATCATCCTCCTCTTATCCATTCTTCTGCTTCCAGGTAGTAGTGCTAAACGCAAGGGCGCTCAACCGACGATAATTACCGGATCATCATCGGTAGCCCGCGAGTCTACGCGCGCCACACGATTTCAACTCGCCTACCTTGCGATAATGGATGGCGGCGCTGACCTCGCGGTGACCAAGAATGGACCTGACACGGCGACCGCCGATTCGGATGTGCCTTACACCATCGAAGTGCGCAACTTAGGCCCGGATGATGCCACCAACGTGTCGTTGAGCGACCCGCTGCCAGACGGTATGACCTTCGTCTCAGTTACTCAGAATTCCGGGCCAAGTTGGTTATGCTCCTCCCCTTCGGTAGGCACGAATGGCACTATCACTTGCACGATTGCAAGCCTCCCTGCCAATACTGACAGTACCTTCACACTGGTCGGCCATATTCCCCCGGGAACGCCGCCAGGCACATTCTTCAGCAACATTGCGGGCGTTTCGAGCGATAACGATCCGAATGATGAGAACAATAGCTCTACCGCTGTGACTCAGACGCCGACGCAGGACGCTGATCTTCTCGTGACCAAGACAGCTAACACGAGCGGTGTTACACCCGGTGAGACTATCACCTACACAATTCAAGTGAGCAATCTGGGGCCGAACGACGCCACCAACGTGGCGTTGAACGATGTGCTGCCCAGCCCGACGACTTTCCATTCGCTCACCTCTCCAAATGGCTGGACATGCTCCGACCCGGGGCAAGGCAATACCGGCACAGTCAACTGCACGAAATCAACTTTCACAGCGAACGCTAACGCGGCCTTCACTCTCGTTGTTGACGTTCCCCAGAATGCGACGCCGAATCCGAACAATCCTTTCATCACTAACGAAGCAACGGTCGCATCAGACACCAACGATCCAAATCCTGATAATAATACCGGCTCGGCCTCTACTTCCTTCGGGACTTGCCTCACCAATCCGGTCGTGACGACAAACACAGATAGCGGCCCCGGCTCGCTGCGTCAGGCCATCGGGGACGCCTGCGACGGCGCGACAATTACTTTCGACATGTCGCAGGTGACCAGCCCCGTCACGCTGACTTCGGATGAGTTGCTTATCAACAAGAACCTGACGATTCAAGGGCCGGGCGCGAACGTGCTGACTGTGCAGCGCAGCGCGGCGAATCTCACACCCACCTTCCGCATCTTCGAGATTGCGAGCAGCAAGACCGTCAATATCTCCGGCCTGACGATCTCCAATGGGCACGCGCCGGATGGCCCAGTTGGTAACAGTGGCAGCAACGGCGGCGGCATTCTCAACAACGCGAGCGCGACGCTCATCTTGCGGAACATTGCCGTCAGTAATAATCAGTCTGGCGCGGGCAATAATGGCGGTGGTGGCGGTGGCGCTGGCGGCGGAGTCTCTAACGACGGCACTTTGACAACTCTCAACACCACCGTCAGTAATAACCAGACAGGATCAGGCGCTGGCAATACGTGGCTCGGCGGCAACGGCGGCGGTATTTACAACAACGCCAACGCTACGTTGACCATCATCAACAGCACTCTCAGTAGTAATCAGACCGGCATGGGTGGCGGCAACAACGCTGGGGGCGGCTTCGGCGGCGGTCTTTACAACAGCACTAACGCTACTGCGCTGACAATCATCAATGCCACCATCAGTAATAACCAGACTGGTGCGGGCGGCGGCAGTGGAAGCGTCGCTGGCTTTGGCGGTGGGGTCTTCAATAACGGTAATCCGGCCACCGTCAAGAACACGATTATCGCTGGGAACTCAGTCCCAAGCGGTGGCGTCGGCCCTGACCTCTCCGGCCCGTTCAACTCGCAGGATTACAATCTCTTCGGAAACACATCCGGCGCAACCATCAACGGCACGACCACGCACAACATCACAGGCGTGAGCGCCAACCTCGGCCCGTTGCAGAATAATGGGGGGCCGACACAAACGATGCAGCCGCTTCCCGGCTCACCAGCCATCAACGCTGGCGATCCCGCCAACCTGCCGCCGGACACCTTTGATCTCAACAATAACGGCAACACCGCCGAACCCTTGCCGGTTGACCAGCGTGGATTGCCGCGCGTCGTCAACTCGAAGTTTGACATCGGCTCAGTCGAAGTGCAGGCCGGAGTGCCGGATCACTTAGCCTTCAGCGTGCAGCCCTCAAACACCAATGCGGGCGCTATCATCACGCCTGCCGTCAAGGTGCAAATCCTCGACGCCGGAAACAATCCGACGACCTCGACCGCCAGCATCACGCTTGCCATCGGCAACAATCCTTCGGGCGGCACACTCTCCGGCACGACAATAGTCGCCGCCGTCAATGGCACAGCGACCTTCAGCAATCTCTCGATCAACATCGCCGGCAGCGGCTACACGCTGACGGCCAACAGCAACGGACTGGTCGGCACGACCTCCAATCCTTTCAACATCCTCAGTCCGGCTCACCTCTCCGGTACGAAGACGGTCAGTGGCACTTTCAATACGGGCAACACAGTCACCTACACGGTCGTCCTCTCGAACAGTGGCCCCGCCACACAGTTGGATAACCCCGGCAACGAGTTCACAGATGTCTTGCCCGCAGGCTTGACGCTTGTCTCTGCCTCTGCCAATAGCGGCACTGCTGTCGCCACGCCAGGCAATAATACTGTGGCCTGGAACGGCTCAATCCCGAGCGGCAACTCTGTCACGATCACTATCCAGGCCACTATCAACAGCAATCAGGCCGGACAGACCATCAACAACCAGGGCGCGATTGCTTACGACGCTGACGGCAATGGCACGAATGAGTCAACAACCTTTACAGGAACTGCTGCGGGCAACACCAATCCGACCAGTTTCCACGTCAACGCAGCGCCGACCATTACACCCGTCGGCGTCACGCGCGTGGCCGGCAGTCGGTCTGCCAACTCGACCATCGCCAATGTCAACGATGCCGAAGATGCCAAGAACTCTCTGACCGTGACGGTCAACAACAGTTCCAGCGCGACCACGAACGGCGTGACCGTTTCCAATATCAGTGTGAATTCAGCAGGCGTCGTGACAGCAGATGTTGTGGCCTCGTGCAGTGCGACGCCTGCCAGCTTCATCCTGAAGGTGACAGATAGCGGCGGATTGAGCAACACTACCTCTCTGCCCGTCACAGTTAATGCGAATACGGCTCCGACTTTGACCTACAACACTCCGCAGACAGTTGACTTCGGAGGCTCGCTGACTGTCACTCCGGCGACGGGGCCGAGTGATAACGGCTCAATCAACAGCATCGTGGTGCAGAGCCAGGGAACATACACGGGGACGATCTCAGTGAATAACTCGACGGGCGTGGTTTCGATCAGCAATGCCGCTCCTGCCGGGACACACACCATCACGATTCGTGCGACGGACAACTGTGGCACAACGACCGATGCCACCTTCAATTTAGTCGTCAACCCCCAGCCGACCCTCTCGATCAATGATGTGAGCTTGAACGAAGGCAACAGTGGGACGACTAACTTTACCTTCACCGTCACCCTCTCAGCCTCAAGCAATCTCACCGTAACAGTCAACTATGCGACGGCTAACGGGACCGCCACCGCACCGTCAGACTATCAGTCAACTTCCAACACCCTGACTTTCAATCCGGGAGAGACTCAGAAAACCATCACCGTGCTTGTTAATGGCGACACCGTGACAGAACCGGACGAGACCTTCTTCGTCAACTTGAGTTCACCGACCAACGCTTCCCTCTCGCGCGCGCAAGGCACGGGCACCATTGTCAACGACGATGCTCCGGCGATGCAGTTCTCTGCGCCCGCCTACACGGTCGGTGAAGGCGACGGACGCGCGGTCGTGACCGTCAATCGGCTGGGCGACACCTCGCAGCCAGCGACAGTTGACTACGCGACTTCGGATCAGTCAGGCTTGAACAACTGCTCGCAGATCACCGGCTTCGCTTCGCAACGCTGCGACTATGCGATCACGATTGGCAAGTTGCGCTTTGCGGCAGGCGAAAGCTCGAAGC
>JAVHWW010000099.1:0-20235 GCA_032159235.1 Acidobacteriota bacterium
TATCTTGTATCTCTCCAGCCCTCAAGCACAGTCTCTGGTATATTTTCTGGTTGACGACTTAAAGTAACTTCTGATAGTTTATCCGGCGCAGACTCCGCAGAGCGGGACTGGTGTTTTCAGCTTCGACCCAGTGCCTGAAACTTTTTCAACTGACTGATTCAGACGGAGGCCCTTTTGTTATGCAGTGTCCCTCGTGCCGTGCTGTTTACTCCAACGGCCTAAGCCTTTGCCCGCGATGTAAAGCACCGGCAGCCAAGCCTTCCAACGAGACCGAGACCGAGACGCTGGCGACAACATCGGAAAGCGCTCCGATTTCTGTCAACTCGGAAGCCGCTGAGACGAACAACTCTGCGCCCACAGTCATCGCTCCGACAAGCTCCACGCTCATCGAGTTTCCCGGAACATCGCGCGCCTCGCGCCCGCAGTGGCGCAAGGATTTGAGCGCGCGTGTGCGTGAGATTCAGGAGCGCCGCGCACGTGAGGCGGAAGAATCGCCGTACAGACAGATTGAGCAAGTGACCGCGATGGAGACCGCCGCGCCGCAGTTAGGACTCGTCCCGACGCCCGACGCGCCGGAAGTCAACCCGATTGTCATCGCCGCGCTCAAACGTCTGGAACGCGCCCGTCAACCAACGTCGCCGATGCCACGCCCGCGCGCTTCAATGGGCGGCGCGGCTGCGGCTACCGCGCGTGTTGTTGAAGAGCAGTATGAGACGGAGTCAGCCCCTGTCCTGATGCAGGCATCCGTGCCTAACGCTGTGTCTGTGCCTTCACAGCCATCTCAGACAGAAGTTGCGACGCCTCTCAAGTCCACTGAGCCGGCGCGAGAGCATCAGTTAGTCATCGTTCCAGATCAACCTGCTCCGAAGATCATTACTCCCGCGATTAAATCTCCGTCGAAGCGAATCAAAGCGGACGTAATTGATGAAGCTCCGCCGACGCTTGCTGATGAAGAGATCGCAGATGAAATTCCTGTCGAGGAGTTTTACGACGACCGCGCGCCACGTCTCTCACGTATCGCGGGCAGCTTGATGGACATGGTGGTCGTAGCTTTCGCTTCATCTCCCTTCGCCGCCATCATCGAGTTGACGAACGGCAACTGGACTGACTGGCGCGTGCTTGCTTCGATGAGCGGCATCGTGCTCGTCGTCATGTTTCTTTATTTAACTGCTTCGACTGCTCTGATGGGGCGCACCTGGGGCATGTCACTGGTCTCGCTGCGCGCGGTTGACGTCGAGACGGGAAGGCCTCCAACTACGAAACAATCCGTCGGGCGCGCAATCCTCTACATCGTCTCGCTCATCTCACTCGGACTCGGTCTCCTCTACGCGCTCTTTGATGCTGAAGGCCGCGCCGTTCACGATCACCTTTCAGGCACCGTCGTCGTGCGAGACTGAAAATGTAAATCAGTGAAAAGTGAAAAGTGAAAAGTGGAAGAAGAGTTTTTCGCTATTCACTTTTCACTTTTCACTTTTCACTATTCACTATTCAGTTGTGGACGATCAAACCATCAAAGCGATTGTCGAAGAGATTGCGCCTGTGCTGACGGGTCGCATGATGGGCAAGGTGTTTCAGTTGTCGCGCATGACGCTGGCGATTGATTTTCGCGCGCGGGATGGTCGTTATCTTTTCATCAGCGTCGAGCCAGCGCAGTTGGGAATCTACATGATTGAGCGGCGCGTGCGTGATCTTGAAAAGCAGTCGCATCCTTCGTCGCCTTTCGCGCTCGTCCTGCGTAAACACCTGGGCGGCGCAACGCTCATTTCTTTAACGAAAGATGCAGCCGACCGCATCGTGCGTCTCTCTTTCGACGCACGCGACGAGATCGGCCAGGCGTACACGCGCACGCTCGTCGCGCAACTGACCGGGAAGGCCGCGAATCTGCTCCTGCTCGATGAGCGCGGCTATATCATTGACGCACTGCGCCCGCCGCGCGGCGAAGGACAACAGATTGGCGAGCGCTATCAACCGCCGACTTCTCCGCGTCCAGAGAATTCTCTGGCAACGCCGCCTCTCGAACGCGAACAATTCAACACTCTTTCGGAGGCGGCGGACAATTACTATCGTCAGCTCGAAGCGGAGCGTGCCTTTGCTGCTCGCGCCGCAAGCGCACGCGCACGCTTACGCCGAGAGATTGCGCAGCGCGAAAAGCTCCGACGCCATCTCACAGACGATCTCACAGCGCACGGCGATGCGGCAGAGCATAAACGCATCGGAGATTTACTACTCGCCAACATCGCCAACGCAGAGCGTCGCGGAAGTATCGTCAAACTTACAGACTACTATGCCGACGATGCGCCGTTAATCGAGATCGAAGTTGACGAGAACCGGACGTTGCAGGAAGAGGCCGCGCGCCGTTTCAGTCGCTACACGAAAGCCCACCGCGCCGCGCAGGAGATTGCAGTTCGCCTGAAGTTAATTGAGAAAGAATTGGAGACGCTGCGCTCCCGCCAGTCGGAACTCGAAGAGATTATCAACGCGAGAGACGAGGCCGCGCTTGAAAGTTTCACAGGCGAAGCAAAACCGGAGACACGCCGGAGCAAAACTCGACAGAAATCTTCAGACAATGTGCCCGGCGCGCGTCGCTATCGTTCGTCTGACGGCTACGAGATTCTCGTCGGGCGTGCCGCACGCGACAACGATCAACTCACCTTCCGCGTCGCACGCCCGCACGATCTCTGGCTTCACGCCGCCGACTATCCAGGCTCGCACGTCATCATCCGCAACCAGACGCGCGCAGACATCCCGCATCGCACGATCATCGAAGCGGCGCAGTTAGCCGCAGCTTTCAGTCAGGCAAAGCGCGATGCCAAAGTTGTCGTTCACTACACGCAGCGCAAGTTTCTCTCGAAGCCGAAAGGCGCTGCGCCCGGTCTGGTTCGCATGTCGAGCTTTCGCTCGATCACGGTTGAGCCGCGTGCGAGCGTGGAGCGTATTTAAGGACGCGCCGGATTGCCTGTCTCTTCCAGCCTAACTTTCTCATTTCGGCAAATGCTTGTTCACGTAGTCACGAGCCTCTTCCGGCGCGATGGGAATCTCTTGCAGAGCTTTTGCACCTTCAGGCGTTTTCATCCAGTCAATGAACGCGATGAAAAACTCGTGATCGGGGATCGGGTTGTCGCCGTTACCTACGCCGAGTTTCTTGATGACTTCCTTTTGAAACTCCTTATCACCGGTCATCGTCGAGGCATAATAGAGTTTGTACTTATCCTCTTTCGACATGGAGGCGGCGCTGTTCTTGCTACACGCCAGATTGCCGAGCGCGATTGCAACTATCAGAACAAAGATGGTGCGTGTGTGTCTCATATAATCAAATTCTTTCTGCGAGGGTATTCAGGAGTTTTATTCATACTATCAGTGTAGCTCTGCGCACGGAGTGCAGTGACTTCGAGTTTAAGTATCACCAACATTGCACCATTATCAAGTGCAAAACCATAGTTGCGTTCGCTCACGTGAGATGAAGCATAGCAGCCGCTTCTTGCTTTCATTCCGCATTGCAGTGAAAATACTTTTATGAGTTCACCACAGAGAGACGAGCATGATAGCTCGGCTGAATTATTCACACGCGCCGTCGAATTGATTCCCGGCGGAGTCAATTCGCCCGTGCGCGCCTTTCGCGGCGTCGGCGGAACTCCGCGCTTCATCCGTAGCGCAAAGGGCGCGACGATGACGGACGTTGACGGTCGCACCTACATTGATTACGTCGGCTCGTGGGGGCCGATGATTCTCGGTCACGCCGACGAAGAAGTTCTGAACGCACTCACTGAAGCACTCGCGCGCGGCACGAGCTACGGCGCGCCGACCGAACTAGAACTCGAAGTCGCCGAAGAGATCATTGACGCCGTGCCGTCAATCGAGATGGTGCGGATGGTCAATAGCGGCACGGAAGCGACGATGTCCGCGATCCGTCTCGCGCGCGGCGTCACCAATCGCAACAAGCTCGTCAAGTTTGAAGGCTGCTATCACGGTCACGGCGACAGTCTCCTGGTCAAAGCCGGTTCGGGAGTCGCCACGCTTGGCTTGCCCGACAGTCCCGGTGTTACCGCATCGGTCGCGCAGAACACGATCACAGTTCCCTTCAACGATGCCGCTCAACTCGAACAGGCTTTCATTGAGCACGGCGCGGACATTGCCGCCGTCATTATCGAGCCGGTCGTCGGCAACATGGGCTGCGTCGCGCCGCATGAAGGCTACTTGCAAAAGGTGCGTGAGATAACAACGAAGCACAGCGCGCTTCTCATCTTCGATGAGGTGATGACTGGCTTTCGCCTCGCACGCGGCGGCGCGCAGGAGCTTTATAACGTGCGGCCTGACATCACGACGCTCGGCAAGATCATCGGCGGCGGCCTGCCCGTCGGCGCTTATGGCGCGAGCCGCGAGATAATGAATCACATCGCGCCCGCCGGAAATATCTATCAAGCGGGCACACTCTCCGGCAATCCACTAGCGATGACCGCCGGCCTCGTCACGTTGAAACGCCTGCGCGACATTGCGGCCTATGAACAACTGGAACGCGCAGGGCAACGTCTCTGCGCCGGACTATCGGAATCCGCGCGCGAAGCAGGAATCGAAACCGTCACTAACCGCGTTGGCTCGATGTGGACGACCTTCTTCATAAACGAGCCGGTGACGGATTGGACATCCGCCGCGAAGAGCAACCGCGAGCTTTACGGCAAGTTCTTTCATGCGATGCTCAACGAAAGCATCTATCTCGCGCCTTCACAATTCGAGGCGGGATTCATCGGACTAGCTCATACGGATGAATTGCTGGATAGAACTATCAAGGCGGCGCGAAGGGCTTTTGTAGCAACAAAGGGTTGATGATTTCATTCTTCAATTACACGACGATCCAACAAAGTAATGACATCTATAGTCATTCGAATGGCTGCTTGCCATTGCTCATGAGATAACTCAGGATAATAATCTCTGACTGGCTGTGGCAGAACTTTGGAAATAAGATTTTCGAAAGCCTCCATCGCGTCAGATAGCAATACATCCGTTCCCTTTAGCTTAAAGCCAAATGTTCGCTCCTTACCCCAAGGGAATTCATGTGCAACCATATTATATTCAATGTAATTTAGAAGCGTTGATGAAGAGCATTCATCGTCATCAACGAGACGTTTTATCTCAGCAATTAACCCCTCCCCGCGCTTATCTGCATTCTCTGACAGATTATTTTCAGAGGCCAATTCTATCAACTTATCTACAGCTTTTTGATTTCTGGTTGCAATCTTCATCTTCAACCTTTCATCGGCAAATCAACAGTGAATCGCGTTCCCTTGCCCGGAGAGCTTTCGACTGAAATTACGCCGCCGTGTTGCTCGACGATCTGTTTGACGATTGCCAGGCCTAAGCCTGTGCCGCGTTTCTTGGTCGTGAAGAATGGCTCGAAGATGCGTGCGCGCGTCTGCTCGTCCATGCCAGCGCCGTGATCTTCGATGATGATGCGGGCGAGCGTTTGCGAACCTCTACCGGCACGATTGCCGTTGCCCTCGCCAGCTTCTTTCGGCTTCGCAGTGACGCGCGCTGTCGAAATAATGACGGGCGAATTCTCCTGGCCCGCATCAATCGCGTTGGCGATGAGATTGACGAAGACCTGTCGCAGTTGATCCGCGTCCCACTCGCCGTGCAGAGGCTCTGTGCTGAAATGCTTTTCGATGGGCGTGCTCTTTTCTCGAATCAGGTCGGAGATGAGTTCGAGACTCGAATCAATCAACGGATGCAACTCGACATCGGAAAGCTCAAGCGGGCGCTGGCGCGAAAACTGCGTCACGTCCATCACCAGTTTGTTCAAATGACTGATGCCGCGCTCGACCAGATCAATCGTGTTCTGCGATTCCGCATCCGTGCTCGTGTCGCGCAGCATCGAGACGCCGAGGCGTATGCTGCCGAGAGGGTTTCTAATCTCGTGCGCGACCTGCGCGACGGCCTGTCCCATCGCCGTCAGGGATTCCGTGCGTCTGGCGGCGCTCTCAGCTTCGGCGGCCTCCGTCACATCAACGAGCGTCACGATCTGTCCCTGCTCGCCGTCAATCGTGAGCGGCGAAGAGTACACGTCGAAAGATTTGTTCGCGCAGTTGGGCGTGTTCTCCTCACAGAGCCAGCGACCGCGATACGTCGCACGTTCGATGCGCGAGGAGGTGGCAGCTTCCAACATCTTCATCGCGTCGGGCGAGGAGAATTTGTCGTGGACGGAAGCTCCGATGCGCGCCTGTGGAAAGATTTTGAAGAACGCTCCGTTGGCGCTGCGGATGCGGTCGCGCGCGTCAATTGCCGCGATAGCCGAAACCATCCCTTCGAGCATCTGCGAACTAAACTCGCGCTCGCGCCGTGCTTCGTCCACGCTCTCGCGCACCTGTCGGAATCGCCTGCGTAATTCCCAGATGGTATAGGCCGCGACGAGCGCGCCCATCAAAACCGCCAAGGCCGTGAGCAAATAAATTCTGCGCGCCGCAGATTTTTCTAACTGCTCGCTATTGTAAAAGATCGTCTCCTGCTCGCGCCGCGTCTCTTCCAGCAGATTGCCCAACTCATCGTCCACATCGTGGAACTTAACGTAACCCTCGCGCAAATATGCGTCGGGGTCTTCCGTCGCATGAAAGTAGGCGACGAGATGGTTATGCAGGCTGCGCCACTTCTCGCTCTCAATGTAGGGCGGTTTTTCGAGTTGCTGCACCCCTTTCACGACCGCGACCCGCGCTCTATCCAAAGGCAAGTCAGAGAGCGGTCGTGTTTCCTCTGCTTCGCCACCGACTTTGCGCGCGCGTGCGCGCGCTTCATTATCCAGTTTGAGCGTAGCGATGCGTAGCCCTGACGTAAAATCGCGGAGCGCCGCATTTCGTCTCTCATCGTCCAGAATCCGCGTGCCGACCTCATCCATCCTCCGCACGCTCAGATAACCGAGCAGCACGACCAGCACCAGCGACACAGCGAAGCCAACGATAACGGTCTTCAGCGTCGGCGCAAGGTTGAGGATCGCAGCCAACTTATGGCGCTTGCTCTGATCGTCCTTTGAGCGCTCGTCTTCACCCGTAGCGAGACGCCGATAAACAACCTCACCATCTTCCTTCGCGCTTTCAGGCTTCATAAAATAGTTTTGAATGATGAGTTTTGAGTTTTGAATTATCGGCTCTTCTTTTAATTCAAAATTCAAAACTCAAAATTCATCACTCTCCTTTAGTGTCCATCCAGTTGTCGCCAATGCCGACTTCGACTTTGAGTGGAACGTCCAACTCGACGGCCTCTTCCATCTCGCGGCGCAGGAGTTCGGCGACGCGCTCGGCCTCTTCCTTTGGGGCTTCGATTAAAAGCTCATCGTGAACCTGCATCAACATTCGTGCCTTCAAACCTTCCCGCTTGATGGCGTCGTCAACGTGAAGCATGGCGAGCTTAACGATGTCACTCGCTGAACCTTGAATGGGGTGATTGATAGCTTCGCGTTCGGCGCGGTTGCGGATGTTGCCGTTGCGGTCGTTGATGCCGGGGATGGGACGGATGCGACCGTAGATGGAGCGAACATGCCCAAGCTCGCGCGCTTTCACCGGAACTTCTTCCATGAAGCGATGCACTCCCTTGTAAGTTTCGTAATAGTCGTCAATCACCTTCTTCGCATCCTTGCGCGAGATGCCGACGCGCTGCGACAAACCGAAAGGTTCGATGGCGTAGGCGATGGCGAAGTTGACGATCTTGGCGAAGCGCCGCGCCTCTTTCAGTTCCTCTTTCGTCTTCGCGCCAAAGACGAGACGCGCCGTGCGCTCGTGGATGTCGTCGTCCTTCTGAAACGCATCGAGCATTACGGGATCGTGTGTGACGTGAGCGAGCAGTCGCAGTTCGAGTTGCGAATAATCGGCGGAGATGAGCTTGTGGCCTTTCTCGGCAATGAACGCGCGGCGAATGCGTCGGCCAAGCTCTGTGCGAATCGGAATATTTTGTAAGTTTGGCTCACTGGAACTCAATCTTCCCGTCGCCGTCACGGTCTGATTGAGTTGGCCGTGAATGCGCCCGTCTTCGGCAATCTGCGCCGGCAAAGAATCGGTGTAAACGGTTTTGAGTTTATCAAGCTCGCGGTATTCGATGATGAGGCGCGGCAGTTCGTAGGCTTGCGCCAACTCTTCGAGCACGGCTTTGCTCGTCGAGACGCGCCCCGTCGAAGTCTTGCGGCCTGAACTGATATTGAGTTCTTCGAGAACATCGCCGACCTGTTTCGGTGAATTGATTTTGAACTCGCGTCCCGCGACCTTGTAGATTTTCTCCGTCAGCTTCTCCAATTCAGCGCCGAGATATTTTGAAAGCTCTGCGAGGACTTTGGTGTCAACCTTCAAGCCCGCACGCTCCATGCGATAAAGAAGCGGCGCGAGCGGCAGTTCCATCTCATTGTAGATCGCTTCGAGTCCCTGTTCGAGCAGGCGTCCATGAAGCACGTGCGCGGTCTGCGCTGTTAAGTCTGCGGCTTCGGCTGCGAGCCACTGCGATTCAGTCCAGCCTTCAATTGCGCCGCCCGCGCCTTCCGTGCCGACGGCCTCGCGCGCCAGATCAATCAATTCATACTTGCTGCGAATCGGATCGAGCAGGTACGCCGCCAGCAACGTGTCATCCGTGACGCCTTCGAGTTCGATGCCGAGCGGCGTGAGCAGGACGACGGCGCGCTTGAGATCATGCACAGACTTTGAGAGCAGACCGTTCGAGAGCACATCACGAAGCGGGGCGATAGCGGCGTCAATTCCATCATCGAAGTTTTGGAGATCAATATAAGCAGAGACTCCCGGCGCGGTCGAGATTGCAATACCTGTTGCTGACACGGTGTCGCGTGCGCTGCCCTGTTGTCCGCCGCCGACGGGAGATGAATCAGCGATGGCGAAGCCCCAGTGGTCGGTTTCCCAGAGGCCACGCACGAGGCTATCCAGTTCCGCGCGCTTGCGGATGATGCGATAGCGGCGCGGCGTGACTGCGCCTTCGACGCTTGATGCGGCGTCGGCAAACTCGCGCGTCAATGTTTGAAATTCCAGTTCGCGGAAGAGTTGATAAGCGGCGGCGCGGTCAGGCGGACGCGAGCGCAGTTTCTCTAAATCGAGTTCGATGTTGACATCCGTGCGGATGGTCGCCAGGTCGAGTGATTGACGGATCAGGTCTGCGTTGTCGCGCAGAGATTCACGATAGGTTTTATGCTTGACCTCTTCCCAGTTTTTCAGCGCGTTCTCGATTGAGCCGAACTGTTTGATGATCTGCACAGCGCCCTTCGCGCCGATGCCGGGAGCGCCCGGAATATTATCAACCGCATCGCCCATCAAGCCGAGCAACTCGATGATCTGCGAGGGCGGCACGCCGAACTTATTTTCCACCCATGCCTCGTCACACCATTCTACGGGCGGCACAGGTTCTTTGCGCTTCACGTTCTGCGAGTTCTGTCTCATGCAGATAATCGAAGGGTCGCGCACAAGCTGGCACATATCTTTGTCGTTGGAGACGATGACGGCCTGCAAACCTTTCTCCGCCGCTTGAACTGCGAGCGTGCCGATCACGTCGTCCGCTTCAAAGCCGGGCGCGTTCAGAATCGGAATGTTGTAGGCTTCGCAGACGCGCATGATGTAAGGCAACTGCGACAAGAGATCGTCGGGCATTTCCGCGCGATGCGCTTTGTAGCCCTCGAAAGTCTCGTGACGGAAAGTTTTCTCGCCTGACTCGAAGACGGCGGCGATGTAGTGCGGCTTCTCGTCTGCGAGCAGCTTGCGCAGCATACTCGTGAAGATGAAGACAGCTTGCGTGACCTGCCCCTGCGAGTTCATCAGAGGGTCAACCCGGCCCGCCATCGGTGCGAAGAAGGCGCGGAAGATGTGCGACATCGAGTCTATCAGATAGACGCGCTCGGTCGGCGCTTCTGGCGTCGTGGACTTTTTAGTTGCCATTTGAAGATTGATGATAAGGAAAGCCGTGACGGGTGACAAGTGCTAAAACAGTGATGAGTGATGAGTGATGAGTGATGAGTTAAAACCTGTCTGCGCTCGTCACTCGTCACTCATCACTTATCACTTATCACTGTCTTTAAGTGTTGCGTCCACGCCGCACTATTTTATTTGCGCGTCGCTCTGGTGCGACAGGCATCAAGAGGCAAGTGCGATAAGGTTAATAAAAACTCATCTAGTTATCAGGCACGGGCATTGCAGAAGTTTTGTCGATTTCATGAGCAAGGCAGGAGATCGTTTGCGCTCACGACGATGAAAGGTTCGGATCAACTTTTGGTCAAACAAACCACACTCGCCGCGCCCGCGGAGACGAGCGGCATTGGGCTGCACACGGCGGTTCCGGTTCAAGTTCGCCTCGTGCCCGCGCCGCCCGACACCGGCTATGTCTTCAGACGCACAGACCTCGGCGGCTTCGAGATTCCCGCCAGCGTCGAATCGGTCGCGCATTGCTCTTACGCGACGACGCTGATGCGAACGGGCGTCATGCTCTCGACGGTCGAGCATCTCCTCGCAGCATTGCGCGGTGGCGGCGTGGATAACGCTTTTATCGAAGTTGACAATCTCGAAATTCCGATCATGGACGGCTCGGCTGAAGCCTTCACGGAGATGATCGAGCGCGCAGGTGTGGTTGAGCAGCCGGTGGCGCGGCGCAGCTTGCTCGTGCGCGAGAAAGTCTTAATCGAGCAGGGCGACCGCTACATCCAGATCGAGCCTGCCGATGCTTACGAGATAGATTGCCTGATTGATTTTCGTCATCCTTTGATCGGCGTGCAACATTATCGAGTCAACGTCACGAACGGAGCTTTCGGACGCGAGATCGCGGCGGCGCGTACCTTCGGGTTTACGGAAGAGATCGAAGCGTTGCGCCGCGCCAACCTGATTCGCGGCGGCTCATTAGACAATGCTATCGTTCTCACCTCCGACGGAATGCTGAACGAGACCAGCCTGCGCTTCGCGGACGAGTTTGTGCGCCACAAGATTCTGGACATCATCGGCGACCTCGCGCTACTCGGAATGCCGATCCTGGGGCGCGTCACGGCGCACAAGAGCGGCCACATCCTGCACGCCGCTTTGATGACGAAACTCCTGCGCACACGCACGGCGTGGGAGATTGTTGACATGCCGCAAGCGCAGGAGTCGGATTTAAGGCATGAGACGATAGATGCCGTATCATACCGCACGCCCTCATTTTAGTTTCACATCTGTGTCATCATTCCCGGCGGCGGCATCCCCCTCATCTTCGCGCCCGGCGGTGGCCCGCTCGCTCCTTTCTCGCTGGGACGTGTGCGCAGGAGCGCCGGGTCAACATTCTTCAATTCGTAAAGCGTGCGGTAGAGACCTTCGCGCTTTAAGAGTTCATCGTGTGTGCCTTCGTCAACGATGCGCCCGTTGTTGATGACGAGGATGCGGTCTGCGACCGACGCGATGAAGTTCATGTCGTGGCTGATGACGATGCAGGTTCGCCGGTTCTCCGGCTGTTGGGCATATTCGCGTATGACCTGAATCAGACGATTGCGCTGATCCGCATCCAGGTTCTCAGTCGGCTCATCCAGTAACAGGACTTCAGGTTTACGCATCAAACATCTCGCCATCGCAATCAGACGTTTCTGCCCGCCCGACGGGACTTGCACATCCACCACCGTGTCATAACCATTCGGCAGGCGATTAGCATCTACGATCACATCATGGATGTGTGCGAGTTGGCACGCTTCTTCAATCTCCGCATCGGTCGCCGTCGCTTTACCGAGCCGGATGTTTTCGCGGATCGTATCTTTGAGAAAGAAAGGAAACTGCGAGAGCTTCGAGACCTGCTCTCTTAAAGAGGAGAGCGTCACGCCCGCGATCTCTTCGCCTCCGACCGTGATCCGCCCGCTCTCAGGATCAAGAAAGCGCAGGAGCAGATTCATCAGCGTTGACTTGCCGCAGCCGATGGGGCCGACGAAAGCGATTGTCTCGCCCTCTCGAATCTCGAACGAGACGCCGTTTAATATTTTCTGCGCCGGAGTGTAGCCGAAAACAATATTCTCGAAGGTGATGTTGCCGTGAATCTCGCCCAGACTTTTCGCTCCCGGCTTCTCTTGCACAGATGGCTTCGTGTCCAGCAACTCGTAAGTGGCGACGACGTTCGGCACGAACGACTGATACTGCGTGTAGGCGGCGATCAGTCGCTGAACGACGCCGAAGAGTTGCGGCGTCATCTGCACGAAGGCGATGACGGCGGCCAGCGTCAGTCCGAGGCGCGGGTAATACATAATGCCGACGATCAGAACGAGCGCGGTGGTGGCGGCGATAAAGATTTGCGCGCCGCTATTGCTTAAGCCCATCCACTTCATCATCGCCGCAGAGTTTTTGGCAGACTCCTTCGAGGCCACACTGAATCGCTCGCTCCGTCTGGCTTGCGCGTTGAAGACCTGAATATCCGAGATGCCGCTGATGGTCTGTTCAATCTCCGCGCCAAGCTCGCGTCCGCTCATCGCCATGCCCTTCGCCGCTTGCATCAGCTTCTTACTCGTGTAGCGAAACATCAGCAGCACGAACGGCGCGAGCGCGAAGGAGATGAGCGTCATCTGCCAACTGAGCGCCAAGAGATAGATGAGCACGACAATCATCACGAGCACATCTATCAACGGATAGAGCAGAACCTGTGTGAGCAGGCGCTGCACGCCCGTCGTCTCCGAGAGTATGCGCTGCATGAGCGCGCCCGTCTGCCCGCCCATAAAGAAGTCCAACGAGAGCGACTGTAAATGATCGTAAAGGCTCTGCTGTAGAGTTCTGAGCAGGCGCGCTTCCAGATGCGCCATAATCCAGGAGCGCAGGAAACTCAGCAACTGCGAGAGAACGAGCGCGCACGTCCAGACGATCAGAATCGTCCTCAGCGTCAAAGGCGTGGCGAGCCATCTCAAACTGCCCAGCGAACTCACGTCCGTTTTACCGAAGAGCGACGCTGTTCGCTCCCAGATGTTGTTCGTGTTCGACTGCCCTGCCCCTGCGAGCGGGCCGAGGATTTGGAAGATTGAAGAGAAGGCGATGCTGACGATGAAGGGAAAGAGCGTCACCAATAGAGATAAGATCATGGTGGTCGCCGTCAGTAATTTGTGGCCACCCAACAAGCGAATCGCGCGACCGATGTAGGGACGCGCGCTCAACGTCTTTGGCGCTGTGCCGGGTTTCCCAGACTTCGCATCAGTCACTATCGCCATAAATTTTTCTCCTTACTTCGGTGTAATGGAAGCCCTCTTTCCACATCAGTTTTTCAACGGGGTAACATGAAACACTTTCTCAACGACGAAGCAAGGTGAGCGCAGCTATACACGCTCGTTTATGCACTCGTCCAGCAGTTTTTTGAAGCCTTCATCCGGCCCGCCGCCGAAATGTGCGTAGCGAACGATTCCGGCGCGGTCAATGAGGGCGAGCGTCGGCAGCCCTGTCGCACCATAGAGTTCTTGCAGTCGCTCATCCTCTGCAACGCCGACGCGAAACTCTATGTCGTGAGGCTCTATCGTGCCGCGCATCAGTTTTAGTTCTTCGGCCTCTGATTCCGCCGTGCCGCGTTGAGCCAGGTAGTGTCGTGTCAGCGCGATGATTTCCAGTCCGCGCTCCCTGTACGCTTCGTCAAGTTGCCTGAGCTTCGGAAACATCTCCTGGCATGGTTTGCACCAGGTCGCCCAGAATTCGAGCAGCACGACGCGCCCGCGCAGTGATGCGAGTGTGGCTGGTTCGCCCCTGATCCAGTGCTTGATGGAAATCTCCGGCGCTTCCGCTGCGAGCAAAGCCACCTGGCGCGCACGGTCGCGTATCTGCACACGCCCGCCTGCGGCTGCGCGCTTCTGTTCAGGCGTTCCGGTCGCCTGCACCAACTGAAAAATCTTCTCCGCGAAGGCCGCTTCCAGATCAAGCACCTCGCGCGCTTTGTCCGCTTCGCCCATCTCCAGATAGGCTGCGGACAATTCGGTTGCGAGTTGAATGCGCGTTTGAAATTCTATCTCGTATGGTGTGGCCTGTGCCTGCTCAAACGCTGCCTCCAACTCAGTTCTGAGACCTGCCGTGTCACCTGCTCTCTGTAATTCGCGCGCGCGAGAAAGGTGCGTTTCAATCATCGCCTGCGGCGTCAGGCCAGAAGTCTCAGAAGAAGTTTCGACGAGTGAATCCATTGACGGGTCAACTCCTTACTCCGCAGGCGCGAATTCATAAAAAATATGCAGGCTCAAAGCTCCCGCGACGACTTCGGGACGGATTTCCGTGGCGCGCATACGCAAGGCTCCGCCTGAGCCTGCGATTGGGATGCGTGTTGAAAGCTGCACGGCCTGCAAAATCTCAATCGGGTTGATGCGACTGTCAAGCGAGTTCTGCACGAGACGGATGACCATGCCGCTCGCCAGCGATGGGATGTTGTTCAGGTGAATATCAACGATGGTCACACGCGCGCTCAAGACCTGTCGCTGCCTGTCGAAGTTGAGATTGATAACGGTGTCGGCCCAACCGCGAAAATAGACGCAGCCGATGAGCGCCACGCTGTACGCGCCCTTGAAGGCAAGCGGCGCGACCACTCTGCCATTCTCGAAGTGGACGGCTGTTCTCACGCCGCTCGTCTCGCGTTCAAGCGTCACGACGCTCTCGCAAGTATCTGTCGTCAAGCTCTTATATGACAGACTGCGTGACGACAACTTTAACGAAGCCTGCGATGATTCGCCACTCGCTGTCTTCTTTTTCTGATCGGTGCCGGCAAGCGCCAGCGGAAACGTCGGAGCTTTTAAGCTCGTGAAGACGGCATCGAGTAGAGAGTTGAAGAACTGCTCGTTGAGTGTGACGGTCACTTCCGCCGGAGTCGCTCTCACGACTTCGCGCGCGCGTGTCGCTTCCTGCGATTGAGCATAGACAGTTGCGCTGAAACGATGTCCGAGGATGCCAGCCGCGATGATTAAACTACAGACGACTGCAAGCTGCCGCTTGAGCATGATCTTCTCTTCTCCTTCTTCACAAGCCACTGCGAACGATGTCGTGCACGCGAATCAGGCCGACGCAGAATCTTTCATCATCCACGACCGGCAGGACAGAAATTTGACGTGGGCGATCTTCCATTAACCGCAGAGCTTCATAGGCCAGCATGTTGGGAGCAGCGATGACGGGATGGCGCGTCATAATCGCGCCGCTTTGAAGATGCTCAAGCTCGCTGAGTTTGATCTCTTGAAGCGCGCGGCGTAAATCTCCGTCCGTGATGATGCCGTTGAGATGCCCGGCGGCGTCCACGACATTAACCGCGCCGAGTCCGCCACGAGTGATGGCCGCGATCACTTCGAGCCACGCGGCATCTTCTCTGATGGTCGGGTTCTCCGCGCCGCCGTGCATCAAGTCCGCGACCTTCAGTGTCAGACGTTTTCCGATCTGTCCCGCCGGGTGATTGAGCGCGAAATCATCGGGGGTCAGTCCCTTGACCTGCATCAACGTCATCGCCAGCGCGTCACCGATGGCAAGCGCAACAGTGGTGCTCGTCGTCGGCGCTAAATTGAGCGGGCAGGCTTCCTGATCTACGGAGGCATCGAGGATGACATCCGCACTGCGCGCCAGCGTTGAGTTGATGTTGCCGACGAGAGCAATGATCGGCACGCGGCGATGCTTTAAGTAAGGCAACATCGTCACGATCTCATCCGTCTCGCCACTGTTGCTCAAGGCGACGACGACATCTTCTGAAGTCACGATGCCGAGTCCGCCATGGAGCGCATCCGACGGATGCAGATAGACGGCGACCGTGCCCGTGCTGGTCATCGTCGCCGCGATCTTCTCGGCGATGTTGCCGGACTTGCCGACGCCGACCAGCACGACTTTGCCGCGACAAGTCTTCAGCAGCTCGATTGCCCGCTCGACGTGCTCAGGTTTGAGCCGCGAAGCCGTCACGCGAATCGCGTCCGCTTCCATCAAGAGCAGGTCAATGACCTGTGAGAAATGATTTTGCTCCGTCATTAGATATTCGCGTTCGGCTCCTCGTGATCGCCAGCGCTCTTTCCCGAAACATCGCGTTGGAGCATACGATGAAGCCGCAAGCAACGACAAGACGCGAGAGCGCGTTCCATCGCGTTAAGATCAAATTCAGTTTCCGTATAGACAACCCGGCGCTGGTTCGACTATATTGCCTACTCTCTTGCAACTCAATCCGATTGGGAGTCGAAAGCATTCGATGGGATTCAGCCTGCTTCCTAAAGAGGAGCAATACTTCACTTTCTTTTCGCAGATGACTTCCTTCATCTACGACGCTGCCCACGCGCTCGTCGAGATGCTTAATGAGAAGGGCGGCGATTATGCCGAACATCTCAAACGCATCAAGTCAATCGAGCATCAGTGCGACGATCTGACGCATTCCATCTCGACGCGCCTCAACAAATCTTTCATCACGCCCTTCGACCGCGAAGACATCTATCTGCTGTCGGGTGCGCTCGATGACATCGTGGACTTGATTGACGATGCGGCGCGCGCGATGGTGATGTACGACGTTCACGAAAGCACCGCTCACGCGCGCAACTTCGCTGGCGTGATCGAACGCATGGCCGTGCAACTGCATGAAGTCGTTTCGATGCTCAGTAAACCCAACGGCATCAGCCCGCGCCTCGTCGAGTTGCACCGTCTGGAAAATGAAGGCGATGAAATTTACCACAAGGCCATCGCCGAGTTGTTCCGCAGCCAAGCGGCTCCGCTCGATGTCATCAAGTGGAAAGACATCTACGAAAAACTTGAAGCCACCGTTGATCGCTGCGAAAACGTCGCCAACATTATCGAGAGCGTCATTATCAAGCACACGTGAAGAAAAGTGGTCAGTGGTCGGTGGTCAGTGGTCAGTTAGAACCACTCGCCAACAACTGACCACTGACCACTGACTACTGACCACTGTCTTATGACCGTCACCTTAGGCTTCGTCATTCTGATTATCTTCGTCGCGCTCGTCTTCGACTACATCAACGGTTTCCATGATGCGGCCAATTCGATTGCGACAGTGGTCTCGACTCGTGTGCTCTCGCCGGGTCTGGCTGTCATCTGGGCCGCATTCTTCAATTTCGTAGCCTTCGCAATTCTGGGAACGCGCGTTGCCAAAGCCGTTGGTGAAGGCGTGCACTTAGAACTCATTGCACAGGACATGCGGCTCTATGTTCTGCTGGCCGCTCTGATTGGGGCGATCATCTGGAATCTGATTACATGGTGGCTGGGATTGCCGACTTCAAGTTCGCACGCCATTCTCGGTGGCTATGCCGGCGCGGGAATCGCCGCCTACATAAGCCAGCAAGGGCTGGGAGGTATCAGCGGACTCTTGAACCCGGCAGTCTGGACGAAGACCATCGTTTTCATTGTCCTCTCACCACTCCTCGGCATGACTCTCGGATTCTTCCTGATGGTTGCCGTCTATTGGATTTTCCGTCGCTGGACGCCGCGCGGTGTGGATAAGTTTTTCAGGCGCGGGCAATTGTTTTCAGCCGCCGCTTATTCGCTTGGGCATGGTGGTAACGACGCGCAGAAAACGATGGGGATCATTACCGCCGTGCTCGTCGCCGGAGGTTTCATGGCATCTGGCCCGAATCACACACTGCCTCCGATCCCATTGTGGGTTGTGCTGTCAGCTCATGCGGCGATGGGCTTGGGAACTCTCACCGGCGGTTGGCGCATCGTCCATACGATGGGATCGAAGATCACGAAGCTGAAACCCGTCGGCGGCTTTTGTGCAGAGACGGCTGGAGCCATCACACTGTTCGGCGCAACGCTCGCGGGCATTCCCGTTTCCACGACACATACGATCACTGGCGCCATCGTCGGCGTCGGAGCGACCCGCAGGCTCTCAGCCGTAAAGTGGGGCGTGGCCGGTCGCATCGTCTGGGCGTGGATTCTAACGATTCCCATTGCCGCCTTCATCGCGGCGCTCTGCTATCTCATCATCGAACTCATCTCTCATCTCACCTCGCACTAGAAAAACAGAAGGCAGTAGGCAGAAAGCAGAAGGCAGCCAAGACACAGAGCTTTCGCTTTGGCTGCCTTCTGCCTTGTGCCTTCTGCCTTGTGCCTTCTGCCTTCTGTCTTTCAGAATGACTGACAGCTTTCACTCACCCTGACCGATCACTATCAATCAACCCGTCCGCGTCCAACCGAAAAACAAGAAAAGCTCAATAAAAACGGCCTTTTGTGCCCTGTCTGCTCGCGGCACAACCATTGCTAAATGTTAGTCGCTCGCGGAAGGTGCGGCGCGAGCGAGACTTGAAAGCAACAGATAACCGGATTAGTTATCCCTCGAGATTGATATGAAGAAACTCAAAGGCTCTCCAATAGTAGCGACCGTCACGCTCTTCGCATTACTATTGTCCCTCTCTGCCGGCCCCCTGGCGATGAGCCACGCCAAAGCGGAATCAGGGAAAGACAAGACCAACAGCCCCAAGGCTCAGACCAGGAATCCGTCGCTCGCACAATACACACGCGAACTGACTCAACTAGCGCGTCAGGGCAAACTCCAACTCGTGAGCGGCCACGATGCAGAAATCAGCCGCGCCATACAGGTTCTCTCAAATAACCACCAGAACAACCCCGTGCTGATCGGCGAATCCGATGCTAACGCCACAGAGGTTGTCGAAGGTCTCGCCGCGCGGATCGCTTCAGGCGATGTGCCGGAGAATCTGCGTCAGGTCAGGCTCTACAGTTTGAATCTCAACGCACTGCTCAAAGATGTGAAGACGACGGCAGAGCTTGAGAGGCGCTTGAACGCCGTCTTGTCTGAAGTCAAAGGCGCGGGCAAAGGTTCGATCCTCTTCATCAATGAGTTGCAACATTTTGTCGGCACGCGCGCAGCGCAAACCGTTTCAGACCTGCTCGCAGGCGCGACAGCGCGCGGCGAGTTGCGTTTGATGGGTGCGACCAACGGCGGCGCTTACAAAGACTACATCGCGTCGGATGCCAAGCTCGATGGCCTCTTCCGTCAAGTTCGTCTTGATAGTAGCTTCAACGCCACAGAGACGAGCGAGAGTTCAGCGCAGAAGGCCAAGCGCGAAGACGGCGCTCAGGACGACAACGGTTTCGTCGGCGATAAGGTCTCTGCGGATTTACGCGACTTGATGAAGAGCGCGAAGTCCGACACGGATCGCGTCGGCGTCATCCTGCAAGCTGATGATGTGAACAGTGGCGAACTCAATTCGTTGCTCAAGCGTTATGGCGTCGAAGTCAACGCGCGGATGGCTCAGGTCGGTGCGCTCAACATTGAAGTTCCCGTGAAAGCTATTGAAGAGATCGCCAAGAGCGGCCTGACGAATCATCTCTCGCCGAACAGAAAGCTTGAATCTTTCAGCTACGGCCATGTGGTGATGACGACAGGCACGGATCAGGTGCGGAATCAGCCGAGCAGCTCGCTCATCAGCGGGATTTTGACCACCGTCAACACCACGCTTAATGGCTCAGGCATCGGCATCGCCATCCTCGATTCCGGCGTTGACACTGCGCACGCGGCGTTCGTTGGTCGCGTCAAGTTCAGCAAAGACTTTACGACCGAAAACATATCGAACCAAGACCCTTACGGTCACGGCACACACGTCGCTTCTTCTGCTGCCGGTGTGAGCACCACGAATGGCAATTATTATGAGGGGATTGCGCCCGGTGTGAGCATCGTCAACCTGCGCGTACTGAACTCGCAGGGTGTGGGAACGACTTCCGCCCTGTTGAGCGCGTTGAACTGGATTCTCAGTCCGGTTGATCCGACGAAGGCTGTCAGTTCTACTAATCCCCTCAATAAAGACAAGTACAGCATCCGCGTCGTCAATATGAGTCTCGGCGCGCCTGCTGTTGACTCTTACAAGAACGATCCTGTTTGCCGTGCGTCACGCGCTCTGGTTGATGCTGGCATCGTGGTCGTGGCGGCTGCCGGAAACAACGGCAAAGACGCGAACGGCAATAAGATTTACGGCGCAATTCACTCGCCCGGCAACGAGCCTTCAGTTATCACCGTCGGCGCAGTCAATACCTACGGGACGGATGGACGCAGCGATGATGGCATCACGACGTTTAGTTCGCGCGGCCCGACGCGCAGCTTCTATACGGATGCAAGCGGCGTCAAGCACTACGACAATCTGGTCAAGCCTGACCTGGCTGCTCCCGGCAACAAGTTGATCTATGCGGAATCTGACATACCCAAGACTACCAGCAATCCCAATGGTACTAATCTCCTCATCGCGCAACACCCTGAGTTGGATTCGGGCATCGTTGACAATGACAATCGGAAGTTGATGTACCTGAGCGGTACTTCGATGGCAACACCCATCGT
>JAVHWW010000114.1:0-3194 GCA_032159235.1 Acidobacteriota bacterium
CGCGGACGCGGCACTGACCGGTTTGACGACAGGCCCGGCCGTACTGGCGCTGATCGCGGCCGGGTTGGTGACTGCCGGGATCGGCCGGCGGGTGGGGGAGTACCGATGACGAACGTCAATGTCGGCAGGCCGGTCCGCTACCTGGGTGTGGCCGCGGCACTCGCCCTGGGCAGCTTGCTGCTCCCGGCAGGCGGCACGGCGGTCCCACCCGGCGGCGCGGCCGTCGGTGCCGCGCCGCCGCCGGCTGCCGCGCCGCCGTGCACGGAGCAGCTCAAGGACAGCCTGCGCCCGACCGGCCCGGTGCCCGCTCCGGGGATGATGCCGCAGGGCACGACCATGGCGACGATCGCCGCGCGCGGACGGCTGATCGCCGGTGTGGACCAGGGCAAGTACCGCGTCGGCTACCGCAACCCGATCACTGGCGGCCTCGAGGGCTCAGACATCGACGTCGTGCGCCAGATCGCGGCGGCGATCTTCGGTGACCCCAACCGGGTGCAGTTCGTCGTGCTCGACATCGCTGACCGGGTGGGGGCGATCGAGCGGGGTCAGGTCGACCTCGTGGTCAACAACTTCACGGTAACCTGCGAGCGCCAGCGGAAGGTCGAGTTCTCCACCGCCTACCTGGCCGCCTCGCAGCGGGTGCTCGTGCCCACAGACAGCAAGGTGACCGAGATCGGTAACCTGACCGGCGCGCGGGTGTGCACGTCGTCCGGTTCCACCACCGAGACGGTGCTACGGGCAATGCCCGGTCTCGACGTCGTGACGTTGCCAGGCATCCCGGACTGCATGGTGGAGCTTCAGCGGGGGCGCGTCGCGGCCGTCTCCAGCGACGACGTGATCCTCGCCGGGCTGGAGGCACAGGATCCGCAGACCAAGGTCGTCGGGCAGCCCCTGGCTCACGCGCTCTACGCGATTGGCATGAGCCCGGGTACGCCTGACCTCGTGCGCTTCGTCAACGCCGTGCTGGAACGCGCCCGGTCCGACGGCAGCCTCGCGGCGAGCGATCGGTTTTGGCTCGGCAGGCTCAACCCGGTCCCGCAGCCGGCGCCCGCCCGCTACCGCGACTGAGCGCTACCGGTCGCCGCTGCGTCCGGAGTCGCCGAGAACGTGATGGTGATCGTCGTCCAGGCGCCTAGATTGATGCGGTCGCCGTGGGCCAGCGCGACCGCGGTGTTCGGCGCGACCGGATCCGTCGCGTCGCCCAGCGTGGTGCCATTGGTGGAGTCGAGGTCGACCAGCTCCCAACCGCCATCAGGTCGGGCTACCAGCAGCGCGTGCCGCGCGGACACGCCGGGATCCACTGGTGGTTCCGATAGGTCGATCTCCGGCTCGATTCCCCGAGACGGGCTGCGCCGTCCGATCGCGAGCTGCGTTCCGGACAGGATGAATCGGCGTTCTGGGCAGTACCGCGGGAACTCCAGGGTTGCGGCGTCCGGGCCGTTGCGTTTTCGGACCTCCTCGAACCAGGACCTGTTGGCGCGCACGAGCGCCGACCACTCGCCAGCTCCGGCGACGGAAGCGGCCTGCATGGGCTCGACCGGCTTGGCTGCATCGTGGCCGCAGACCTCGCAGAACCGCCCCTCGCGAGGCACCCCGCAGTCCGGGCAGAGCTGCGCCGGGGTCGCCGTCGGTACCGAGGGGGCCGCGGCCGCGCCGTCGCCGGTCATCAGTGCGCCGCAGACGTCGCAGTAGTCGGTGGCGGCCGAGTCGTGCCCGGCCGGGCAGGTGGTCATTGCTCAGGACCCGCCACGGACCCGGATCGTCTTGGTCGACCGGGTGTCGAGGGTCATCTCGTCGACTGCCGCTACTCCGGCGCGCAGCCGGACAGTTCCGGACGGCGCGTCGATCACATAGACCACCCGTTCCAGCAGCTGGGCAGTGTCGTCGTTGCCCGACGCCGCCGCGAGCGCGACGGCACGACCCAACCTGGCCGTCGCGGTGGGCTCGTCGCCGGCCTTGCGCGCGGCCAGACCGTCCTGGATCGCCTCGGCCAGCTCGGCCTGCCCCGTGTAGTGGGCGACGCCGCGGCTGATCCGGGTCGACAGTGCGGTGTCGTCGGTCCAGATCGCCCGGACCAGGCCCTGCGCGAGCACCTCCTGGGAGCCGGCCCGGACCAGGCTCACCCGGCCGGCAAGGATCTCGTCGCCAACCTTGCCGGGCGTCACCTGCATCGCGATGTGGTAATCGCGACTCTCGGCTCCCCAGGACCCGAGCGGGTAGTCACCGCGCTGGGTGCCGGACTCGGTGCGCCGAGTAGTGAGGTCCGCCACCGCCGGTGCCACCTGCTTGACGAACCGCACGGTCGCATCCCGCGGTGTCCACACCCGCAGCGCCACGTCGGCCAGGCTCTTGCCCATCGCCGCGCCCATGATCGCGCGGAAGTCGGCGGCCAGGTCCGACGGGTCCGCGACGATGTCCACGGTGCCCAGCAGTGCGGATGATATTGCCCGCATCTCGTCGACCCTCCAGTCGGTGCCCACTCCGCGGCAGTCACAGGTGAACTTGCCGACGCTCGCGTCGAGCGCGATGGTGAACTGGCTCGGGTGCTCGCCGTTCTGGCCGTCGGTGAGCAGGATGGCGTGCTTGACGCCGCCCGGGTGCGCATCGGCGATCCGGCTGGCGAGGGTCAGCCAGGCACCGATCCCGGTACGGCCGTTCGCCTCCAGCCGCGCCACCCGCGCCGTGGCCTCGGCGCGGGTGCCGGCATCTGCGGTGGCGGTTCCCGCGAGCTGCGGGTAGAGCGGTTCGGCGCTGTCGGTGCCGGCGATCACGATGAAGGACACCCCGTCGCGCAGCTCTGCGATCGCCGCGGCGGTGGCGCGCCGCGCCGACATCATCTTCTCCCCAAGCATCGATGTGGAGCAGTCAACGATGATCATCTCGAGGCCGTGACCGGTCGATGCGGGTGCGGTGGCGCCTCCGGTTGCCGCCCCGGTCATCGTCACCGTGACGATCGCGTCGACCTGCGAACCGCCTGTGGGTAGGTAGCTGTTCTGGTCGACGTCGACGGTGAATTCCGACGGGTCAGTCATAACGGGCTCCTCACGGTGATGGGGATGACGACGGCGGTGATGTTGTCGCCGCCGCCTGCGTCCAGGGCGACGGTGGTGAGCGCGGCGGCCGCGTTAAGCGACCCGGTGCCCCGCTCGATCTTCTGGAGGGTGACCGCGGCCAGTTCCTGGGCATCGGGCAGG
>JAVHWW010000101.1:0-16230 GCA_032159235.1 Acidobacteriota bacterium
CTGCCGCGCTCGCGCCGGAACAAATCTTCAGAGAGCTTCTCGTCTCGCCGCAGGTGCGTGAGGCTTTCGAGTTCTTTGAGACGCGCGCGGCTGAAATTACAGAAGAGCAGATAGCGATCTGTTCGATACCTGCGCCGCCGTTCGGTGAAGAGAGACGCGCGACGTACTTGTGCGAGAAGTTTCGCCGTCATGGTTTGAGTGAAGCGCATGTTGATAATGAAGGCAACTGTGTAGGATTGCGTCGCGGTCGAGAGCTTGCGCCGCTCCTGGTTGTCAGCGCGCATCTCGACACGGTCTTTCCGGCGGGCACGGATTTCACAGTTCGACGCGAGCAGAACAAGTTGCTTGCGCCGGGCATCGCGGACGACGGCTGCGGGCTGGTCGCGCTCATCGCTATCTTGCAGGCTCTCGAAGAATATTCAATTGAGACCGAAGGCTCACTGCTCTTCGTCGGCACGGTCGGCGAGGAAGGCGAAGGTAATTTGCGCGGCGCGCGTTATCTTTTGACAGAAGGCGAATGGGCCGGGCGCATTGATGCTTTCATCAGCTTCGACGGGCCGGGCATTGAGCGCATCACGCACGCGGCGTTGGGTTCGCGCCGTTATCGTGTGCGCTTGCGAGGCACGGGCGGGCATTCGTGGGGCGACTTCGGCGCGGCCAATCCTGTGCACGCGCTGGGACGCGCCATCGCACGCCTCGCTTCATATCCTGCGCCAACTAATCCACGCACGACATTCAACGTCGGACGCATCGAAGGCGGCGCGAGCGTCAATGTCATCCCGCGCGAAGCTGTGATGGATGTTGATCTGCGCTCCGAATCCGCAGACGAGTTGCAACGCATCGCCGCCTTCTTTCGTCGCGCCGTGCGCGAAGCTGTTGATGACGAAAACAGTGCGCGACGTGCAGGCGCTCCGCCGCTTGAAGCTCAACTGAAACTCATCGGCGACCGTCCGAGTGGCGAGACTCCGCCGAGCGCGTCCATCGTGCGGCTCGCGGAAGAAGCCACGCGGTACTTCGGTCATCGTCCACGCCTCGACCGCTCCTCAACCGACTCCAACATCGCCATCTCGCTCGGCATCCCCGCCATTACGCTCGGCACGGGCGGCGCGTCCGGCAACTCGCACACGCTCGACGAATGGTACGACCCACGCGGGCGCGAGACCGGACTCAAACGCGCGCTGCTCGTGATGCTCGGACTAATCGGAATAAAGGAAGGTTAAAGAGGAAGAGGGGAAAGGTTAAATGGGGAAAGGGGTAAAAGGTTGAAGGCTTCTGGCCTCTCCTTTTACCCCTTTCCCCATTTAACCTTTTAACCCTGTCTTAGTTTATCGGGATCGTGACAGTCGTCGTTCCGGCCTTGCCTGCGGGGAAACGCTTCTGGCGTGCGATGCGTTGGGCTGTGCCGTCGCCGCCCGAAGTCTGCGTGACGCGGCCAGCTTCGTCATAGGTCACTTGAACCGATACCATCTTTGGGCCGGACTTGGGTGCATCCGGTTTCTTAGCGGCATCGGCACTCGCGGGCGCAACGGGTGAACTGGATGACGGGGCTTGTTTGGCAGCAGCATTGGCTTCGGCTAATCGTGCGCGCTCTTTCGCTTCACGCGCTCGCTTGAGTGCAAGCGCGGCGTTGGCGTCGTTGGACGGCGCGGCGTCTGCGATGTTCGGATCAGACGTTGAGGATTCCGGCTGTGCTGATTCGGCGTTGTTGCTCTCCGCATTTGATGTCTGCGCTTCGGGTGCGACTGTCTGAGCGGGCGCGGGCGATTGACCTTTACTATACCAGCCCGCCGGAATGCCGATGACTGCGACCAACGCGACGACCGCCAGCACAACGGCGGCGACAATCATCTTGCTGCGCCCGCCGCTCGCGGCATTGTTCACCATTAACGAGAGAGGCAATGCGGAGTCGCTCTTATCTTCGATCTCTGCCGCGCTTTCGTCCTCACCGTCAGGGTCTTCTACGTGAGAGGAGTCAACTTTAGCAACCGGCATTTTCGGCTTGATGCCTTCATCAAGCCGGCGCAGACCCTCAAGTGTGACTTGCGTCCAGGGCTGATGAATCGTGCGGCGCGGCGGTTCAACCGCGGGGCTGAATTTGAAAGAGGCGTTGGCTAAGGTCAGCGCGTAGTAGATGGCTTCGACACCGTTGAGCGAGCCGATCTTGGCGTCCACCAGATCGCCGCGCTCGAAGTAGAAGTAGCCGGGCGTGCGCTCAAAGGCGACCTTCAAGCGGCCAGTCTTGCGTTGATTGCAGAAAAACTCGATCAGTTCCGCCAGCGAGAGATCACTCAATTGTCCAGTCAGTGCCATCTTTTCTTCCTTTGTACAGAGGAGTCGTGAATCTGGAGTCTGGAGTCTGGAGTCAAAGGCTGAAAAGAAATCTGCTATTGACAGCGGACTCCAGACTCCAGACTTTTATTGAAGCGAGAAGTTGTAATTAATCTGGCCGGAGATTTTCACGGGCTGGCCTGAGAGAAGCGTCGGAGAGAAGCGAGCGCCTTGTGCGGCCTGCACCGCAGCCTGCCTGAGAAGGGTGTTACCGCCCACAGCTTTAGCCGAAATGACCTTGCCCGTTTCATCTATCACGACCTCGACAGTCACCAGGCCCGCAGCGCGAGCGTTCTTAGCCGACAGAGGATAGACGGGCTTCGGCAAGCTGACAGCCTTTCCGTTGAGCACGCCGCCGGAGACAGGTTTGAGTAGAGGCTTCGGCGCGCGCTTGGCGGCTTCGGGTGGCGGCGGCTCGCCATCCACTTTCACACCTGCGCTGTCGCTCGAAACATTGCCCGGCAAGCTGAATGCGTTGCTCGGAGTTCCCATGTTCGCTTTGACGAGCGAAGCGCCGCTCGGCAATGGCGCTGCGAGTTTGCTCGCTGAGACGGTTGGTGATGGTGATGGATTCGACGCGGGATTTGAGACGGCAACATTAGGAGAGTTGGACGGTGATGCTGCGGGCGCTGCGACGTTGGCAGCAGGCACTGTAGTAGTGGGCTGACTCATCCGGGCGAGAGTCGCTTCGTCCAGGTAGTAGCTGATTGTGCGGTAGGTAACTTCCGTCGGCTCGTAACTGATCTTGCCGCCTTCGATGACGGCGATAGAGGCTGTCATCTTAGTCCAGTTGCCGAAGGCATCAAACTCGTAAGCGTAGGTCTCTTTGCTGAGCAGCGTGCCGTCCGTGTTGAGCAACGTCATCTCGACGATGTTGCCTTTGTCATCGTACTTGTAAACTTCCTTGCCGGTCAGAGCTTCGCCGGGCACAGGATAGTAAGCGTTCTCCGTCTTGACGCCTTTGATGTCGTAAGCGACCGCCTCAAGCACGACGCGCTGCCCTTCAACTATCTTGCCGCCTCGATTCGAGAGCTTCACCATTTCGGTCTTGACGCGGCGCACAGGCCCCATTAGCCCGTCGCGCTCTCGATCCGTATCCGTGATGAAAACTGAGCGAAGCGCGACGCGATGCTTTCCATTCAGGAGAGAATTATTTGCCTGCGCTAAAACAGGCAGACAGAAAGCGATGGTGAGCAGAGTGGAAAGTGTGGCCGGGTTTATTCGTCTCTTCATGGACTTAACTCCTGAAAATTATCGTTGCGAGTGATTCAAAGACTTGGCGGCAAGAGGACAAAGGGGCACAAGCTCCGACCAACTTAACGGGCGCGAACTTCTCGATGAGAATGGAAAAATCGGCTGCCGCAACCCTACTATCAGCTTGCAGCAAATATATCTTACAGCGATAAACTTTGTTTGTCTATAATAAATATCGCCAAACAAAGGGCGATGAATTCAGTAAAACCCTTATTTTATCGGCCTGATTCGCGGTAAGAGGCGAGCAGAGTGGCGATGGCGTCAATGACTTTGACGCTTGATTCGGCGGTGGTGTCGTCGTTGCAGATGATGGAAAAGGCCAGCGTCTCATCGTCGTCGGTCGTGACATAACCGGAGAGCGAGTTGATGTAAGTGAGCGTTCCCGTCTTAGCCACGACGCGACCCATCGCGCTTGAGCGCAGGCGAGACTTGAGCGTGCCGTCGCGTCCGGCGACGGGAAGCGAATCGCGGAAGACTTGGGCGGCGTGAGTTTGAGTTATTGCGGCGAGAAGGCGTGCCGTTGCTTCCGGCGTCACCAGGTCGAGACGCGAAAGCCCTGAGCCATCGTGCAAGGCAAAGGCGTCGGTTGCGATGTCGTGCTTTTCGAGCCACTGACGGACGACGGCAAGGCCAGCCTCGTCGTCTCCGCGCGTTCGCATCTTCTTCGGGTCTTTTGCGGGAGCGGTCGCGCCGCGTTCTTTGCCGAGCGTGCGCAGGATTAGTTCGGCGTAGAGATTGATGCTCTCTTTATTCGCCGAGTGAACAACTTCTCCGAGTGTCTTGCTCGTCACGGACGCCAACTCGACGGTGTGCTCCGGGTCAACCTTCGCGTCCTTTCGATTATCGCGCGCATCAACCGCGCGTGTCTTACCTTCGACGTTGATGCCGCGCGCACGCAGCGCCTCACGAAAGAGCGTCGCAGCCCAGAGCGCAGGTTGATGAACGGAGAGCCGCGCATTGATGCTGCTGCCACCTGAAGGGAAATCGCCCCAGACACGCACCTCGTTATCGGAGAGGCCGCGCGTGATGCCGATAGAGGACGGCGCGCCGCGCTCAATAGTGTTCGCGTCATTCTTAATCTGAATGTAAGAGGTCTCAGGCTTGAGCTTGATGCTCGCAGTTTCGCCGGGCTTACCCGAAGGCGTGACCGCGACATCAATCTCGTTGCCGTTGATGGTGAGCGCGCTCACTTCCGCGCCGAAGTACCATTGCACATCGTCCCACAACCAGCCGTCGCCGAGAGGATCGCCGCGAAAGTAGCTCTCGTCGCCGATGATGTCGCCGCGCACCTTGCGGACGCCGCGCTTGTAGAGTTCGTCTGCGAGTTGGTCGAGCGAAGTCTTTGCTTCACCCTTCTCTGCGCCTGAAGAGAAGTCCGGCGCGCCGCGTCCGTAGAGCGTCAGGTCGCCCGCAATCGTACCCGTCTTGTCAGGCTCGGCTTCCGCATAAATGGAAGTGCGCCAGCGATAGTCCGCGCCGAGCGCGTCTAGCGCCACTGCGGTCGTATAAACTTTCATGTTGGATGCCGGAGCGAATGTCTTGTCCGCATCGCGCGCGTAAAGCACACGCCCATCGCGCAGGCTCATGACGAAGATGCCCCAGCGCGCTCTGGCGAATTCGCTCTCGTCAATCGCGCGGGCGATGTTATGGCCGAGTTCGAGAGCGGAAGAGGTATTGGAGACACTGAGCGCAGTTGACGGCTTCGCCTCCGACTTGCTCGACTCTTTATTTACTTCTCGCGCAGGAGGAGCAGCAGCCTGTCCTCGCAACTCAGAGAACGATCTGAAGGCTGCGAATGAAAAAATGACCAAGAGGGCAGCGCAGGCACTGATGATAACGGCGCGTGGCTTGAGATGAATTTTGTTTGCCATCTTATTTGAACGGGAGAGCGTTGAAAATTTCAAGCGATCAATTAACTGACGAAGAGCGCGGACGTGCGGCCAGCCGCAAGCAACTCGCGCGTCGCTTCGTAAACTTCATCTGTCGTCATCTCGAAGATTCTTCGACTGTAGATGACGCGGTGACGTTCTTCAATGGGGACAAAACTGTTGGGGGTCGGGCGATCAAGCAGCGCGACGACCGATGTACCGACGGCTGTGGCGATGTGCATCGGGCCTGTGTCGTTGGAGACGAAGACCGAAAGACGTGCGAGCGCGGCAGCCAACTGCGGAATGGTGAGACGGTCAAAGATGATCGTCGTGCGCGTGAAAACGGCACGCATCTCCTTGACCATCTCGCGCTCTTCCGGCCCGGCGAAGAGAATGACGCGCACGCCGTCGTTACGCACCAAGCGCTCTGCCAACTCCACAAAGCGCGCGAGCGGCCAGCGCCTGTCTGGATGTCCTGCGCCGGGAAACAATCCGACGAGCGGCGCATTCATGTTGGCCTTCTCTTTCTTCAGCATCTGCTCGATGGCCGCATCGTCTTCGGCGCGCGTCTTCAAGCGCGGGATGCGCGGCGCGTCTTTGATGCCGAGCGGGATAATCACATCCAGATAACGATCAATCGCGTGCTTCGTCGGACGGTAGTCCTCGATGGGGGGCTTCGGATGAAAGTTGGCGAGAAGGTCGAGCGAGCGTCCCGGTCGGCGTGCGTAAAGTCTCTTCGGAGCGCCGGAGAGAAAGCCGAGCAGGTTCGTCTCCGAAAGACTATGCAGGTCAATCACGAAATCAAACTGCGCGCGCCGAACTTCTTTGACGATGCGCATGATGCGAAAGACTGACAGCGCCTTCCACCCATCGCGCAACGCAACGCGATCCACGACAATCGTCGCATCACTGTAACCCGAAAGATCAACGACGGGCGCGCCCGGTTTGCCGACCGCCACAGTGATGCGCGCCTGCGCGAACTTCTCACGGATGGCGCGCAACGCAGGCAGACTCAAGACCACATCTCCAAGCTGGCCGAAGTCTATGACGAGTATGTTGCGCGGATCGAAATTCATTGGGAACTTATCTAAGTTACAACATTGAAAATATCTCTTTGGAATACCACCTTAAAGTTGTCTCCTCCACATATCAAGACCAATTAGAAGAACTTGCTTCAACCATTTCTTAAATCTCTCAACCACTTCTTGTTCTGATTCTTTGTATGAAAATTGGAACACATCTTCACTAAGGACATACGGCCCATCTACACTGATCTCTGCCTCTTCAGTTTTATCTCGATATTCAATAAAAGCTGATATTGCCATAATCCCGAAAAATTCTACTCCCAAAGCGTGATACGAAAGGACGAGTTCAGCTTGACGATCTTCTTTTATTTTCAGGCGCACCCATGAACTATAAGACCTCGTATCGGCGTAATAGTTTAGTTCTTTAGCTATCTGTACAATCTGGTTTTTGAACCAGAAATCATTAGTTTCGTTGCTGCGTTGTGCGCTGGCAAAATAGTTCTGATCCAGTGAGTGCAATTCTTTATGCAATGTTGCGGCGATCAATTCCAGTTCGCTTTTAGCAATTCCCTCTAAGCGATGCGACAACTCAAATGATTTTAATTGCATTTGCTCTACGTTGAGCCGTTTTCTTGCCTTTAATAAACCCGTTGCCTTTGAAATCACTTGTAGTAAAGGCGAAGAATCATGTAGCACAGACTCTGAAAGACTTAATGCTTTTAAGAAAGCTCTCTTTTGTATTTTTGAAAAGAGGTTAACCAAGGGTTTTAAGTCACCTCTATCAGCCTCTTCCAGAGCACTAATATATTCTTCACGCTGTAAATCACTTTGAATAACCAGTGGAAACCATTTTTCTCGTAAAAAGACTATTGATGATAAAGCTCGAGCAACGCGACCATTACCATCTTGAAATGGATGTATCTGCGTAAATCGGTGATGTAACCATGCCGCTTCAACCTCTGGCGGTATCTCTTTATTAAGATGCTCTGCATGGAAGGCGATTAAGCGATCCATCTCTGAAGCCACATGCTCCGGTGGACAATACTCATGTATATCCCCATTGCTCCTAGTTGGATTATTAGGATGATCCTTCCACTCTCCTCGCAGCAACTGTACCTCTACCTTTCGTCCCAACCCGTTAATTGCTTCGACTGTTTCTTGATGTCTGGTTAAAGCCTGATGTAATTGCTTAATATACGAGTTGGAGAGAGTACGTCTTTGAGCAACGAAATCGAATAGGCCTTCGAGAACTTCTTCATGATCTCTCAAAATTGCGACAATCTGCTCCGCTGGTTTGTCAGTCGTTCCATGAGGAATCAAACTGGCTTCGATTCCCTTTTCAATCAGCAACTGAGTTATTCCCCGATCAATCGTATAGAGATTCTCTATAATTCCAGTTTCGATAGCCCACTCTCTTCCAAGTTGCTCATTAAAACGCTTAATCGCATCTCCCTGCTGAAGCCGCACCGACTGCTCTTTCCAAATCGAAGCCAGACTTTGCAGTTCACTTGAAGCTAAATCCCGCCAGTTCTCTGGTAAGTCTTCTATAGGTTTCCAAATATAGCTTGCCATTTTGTAGTCTCCTTTAGGATGATGGAATCCTATTCTAAATCTGCAACCGCAAATCGCGCCCTGTCATCTCATCAGGCTTTTCCAGTTTAAGCAATCCTAGAATCGTTGGCGCAACGTCTTCGAGTGCTGCGCCATCGCGCAGTTTCAGTCCGATGGATGCTTCGTCTATCAGATGAAATGGAACGGGATTGGTCGTGTGCGCGGTGTGCGGGTGGCCTGTCTGGAGGTCAATCATCTGTTCACAGTTACCGTGATCGGCGGTGATGAGTGTGATGCCGCGCCTCTGCCGGATGCCTTTCGTGATCCAACCGAGACAGGTATCAACGTACTGGCAGGCTTCGATGGTCTTGTCGAGTTTGCCCGTGTGCCCGACCATGTCGGGGTTGGCGAAGTTGATGATGAAGACATCCGTCTCATTTTCGTCAATCGCGCGCAGGACTTTGTCTGTGACTTTGAAGGCGGACATCGCGGGTTCTAGATCATACGTCGCAATCTTCGGCGAAGGGACGAGCAGGCGACGCTCGCATGGATACTCCTTCTCCACGCCGCCGTTGAAAAAGTATGTGACGTGAGCATACTTCTCCGTCTCCGCGAGACGATAGTTGCGGACACATACTTGACCGAAGACTTCGGCCAGCACGTTATGGTGTTCCGTTGGACCAAAGGCGATGGGCAGCCCGAAGGTTTTGTCGTACTGCGTGAAACAGACGAAAGCGACTGCGGGGCGGTGCAGCGTGGGGAAGCCGCCGAAGCCGGGTTCGGTCAGAGCGCGTGTGAGTTGTCGCGCACGGTCAGGGCGGAAGTTGAAGAAGATGATGGCATCATTCTCTTCGATGATTGCGACCGGCTCACCCGTCTCGCGCTCGATGACGATAGGCTCGACAAACTCATCGGTCAGGCCGCGCTCGTAAGAACGCTTGACGCTCTCGACCGGATCAATCACACGCTCGCCTTCCGCGTTGACGAGAAGGTTGTAGGCGCGTTCGGTTCGCTCCCAGCGTTTGTCTCTGTCCATCGCGTAGTAGCGACCGATGAGGGTTGCGATGCGCCCGCAGCCGATCTCCGCGCACTTGACCTGCAAGGCTTCGACGTAGCCGTAAGCAGACGCGGGCGGCGTGTCGCGCCCGTCTAAGAAGCAATGAATATAGACGCGCTGAAGGCCGCGCTGTTTAGCCATGCGTAGCAGCGCGTAAGCGTGTTCCTGCGATGAGTGAACCTGTCCGTCGGAGATGAGTCCCATCAGATGCAGCGCAGTTCCCTTCTCCTTCGCGTTGTCCATCGCTTTGACGAGCACATCATTTTGGAAGAACTCGCCCGTCTCAATCTCGTGGTCTATGCGCGACACGTCCATGCGAATGACGCGACCCGAACCCATATTCAAGTGTCCGACTTCGGAATTGCCCATCACGCCCGCCGGAAGCCCGACGCGCGTGCCGGAGGCTTCGAGAAGCGTGCGCGGATATTTTTCTGAAAGCTCATCGTAGAAAGGCGTTGATGCGAGTGCGATGGCATTGCCCTCGCGCGTCGGCGTGTAGCCCCAACCGTCTATGATGATGAGCGCGAGCGGCCCTTTTTTGCTGGTCAAGTCTCTTCTCCTCGTCTCGAATTAAGCAGCTTGATAGCGCGTCCCGCAGTTCGGGCACTGCGCGATGTGTTTGAGACCGCTAATCGGGCAGACCGGGATGAAGAAGAAGAGCGTGATGAAACGCATTCCCTTCTTGATAATAAAATTCGTCACCGCGCCGCAGTTTCCGCATCGCGTCTGCTGTGGAGATGGAGTTGATCCCCAGGTGAAGAAGCGTGTGCCGATGATAATCATCCCGATCTCCTTTCAGTGCTTCGCAGCACGCGCGCGCTTCTTCGTCTGCCCGCCACCCGAATCTCGCGGCTGTTGTTCGATTTGATAAAATGCGGCGCGACCCGGATAACGCGCGGCTGTCCGCAGGTCTTCTTCGATGCGTAGAAGCTGGTTGTACTTTGCGATGCGGTCGGTGCGCGAGGCAGAGCCGGTTTTGATCTGTCCGGCGTTGGTCGCAACCGCGAGGTCTGCGATGAAGGTGTCTTCCGTTTCGCCGGAGCGATGAGAGATAACGGCTGTGCGGCCATGCGTGCGTGCCAACTCGATGCAGTCGAGCGTTTCTGTGAGCGTGCCGATTTGATTGACTTTGATGAGAATGGAATTGGCGACACCAAGCTCAATGCCTTTTTGTAGAAACTCGGTGTTCGTCACGAAGAGATCATCGCCGACGAGTTGAACGCTCTTGCCCATCTCATCGGTCATGGTCTTCCAGCCGTCCCAATCGTTTTCGGCCATCCCGTCTTCGATGGAGATAATCGGATACTGTTCCGTCCAACTCTTCCAGTAAGCCACCATCTCATCGCTTGAGAGTTTGCGCTGGTCGGATTTTTTGAAGACGTAAGCCTTGCCATCATAAAATTCACTCGCCGCCGGATCGAGCGCCAGCATCACATCGCGTCCCGACTTGTAGCCTGCCTTCGTGATCGCTTCGAGAATCGTCTCAATAGCCTCTTCGTTCGATTTCAAATTTGGAGCGAAGCCGCCTTCATCCCCGACGCCCGTCGCGTAGCCTCTCTTCTTCAACACAGCTTTCAGCGCGTGAAAAATCTCCGCGCCCATCCGCAAGGCTTCGTGAAACGCCGTTGCTCCGACGGGCACGACCATGAATTCCTGAAAGTCAACATTATTGTCCGCGTGCGCGCCGCCGTTCAAGATATTCATCAGAGGCACGGGCAGCGTGCGCGCGTTCGCGCCGCCCAAATACCGATAGAGCGGAATCTCCAGATAGGTCGCGGCGGCACGCGCCGTGGCGAGCGAGACGGCGAGCAGGGCGTTAGCGCCGAGTTTTGATTTCGTCTTTGTTCCATCGAGCGCGATGAGTGCTTCGTCAATCTCCGCCTGATCGAGCGCGTCCAGTCCCTCAAGCTCGCGCGCGATTCCGTCGTTGATGTTCTCGACGGCCTTCAAAACACCCAGGCCTCCGTAGCGTTTCTGATCACCATCGCGCAGTTCGACGGCTTCGTGCTCGCCCGTTGACGCTCCGCTCGGCACTGCCGCGCGCCCCGTTTCGCCACCGATTAAAGTTACTTCCGCTTCGACAGTCGGATTGCCGCGCGAATCCAGAATCTCGCGCGCCGTGATCTGCTCAATCAAGCTCATGAGTGAAAGTTGCTCCTGATAGTAAATTATGAAAATGTCTGCGGGTAACTTTAACAAGAGGAGGGGAATTTGGTAAATCGTGAATGGTAAATGGTGAATAGATGAACTGCTTTTTCTCCATTCACGATTTACGATTGACGATTTACTACCTTCGCTTCATCGGATTCCGCTTCTGCTGTTTCTTCCGTCTTTTCGAGCCGCACCTGGATGACGCGGCGGCGTTCGACGCGCTCGATGTGGAAAAGCAGTCCGTCGTGTTTGATCGCTTCGCCACGTTGGAGGACGTGGCCGGCGGCTGTCATCAGGAATCCGGCGATAGTCGTATAGGCTTCCGACTCAGGCAGTGAGAGTTTCAGGCGACGATTCAGGTCGCGCACGGCCAGCCCGCCGTCGAGCACATAAGAGCCGTCTTTGTCTTCCCTGATCTGTTCGTTGACCTCTTCGTCATGTTCGTCCGAGATGTCGCCGACGATCTCTTCGAGTAAATCTTCGAGCGTGATGATGCCTTCGACGCCGCCATGCTCATCAACCACGAATCCGAAATGCGCTTTGGCCTTCTGCATCTGTCTCAAGACATCTTCGAGACGCGCCGTGTCAACGACGTAAAGGGGCGATTGCAAAACCTGTTCGAGACGAAAGCTGTCGGGGCGCAGGAGGAAAGGCATCACATCCTTGCTGTGGATGAAGCCGATCATGTCGTCGAGCGATTCACGATAGACGGGCAGGCGCGAGTAGCCGTGTTTGCGAAATGCTTTGGCGATCTCTTCAAGCGAGCAATCGTTGGAGATGGCCGCCATCGCCGTGCGCGGAACCATCGCCTCACGAACGAGCGTGTCGGAGAACTCGAAGACGCGATGGATCAAACGGCGCTCTTCGGCGCGCAGATGACCGCTCTCGCGCGAAACGTCAATTAACTGCCGCAACTCCGTTTCGGTGTAAACCGCCGCGTGCTCAAGCGAGGATTTGAGGCCAAAGAGTCGTCCCAGATTAGTTCCCGTCTTGTTGAAAATCCAGATCAACGGGCGAAAAGTTTTGGCGAACAGCGCAAGCGGACGCGCGGCGATGAGCGCGATGCTTTCAGCGCGGTCGAGTGCCATCATCTTCGGCATCAACTCGCCGAGCACGATGTGTAAGTAAGTGATCGCGGCAAATGCAATGACGACGGCTGCGCCGTGCGCGAAGTAACCGGCCCAACCTTCAGTGGCGATGCGCGCCGCGACGGGCAGCAGCAGTGCGGCAACTGTCGGTTCGCCAATCCAGCCGAGAGCCAGTGAAGCGAGCGTGATGCCCAGTTGTGTGGCGGAGATGAAGATCGTCGGCTGGTCGAGCAGACGCAGCGCGGCGCGCGCCGATTTACTCCCGGCTGCCGCACGCGCTTCGAGCTTCGGGCGACGCACGGAGACGAGCGCAAATTCGGAACTGACGAAAAATCCGTTGGCGATCACCAGCAGCAAGACGGCACCGAGTTTGAGAATCGCGCCGCCGAGCGTGACGGACTCGTGAGCCATACTTTCGTTTTGCAGGAGCGTCAGGAAATAACTCGCAGGTTCGTCCATCGGTCAAACGGCGGGGCTTCGGTGCTACAAAATTTACAGGAGTCTCAAACGCGGGAAATTATAACATGCAAACGGCGCGCGGACATACAGAGACCATCAGACCGAAAGAGAAAGGGAAAAGAGTCCACAATCCGAAATCCGAAATCCGCATTCCGCTCTTGAGTTGTCCCTGGTTAGTGTCCTGCGGCGGCACCTGCGGCGCGTGCGCGCGCGGGGCGGCGTTCATGCTTGGAGCAGGCGCGGGCGAGGGCCTGTTCGACGCGCGGTTCGACGTTGCACTCAGGCTGCCGACAGACTGCTGCAAGTTCGGAGACTACAAGATAGCGTGCGCGCTCCAGCATTCGCTGCTCACGAAAACTGAGCGGCTTAAGATGGCTTAAAAAAGTTAAGTTCTTGAGCACATCGGCGGCCTCGAAAATATCGCCGGTGCGCATCTTCTCTGAGAAATCCTTGAAACGATCTTTCCAATCATTAGCGGGGGACGAGAAATCATCTGAGAGATTCTTCAAGAGCATCTCGCATTCGCCGTTGGAGATCGGGGTTCGGAGGCCAACTTCAGAAGCGTTGGCGACGGGGACAAGCACCAGGGAATTGGTAGCAGCCAGGCGAAGCGTATAAAAAGGGAGTGAATTCGTGCCGATTTGCTTCTGCTCGATCTGCTCGATGGTCCCGATTCCGTGGTTAGGGTAAACGACTTTCTGGCCGACTTTGAAGCCCACCATATCACCTCCATCGAATTACAAAAATCAGACTGCGCCGCAAGCGCGGGTCTGGCAACCCGTCCGGGTCAATTGCGACGCATATCCAAAGCGCCGGGTCTCGCTTAATTCTCACGAAAGTGTAACAAGCGGTCTTGTGAGGCGTCAAGGAATATGCGGCGGCGAAAGGAATTATGAATTTTAAGTTTTGAATTTTGAGTTAGAAAGATTGATCTTGAAGCTCATTATCCGAAATTCAAAATTCAAAACTTAAAATTCAAAACTAATAGAAAGCCCGGCAGGTCCGCATTCTGCCGGGCTTTCTTGCTTCAGAGCCGAGGAAGGTTTGGATTTAGAGGCCGCGACCGCGCCAGAGAACCTGTCAGGCAACAGGAGAGACGCGCCGGGCAATCGTTGAGGGAACTCAGTACGGGTGCGAGCCTCAAACTCTTCAAGACAACCGAGCCTGTCATTCCCTTCCAATTTCACTTACCCGAACGACAGGAGCGCTCTTAAAAATCGGGGGCTGCTTTTCAGGCTGCCCAAGTCTTTCCCTTCCAGCAACCCCCGCTCGAATAACCAGTAAAGAGTGGATTGAAAATAACCTGCGACTGTTACCACACGGTTAAGCTCGCATTAAATACTGGTTAAGATTTTCGCCGACCCTGCGATCAACAACCAGCGAGTCACTCTAAAAACGAAACGTCGTATCAAACTGCAAGCGCGTCGTCGGGCGATTGAGCGATCCCGGAGGCGTGTTGCCGAAGACGCCGAGCAAGCCGTTCGGACGTTGATTGATAAAACCGATCATGGAAAGGACGACGCGCGGATCAACCGTATAGTTGAAAATCAGACGATGCACGCGCGTGTCCGATTGCTGCGTGAGGTCGGAGAAATTAAAGGGCGTCAGCACGGCATCCTTTTCAATGCGGACGAACGTGTAGCCGAACTGTAGATCGCCACGCTCCTTCGTTCTGCCAACCTGTAGCTCGGCCCAGTAGCCTTTGTTTTCGTGATTCGGCAGAAAGATTGTCGCGCCGCCGGGGCCCGCGACAGAGACATCATGCGTCTGCGTGTTGACGACGAAATCAAAAAGCAATCCCACGGGAAAGCGCGCGTTGTGCGTGAGATCAAGACGCCCGATGAGGTCAACTAAATTAAAGCCTGAAGCAAGATGGCCGTCGCGGTTGATGGCATTATTCGTTGCCGTCTCGATACCCACATTGCCCGCGCCTGCGACGAGCAGACTGCGCGGGATTGAAACCTGCGTCGTGATGGTCTGCGCCGGCGATGTGGCCGTTGCAGGAATCGTGAAGGTCACGGGGAGTTGTAGCTGATTGCCGAAGAATTGAACGGGCGAGATGAACTGCGTGCCCGAAAAGTAGAGGTCGGAGGCTGCGAGCGTGAGCGCGACTGTGGGCGAGGCTTCGAGGCGCGCGCGCAACTGCGCTCCGTACAGCGCGAGGTCGCGCCCGTCGCGGCCAGATTGATCCAGATTGACCGTGCCGTTCGCATTCCGCACGAAACCTGAATTGCGCTCAAGAAACGGAAGCTGCCAGGCGACGAAGGTCAGATTCTTGAGCATTGATTTTTTGGAGTCGCGCGCATAGGCTTCGCTGAATCCTTCGACCTGTAGATCGTTGTCAATCGTCATCTCCGTGCGCAGCCAGGGCACTTCAAACTTGCCGCCCTGCAAGCGCAGTCCCGGCGCGCGTTGCGGCGTCCACGCGAGGTATGCCTGATCCAGACCGAAAGGCTTACGGTTATAGAAATCCGTGAGCGTCTGATTGGACGAGATCGTGTCGGCGAAGCTGCCGGAGGCGAGGCGGATGCCCCAACTGAAATCTTTGTTAATCTCGCCGCGCATGGCAAGCCGCGCGCGGATACGAAAGCGATTGCGCGGAGTTAATTCGTTGCCGAGAATATTCGGATTGTTGCCGTTCGCCAGCGCGTTCAACTGCCCGTAGAAGGATTCGTAGCGCAGTCGCAGATCACCGCTGAAAGTAATCGAGCCGAGTTGTTTGGAGAGAGCTTCACTGGTCTTCTTCGCCTGCTGCTCGACACGAGAGAGACGCGCGTCCGTGTCGTTCGCTTGCGCTTTCGTCGTCTGTGGCGTGGCGTCAGTGGTTGCGCTCGCAGTTGTGTCGCTGATAGGAATGTCGCTGGTCTTGACCATCTGCGCCGCTCCTGCTTGCGTGGTCTGCTCGACGCGCTGGCGAAGCGCATCAATGACCTGCGATTGCTCGTTGACGACGGCGCGCATCCGCTTAATCTCTTCCTGTTGCTCGCGCAACTCGCGGCGCACCTCTTCGATGTTCGCATCGCTGGCAGTTGTCTTGTTGCTCGTCGCAGCCGCAGCGTCGGCTGCCACCGGGCGTGTGGTTGACTGCGCTCGAATCGTCAACGATAGACCGGCGCAGAGGGCGCACAACAGAAGCGCGCGGGAGATTTTGAGTTGCAGCATAAATTGATTCCTTTCGGCGAAGTTTGACTAACTAAAGATACTACGAACATCCGTTCTTAGACTGCGGACGGAAGATCATGCATGGTTTGTTCACTGAAGATAGTATGAACCAGGTATTACGTTTGTGTTAAGGAACAGCAGAATTCAGAATCCAGAATTCAGGAGTCAGCAGAAAAGAAAAATAGAATCTGTTGCAGCGGGTTGCCGCCCGATTATTCCGGCTTCTGGATGCTGACTCCTGAATCTGCTTTTCTTCCTCCTCCGTTTGCCTGTAAAATCTGTTGTCA
>JAVHWW010000102.1:0-48457 GCA_032159235.1 Acidobacteriota bacterium
GAGCGCGCGTCTGCTCGCAACAGGCCAGAACCACGCGCGCCAGCTTATCAGGATTGTGCCGGACTTTTTCGCCATCGTCCAGAAGGTCTGCGCGGACAACTTCAGTTTCCGCGCGAAAGGCCTCCTCAAACTTGTGATCCTGCATCCCGATTTGATGCGCGCCGTCGGCAGCATAAAGCGTGGCCTGCTCGTCGCTGATGAGACGATCATTGAGAATGACATAATCGAAAGCGATTTCGGGCGCATACTTTTTGACGGTCTCAAGATGCTGGCGAGCCGTGTAGCCGTCCGTCTCTCCGGGCTGCGTCATCAGGTTGCAGATGAAAATCTTGATGGCGCGTGCGTTGCCGATGGCATGAGCGACACGTGCGACCAGCAGGTTCGGCAGGATGCTTGTGTAGAGCGAGCCGGGGCCGATGGTGATGACATCCGCCGCGCGAATGGCGGCGAGTGCTTCGGGCAAGGGAAGACAGTGCTCAGGCTCAAGCCGCAAGCTGCGAATGGGCGCACGCGAAGCAGTAATCTGAGTCTCGCCATAAACCTCCGTCCCGTCTTCAAGCTCCGCGACGAGTCGCACGTCGTTAATCGTCGCCGGATAGATGCGGCCTTTACTCGCCAGAACTTCTGAAGAGAGCCGGACTGCTTCAACAAAGTCCCCGGTCACCTCCGTCAGCGCGGCGAGAAAAAGGTTGCCGAAGCTGTGGCCGCCGAGTTCGCCTGAGCCGCGAAAGCGATAACGAAAAAGACGCGAGAGCAGAGTGGAATCTTCAGAGAGCGCGACCATGCAATTGCGTATGTCGCCGGGCGGAAGCATCTGCAACTCTTCACGCAGGCGACCCGAACTGCCGCCGTCGTCCGAAACCGTCACGATGGCCGAAAGCGATTCGAGCCAGACACCTTCACCATCGCTCGCCCCAACGAGTTGCTTGAGGCCAGCCAGTAAAGTTGAAAGACCTGTGCCGCCGCCGATGGCGACGAGCTTCAGACCGTGATTCGTTTCCGCAACTGACAAGTCTTCGATTCCCTTCGAGGATAACGGACTAGACTTTGGCCGCAACTGAAATCATATCTGAAAGAAAGAGGCTTTCAAAGCTGGATAATGGAATAAACTGTAGGCAGTTGCCGACTAAGAGATGAGAATTAAAGACGAGGAGCAAAGACTATGCGCTCAAACTCAGGATCATTTCTGAGCAGCGAGAGGTCAAGGTCGTGCTGCGCGCGGAGGCGCAAGTTTGGTTGAAGCTCTAAGGCGCGCTGCAAAGATTGGAGCGCCGTCTCAATTGAGCCTAAACGAGAGCGCGTGGCAGCGAGTCCGTAATGAATATGTGCTGCCTGGGGTTCGCGTTTGAGTGCGCGCTCGAACATCTCCTGCGCCGCAACGTACTCGCCACGATTGAGTTCAATTACCCCGCGATCATACAGTGAATCGGCATCGCGCGGCAGCGTGATTTCCGTTCGCAGACGCGATTCGGCGATTGCCAGGTAAGTGCGCGCGCGGGCAGTCACCTCGGACACACTCGCGTACTTCCCGATCAAATCACGAAACTGCAAACGTGCCTCGGCAAAGCGACCGCGCGCGAATTCCTTGTGGGCGCGCTCGAAAGCGCGTAGAGCCGCAGCTTCATCTTGCGTCGGCTTGCGTGGCGGAGGAGGTGGTGCGACAGGTCTGCGCGTTGGAAGTGTAATAATCTTTTTAGATTGTTTCGATTTTGCCTTGCTCGCCTTCACTGCCTTAGCCTGTACAGTCTTCTTCTGCTTTCTGGCTGGTGGCACCGACTTGCGCGCAGGCGCTTGAGCTTTAACTTTGGCTTTAACTTTAGTAATGGCGCGCTTCGGAACAGGCGACTTACGTGCAGGAGCCGCTTTCTTTACTTTGCGTTTAGCCGAAATGCTTTTAGCCGCAGCAGTTGAACCTGATTTCATATTCGATTTAGAGGCTTTACGCGCAGGAGCTTTCTCCGCCGCCGAGCGTTTGACGAGCGGTTTGGGACGTGCACCTTTACCCGCCAATGCACGGTTCTTTGCAGAAGACGACGGGGAATTTTGACGCGAGAGTGAGCGAGAGGGAGATCGTTTCACGCCCTTGACGATAGGATCGCTCATGCGAAGTACCTGGTTTCCAAAGGACTGCTCTAACTGCCTGTCTGGAGCAACCACCAAAACTGCGGGCAGCTTAACACAGCTTGCCTCCTAAATCAACGCTAGTGCAAGGTTTAGCGGGCACAAAGCGATGTCAGGGTTAAATTATGGGATGTCATTGCCAACAAAGAAAAACACTTGAAGTCACTTAACCTGCCATGTTAGAGTTCTTACTGAGGTCGTGGCCTTAGTAGTGCCCATCGTTGCCAGCGACCACTGCGCGAAGGTGCGGGCGCGCGAAAACCTTTTGAATCTTTGATTTGAGTTCCAGGCCAGGAGTTTCGGGTCGCCGTCGCTCTGGCCTCCCGCCCCGCCGCTTCCATCTCAAAAGAAAGCTGTATTGATGGCAGACACACCCATAGTAATGCGCGAGCAGCAGTACCACCGGATCAAGGCTGTGCTGGCGAAACTGCGTTTAGACTCCTCAGCCCGTTTAGCTTTTCTGGTGGATAAAGATGGGCAACAGATCGCCGTGCATGGCGATGTGGGCAATCTTGATACGACGAGCCTCGCCTCGCTCACCGCCGGAAATGTCGCCGCCACCACCGGGATGGCTCAACTAATCGGCGAGAAAGAGTTTCCCACGCTCTCGCACGAAGGCGAGCATGAGAGCATCCACATTTCCGTCATCGGACGAATGTTGCTGGTCGTCGTTTTCGACGAGCGTTCGAGCCTCGGCCTGGTCAAACTCCGCGTCAAGCAGGCTTCAACCGAGTTGGCGACGATTTTAGATGAGGTCGTGCGCGAATCAAGCACGAAAGCGATGACCGAGACCTCGCTCTTCGCCGAGATTACGGATGAAGATATAGACAGCCTTTTTAATTAGTGAATAGTGAATAGTGAAAAGTGAATAGTTAGAACAGCTTTTCACTTTTCACTTTTCACTTTTCACTTTTCACTTACTATGACGTTCATTAACTACGCTTCACGAGAGATCAATTGCAAGATCGTTTACTACGGCCCGGGCCTGTGCGGCAAAACGACGAATCTGCAATACATCTTCGATTCAACAGCTCCGCAGTCGAAAGGCAAGCTCATCAGCTTGGCGACCGAAACCGACCGCACGCTCTTCTTCGACTTCATGCCGCTGGAACTTGGCACAGTGCGCGGCTTCAAAACGCGCTTTCATCTCTACACCGTGCCGGGACAGGTTTTCTACGACGCCTCGCGCAAACTGATTTTGAAAGGTGTGGACGGCGTGGTCTTCGTCGCGGACTCGCAAGAGGAGCGCATGGACGCCAACATCGAATCGCTCTACAACCTTGAAGAGAATCTGCAATCGCAGGGTTACGAATTAGCGAACATCCCTTACGTCCTGCAACTCAACAAACGCGATCTCCCGAGCGTCGTGCCCGTCCAGGACCTCACATCGGAACTCCAGCGCAAGAGCGAACCTGTCATCGAAGCCGTTGCCGCCACAGGCGTCGGCGTGTTTGACACGCTCAAGGCCGTCGCCAAGCAAGTGCTGACGGAACTGCGTAAAAGTTAAAGCGGAAAAGTAGAACGGGAAACGATCAGGCTGGATTCCTTCTGTTGCTAGTCAAGCGACTTAACCATCAGCAATCCATCACCGCCGTTTGAATAGTAACGCGGCAGTCGTTGTGTGACGATGTAGCCGAGGGTGCGGTAGAGTTGCTGCGCGCCTGTGTTGATCGAGCGGACTTCGAGGCGCACCATGCGCACGTCGCGGCGTCTGAAACCGTCTTCGACCTTGTCCATCAAGCGCTGCGCGACACGCCGACGACGATGCTCGGGCGCGACGCCGACGGTCGTGATGTGCCCGGTGTGGTCAGGCTCGACGAGACCGATGATAAAGCCGACCATCGCGCCACCCGGTGTGACCGCGCGATAAGAGACGGACTCCGGCGCGGTCAACAGATATTCAAACGTGTCGCGGCTGTAGGCTTCACCATCAACGAAGCAACGCTGATCGAGACGCCAGCACTCGTCAAGCTGCGTGACGGTCAGTGGCCGCACATCGTAGCGTACCTCAGCGAGCGAAAGCGCATCCGCCGCGTCGTATCCGGCGACCGGCTCAGCCGCTTCCTCCGTCTGCGACCACCACCGCGAGCGAATTTTCTTCAGGACAGCCATAAGAAAGTGGTCAGTGGTCGGTGGTCAGTGGTCAGCAGGTTCAGGTTTTAACTGACCACTGACCACTGACCACTGACCACTTAAATTATTAACATGCAATCGCCGTAACTGTAAAAGCGATAGCGCGCTTTGACCGCATGGGAGTAGGCGGCAAGGGCGAGGTCGCGTCCGGCGAAGGCGGCGACCAGGACGAGGAGAGAGGAACGCGGCAGGTGAAAGTTTGTGAGCAGCGCGTCAACGACACGAAACCTGTAGCCCGGCGTGATCGTCAGTTGCGCCATGCGTCTTCCATCCCTGATCCGTCCTTGATCGTCCACAGCAGCTTCTAAAGCGCGCGTCGTCGTCGTGCCAATAGCGATGATGCGTTGCCCGCGAGCGCGTGCTTCGTTGATGGCTTGGGCTGCCGCCTCGCTGATTTCGTATTGCTCAGGCGCAACACTGTGTGCGCTCAAATTCTCGACACGCACAGGCTCGAATGTGCCGTAGCCGACGTGCAGCGTAATTTCGATGAGATGCGCGCCGCACGCTGTCAATTCATTTATCACACGCGGCGTGAAGTGTAGTCCGGCAGTCGGCGCGGCAATCGCGCCACGCTCACGCGCATAGACAGTTTGATAACGCTCTCGGTCTTCGTCAAAACTTTCGCTCACGCGCTTGATGTACGGCGGCAACGGCGTCTGTCCAAGTTCTTCAAGCGCATCTTCAAACGAACCGGCGCATTCAAAGCGCACTGCGCGCCGCCCGTCTTCCAATAATTCAATCACCTGAGCGCGCAATCTTCCATCGCCGAAAGAGATTTGCGCGCCCGGTTGCAACCTGCGCGCTGGTCGCGCCAGAGCTTCCCAGACAAGCGGCTCGCGCTCATGTATTAAAAATAATTCGACACGCCCGCCTGATGGCTCGCGTTTTCCCACCAGCCGCGCCGGAAAAACGCGCGTATTGTTGATGACGACACAATCGCCCGCTTGGATAGATGAAGGGAGTTCCGCGAAACGACTATCGTGCCACGTTCGTCCCGCGCGGTCGAGCACCAACATTCGCGCCGCGTCGCGCGCCTCCAACGGATGCTGCGCGATCAACTCTTCCGGCAATTCGTAATCAAAATCAGCAAGAAACATTTGGTCAGTGGTCAGTGGTCAGTGGTCGGTGGTCAGTCGGTTCAGCTTTTCAACTGACCACTGACCACTGACTACTGACTACTGCTAGGGCATCGGCGCGATGGCGGCGTCGGCGGCTGAGGCTTTGATATGTTCCGGTGGATGTTCACGATGAAAGACCGCCGTCAGTTGCGCTCCGAAGAGCAGAATCAGACTCGACACGTAGCCCCAGGTCAGGATGGCGACGACTGCGCCGACCGAGCCGTAAAGTTGATCGTAGTGAAAGTAGTGCAGACTCCACGCAAAAATGTATTTCCCGGCTTCCCAGACCAGACCGGCGATGATCGCTCCGGGCACAGTCGCGCGCAGTCGCACACGCGCGTTCGGCATGAAGCGATAGACAAGAGACAGGAGAGTGATTGTGATAATTATGCTGGCGAGGATGAAGACGACCTGCCAGAACAGACTGCCGAGCGAAGCCACCCACGACCAGTGCTCAAGCTGGCGCGGAGAGAGCCGCCCGACGAATTCCCGGATGGTGACCAGCAGCGAAGTGGCAAGCACGGAGGCTGTCAACAGCAGTCCGGCGATGCCGATCATGCCGAGCGTCAGCGCGCGTCCGTGCAGAAAGGTTCGCGGCGTCGTGTTCCAGGCGCGGTTGATCGCGCGTTCGACCACGGCGAAGACCCAGGAGCCAGCCCACAGGACGACGACGATGCACGTGATAATGATGCCAATGCCGATGTCAGGAAGCGAGCGAACCGTCGCGCTCAGAAACTCACCGGAGCCGGGATAAGCCTGCGCAACGTGATTCATCATCTCGTTCAGCATGTCCGAGCCAGCCGTCAGACGCTTGCCGAATGTGAGCAGCAGGATGAGTCCGGGAAAGAGCGTCAGCAAACCGAAGTAGCTCATCGCGGCAGCCGACGTGAAAAGATCGTTCTCGTGAAACTGGTGAAACGCATGGCCCAGCATCTTGAGCCACGGCGCTTTGTTGCGCACGCCGAATGATTCACGCGAAAAAGATGGTTGCCGACGCATACTGGTAATGCAGAATTCAGAATCCAGAATCCAGAATCCAGAATTCAGAATGAAAAGCAAAAGCCAGGAGTCAGGAGCCAGAAGAAAAGAAAAACAAAATCTGTGAAAGCGGTCTCCGCCTTCTCATTCTGGCTTCTGGCTTCTGGATTCTGAATTCTGTTTTTCCTGCTGGCTCCTGCTTTTAGCAATCGCAATCATGGCGAAGGCTTGCGGTACATGGCCGTCCAGAGCGCGAGCCTCCGCGAGAGCTTTGTCAAAATCGAGATGAGCCATTGTCGCAAAAATTATCTCCAAACGAAACACATCAGCCCCAATACTGAAATGCAATGCTCCCGCATCTGTCGAATTCTCATCTCCCGTCAGATCAATCCCTGTGTCGTCGCCCGTGAAATCTTCGACGGAGTTCGCTGACCTGACAAGTTCACGCAGCAGCGTCCACGCGCGCGGCGGATCAAGTTGCGCGGCGGCCATCAGGACTGAGCTATAGGCGGCGACACGTTCGGGCGTGCCCTGTTCGACGCGCGCAGCGTAGCTCTCCGCTTCGTTAAGAATCTGCGTGACATGCTGCGCCGCTTGCGGCCCACGCTTGCGCGACGCGATGACGGCCACCTGTGCCAATCCCCAAGCCTTAGCGAACGGCGGCACGTTAGCCTCGCGCACAAACTTTGCGACGCCCTCGTAGTCGTTCTCCTTCTCATCCTTGAAAGCGTCCGTGAGGTCTTTGATCTGGTTGACCTGTATGAAAGAGAGCGCGGCACGCCGAACGTCCTCGTTCTCAAGCTCGGCGGCAGCGCGTTTAGCACGATCCCACGATTTGAAGCTCGTCGCCATCTTGACCATTTGGATTGCAATGCGTTCACGCTCCGCCGGGTTTGTCGTGCGCGCGAGTTCTTCACTGTAGTGTCGAAGCGGATCGGTCGCGCCGGTTTGAGTCATACTGTTTGTGTTGAACTGCGAGGATGCCTGCTCGCGGTGATTCGCTTCGATCTGATTGGAGAGTTCGTTCTGACGGAGGCGCAAAGCGGGAGCATACATGGCATACGGCGCGGATGAGTTTTCAAAATAAGGAAGCAATCGCCCGATAGCGTAGAACTGCGCCATCAAATCCTGTATGGCGAGTTGCTCATTACTCGATGCTGCGGGACGCGAGAGGACGGACGCCGCCAGGTTGAAGAAAGCTGCTTGCATATTAGCCGGGATTGATTGTTGCGCCGCATGATTTGCTGCGAGGCGTAGCGCGCGAAATTGCAGTGAGCCGAATTCATCTGCGGCGACGAGCAAGCCCGGCGACACGATGGGCGCGGAAAGAAGCAGCACCGCGTTAGCGTCCGTTTGCGGATCGGCGGCACGTTCGAGCAGTTGCGAGTAGAGCGCGTCGGCGTCGTTGGCGCTGCGCTCGCGTAGAGACAGGATGAATTCAATCATCTCGACGCTCACGCCTTCGTTGATGAGAGGGGCGGCGATTTGAACGGCGTTGCGCGTCTGACCGTCATTCAATGTTTGATAAGCGAGATCGAGGCGATACGCGCCGTTTGCACTCAAGTAGTGCCATGCGGTGCGAGGCGCGGGCTGGCTCTTGTTCGCGTCCGCTTTATCTTTGTTATCTTTTTCGTCCAACAAATCATGCAGGAAAATTCCGGCCAGCTTCGCATCACGCACCGCAACCTTCTTGAGAACTTCGTCGCGTGCATCAGTCACCTGTTCGATTGAACTTGGTAACGCGCCCGTGTCGGTCGCCTGCTGCTCTCGTTCTGCTTTATCGTAGGCGGTGGCTGCTTCCCAAGCGCGACGAAAGATAGCGCGTGCCTGTTGCTCGTCGTCAGGCCAGAGCGCATCGGCGGCGAGCATTTGTATTCGCGCGCGGTAGAACAGATCGTCGAACAGTCGTGCTTTGTCAGCCGTCTCAATGAGCAAATCAACGGCCTGCGCGCGTCGTGCGCGTTCTATATCCTTATTCTGTGCGGCAGATGAAGTCTTCGCGCGCCCGCGTTGTAGCTGTGATAAGGCAGGAGTTGACGTGAACGCGAAGAAGAGCGCGAGAGAAACGAATGAGCGGAGACAAAATGTGCGAGGCTTTGATCTCATAGCCTGATAAATCTACTGTTCCGCGTCGAACAAGCTAGGTCTGTTCGTCGTCGGCAAACTGATTCCGAAATGCTCGTAAGCGAGGCGCGTCGCCATGCGCCCGCGCGGTGTGCGATTCAAAAATCCAATCTGAATCAAGTACGGCTCGATGATCTCTTCGATGGAATCTTTCTCTTCGTGAATCGAAGCGGACATCGTGCCCAAGCCAACTGGCCCGCCGCCGAATTTTTCGATGATGGTTAAAAGCAACTTGCGATCAACTTCGTCGAGACCGTAAGTGTCAACTTCCATTCGATTGAGCGCGTCCGACGCGACTTCGTGCGTGATGCGTCCGTCGTAATCAACTTCCGCGTAATCGCGCACACGGCGCAGGAGACGATTGACGATGCGTGGTGTGCCGCGTGCGCGTCGCGCGATCTCGTGCGCGCCGCCATCGTCAATCTCCACATTGAGAATGTCTGCGGAGCGTTTGACGATCACTTCGAGGTCTTTGTGCGGATAAAAGTCCAGATGAAAGACGATGCCGAAGCGTCCGCGCAAGGGCGCGGTGATGAGTCCGGCGCGGGTCGTCGCACCAACCAGAGTAAACTTCGGCAGTTCCAATTTAATCGAGCGCGCAGCCGTGCCCTGACCGATCATCAGGTCAAGATTGTAGTCTTCCATCGCCGGATAGAGTACCTCTTCGATGGCGGGGTTGAGACGATGAATCTCGTCTATGAAAAGCACGTCGCCTTCCTGCAAGTTGGTCAGCAGTGCCGCGAGGTCGCCAGCCTTTTCGATGACAGGCCCGGCGGTCGAGCGCAGCTCCGCGCTCATCTCGTTGGCAACGATGTTGGCGAGCGTGGTCTTGCCGAGACCCGGCGGGCCTGTCAGCAGAACATGATCGAGCGCCTCGCGTCTCTGCAACGCGGCCTTGATGAAGATGCGCAGGTTGTCTGTCACGCGGCGTTGCCCGATGTACTCGGCAAGGCGCGTCGGACGCAGAGACAACTCGAACTGTTGCTCGTCGTCAACTACGGTCGCATCGCGTGTGTTCGCAGCTTGAAGTTCGTCGCTCATCCTTTAGCCAGCAGGCGTAACGCACGCCGCAAAATGATTTCGACTGAAGTGCCGTCGCCTTCTTGAATCGCGGCGGTGACAGCTTTCTCGGCGGCAGCTTTCGGATACTCAAGATTGAGAAGCGCGGAGAGCGCATCGTCGCGCATGGCGTCTTCCGTGCTGGGCGTGACCGCTCCGGTCTTCGCGCCGAACTCTTCTTCGAGCGCGGGCGAACTAAGAGCCGCGATCTTGTCGCGCAACTCGATGACGAGACGCTCGGCGATCTTGCGCCCGACGCCCGGAATGGAAGTTAGACGCGCTAGATTGTTGGTGCGAATCGAAGCGATGATTTCATCCGCGCTCATGCCGGAGAGCATCGTGATGCCGAGTTTGGGGCCGATGCCGCTCACGGTAATGAGCTTGAGAAATAGTTCGCGTTCGCGCGCAGTTTTGAAGCCGTAGAGTTGTAAAGCATCTTCGCGGACGTGCGTGTAAATGCGTAAAGCGACGTTTGCGCCCGCGTCTTCGAGATCGTAAAAGGTCGAGAGCGGAATCGTCACTTCGTAGCCGACGCCGCCAACATCGAGGATGACGGAAGTTGCCTGTTTAGCGAGTAGAGTGCCTGATAAATGTGCGATCATTGAACTGTTGAAATAGAGTTATCCGAAGCAGAAATTTCGGGAGCGCCTTCGTTTTCTTTCCGTGTCGGATTGTAGTTGATTGCAGCGGCTTCGGCAAAGCCCGACGATTGCGGATTTCGGATTGCGGAATGCGGATTGAAAAAGACGAGCCATCGTTTCTCTTAAATCCGCAATCCGCAATCCGCATTCCGCAATCGGCACGGCTCGCGTTATACTGAACGACAAGGAAAAGGCTCTACGGAAATGAAATCGGAGAAAATTTCAGAACTGACGACCAGCCGCTTGAGCGTTTATCTGCGCTGCCTGAACACGCTGGCGGCAGCCGGAATCAAGACTGTCTCTTCGCGCGTGATGGCGGATCAGTTCAATCTCAATTCGGCACAGATCAGAAAAGATTTAGCGTACTTCGGCGAGTTCGGCGTGCGCGGCGTCGGCTACTACGTCGAGGAGTTGCGCCAGCACATTACGAAAATCTTAGGACTCGACACAGCGCATCGCGTCGGCATCGTCGGTGCGGGAAATCTTGGAACGGCGCTCGCCAACTACAACGGCTTCCGTCAATCGAACTTCGAGGTCGTCGCGCTTTTCGATAACGACAAAGAGAAGATCGGGCGGCGCGTCGGCCATGCGGAAATTATGGTTCACGATGCGAGACGAATTGAGCGCGTGGTGCGTGAGAAGGCGATTGACGTGGCCGTGATCGCCGTGCCCGCGCGTGCGGCGCAGAAGGTCTTGAATCAGTTGATGGCGGCGGGCATCAAGGCTGTTCTGAACTTCGCGCCCGCGAGCTTGCGTGCGCGTCTCGGCGTGAAGCTGAAGACGGTTGACTTGACGATTTCGCTCGAATCGTTATCTTACTTCCTCGCGCTTCCGCAGTCCGCGACGAGTACAAACACGCGCAGCCCACGTGCTGATAAAGGCAGAGCGCAGCGAGACGAACGCGAGTTATAATTCAGCGCGGAGGATTTGCAATGAGCGAAGATAGAACCAGAGATTTACATGACAACCGTTCTTTTGAAGAGCGTGTGTTAGCGGAACTCTCTGCGATGAGAACGGATTTCAATAATCGCTTTGACACGTTAGATAATCGCCTTACTTCATTAGAGAATCGCTTCTCTACTTTTGAGAGTCGTTTGAACTCCTTAGAAGATAAAGTTGATGCGCGGATGCGCGAGACGCGGCCAATCTGGGAAGGTGTGCAGCAGCGTTTGACGGAGATTGAAGTGGCGCTCAAAGAATTCAACCGTCATTTGAAAACCTTGATCAACGATTCATTCAAGCTGCGCGCGCGTGTCGAAGAGTTAGAAGACAATCAACCAGCAGCTTGAGAGGTTTAGTATGACTTGCTTGCTCAAAAGATTTTTACCGTTTGCTTTGACTTTGATTGTCGGCCTGATGTTGGGAAGCCTTTTAAGTAAATCCACACATTCGGTTGACGTTGTTGCTCCAAAATATACAGGCATGGGTTTCGGAAGCGGGTCGGGTTGGGGGCCGCATCCTGATAGAGACAAGCAAGCCCCAGTTAAAATCAATTATGTTCCTGATATAGTCATTCCTGATGCAATCCGGCGCTCTTCTTGGGAATTCGTAGCTACTCTGAGATTAGAAGCCGTGCTTGGGGCAGATGGTAAAGTGTCAGAGGTTAAGCCCATCTTAATGCTTCCTTACGGCGTGACCGAATCATCACTTGATCCGAAAGACCCAGCTAAAACTTTACCTTTTATCCTAAATGGTAAATTCGTTGCGAGCCTTCCCTATGGCCTCACTGAAGCAGCAATCGAAATGGCTAAGAATATTAAATTCATTCCTGCAACGATAAATGGAATGCCCGTTTCTGTTCGGGTAACTATTAATTCAGAGTTTAGTAATTCGCGCGGGTCACTTGATGCTCCATATTATGGTCCTAATGCTCATACTGTGATTATGCAAGATGGTATCGTTAAATGGGACACAAATCCTATTCCTGAAAGTCCGCCAAGCAAGTCAGATTAAAGATTTGAAATGATCTATCATAAGGCTGCTGAACTTAAGTTAAGTACAAATGGATGAACAGACCGCGCGGCGCGAGATAGTCCGCGTCGGACAGTTGATGTACGAGCGCAGTTACGTCGTCTCTTCGGACGGCAATGTGAGCGTGCGTCTGGACGACGGGCGGATAGTTGCGACGCCGACGATGACCTGCAAGGGACGCATGACGGAAGACTCGCTCGCCGTCACGGACATGCAGGGCAGGCCGCTCAGTGATCGCAAGGCTTCGAGCGAGTTGGCGATGCACCTGCTCATCTATCAGGAGCGCGCTGATGTCAAAGCAGTCTGCCACGCGCACCCGCCGCACGGGACTGCGTTTGCCGTCGCGGGGCTGGCGATTGATCAGCCGATTTTGTCGGAAGTGATTTTGACTCTGGGCTGCGTCCCGCTCGCGGAGTACGGCACGCCTTCGACCGCAGAGTTGACGGAAGCGATGCGCCCGCTCGTCAAGCATCACAACGCGCTCCTGATGGCGAATCACGGCGCGGTCGCTTACGGCGCTGACATCTGGCAGGCGTTTGATCGTCTCGAAACTCTTGAGCACACGGCCAGGATAGCGATTCTCTCACGCCTGCTCGGAGGCTCGAAGAATCTTCCGGCTGATGCGATTGAGAAATTAATCAACGTGCGCGAGGCCGCAGGCTACTTGAATGAGGACGCGCGGTGTCAGGCGTGCGGCTATTTGCACGAAACGCGGTTGACGTGCCCGACGGGTGAGCGTAACGTCGTTGACAATCAAGCGAAAGCATCGGTTAATGGCGCTGGCAAGATTGCGTTGACGCGCGAGGAGTTGGTCGAGTTGTTGAGCCAGGCGGCACGGCTGCGGTAGTTGAATCAATTGGAATGCCGTTAAGTTGAAAGGCTTTGCCCGTGCCTGAAGGAGTGAAGGTTGTCGGAACAGCGAGCGGGCGTGAGTTTGATCCGACAAAAGCTGGCGGCCCTTTACGCAAACTCACGGTTGAGAGAATAAAGATTACCTCTCGCGGAATAAACGTCATTGAAAGGCACGTCGCTCGCTTCGGTGATGACGCGCCGAATCAAAGGATGATTTCCAGGCTGCGAGCCATCGCCGATGGAAAGTTGAAAGCAGGTCAAGCTGATCTCAACTTCTACGCGCACGAGTTGCGAGAGTACGTGCGATATAAAAAGCTCGGCTATTCAACTGGGCAGCCTTCGGGAATTGAAGAGATGTATGAACTCTGGAACAATACCCATACGGCTGCTCTTGAAGAGTATGAATTACGTGAAGGCGTTGGAGTGTTGTATGACCCGTCCGCTTTATCCTTATGAGGTCAAGAGAGATGGAATCCGATATTCTTAAACTCATCTACGAGAATGACGGTCGTTGGAGTTGGTATCAGCTTGACCGCGCTCTGAGCGTCCGGCAACTGCACGGCGGCGGTCGTCTCATCAAGGTCTTGCAGCATCTTGAAGAGAATGGGCTGATTCGGTCTGAGGCGAGCAGCGAGGACTCTGTGCCTCGTTATTACGTGACGGATGCGGGCAAACGGCTCTTAAAAGAGCCACACCAAATTCCGCGTGTAGCATGATTTTTCCACATAATAATCAAGAGGAGCAGATTGAATGCAAGAAGCACTCGGCATGGTTGAAACAAAAGGCTTGGTGGCGATGATCGAGGCGGCTGACGCGATGGTCAAGGCCGCGAACGTCACGCTGATCGGTTACGAGAAGATCGGCGCAGGATTTGTGACGGCGATTGTGCGCGGCGATGTCGCGGCGGTGAAGGCTGCGACGGATGCTGGCGCGGCGGCGGCGCGCAGAGTCGGCGAACTCGTCAGCGTCCACGTCATCCCGCGCCCGCACGGCAGCGTTGACGAAGCATTGCCTATCGGGAATAACGGATAAGAGCGGTGATAAGTGATAAGTGATGAGTGATAGGAAAGAGCTTTTACTCATCACTTATCACTCATCACTCATCACTGCCTTATGATTATCGCGCGCATCGTCGGCACGGTTGTCTCGTCGCAGAAGGACGAACGACTGTTAGGGAAAAAGCTGCTCATCGTTCGCCCCGTCAATTTGGATGGGACGGACACGAGCGGTTATGTCGTCGCCGTTGATACGGTCGGCGCGGGTTTTCACGAGCGCGTGCTGGTCGTCGCTGGCTCAAGCGCGCGTCTCGCGCAGGGCATGAAGGACGTGCCCGTTGATGCCGCCATCGTCGGGGTGATTGATACGGTTGATGTGATGAATGATTGAAAGGGTCTATCGAGTCTATCGAGTCTAGCGAGTGCGAGATGTTTTCAACTCGCTGGACTCGACAGACTCGATAGACTCGATAGACTCTTATGCAATTAGCGCGTGTTATCGGAACTGTGGTGGCGACTGTGAAGAACGATTCGCTGGAAGGGCGCAAGCTGCTCATCGTGCAATCGCTCGACGCTAATCTTCAGCCGCAGGGAAAACCTCTCGTGGCGTTGGACGCAATTGGTGCAGGCACGGGCGAGTTAGTCTTCTGGTGCAGAGGCAAAGAGGCGAGCTTTCCTTTCAAGCGCGAAGACACGCCGACCGATTGCACCATCGTCGGGATCGTTGATTCAGAGGCGCACGTGACGAACAAGAAAGGGCGCAGATGATTCTCGCGCGCGTAGTCGGAAACATCGTGGCGACGCAGAAAAACCCGCGCTACGCGAACGCGCGCGTGATGCTCTGCCAGCAGATGACGCCGGAAGGCGAAGAGACCGGGATGACTTTGCTCGCGCTCGATTCGGTTGACGCCGGCGAAGGCGATATCGTCTTAATCGTGCAGGAAGGCTGGGGTGCGTCAACGGCGGCGACGAAGGAAGCGGGCGCGGCGATTGATTCGGCGATTGTTGGCGTGGTGGATCGGATTGATTTGCACGCAGACGAACGCCAAGAGGATGCGCCATGAGTTCAGAACAGGATCAAGTGCGTTTGATCGCTGAACGCATCGCGCGCCGCGTGTCGCAGGGCCAGAGCGTTGATGATACCGGGTCATCGCGCGTTGAGAGCGGAAATCGTGTCGGCGAGGAGTTGGCGGCGATGCGCGCGAGTCTTGAAGAGGTACAGCGCAGACTCGTGCAGATTGAATCGCAGGTCACGCGCAGAGGTGATGATTCTTTTCAAGCGGAGCGCGGAGCGCAGAGCAGTGAGCAGGGAAGCGGTCAACGACAATCACAACAATCGAGGCCAACATCAAGCGGTTTGCGCTCACCCTGGCTGAGCGGCATCTACGTTCCGGCGGCGCATCCGAGCCAGGAAAGATTCGGTGTTGAAGAAGCGACTGTCTCAGAGCTTGTTGATTACTTCGAGGGCGAGAAGAAGTGCGAGCTTGAGCCGGGCGGCAAGCCCTGCGACCATTGCGCGATGTGCAGCACGCGCGGATTTTGAATGATCCGGTGAGAGGGAGTACAAAATGAGACTTCCGGCAAAACTCATCTTATCCATTTGCCTCGCACTGTCCCTCGTCGGATGCCGCAATACGTCCCCGCCAAAACTGATTGCCGATAAAGACACCAGCATCTCTCTTTCGAGAGGCCCTTGTTACGGTACGTGTCCAACCTATACGGTAACGATTAAGGGCGACGGGACATTTACTCTTGTGGGGACTAAGTTCTCTGTTAGTCACGACACCAGTTCTCCAAGGCAGGAAGTCAAAGGTCAGGGCAGTATTAGCCAGGATCAGTTGCGGGATTTGGTTGCTGAATTCGAGCGCCTCAACTATTTCTCGTTGGATGGCAAGTACACGACGCAAGGATCAGATTGCCCCAGCTATTCAACCGATGCCTCGACAGCAATCACTTCCATCCAGATCAACGGAAGATCGAAGTCTGTCTCGCACTATCTTGGATGCTCTGGCACGGACACGCTGCACAGCCTCAGTGATTTGGAAAACAGAATAGATAAAGTCGCTAATACTGAACAGTGGTTAAAGTAGCTGAAATAGCGCGACAGCAATTCAACAATTTGTGAATTGCTGTCGCGCTATGACTCTGCCTCGCAGACGACTGAATTGAAGTGTCAGTGGCCGCGGATTATTTAGCGGGCGCTCGCACGGTGTTGGCGTCAATCTTGGGTACTTGCGTTGCCATTGGGTCTGCCTTGAAATAAGGCTCCTCTTTGAAACCGTAAATCTTCGCACCGATGATCGTTGGGAAACTGCCGCGCGTCGAGTTGTAATCCTGCACGGCTGCATTGTAGTCGTTGCGCGCGGTGTTGATGCGGTTTTCAGTTCCTTCCAATGAGTCCTGAAACTTCTGGAAACTTTCACTTGAGCGCAGTTGCGGATAGTTCTCCGTCAGGGAGAGCAATCTGCCGAGAGTTCCGCCGAAGCTGTTGTTGGCATCAATGACGGCCTGTTTCTGTTCGGGCGACTTATCGCCGTTATCACCTTGCGGTTGCGCCCTTGTGGCATTTAGCAATCCATCTCGTGCTTTGGCGATGTCTCCGAAAACTTGTTGCTCCTGAACGCCCGCCGCCTTAGCCGCTTCGAAAAGATTCGGAATCAAATCCATGCGGCGTTGTAACTGGCTTTCAATGTCAGCCCACTTCGCTCTGACGTTCTGTTGCTTGCTCTGAAGCTTGTTGTAGCCGCACCCGCTACTCACCAACAACAAGCCTACGAGAGCCACCAGCAACATTCTTCTCTTATTCATTTCTGGTCTCCTTACAATTCGATGAATCATGTTTGATAATACGACTTGAACCAGACACATGTTCACGCTCTCTGCTCCAAACTATCAACTACCTCAATCACGCGCTCGATCTGCGCCATATAAGCTGCGAAAAGATCGTTGGCTTCCACATCCGTCAGAGCCAGGTCTTCTTCACTTGCGCGTAACGCGAAAATATGTTCAAAAGGCTCGCCATCTAGTTTAAGTAATTTGACTGTTGCACGCACGCAATCTAGTTTGCCAACAGGCGACTCTATGCCATGCAGCATCAACACGGGACGAAACAGCGCGGCAAAGCTCGCCAGGCTATCGCTCATCAAGGCCGCCAACTTTTCGGCTGAGACGGACGCCGGAATGTAGAGGCGTCGAAGTTGAATTAACTTGACCCTCAACTCATACTCCGTTTGATGCCGCAGATTCTCGTTCGTGAGTTTGACGAACTCGAAAGGGTCTCTGCCGTACAGCACATTGCGCGCGCGCTCCATTTGATAAAACTCTATCGGGAAGACATCCGCCGCATCATTCAATTCTTCGACTGTGAAATAGATGGGCAGTGTGTGGCCTAATCGTTGCCACTCGCGCATCGGCGCTTGAGCAAGGCGTAAATCTGCCGGAGTAATTCGATTCAACACGATGAGCAGGTTGTAATCGGAACGCAACTCGATGTGATCGCCCGCCGCAGCCGAGCCGTAGAGGACGACTGAAGCGAGGTTATCACCATGCGTCGCGTGCAAATCTTCGACCAGATGATTGAGCGCACTCTGAACTGTTCGATTAACCATTATATCTCCGCCAAACTATGAACGCTGAATCAATGCGCTGATTCTAATTCATCGCGCAAGGCATAGCCTAATCACTACCAACTTCCACCCGCACCGCCGCCGCCAGCATCTCCACCGCCTCCACTAAAACCGCCCCATCCGCCGCCGCCACCGCCACCGCCGCCAAAGCCGCCGCCGCCCCAGCCGCTTGATCCCCATCCTCCTCTGCCACTATTGAAAAGAGAATTGAGTAAAAGGAAGCTCAGACATCCGCCGCCACCACCACCGCCGCGCCGACTCGAAAAGAGAAGAAAGATGACGACGATGATAATGATAATAATAGTGCTCTTCGGGAAACTGCGAGACGACTGCGTGCCCGCTGCGGGAGCGGAGTCGGTGTATGCCTGTCTCTGATCTATCCCTGCAACACTGAAGCCGCGCTTCTCTGCGAGCGTTGCGACGTATGCCTCCACAGTGTCAGAGATGCCTTTGCTGTAGTTGCCCTGCTTGAATTGCGGCACGAGCTTCTCGCGCTGTATCTGTCCGACAAGGCCATCCGGCAAGTCGCCTTCAAGATGTCGGCTGACTTGCGTGAAATACTTATGATCGTCAACCGCCACGAGCAAGAGTAGTCCGCCCTTATCACTCGAACCTATTCCCCAGCCGCGCATCACCGCCAGCGAAAAATCGAAGATGTCCTGATCGCCCGTCGTCTTAACCGTGACGACCGCAAACTCCGCGTTGGCCGTCTTGTTCTCACTCAGGTTCTCCAGAATATTATTCAGACGTTCCTTAGTTGCAGGGTCAAGAACATTGGCGTAATCAACGACAGGTGTGCGCGGACTGGGCTGCGGAATCGGCGACTGCGTGACCTGTCCACTAACAGACAAACTGCCTGCAAGCAAACAAGAAAACAGAAACACCACGAGCCGAACGAATCTGTAATAGTGGCTATTCAATAACGCAATCATACCAACTCACAAACATGAGTCAAATTCAATTCGCTGAGAAAAGTCGTCGCCCGTCAAACAGCAAAACATTGCGGCCCAAGTCTGTAAAACGCTCTCTCGAACCTGTTAGTTCCAATCAAGCGCACGCGGTTGCCTTTGCTATATTTGTCCAGTGCAATAATCCCTTCATCCTTCAATCAAACGATGCAAGAGATAAAAGAGCGCGACGCCGCCGAAGACGACAACGGAGACAAGCGGATTCTTCTCCTCTGTATGATTAACCTCCGGGATCAAATCGCTGGCCGCAACGTAGAGCGTGACGCCAGCCGAGAATGGCAACGCATAAGCGACTGCCGAGCTGATTCGATTGCTGAGCAAGACGACGCCGATCACCCCGGCAATCGTCGCCGCGCCAATTGCGAGCGATGCAATCCGGGCTTTGCGCGCCGAGCGACCGGAAGCCAGCATGATTGAAGCGACAGTGAAGCCTTCCGGGACTTTGTGCAGCAGAATCGCTATGAACACCAGCAGCCCTACTTTAGTGTTGACCAGAAATGCGGTGGCAATGGAAACTCCGTCGAAGAAAGTATGAATCAGAAGACCACCGATAGCCGTGTATGCAGCCGAAGGACGTAAAACAGATTCGGGGTGCGTCTCCTCGCCGAAGTGAAAGTGCGGCGCAATCGTGTGCTCGAAAAGTTGGATTAAGAGATAGCCCGCCAGCAGCAAAGTCATCGCGCCAAGTACGGCCCCGGCAGCCGCTTTGCCGGTGCGCCCGTCCGTCCAGATGCCGACCGTCTCCGGGACGATCTCTATAAAAATCGCCGCCAGCATGAAGCCCGCTCCGAGCGCAACGAGATATTTAAGAAGACGCTCATTGAAGCGGTGCACGCCCGATGAGACGAGCATCAGTCCGCCAATGAGGTTGGCGAGCGCCGCCAGCGTCCCGAAACCGAGAAGTCCCCAAATATCCAAGATTAGTCTGCCCGTTGCCTGGAGTCATTATTGAATGGCATGGCTTCGCACTATACATGACGGGACGATGCTTGGCTACGATGAAGCACGACAAGGTCACGATCACAGATGCTTAAAGATGAATTGCTCCGCGCAAGAAAACCACTCGTCAGAGAGATAGAGAATCGTTGATACACCATATCGTGCTTAAAAAATCTCTGACCAACAGGATTTTTTCTTCTTGACAGCGTTTATTGAGGGGCGTACTATGCGCGACGGGTGGAGAAAAGTGGTCAGAAGTGGGCTTCTTTGAGTATCTTGTGTTCGATGATTAAAGTTTTACTTAAAGGTTTAAGCACCCATCGGCTCAACCAGTCCGCCGAAACTCTATGCTGCGAGGAAATTACACAGCGCGGATTGATTCCAAAGGGCGGTTGAAAATACCGACTCCGTTCCGCCGCCTTGTGGAAGAGAAGCATGGAGGGGATGTCTATGTCACGAGCCTGACGGGTGAGAGCGTGCGGATTTACCCTTTGCCGGAATGGGAAGCCATTGAACAACGGCTGGCACTTCTACCTTCTATGGACCCGGCACGGCGCAAGTTCCTTGATAGAACTAACTATTACGGTCAGCAAGCGAGCATTGACGCGCAGGGCCGTGTGCTGGTTCACCCGCTCTTACGCAAAAGTGCGAGCGTTCTCGGCGACGTGGCGGTGCTTGGCTACTTGACGTACCTGGAAGTTTGGGAGTTGGAGAGATTTCAACAGCGCCTTCTTTCTGATCCGTACACAGAGGAAGATGAAGCGGCGATTGCACGGCTCGGAATTTGAAAAGCAGTAATGGGTAATGAGCGATGAGTGATGAGTTGATAGCGACTGATTGTTACTCATCACTCATCACTCATCACTCATCACTTTTCGATAGTTCTTTGAACAAGATCACGGGGCGGTGGTGATGGCTGCGCTTATGGGGGGCATGAGCGCGCCCCATCGCCCCGTGCTGCTCCGAGAGACAACCGAACTGTTAGAAGTTCAGCACGGCGGGCTGTTCGTTGACGGCACGCTGGGCTTGGGCGGACACAGCGAGGCGATTCTCGAAGCAGCAACTGACTCGCGTGTGATCGGCATTGACCGCGACCGTGAGGCGCTCGATCTGGCGATGAAACGCCTGGCACGTTTTGGTTTGCGCTTTCGTGGAGTCCACGCGAACTTTCGAGAGATCGCGCGAGTGGTCGAAGAAGCGAATGAGCAGGACGTGCGCGGGGTGCTGGTTGATTTAGGTGTCTCGTCGCTTCAACTTGATAGCGTGCAGAGAGGCTTTAGTTTTCGGCACGACGCGCCGCTCGATATGCGAATGAACGCGAGTGGCGACGAAGCGACCGCCGCAGAATTGCTGGCGCATCTTTCAGAAGAAGAGATCGCGGGGATTATTTTTGAGTATGGCGAGGAGCGCCGCTCACGCCGCATCGCCAGATGGATCATTGAAAGGCGCGAGCGAGGAGAGCCAATCGAGACGACGAAGCAGTTGGCGAATTTGGTCGCACGTGCGGTCGGCTCTCGTAAGAGAGATAAAGTTCATCCGGCAACCCGCACGTTTCAAGCTCTACGCATCGCCGTCAACCATGAGCTTGAAGGGTTAAGTGAATTCGTCGAAACGGCGATTGATCTTTTACAACCGGACGGACGCTTCGTGGCGATCAGCTTTCACTCGCTCGAAGATCGAATCATAAAGCGGACGCTGCGTCGGCTGTCTGGGCAGTGCGAGTGCAGCCCGCGCGCGCCGGTCTGTTCGTGCGGTGCGCGGCGCGCGGTTGAAATCTTGACGCGCCGTCCAGTTGTGCCGGGTGAGGAAGAAGTGATTGAAAATCCGCGTGCACGCAGCGCCAAGTTGCGTGCCTGCCGCAAACTTTGAAAGTTAAGCCGCCGCCGTCGGCGCTGTTTGAAACCCAAGCCCCTTTCGTTTTAATGCTCTCGACAGCAAGAGGCCTGATCCTTAGATGAGAAGAGTACCCTCGAATCAGAAAAACTATCCGGTGCATCGTGAGCGAGATGTGCACGCTCTTTTACGTCTGGGGCTGTTGCTTGCGTGCGGTCTTGTTCTCGCAGGCGGTTTCGTTTATGCGGCGGGGCAGCATTTCGCTGCGGTGCAGTACGGTTACAAAAGTGAAACACTGCGCCGCGAACAGGCACAGCTTGAAGAGGAACAGCGCCGCTTGATGTTGGAGCGCGAGCGGATCACGACGCCAGAGCATCTGGGCGCGGCGGCGCGCGAGATCGGAATGCAGCCCGTCCAGCCCGCGCAGATTGACTCGGCGCGGAATTTTGAAAAGACGCGGACGCATGTCAGTCCGGCATTCGTCAGCCCGTCAGCCTCGCTCAGTCACTGAAGTTTTGCGAGTGCTAAAGATCGGCAAGCCCCTGCTGCGCGTTCCCCTCGCGGCACTAATGGCAATCATTTTGAACTCTCTCTAACAAACGCGAAGAGGTTGACAACCGAAACCTCCGCGAATCGGAAAGAAGATAAACCATAGATATGCGCGCACGCTTTGCCGCTTCATCAAAAGCTCGCCCGGACAAATCGCGCACACGCGCTCTCGGTGTGGCGTGCTTTCTTGGCGTCTGGATGGTCGTGATCGGCGTCAGGCTCGTCTATCTGCAAACTTCTGATCACACCTGGTTGCTGACACGCGCGCGCGCGCAACAGCAGGACACGGTTGAAACCACTCCCGTTCGCGGTCTTGTTTTAGACAGACACGGCAATGAGTTGGCGCGCAGCGTTGATACTGAATCGTTCTGGGCCATTCCCAACAAAATCAGCAACGTCGAAGAGGCCGCCAGGCAACTCGCGCCGCTCGTTGAGATGGACGCCGCCGCGCTCGCCGCGCATTTGAAGGAAGCTCAAGCGGCGAATCGAAAGTTTGTGTGGATTGCGCGCAAGCTCGATGCAGATCACGCGGAGAAGATTCGCGCGCTCAATATCGAAGGCCTTTACTCGCTCAAAGAGCCGAAGCGACAGTATCCGAACGGCGCGCTCGCAGCGCACGTGCTCGGTTTCGTCGGGCTTGACGAAGTTGGATTGGCGGGCGTCGAGCGATTTTACAACGAGCAGATACACGGCGAGGCCGGCAAGGTTTTAGTTGAGACGGACGCGCACGGACACCCTTACAGCAGCTTTGAAGCGCAGTCGCGTCCGGGCGAAACGGTCGTGCTGACGATTGATAGCTTCGTGCAGTACAAGACAGAGCAGGCGCTCGTTTCTGCTGTCGAACAAACGCACGCCAAATCCGGCACAGCCGTCGTGCTCGATCCACGCACGGGTGAAATCCTGGCGCTCGCCAACGTGCCCTCGTTTGATCCGAACGATCCGCGCGCGGCTTCAGAGCAGGCGCGCGTCAATCAGGCGCTGCAAAATATCTACGAACCCGGCTCGACCTTCAAGGTCGTCGCTTACTCGGCGGCTATCGAAAGAGGACTGGCGAAACCGACCGATAAGATTGATTGCCAGATGGGTTCGATCACGGTCGCAGGCCGACTGATCCACGACCATCATCCTTTCGGAACGCTCACGCTGACGGAAGCCCTGGCGCAATCGAGCAACGTGGCGGCTATCAAACTCGGCCTGCGCGTCGGCGACGCTTCGATGTTCGACTTTATGACGCGCTACGGTTTCGGTTGCAAGACAGGCGTCGAGTTGCCGGGCGAAACGAGTGGGCTTCTCCGCGATGTGAAGAAATGGCAGCCGTCCTCGATTGGTTCTATTGCGATGGGACAGGAAGTCGGCGTGACGCCGGTGCAGATGGCGGCAGCTTACGCGACGCTTGCCAACGACGGCGTGCGCATCGCGCCGCATCTGGTGCACGAGATACGCGCGGCTGACGGCTCCGTTGTGTACAGCGCACAGCCTGAACAGCACAGGGTCGTGACTGCGGAGACGGCAAAAACCATGCGCCACATGCTCGAAGAGGTGACGATCAACGGCACGGCCAAGAAAGCGCAGCTTGATGGCTACACGGCTGCGGGCAAGACGGGCACCGCGCAGAAGATTGATCCGAAGACGAAGACTTACTCGAAGACGAAGTTCATCGGCTCGTTCGTCGGCTTCGCTCCGGTTGAAAATCCGGCGGTCGTCATCATCGTTGTGATTGACGAGCCTGCCGGTTCATATCACGGCGGCACAGTGGCCGCGCCGGTCTTCAACGAGATTGCGGAGCAGATTCTGCCCGGATTGAATGTCGAGCCGGACGCTGAATTGAAATCTTCGCCCGCGCCCGGACTCCTCGCGCAGTCGCTGCTCAACCCGGAATATCTCGCACGCTTGCGTGCGGAGCAGGAACGAATCAGAGCGCAACGTGATGCGACGTTGCCGCAGGTCGTGCGCGATGACAGAGCGGAGATGACGCAGGTCGTTTACACGGCGGCGACGAAGCGCGCCATCCTGCTGCCGGACTTGCGTGGGCGCAGCGTGCGCGATGCGGCGCGCGTCTGCGCGCAACTTGGTTTGCAGCTTGAAGCGCAGGGCGAAGGACGCGCTCTGCGGCAGAATCCGCAAGCGGGCGCGGAAGTGGAGATGGGACAGATCGTTCACATTGATTTCGGGAGAAGCGGGAAATAGTTTTGAGTTTTCAGTTTTGAGTTTTGAGTTGAAAGCCGTAATTCAAAACTCAAAATTCACAATTAAGATTTAGTTCGGTCGCAAATTCGCCATGACGAGTCGAGAGAGCAAGAGAGTTGAGCACGCGCGCAACGAAACGAGGGGCAGAATCAATGCCTGCCGTCAACGCTTGCGGCAAACACGCGCGGCGCAGAAGACACTGAGATTGACGCAGGATGAAGCGGTGCTTGCTGCTCATGAGCTTCTGCCTCTTGTCTCCAATGAAGAGAATTTCGTGGATTCCGAAGAGGTTTTTGAAGAGATGGATGGGTCGCTGCCGCATCCGTCACGCCAGTTTACGCCAGAGGTTGACCGCCGCCTGAGGCTACGCGCAAGATAATGTTTGGGTCAGAATTCTTGTGCGTTAAAGAGGTTCAAGCGGCGTGAAGATACGAAGGGCAGCGGATTTGATGGGCGCTAACGCCACAGCGTTAAGCGCAGAGTTGTTTGACAATGAAATAGTTGGATTCTCGATTGACTCGCGGACGACCGGCGCGGGCGAACTCTTCTTCGCGCTGTCGCAGGAAGATTACGCACGCGCCGGTTTCAACGGCACGTTCGCAGACGCGCACCGATTTATTCCGCAAGCGTTCAAGAGCGGCGCCATCGCGGCTGTCGCGCGCGCTGATCGTGTGCGGGATGATGCGGAGTTGCAAGCGATGAGCGACCGGCTGTTGCTCGTCGAAGATGCCATCGCCGCGCTGCAAACGCTGGCGCACAAAGTTTATGAAGGATGGGCGCGGCCAGTTGTCGGGATCACTGGGAGCGCGGGCAAGACGACGGCTAAAGAGTTGACGGCTCATTTGCTGCGCGCTGCGGGACGGCGCGTTCTCAAGAGCGAGCGCAACTACAATAACGGGCTGGGTCTGCCGCTCGCCGTCTTGCAGATGGTGACACAGGGGCGCACGCCCGACGAGTTCGACATCGCCGTTTTGGAGATGGGCATGTCGTCGCCGACGCACGAGATCGAGCGACTCTGCAAGATCACGCCGCCCGATGTCGGCGTCGAATTGCTGGTCGCGCCCGTGCACCTTGAGCATCTGGGCACGATTGAAAACATCGCCGCCGCGAAAGCCGAGTTGATCGAAGGCATGAAGCCGGAGGGCACGGCGGTGCTGAACGCTGATGATAAGTTCGTGATTGCGATGCGCGCGAAACACGATGGGCCTGTGATTACTTTTGGAATCGAAAACACGTCGGACGTGATGGCGACGAATATTGACACCAGACGTTTCGGGCGGAGTCGCTTTCGATTAAAGACGCCGCTTGGCGAGGCGGATGCTGAGTTGCCGATGCCCGGTCGTCATAATCTGATGAATGCGCTCTCCGCTGCGGCAGTCGCAACGTGTTTCGAGATTAAGCCTGAAGAGATCGCGCGTGCGCTCAAAAGTGTCACCCCAGCAAAGATGCGCGGCGAGGTGATTGACTTCGCCGCCGGGTTCACGGTCGTGGATGATTCCTACAATTCGAATCCGCGCTCGCTCCTGAGCATCGTGCAGACGATTGCCGAAAGCGGCGCGCACGCTAAGCGTCGAATCGTCATCGCAGGCGAGATGCTTGAGTTGGGGAATGAAGAGGCGCGGATGCACCGCGAGGCGGGAGCGGAAATCGCGCGCGCCGGAATTGATGTGTTGTGGGGCGTGCGCGGGCTGGCTCAAGAGATCATCGAAGGTGCGCGCGAGGCCGGAATGAGTAACGACGCGACACGCTTCTTCGAGACTTCGGAGCAAGCCGCCGCCGCAATCGTCAATGAAATACGCGAAGGCGATCTGGTCTTAGTCAAAGGCTCACGCGGTGTGCAAACGGATAAAGTCGTCAGCCGCTTGCGCGAACGTTTCCCTGTGCTTGGAGCAGACGAGAGAGAATGAAGAGCAGAATCCAGAATCCAGATTCCAGAATTCAGAATGCTAAGGCGGAGACCACTTCGACAGATTCTGTTCTTCTGTTCTTCTGGATTCTGGATTCTGGATTCTGGATTCTGCTTTACCGGCGATGATCTACTACATCTTCTACGAATGGCTCTACAACCGCTACGAGGGTGGCGGGTCTTATCTCGTCAAGGCGCTGAATGTTTTTCAGTACGTCACCTTTCGCACGGCTTACGCTTCGATCACGGCGCTGCTCATCTCGCTCGTCTTCGGCGGGCGCGTCATTCAGTTGCTCAAAAACTGGAACGTCGGCCAGCAGATTCGTGAAGAAGGGCCGCAGGCACACATAGCGAAGCGTGGCACGCCGACGATGGGTGGGGTGCTGATTATCGCTTCGGTGATTATCTCGACGCTCCTGTGGGCGAGGCTCTCAAGCCTTTACGTCTGGATCGTGATGCTCGCCATGCTGCTCTTCGGCACCATCGGTTTCCTGGACGACTACCGCAAGATGGCTTTGCGTCGCAGCCTGGGACTGACGGGTAAACAGAAACTCGCCGGACAATTCCTGATTGCGGTTGGCGTCTGGGCCATACTTTACTTCACCTCAGTCTCCGTCGGCGGCCCGCCAATGTTGCGTGTTGGTGAGTTGAGAGATTCGTCGAGTCTCTCAATCAAATTACGAGACAAACGCGATCCGTTGTCTGAGTACGTGGCCTCGCAGTTGTCGCCTGAGATGCAACAGACGTTGAAGGTTTACGACGGCACGAGTCCATTGCCGGAAGCAGATCAGCGAAGGTTGATTGATGAGTTGAACGGTCTCCTGCGCGGCCCCTCGCTTTACGACGAGCAACGCTTCGCGCAAGTGAGGTTGACGGATGAGGCGCAGAAATTTATCAAGCTCAATCCGCAGGGCGAGAATCTCATTCGCCTGAATCGCGTGCTGCTTGAAGAAGCGTATTCGGCTGAGATAGCGAGGACGACGAAGTATTCGTGGAACGTGAACATCCCGTTCTTCAAAGCGACATCGGATCAGAATCCGTTGACGAGCGTCAGCTACATCGGGCCGTATCTGTACCTGATCTTCATCATCATCGTGCTGCTCGGTTCATCGAACGCGGTGAACTTAACGGACGGACTCGACGGGCTGGCAATCAGCATCACCTTCGTAGCGATGGCGGCGCTGACGGCCTTCACCTACATCACGAGCGACTATCGCTTCGCGGGTTATCTGGGATTAGTGCATCGTCCTGAAGCGGCGGAGTTGACGGTCTTTTGCGGCGCGCTGGCTGGCGCGAGTTTGGGCTTTCTCTGGTACAACGCGCCGCCCGCAGAGGTCTTCATGGGCGATGTCGGCAGTCTCGCCATCGGCGGCGCAATCGGAACCATCGCCGTGCTGACGAAGCAGGAGTTCATCCTCTTGATGGTCGGCGGCATCTTCGTGATAGAGATTCTGTCGGTGATGATTCAGGTCGCGTCCTTCAAGATGACTGGGCGGCGCGTCTTCAAGATGTCGCCCATCCATCATCACTTTGAGATTCAGTGGGAACGTCGCTTCGGACAGCGCACGGTGGAAACGAAAGTCGTCTTTCGCTTTTTGATTCTGGCAATCCTGTTCGCGCTCCTGAGCCTTTCGACATTGAAACTGCGATAGGTGGATTGCTTGAGTTGATTCGATCTTTGAGAAACGAGTGAGAAGAGTTTGGAAGTTGCTGGCAAGAAGGTTTTGATTATCGGCGCGGCGCGAAGCGGTATCGCATGTGCGAAATTCTTAGCGCAGCGCGGGGCAGTTGTCGCGCTCAATGACCGCAAGCCGATTGAGGAATGGTCGCCGGAGGCCGTTGCGTTGAAGAGTGAAGGCGTCGGCTGTTTGCCGGGCGATGTTCCCGTTTGGCTGCTCGATCAGGTCGAGTTGGTCGTGATGAGTCCGGGCGTGCCGAGCAAGATTATTCCGGCGAGGTACGCAGAGCGCGCGGGCGCGGAAGTGATCGGCGAGATTGAGTTGGCAGCACGATTTTTGCGCGGGCGCATCGTCGCCATCACCGGCAGCAACGGCAAGACGACGACGACGACGCTCATCGGAGAGATTTTGAAAGACGCTGGCTTGTTTGTTCAGGTCGGCGGCAACATCGGCACGCCGCTCATCTCGATGGTTGAAAATTCAATGGACGATGGATGGACGGTCGTTGAAGTCTCCAGCTTTCAGCTAGAGACGATTGACAGCTTTCATCCGACGGTCGCAATGGTATTGAACGTGACGCCGAATCACATGGATCGCTACGAGACTCTAATGGACTACGCTGCGGCCAAGCATCGCATCTTTCGCAATCAGATCGTCGGTGATGTAGCGATTCTCAACGCGGACGATGAAATCGTTTCGTCGTGGGCGAAGGGCTTGCGCGCACACGTCGTCGAGTTCAGCGTGCAGCGCGAGTTGGCAGAAGGAATGTTTCTGCGGAACGGGCGCGAGATCGTTTCACGGACAAGGGACGGCGAGCGCGTGCTGATGATGCGAGACGAGATGCTCTTACGTGGATTGCACAATGTCGAGAACGTGCTGGCGGCTCTGGCGGCTGGACTCGCTTGCGGCGCTGCGCCAGATTCGATGCGCGAGACTGTTAAGAGATTCAAGCCAGTCGAGCATCGGCTTGAATTCGTCGAAGAGATTAACGGCGTGAAGTTCTACAACGACTCGAAGGCGACGAGCGTTGACGCGACGCTGAAGGCGCTTGAAGCCTTCGCGGACGAAAAGGGCAAAGTGATTTTGATTCTCGGCGGGCGCGGCAAACAAGCTCCTTACGCTCCACTCGTGCCGCTCATCGAAGCGTGCGTGCGTAAGTTGATCTTAATCGGCGAAGACGCTGACACGATTGAAAGGGAATTGAAAGGTGTTGCTCCAATGGAGCGTGCCACAGACATGCGCGCTGCTGTGCGGCGCTCATCCGAAGCTGCGCAACCGGGCGACATCGTACTGCTTGCACCCGCCTGCGCCAGCTTCGACATGTTCAAGAGCTTCGAGCATCGCGGGCAAGTCTTCAAAAGCGAAGTTCAAAGTTTAAGGTTCAAGGTTCAAAGTTCAACGCTCAAAGTTCAGGATTAACCTTGAACCTTGAACCTTGAACCTTGAACAGTAATTTATGGCTAGAAAGCTACAAGCAGATAAATGGTTGTTCGCTGCGACGGCAGGGCTGGCGCTATTCGGCATCGTGATGGTGTATAGCGCGTCGGCTGTGATGGCGCAGGCTGAGAACGGCAATCAGTATTACTACGTCATCAAGCAGGGCATCTGGACGGCGGTGGGATTTGCCGCGATGCTGTTGATGATGCAGTTTGATTATCAACGCTTGCGCGACAAGCGGATTGTTTACGGGCTGCTTGGATTGACTGTGCTGATGTTGCTGGCGGTGTTTGCTTTTCCGCGAATCAACGGCGCGCATCGGTGGATTAGATTCAAATCGTTTTCGATTCAGCCTTCGGAGTTGTCGAAACTCGCGCTCGCAATCTTTCTGGCCTACTTCCTTGAGAAGCGTGCGGGTGAGGAAGGTTCGTTGCGCCGGACTTTCCTGCCGTGCATGGCTGTGACGGGACTTCTTGTCGCGCTCGTGTTGAAGCAGCCCGACCTGGGAACGGCTTTGATGCTGGCGGTAGTTTGCGTCGTCATCTGTTTCACGGCGGGCGTGCGCTTGCTTCATCTTGGGATGGCGGCTGCTCCGGCTCTGGCCGTCGGCGCGTGGATGCTGATTTTTGTGCCCTGGCGTCTTCAGCGGCTGGTGACATTCACAAATCCCTGGGCTGATCCGCAGGACAAGGGTTTTCAGGTGGTGCAGTCTTTGATTGCCATCGGTTCAGGTGGGCCGAGCGGACTCGGTTTCGCGCAGGGCAAACAGAAGATGTTCTTTCTGCCGTTCGCGCATTCGGATTTTATCTTCGCGGTGGTCGGAGAAGAGTTGGGTTTGTTTGGAGCGTTGGCGGTTGTGACTGTGTTTGGAATTTTACTGTGGCGTGGGATTCGTGCGGCGCTTCGCGCGCCGGATAGATTCGGGATGCTGCTTGGGTTGGGACTCGTGACGGCGATTGTCGTACAGGCGCTCTTTAACATCAGCGTCGTCCTGTCGCTGCTGCCGACGAAGGGAATTCCGTTACCGTTCATCTCGTATGGCGGCTCGTCGCTCGTTCCGACTCTGATGGCTGTCGGCATCCTCCTGAATATTTCGCAGTACGCCACGAGCGACGCAGGCACGCGCGAAGACGGAATCGAAGCGTTGATGCGTGAGAGCGTTGATTCGGTAACTGAGAGACAGCACAACGTAGCGACTTCGGCTCTGTCGCCACGCCATTCTGTTCCTCTCGCGCCGCGTCGCAGGTGAAGAGAAATGCGCGTGCTAATCGCTGCCGGAGGAACGGGCGGACACATCTATCCGGGCATCGCGGTGGCGAAAGAGATCATGCGCCGCGACGCTTCATCGGAAGTCAGGTTCGTCGGGACGGCCAGAGGATTAGAGACGCGGCTCGTGCCGCAAGCGGGTTTCGAGTTATCGCTCATTGAAAGCGCTGGACTGAAGAACGTCGGAATGGGGGCGCGTCTGCGCGGGCTTCTGTTGCTGCCGAAAAGTTTCTTCGCGGCGCGGCGTTTGATCCGTGAGTTACGCCCCAACATCGTCGTCGGCGCGGGCGGTTACGTCTCCGGGCCTGTCTTGTTGACGGCCACGTTGATGCGGATTCCAACGCTCGTGATGGAGTCGAACGCGCTGCCGGGTTTTACTAACCGGCAACTCGCGCGATTTGTTGACAAGGCGGCGGTGACGTTTGAGGCGGCGCTTGGTTACTTTCGCGGTAAGGGAGTCGTGACGGGCAATCCGGTGCGCCGCGAGTTCTTTGACATTCCGGCGAAGACGCGCGATGCGACGCGCTTTTCTCTGCTCGTCTTCGGCGGCTCGCAGGGCGCGCGTGCGATTAACGAAGCGATGGTCGCGGCGCTGCCGCACCTTGAAGCGCAACGGAGCGTGCTTCGCATCACGCACCAGACGGGCGAGACGGATTTTGAAAAAGTGCGCGCTGGTTATGCGGACGCTGGTTGGAGCGAGCAGACAGATGTGCGGCGCTACATTGACAACATGGTCGCGGAATTCGCAGAGACGGACTTAATCATCTCGCGCGCCGGAGCGACGACGAGCGCGGAACTCGTCGCGGCAGGCAAGGCAGCGATCATGATTCCGTTTCCGCAGGCCGCAGACGATCACCAGCGCAAGAACGCCGAAGCGCTGCAAGAGGCGGGCGCGGCGCGCATGATCTTGCAACAGGATTTGACTGGCGAGCGGCTCGCCGCAGAAATCGCTGCGCTCGTCAGCGCGCCCGGTGAGTTGACACGAATGGAAGAAGCCAGCCGCAAACTCGCACGCGGCGACGCGGCAGCAGCAACGGTGGATTTGATAGAAAAGCTAGTTTCCAGTTTTTAGTTTTCAGTTTTCAGCCAAGAGCTGCCTACTGAAAACTGAAAACTGAAAACTGAAAACTGAAAATGTTTCGTCGCATTCAACATGTTCATTTCGTCGGCGTCGGTGGCATCGGCATGTCCGGGATCGCGGAGGTGCTGATTAACTCCGGCTTTGAGGTGTCGGGTTCGGATTTGAAAAGCTCTGAGGTGACGAAGCGGCTGGAAGCGCTGGGCGTGAAGTTTATGGAAGGGCACGAGGCCGAGAACGTCGGCGATGCGGATGTGGTGGTTCGCTCGACGGCTGTGCGTGAGGACAATCCAGAGGTTGTCGAAGCCCGGCGGCTTTCGATTCCGGTCATCCCGCGTGCGGAGATGCTGGCGGAGTTGATGCGACTCAAGCCGCATTCGGTCGCGGTCGCAGGCTCGCACGGCAAGACGACGACGACCTCGATGGTCGCCACCGTACTCGGCTATGCGAAGCTTGATCCGACGGTTGTCGTCGGTGGCGTGGTTAAGTCTTTCGGGTCGAACGCGCGGATTGGTCAAAGCGATTTGATGGTGGTCGAGGCAGATGAAAGCGACCGCTCGTTCCTGATGCTGACGCCGACCATTGCCATCGTGACGAACATTGATCGAGAGCACATGGACTATTACAAAGACATGGACGATGTGCGCGAGTGCTTCTCGCAGTTCGTCAATAAAGTGCCGTTCTACGGCGCAGCCATTTTGTGCCTCGACGATCCGCACGTGCAGGCGGTGATTCCGCATGTCAAGCGGCGCAGGATAACTTACGGCTTGAGCGCGCAGGCGGACGTTTCGGCGCATGGGATTCATTTCGATGAAGGCTACGGGTCGAGCTTTACAGTCTGGCGCGGGACGGAAGTTATCGGCGATGTGCACCTGCGCGCGCCGGGGCTGCACAATGTTTACAACTCGCTCGCGGCGATTGCCGTCGGCTTCGAGTTGAAGATTCCGTTCGAGCAGATTGCTCAAGCGCTCGGTGAGTTTGTTAATGCTGACCGGCGCTTTCAGTTCAAAGGTGAAGAGGCGAATGTTCTCGTCGTGGACGATTACGGCCATCATCCGACGGAGATCAAGGCGACACTCGCGGCAGCCAAGATTAGCTCCGCCGGTCGCCGCATCGTCGTACTCTTTCAACCGCATCGCTACACGCGCACGCAGGATCAGATGGAAGAGTTCGCGCGCTCCTTCAATAACGCCGACGTGCTTTTTGTGACGGACATCTACGCGGCCAGCGAAGACCCGATTGAAGGCATTACGGCGGAAGTCTTGACCGAAGCCATCAAGCGTTACGGCCATAAGAACGCGCAATATATCGGCGCGCTCGACAACGCGGCAGGTATCTTGCGCGAGCAGGTTCGCGCCGGCGACATGGTTATCACGCTCGGCGCGGGAACTGTTAATCGTGTTGGTGAGCAATTGCTTGGATTGCTGCGTGAGCAAAGCGACGCGAAGGGAAATGGAACTTGAGTTATGAGTTATGAGTTTTGAATTTTGAATTGAAAGCAAGAACTCAAAACTTTTAGTCGTGGGGTGTGATGTTCGTTGATGAAATGAAAAAAGAGTTGAGCTGGCAAGAGCGCGACGCGGCGATTGAAGAGATTGCGGCGCGTTTGGGCGTGCGCGCCGAACGCGGGCGGCGCTTTGCGGAGTTGACCTCTTTGCGCGTCGGTGGAGCGATTGATTGGCTTATCTCGCCTGTGACGGAAGAGCAGGCGGCGGCGGTTGTTTATGAGCTTGAGCAAGCAGGCATCGCCTGGCGCGCGCTTGGCTCTGGCAGCAACGTGCTCGCGGACGATGCGGTTCATCATTACGTCGTCGTGAGCTTGAAAGAGTTGAAAGGCGAGGCGCGTTTCGACGGCGAGCGCGTGTCTGTGAGCGCGGGCTACAGCTTGCCGCGACTCTGTATTGATGCTGGTCGGCGTGGGTTGGCGGGAATCGAAGGCTTGGGCGGCATTCCGGGAACTGTCGGCGGCGCGCTCTGGATGAACGCGGGCGCTTACGGCCACGAGATCGGAAACGTGACGGAGATTGTGCGCGTGGCGCGCGGTGGGCGCGTCGTCGAAGTGCCGGGAAGCGAAGTCAAGTGGGACTACCGTCATACATCTTTTCGTGAAGGCGAGTTGTTGCTCGGCGCGACGTTGCTCTTGCGTCGTGACGATCCTGAGAAGATCGGCGCGCGAATGCTGGAGGCGAAGAACAAACGCCTGGCGACGCAGCCGCACGGCGCACGAAGCGCCGGATGCTTCTTCAAGAATCCTCCGGGAAGCTCCGTCGGCACGGGCAAGATGATTGACGAGATGGGGATGAAGGGCGAGCGGCGCGGCGGCGCTGTTGTCTCTCCCGTTCACGCCAATTTCATCGTGACCGAAGGCGATGACGCGAAAGCATCGGACGCGCTCGCGCTGGCAGAAGAGATCAGAGAACGCATCAAGCGCGAGCAGGGAATCGAACTCGAATACGAAGTTGAGCTTTGGAGAGCAGAGAGTCGAGATCAAGAAAAGTCTAGCGAGTCTGTCGAGTCTATCGAGTCCAGCGAGTTGGACGTTGACAAGGCTGCTGAAGCTCAAGATAAGCAAGGCTCTTCGGACTCGAAGGACTCGCCGGACTCGCTAGACTCGACAGACTTATGAAAGAGCAGGTCATCACACCGAGAGCAGGACGAAGCGGCGTCGCGGGCAAAGGGCGTGCGGGCGAGATGATGCAGCGCCCGCTGCCACGTGAGCGTGGATCGTCATCGTCCAGGACGAAGAGCAGAGGCGCGCGTCATGCTCGCGCCATTCTGCCGTTGGCGGGAAAGATTACGCTGGCAGTCCTGGTCGGCGTGCTTATCTTTGCGGGCTATCGCGCGGCGGCTTCGGCCTCTTTCTTTCAGGCGCACAATGTTGATGTGAGCGGAACGTCGCGCGCTAACGCAGACGACATCAGGGCGGTTGTGCGGCGCGGTGTGGCACAGACGGGCGTCTGGCGTGCGGACTTGGGCGCCATCAGCCATGAGTTGAAGAGTGTTGCCTGGGTGAAGGAAGCGGTCGTCTCGCGCGTGCTGCCGGACGGCTTGCGCGTGCGTGTGACGGAGCGTGAGCCGCGCGCTATTGTCAGAACATCAGCCGGAAAATTTTTGTGGGTTGACGATGAAGGAGTCAATCTCGGTGCAGCATCGCCGACCGACCAGATTTTCATGCGCGGGTGGGATGAAGGCTTGACGGATGCGGCGCGTGCGGTGAACCGCGAGCGCGTCCAGAAGTTTTTGGAGATGACGCACGATTGGGAGACGAGAGGCATCAGCCGTCGCGTGAGCGAAGTCAATCTCAATGACCCGAACGACGCGCGCGTGCAACTGATGGGCGATGACGCGCAGATCGAGATTCAACTCGGCAAGGCGGATTTCGGCAACCGGCTCAAGGTCGCTCTGGAAAAGCTGGACACAGAGCGTCGCACTCCGATTGGCCCGTTTATCGAGTACATCAACGTCGCACAGGGATTAGAGGCGCACAGCATGATTATTGGCGTTAGCCCCGACGCCCCCAACTTCAGCAATGCCAGCCGCGAAGCCGGTGAGCCTGAAGTCGAACGAGCAAAGGCGAAAGTGAGCGCACACGAAGCTGCGAAGCCGGTAGCCGAGAATCGCAAAGCCAAAGAGAAGATCGCACACAAAGACAAAGAGCCAGCGCGAAAGAAAGATCAAGACAAGAAAGAAAAAGACCAGAAGGAGAAATCTTCGCCCGCAGCGAAGACGGAGAGCCGCCCACGCAGGGTCGGGTGAAAAGTTATGAGTTTTGAATTTTGAGTTTTGAGTTAAAGACAAAAACTCAAAACTTAAAACTCAAAATTCAAAATTGATTTAAGGTTTATGGCAAAGCGCGCGTCACACACAGTTGGTCTCGACATCGGCACAAGTAAGGTGACGTGTATCGTGGGCGAGCAGGGCGATAGCGGGTTGCTGGAAATTGTCGGCATCGGCGAGGCGGAGGCGCGCGGGCTGCGCAAGGGCGTCATTGTTAATCCAGATGCGGCGGTGGAAGCGATCAAACGCGCGGTGGAAGAGGCGGAGAGGATGAGCGGCTTGGATGCCGAAGAGGTGACGATCAATCTCGCAGGCTCGCACATCATGGGCTTTAACGGTCAGGCGATTGTCGCCGTCTCCGGGCGCGACCGCGAGATTACGCCCGATGATGTGCGCCGCGCGATTGATTCAGCCTGCGCGATTCAACTCCCTGCGGGACGCGAGATTGTTGACCGCTTGCCGCAGGAGTTCATCGTTGACGATCAGGACGGCATCAATGATCCGGTCGGAATGATCGGCGCGCGGCTCGCCGTCAAGGTTCACATTGTGACGAGTCCTGTGACGGCGCGGCAGAACGCGATTAACGCGGTCAATCGTTCGGGTCTGGTCGTCGCCGACATGGTGCTTGAACAGCTTGCTGCTGCCGAAGCGTCGTTGACGGAAGACGACAAAGAGTTCGGCGCGGCGCTCGTGGACATCGGCGCGGAGACGACGGGGCTTGTCATCTACCAGCGCGGCGCTGTGCAGCACACGGCGGTCTTCGCGCTCGGTGGCTCGCATTTTACTAACGACATCGCGTTCGGCCTTCGCACGCCCATTCCTGAAGCGGAGAAGATTAAACGCACGGTCGGCTGTGCTTACAGTGCATCGCTGAACGAGATGGAACGCGGCGAACAGGTGGAAGTTCCTTCGGTCGGCGGGCGCGCGCCGCGTCAACTCTCAAGACAGATTCTCTGCGACATTCTGCAACCGCGCGCCGAAGAGGTCTTGATGCAGGTCGCGGATGAAATTAGAGAGTCAGGCTGGGAGCGACAGTTATCGAGCGGTGTGGTGCTGACAGGGGGCGGCGCGCTCCTGAGCGGGATGGCTGAAATCGCCGAGCAGGTTTTCGATGCGCCGGTTCGCCTCGGCTACCCGGAAAGAGATCGTTTCGGCGGTTTAATTGAGGATATTCAAAGTCCCGTCTGGGCTGCCGCCGCCGGATTATCGCTGGTGACGCAACGCGCACAGAGCGCAGACGCGCGTGTCGGAGCGGGCAAACGCGGCTCAACGGGCAAGCTGACGCACTTTGTTTCAAGATTTCGTAATCGTTTTAGTGGCATTTTTTGACAAGTTGTTGTATGCTGCCGCGCCAGCCGGCACAAGATGTAGTCCGCAAGATTTAGTTGCCCCCGGCGCGCACAGCCCAATATAACCGCATCTATGGCTTCGGAGACTCAGCATTTGGCTGCCGAGAGAGAGGAACGTGAATGATGACACTGGACCGTCAACCGGGCAACGGCATTAATATTTTTATAGACGACGACCCACCCATCACCGGCGCGCGAATTAAAGTAATCGGCGTCGGTGGCGGCGGCGGCAACGCCGTCAACCGCATGATCGAAGCAGGCATCGAGGGCATCGAGTTCCTTGTCGCCAATACAGACCTGCAAGCCTTGAAGCGCTCGCGCGCGCCGATCAAGATACAACTCGGCGGCAAGCTCACGAAAGGTCTCGGTGCGGGAGCAGACCCCATCATCGGGCGCAACGCCGCGCTCGAAGACACCGAAAAGATTATCGAAGTGCTCGAAGGCGCGGACATGGTCTTCGTCACGACCGGGCTTGGCGGCGGCACGGGCACGGGCGCGGCTCCGATCATCGCCAGTCTGGCGACAGAACTGAACGCGCTGACGGTCGCCGTCGTGACGAAGCCTTTCCACTTTGAGGGGCGTCGCAGGATGATGCAGTCCGACATCGGCTTGAGAGAGTTGCGCGAGTGCGTTGACACGGTGATTACCATCCCGAACGAAAGATTGCTGCATACTGTGGATCGCAGCGCTTCACTCGCGGATTCGTTCAAGGTCGCGGACGACGTGTTGCGCCAGGCCGTGCAGGGCATCTCGGATTTAATCACCGTGCCCGGACTCATCAACCTCGATTTCGCCGACGTGAAAGCCATCATGCAGGGCATGGGGCTGGCTTTGATGGGTGCGGGTCGTGCGTCAGGTGAACACCGCGCGATAGAAGCCACGCAGCAGGCCATCTCCTCGCCGTTGCTGGAAGAAGCGACCATCGAAGGCGCGAAGGGAGTGCTCATCAACATCACGGGCGGGCCTGACCTGACGCTCTACGAAGTCAACGAGGCTTCGTCAATCATTCGTGAAGCGGCTGATGAAGACGCTAACATCATCTTCGGTGCGGTGATTGATGAAACCATGCACGACGAGATGAAGATCACGGTCATCGCCACAGGCTTTGACAAAGAGATCGCCGCGATAGGCACAACCGCCGCCAACGCCGCGATGCCTGCGACACCACCGCGCTTCACGCGCACGCCCGGCGACGATCTTCAACGCCCGACCGTCAATCCGGGTCGCACGGATGATCTGGACGTGCCGACTTTCATCCGCAAGAAAGCAGACTAAAGAATTAAAAATTAAAAATTAAAAATGCAAAATGGAAGAAGAAATGCGGTGCTCGGCGCTTCTTCAATTTTGCATTTTTAATTTTGCCTTTTGCATTCTTTAGTGTAGTATGTCCGACAATTCCTAGATGGAAATTCTATTCGGGTAAATTTTTGCAGCTCTCCTCAGCAGTAGCCGCAGCTTGTGAGAGTTGTTGTCAATTGGTCGCGCCAGTCCAGACGCGGGCGGATTTGTTTCGCGTGCATGGCGTTGATCTCAGGTACGTCATTTCCTCTTTAATGGTGGAGGTTAGAAAGTCACAGTGAATCGCAAACTCATACGAACAACATTAGCCGAAGTCAAAGGCAAAGGGCGCGATCTGCCGCAGCAGAGAGAGCGCGTGAATAATGGTGGCGGGCCGCGTCATTACTCCGGTGGCTCCGCGCCGCAACGTCCGCCGCAAAATCCGGCACCATCGGTGCAGGTACGCAAGCGCGTGCCGCCGCCGAATGAAACGAACGCGGAAATCTTCTACTACAAGAAACAGATTGACGCGCACACGCTGATGGTCATCGTCCTCCTGGATGGTGAAGAGATCGAAGGAACTATCGAGTGGTATGATCGAGGCGCGATCAAGGTCAATCGCCGGTCGGCGCCGAACCTTCTGGTTCTCAAACGTGTCATCAAGTATATGTACAAGGCCGACGAGCGCGATGGCGGCGGGAGCGAAGAGCGCGACGAGTCCGAGACTGAAACTGAGACCGAATAAACTTTCGGCGCTCTCCAGGTCAATCGCGCGTGACACACGGGCCACAGCTTTCGGCTGCGTGCTTCATCTCCTCGCACGTCGCGTCCGGCTATGACAGAGACGTTGCATCATTCATCCAACGCTGCGCAGCCGCGCCAGCCGGCTCGCTTGCCGCGCATCGGTATTACGATGGGCGATCCGGCAGGCATCGGCCCGGAGGTGGTGCTCAAGGCCGTTGCCGAAGAAGAGGTGCGGCGCGTCTGTCTTCCGGTCATCATTGGCGACGCGCAGCTTCTCTCGCACACGGCGCGAATCCTCGACTTGCAGTGCGGCTACGACATCGTGCGTTACGACGAACAGTTGCCGGAGCAACTCAGCGAGCCTGTCATCTTTCATCTCGACAACATCAGCGGGCACATTGAGCCGGGCATCGAATCCGGCACGGCTGGCAAGGCGGCTGCGGGCTACATCGAAGCAGCCGTTAAGCTCTGCGCCGCCGGAGCGGTGGATGCGATTGCGACCGCGCCGATTAACAAGCGCGCTCTCTTTCTTGGCGGCTACAGTTTTCCCGGCCACACGGAATTCCTGGCGCACCTGACGAGTACGGAAGAGTACGCGATGGCTTTCGTCGCGGCCAACTTACGGATCGTGCTCATCTCGACGCACGTTCCGCTCGTGGAAGCGATTCGCCTGGTCGAACGCGAGAGAATCATTCGCGTCGTGCGTCTCACGCATCGTGAGTTGAAACGCTGGGGCATCGAGCGTCCGCGACTAGCCGTCGCCGCTTTGAATCCGCATGGAGCGGAGGGCGGGCTATTCGGCATCGAAGAGGCGGCGGAGATTGTTCCGGCGGTCGAAGCCTGTCACGGACAGGATGGAATGGATGTGCGCGGGCCATTTTCTGCCGACACGATTTTCCTACGTGCTTCACGCGGCGAGTTTGATGCCGTGATTGCGTGCTATCATGATCAGGCGATGATTCCCGTCAAGTGCCTGTCGTTTGGCGAGGCGGTCAACGTCACGCTGGGCTTGCCCTTCATTCGCACGTCCGTAGATCATGGCACGGCCTTCGACATCGCGGGTAGAGGACTTGCGGAACATTCGAGTATGATAGCGGCGATCACTCTGGCGGCAGAGTTATCATCACGGGCTGACGAATCAAGTAAAACTGTCGAGGCTTAAATTAAGGAGAAAGCTGTGGACGCTCCCACAAACAAACCTCAAACCGCACGGCGCATCCTCGTCGCTGACGACGATCCGGCGATCTTGCGTCTGGTGGCAGCGATAGTCGAAAAGGAAGGCTTCACGGTCGTGCCTGCGCGCGATGGCCGCGAGGCTTATAAGCTTCTGCAAACGGACGCGGACTTCGTCGCGGGCATCTTCGATGTCGTGATGCCGCACATACAGGGGCCTGAGCTTGTCCGCTACATGAAGACCGAGAAGCGGCTGATGAAGATTCCCGTGATGATGATGACTGCCGAGCAGAATCCGAAACTCTCTTCCGACAGCTTTTCCGCCGGAGCCGTCGTCTTTCTTCCCAAGCCCTTCACCACCGCGCAACTACAGATCATGCTGCGGATGTTAATCGCCAAAAGCGAATCATAAAAACTTTCCTTCACCACACAGTGCCGAAAGGATCAGGCGATGAACAAACGAAGCGGACGAATGTTACCAGCCTTTGTTCTGATAGCAGTGTGCTTGTTGCTGGCTCTCGCTGACAGCCAAGCCGAAAGCGATTTAAGTCAGAAAGAGGCGCGTAAAATTATTGCGAACATGGCAGGCATCAAGTTGCCTTCGGATGCTGTGCGTGTGAGAAGCGTCTCGGTGATGGGTTCGTCGGCGGTGGTCGAGGCGCAGGTCGAGACGGCGTTTCGCTTTGCGCGAGGCGATGACGGTAAGTGGCGCGTCGCCGAGATCAGGACGGGCGACAATCGCTGGGAAGATGTCGAGATGCTGACGCGCGCGGTCAACACGGAGAAGTCCGCGCGGGCACGCGCAGAGCTTGAGACGCTGGCGACCGCGCTTGAATCCTTCAGGCGCGAGCGCGGCTTCTACGTTGTCGCCAAAGACGAAGGCGTGCTCGTAGATCAACTCAACCCGCGTTACATCGCGCGCATCCTTCGCGTTGATCCCTGGCACAAACCCTATCTTTACGAAGGCACGCGCACGTCCTATACACTACGTTCAGCCGGGCCGGACGGCAAAGAGAATACTGCGGACGACGTGATAGTGACGAAATGATGAACGCGGAACGATGAATGATGAATGAACAGCAGAATTCAGGAGTCAGAATTCAGAAGCCAGAAGGAAAAGGCTGAAACCACGTCCACAGATTTTCTTTTCTTCTGATTCCTGACTCCTGAACTCTGGATTCTGTTCTTAGTTCATCATTCATCGTCCCGCGTTCAGCGTTTTTCCTTGACGCTAATCCCTCTGAATGTTAGGTTCAAATTGTGGCTTCTCTTCGGAGAGAGTTATGAAATTGGCTCGTCACATGCCCTGCGCCGTCCGCGCTTGATGACAGAAGTTCCGCTTCAGATGGCGCTCACCGCAAACGAAGGAGTCTGGTTTTGGTAACGGGACGCAAACTGTTGCTCGCGGACGATTCGGTCACCATTCAAAAGGTCGTTGACCTCACTTTCACGGACGAAGGTCTGGAAGTCGTCACCGTCGGCGACGGCCAGCAGGCGCTGGAAAAGCTGGAAGAGTTTACGCCCGACATCGTGCTCGCGGATGTCTTCATGCCGAAAGTGAGCGGCTACGAACTCTGCGAGCGAATCAAGCATGACGAACGTTTCCGTCACATTCCTGTTATGCTTCTCGTCGGCTCGTTCGAGCCGTTTGACGAAGCGGAGGCCCGCCGTGTCGGCGCGGATGATTACTTGACGAAACCTTTTCAATCAATTCGCACGCTCATCGGTAAAGTCCGCAATCTTTTGACCGGCGGCGGCGCTGAATCAGATCAAGCGACGACGCGCCAACTTGCTCCACCGCCCGAAGCCGGGAAAGTAAAACGCCCTGACTCTGACTTTCTCGAACTATCCACAGCCGACACCGCGCCGCTGCCCGAAGCCAATCAGGAGGATGAACGCGCCGGTGTCTCACATAAAGTACCTTTTACCGATCTCAGTATGGATGACGAAATGATCGAGGCCACGCCCGCCAGCGACTACAGCCACACCGGGCAACTCGCACAAACACGCATGACCGCTCAATACTCCGCCGCAGATTTGAAAGAAGCCGGAATCGCACAGGCTGTCGAGAGTGCACCCGCGCCGGAAGTGGCCGTCGGCGCTGTGGCTGCAACGCAAACGGGCGAACCGACGCACACCGCAGCCAGCCCATCACAGCCCGCGCCGCGCGCTTCCGCCATCGCCGCATCTGACGACTCGCTACTTGATCTGGGCGACATCGAACCACCTGCCGCGCTCGCCGAAGCCGACGACTTCTTTCTTGATCTACTGGACGAAGCTCCACAACCAGCGCCGTCACACATCTCGGCGAGGCCGGAAACTTCCGCCTCATTCGTCGAGACTGCTCAGTCCCCGCAAGCGCAGGAGTTTGTCGAAGCGCAGGTCATCGAAGAAGTGGGCGCAGAGTTCGCGCCGGTTGAAGCCACGCCGGTTGTGGAGTCTGAGCCGACGCGAGAGGCAGAGCCTCAAACGCAGCGAGAATCTTTTGTTGACGCTCAAACTGCTCCCACACAGCGCCTGCCCGATAATTATCAGGGCACAGGCGCAACGAGCGTTTCTCCCGCCGCCGAATCAACACACGAGGCCGCACCGGAAAGCGCCGCGCCGCGCACGGGTCAAATCACACTTGAACAATTGTCACCCGAAGTGATTGAGACAATCGCACGCCGCGCAGTCGAGCAGCTTTCCGAACGAGTCGTCGAACAGATTGCCTGGGAAGTCGTCCCCCAACTCGCAGAGCTTCTCATCAAGCGCCGACTGGAAGAAAAGCAGTAGTCAGTTTTCGGTTTTCAGTTTTCAGCAATTCAAAGTGGCCGTCGGTCTTCTCAATATGAAAACCGGCGGCTATTGCTTTACAATGACCCTTTACTGAAAACTGAAAACTAAAAACTGAAAACTGTCTATGGAGATTCCGAAAACTTACGATCCCAAACAGGCCGAGCAAGAACACTACGCGCGCTGGGAAGAGCAGGGCTGCTTTGCCCCTGAAATTAACCGCGACGCGCAAGCTCCCGTCTATTCAATCGTTATTCCGCCGCCGAACGTCACAGGCTCGCTCCACATGGGGCACGCTCTGCAACACACGCTGATGGATGTCTTGACGCGCCACAAACGCATGTGCGGCTATCGCACGCTCTGGCTGCCGGGCATGGATCACGCAGGGATTTCAACGCAACTGATGGTCAGCCGCGAATTGAAGAAAGAAGGACTGACGCGTCACGACATGGGGCGCGAAAAATTTATCGAGCGCGTCTGGAAATGGAAGCACGAATCGGGCGGGCAGATTTTGAAGCAGATGCGGCGCGAGGGTGCAAGCGTTGATTGGTCGCGCGAACGCTTTACGATGGACGAGGGCTTGTCGCGCGCCGTGCGCGAAGTCTTCGTGCGCCTTTACGAAGAGGGATTGATCTATCGCGGTGATCGCATTGTTAATTGGTGTCCGAACGATCAGACAGTGCTTTCTGATTTAGAAGTTGAGAAAACGCCGCAGGCTGGCAAGCTCTACTATTTGCAGTATCCGGTGAAGACTGCTGACGGCACTGAGCGGCGCGTGACAGTGGCGACGACGCGCCCTGAAACGATGCTCGGCGATACGGCGGTCGCGGTCAATCCTGACGACGAACGTTACCGCGACCTGGCCGGCGCGCTCGTTCAACTGCCGCTCGTGAAGCGTGAGATTCCAATCATCGCGGACGAGTATGTTGACGCGGAGTTCGGCACGGGCGCGGTGAAGGTGACGCCCGCACATGACCCGAATGATTACGAGATGGGCGTGCGCCACGATCTGCCGCAGGTCTTCGTCATTGACCAGCACGCGCGGATGACCGAAGACGCGGGCGCGGATTTCTTCGGCCTTGACCGCTACAAGGCGCGCGAACTTGTAGTCCAGAAGTTTGAGGAACTCGGACTGCTTGAGAAGGTCGTTGACTACGAGTTCTCCATCTCGAAGTGCGAGCGCTGCAAGACGGTGATCGAGCCTTTGATTTCGACGCAGTGGTTCTGTCGCATGGATGAACTCAGAGACCGCGCGCTCAAGCTCATGCAAGATGAGAAGAAACCGGGCTTCACGCCTGAAGTGCCTTACCGGAAGGTTTACACTGACTGGCTCGAAAATCTGCGCGACTGGACTATCTCGCGCCAACTCTGGTGGGGACATCAAATCCCCGCGTGGTACACGGACGACGGGCGCATCTTCGTCGCGCGCTCTGAAGAAGAAGCTCGCACGGCGGCTGGCACTGATGAACTGAAGCAGGATGGAGATGTTTTGGATACGTGGTTCTCGTCTGCGCTCTGGCCTTTCTCGACGCTTGGTTGGCCTGACGAGACTGAAGACCTCAAAACATTTTATCCGACCTCTGTTTTAATCACGGCGCGTGACATCATCTTTCTGTGGGTTTCGCGGATGGTAATGAGCGGCCTGAAGTTTATCGGCGCGACACCCTTTCAAGATGTCTTCGTCACGGGCACTGTGCTCGACAAGCACGGGCAGCGGATGTCGAAGACGAAAGGTAACGGCATTGATCCGCTCGACGTGTTCGACAAGTACGGCGTTGACGCGACGCGCCTCGTCCTCGCGTCAATCGGCAGCACCGACACGCGGTGGAATGATAATCAGGTCGAGTCGTACCGCAACTTCGCCAACAAAATCTGGAACGCCGCGCGCTTCTGCTTGATGAATTCCGAAGGCGCGAGTGTCAACGCGGATGCTTTTCAGAATCAAGACGAGATGCTTCCTCTGCATGATCGCTGGATACTTTCGCGTCTCAATAAAACTGCGCGTGAGGTTGATAAAGCACTGGCGGAATATCAATTCCACGAAGCTGTGCAGACGCTCTATCATTTCTTCTGGGATGATTTCTGCGACTGGTACATCGAACTGACGAAGGCGGACGTGACCGCCGAAGAGTCAAAGCCTTCGCGCGACCGTGCGCGCAGCCGACTCCTCACCGTTTTAGAACAGGCATTGAGATTGCTGCATCCTTTCATGCCGTATATCACGGAAGAGTTGTGGCAGAAACTTCCGGGCGTTGATGAAAAATTATTGCATCCAGCTTACAGCGAGGCGCAGCCGACCATCATGCTTGCGGCATATCCGCAAAGCGATGCGAACTTGATCGCCGAGCGCGCGGAGAGTGAGATGAGCGCAGTAATCGAGTTAATCTCGCGCGTGCGAAACATTCGCTCCGAGTTGAACGTCAAGCCGGGTGATCGTGTGCGCGTTCTCATCGGCTGCGCCGATGAGAAGTTGCGCGAGGTCTTCGCTGCAAACAAAGAACAGATTGCGCGCCTCGCTCGCGCGTCTGAAATCAATATCAACGAGCATCTGGATGCGCCGCGTGCTTCGGCGCGTGCGGTGCTGGCGGGCGGTGCAGAAGTGGCCGTGCCGCTCGAAGGCTTGATTGATTTCGCGCAGGAGCGGGAACGATTGCAGCGCGAGCGCGAGAAGTTGCAGAAGGAGGCAGCGAAGCTCGAAGCGCAGCTTGCTAATCCGCAGTTTGCCGAGCGCGCTCCCGTCGAGAAGGTGAACGAGACGCGGGAACGCCTGGCTGACATCGCGCAACGCACGTCAGCGCTTCAGCAGATGTCGGAGGCTTTAAGATGAACTGGCTCGACGAGGGCGCGCTCTTCTCGCAGATCGGCGCGTTCCTCACGGAAGACCTTGGACGCGGCGACATCACGACGCAAGCAACCATTGCGCGCAACACACGCGCGCGTGGACGCTTTCTTGCCAAAGAGCCGATGGTCGTCGCCGGACTCGAAGCGGTGGAGGCCGTCTTCTCCACACTCGACGCGCAGCAGCAGTTGGAAGCCTTCGCTTCCGATGGTGAAGAGGTCGAGGCGGGAAAAGTTATCGCGCGCACGAGTGGCTTTGCCGACGTGTTGCTGGCGGGCGAGCGCGTCGCTTTGAATCTGCTCCAACATCTTTCGGGAATTGCGACGCTGACACGCAAGTATGTCCGCGCCATCGAAGGCACTGGCGCGCAGATTGTTGACACGCGAAAGACCACACCGGGCTTGCGGATGCTGGAGAAGTACGCGGTTGTTTCGGGCGGCGCGCGTAATCATCGTTTCGGCCTCGATGACGGCGTGCTGATCAAAGGCAATCACCTCGCGCTGGCGGGAGGCGTCGCGGCGGCAGTCAAGCGTGCGCGCGAAGCAGTCGGTCACCTACACAAAATCGAAATCGCTGTCTCCGACGAAAAAGATTTGCGCGATGCGATTAAAGGTGGGGCGGATATTTTGTGGTTAGACAATCTCAATCTTGAAGAGACTGCGCGCCTGGTCAAGATTGCACGCGAGCTTGCCCCGCAGATCGCGCTCGAATCCTCCGGCAGCATCACGCTTGAGAACGTGCGTGCTTACGCCGAAGCAGGCGTTGATCTCATCAGCGTCGGCGCGCTCACGCATTCGGCACGCGCGATGGACATTAGCTTTACGATTCAGGCTGGATGAGAATCGGAACTCAAGACGGGATAAAGCGTGTAAGAAAATAATGAACCACAAAGACACAAAGGCGCAAAGAAAATAAGAGGAAAGATCAGTACAGGTTTGAATCGCCCGTTTTATTTATCTCTGTGCCTTTGTGTCTTTGTGGTTAAATTTTGTGTGAATTTCTGAGCATCCACAAGGATGCGTCGCGGCATCATTAGTGATAGGCTTAATCTACAAAATCGCATGGGAGGTTTCGTGATGCGAAGTCAGTTTGCGCGCCGGATAGTTTTGACGCTCGTCGTTCTCTTAACGATAGGTCTCTGCTTTGGTGAAGCGAGCGCACAGCGAAAGCGTACCAAGCGTTCGCGCCGCGTCACGAATCCGGTGACAGTCCATCCCGTCACGACGCCGCAGACTCCATCAACAGAGCCGCAGATCATCAGCACCGCCGACCAGCAAGCGAGCGAGCAGAATAACTCTTCCGACTTGAGCACGCGCCGCAAAGGTGACACGCGCACAGTTGAGACCGACAACGGAAATTCAGTGCAGCGCACTGTCAACGACTTGTCTTCGCAAGTCACAAAGCTCTCCGACAAATTGAACCAGATGGAACAGCAGCAACGCACGCTCGTCAATCTCGAACGCCTCACGCGCGCCGAACAACGCGCCGAAACTCTGCGGGCGCAACTCAGCGATACGCAAGCAAAAGAAGCGGACTTGCAAGCGCGCCTGGAGCAGATCGAGTATCAGATCAAACCTGAGAACATCGAGCTGACCGTCGCCACCATCGGCACGACTCACCCGGAACAGGCGCGTGAGGCGCGTCGTCAGGCGCTCGAAAACGAAAAGAACAGAACCAGCGCGCAACTCTCTCTGCTGGCGACGAATCGTCAGCGTCTGGAAGCTGCCATCGTCAACGCCGACTCGGAAGTGGATAAATTGCGCAAGCTCGTGGACGAGACTACCGAGCCTCAGACGAATACGGATGCCACAGTGAACACAAACAATACCGAAGGCACGTCAACGACTACGCAGCCTCCGATTATCATCGAGCAGCCTGCGCCTAAATCTGCTACTCCGCCGCGCTAGAAAAGTAGGGAATGAAGGGGAAAGGTTAAACGGGGAAATGGGTAAAGGGAGGACAGCGGTTCTACTTTCCCTTGCCCCCTTTCACCATTTAACCCTTTCCCCTCCTTGCCTCTGCGTCTCTTCTTTTCTCGTAACGTCCGCTTCAGTGGTAAACTGAATGCCGGACACGCAATCTTTCATCAAAAGATCATGGGCACAATCGCACAGGCCGAACTCTATCGTTTAATCACTGAAGCTGGCGAGCGCGGCGAGCGCGTTGTTGTCGCCACAGTCGCACACACGCGCGGCTCAACTCCGCAGCGTCGCGGCGCGAAGATGCTCTTCTTCGAGAACGGCGAAGTGGCGGGCACTGTCGGCGGTGGTTGTATCGAAGCCGAAGTCTGGGCTGAAGCGCGGGCGTGCCTACGCAACGGCGTCCCTGCGCTCCATCAATTCAAGCTGACGGCAGACGAAGCCAGCGAAGAGGGCATGGTCTGCGGCGGGACGATGGAGATTTTTATAGACGTGTGGAACAGAGATGAAAAGAAGGGAAAAGAGGGTAAAAGGGGAAGCGGGTAAAGGGAAATTCCCATGAGCGTGTTCTCCAAATCCCTTTAACCTTTGCCCATTTCCCCTTTTACCCGTAGGAGGTTGAGTATGCCGACATCTTTCATGGAGAACTATAAAGAAAAGCACCAGCATCCTTTGAACAGGCTCTCGCACAGCATCGGCATCCCCTTGATAGTTCTTTCGCTGCCGCTCTTCTTCTTCAATTGGAAATGGGCGCTCGCGCTGTTTGTCGTCGGCTGGATTTTTCAGTTCGTCGGCCACGCGATTGAGGGCAATCAACCGGCCTTCTTTAAGAATCCGATGTACCTGCTCGTCGGCCCGGCATGGATCGTGCGACGTGTGGCGGGCGCGCTCGGCCTTTCCAAATCGCCTGCGCGGAAATAAAGAGTTGCGGGTTGCGAGTTTCGGGTTTCGAGTTCGCTTTCTTTCAACCCGAAAACCCGAAACCCGAAACCCGTAACTAACTTTGAGCAAACAGCCATCATCACAAGCAATCGCATCGGCGGTCGCGCGGGTTCTCGAAGAAAACTCTCGCGCCGCTCTCGCTACGCTCGTTGAAGCTGAAAATAATATCGGCGCGAAGCTGCTCGTCGCAGAGACGGGCGC
>JAVHWW010000103.1:0-25281 GCA_032159235.1 Acidobacteriota bacterium
GCTCATCCGTTTCGATAACCTGTGGCATACGCCGTTCCCTTACGTGATGCCGCTTCATCAGGCTCCGACCGATGGCGGCGATTACCGCAGCTTCCATTTCCATGTAGAGTTTCACCCGCCGCTCAGAAAGCCCAACCTGCTTAAATATCTTGCAGGCCCGGAAATCGGCGGCGGAAATTTCTTGAGCGACACCGCGCCCGAAGAAAAGGCGGCAGAACTACGTTCACAATCAGCCGTGCATTACAAGTCAGGATGATTTCGTCTTCGATGCCAGACGTAGAATCTCTGCTCGAACCGATTAGACATCTGCACGAGATGATTCGCGGTGCGGTAGTCGAAGCGTGTGAGCGCGAGGCCCTGGAATCGCTCTCGTCGGTGGCGCGCGAAGAGGAAGGCGATACGATCTACGCGGTTGATCGCGTCAGCGAGGATTTGTTGATTGATTTCTTCGAGCGCGAAATCGCTTCGGTCGCGCCCGTAGTCTTAATCGCGGAAGGCTTGCCGGGCGGACAAGTCGTCTTGCCGCACGGTGCTGGGGAAGTGGATGCCATCTGGCGAATCATCGTTGATCCGATAGACGGCACGCGCGGGCTGATGTACCAGAAGCGTAGCGGCTGGGTCTTGACTGGTGTGGCGCGCAATCGCGGTGAAGAGACAAATCTTTCGGACATTGAGTTAGCCGTACAGACTGAGATTCCGCTGGTCAAACAGCACTTATCCGACTGTGCGTGGGCGATGTGCGGTGCGGGCTGTCATGCCGAACGTTTCAATCGCTTGACGGGCGAGCGTAAGGAGCTTACTTTGCGCCCTTCTCAGTCAAACTCAATCGCGCACGGATATGCGCAGGTCGCGCGTTTTTTTCCGGGCGCGCGTGAAGAACTCGCTGCGATTGATGAAGAGATCGTGATGGGCGCGCTCGGGCCTGTCAGCCCAGGCAAGGCGCACTGCTTCGAGGATCAATACGCCTCATCCGGCGGTCAGCTTTACGAATTGATGAGCGGGCATGATCGTTTCACAGCAGACCTGCGCCCGCTGATGGAAAACATTTTGAGAGAGCGCCGACTGAAGCTCGGCATCTGTTGTCATCCATATGATCTCTCGACGGAGTTGATCGCACGCGAAGCAGGCGTGATAGTGACAGGCGTTGACGGCAAACCTCTCGACGCCAGGCTCGCCGTCGAACCCGATGTCGCATGGGTCGGCTACGCTAACCAACAGATTCGCGCGCAGATTGAACCATTGCTCAGAGCAGCGCTCGCGCGTCGAGGACTAAATAACATTTATGAGTTTTGAATTTTGAGTTTTGAGTTAAAGACAAGACATTTCTTCCAACTCAAAACTCAAAATTCAAAACTCAAAAATTTCATAAACTTGTGTACAAAGTTATTTCCGGCTCAACTCAAGACTTGCGCGACACAGCGAGCTTCATAGAGTTGCTCGACCGGCTGCCCGAATATTTGCCGGAGAAGGGGCCGGACTTCTTTGCCCCGCAGCGTGAGTTGGTTGTCACGCGCGCGCCGGGTCGGCTCGATTTAATGGGAGGCATAGCAGATTATTCCGGCTCACTCGTGCTTGAGATTCCAATCGAGAGCGCGACTCACGCGGCGCTGCAAAGACAAGAGAACGAAACAATCGAAATCATCAGCATCCCGGCGAGACCGGGCATTGAGCCGCGTTGCTTTGAAATGACGCTGGCCGATTTTGTGAAAGCGAGCGCACCTGTTGAATACGCGCAGGCCCGCGAACGCTTCAATGCCGATGCGCGAAGCCATTGGGCCGCATACGTCGCGGGCGCATTTCTGGTCTTGATGCGCGAGCGCAGTGCAATTTTCAAAGAAGGCGCGCGCATTCTAATCGGCTCAGACATGCCAGAAGGTAAAGGCGTTGGCTCGTCAGCCGCGCTCGAAGTCTCCGTCATGATGGCCGTCGCGTCCGCGTATGGGATTGAGATGTCGCCGCAGGAGATGGCTTTCCTTTGTCAGAGCGTCGAAAATCTTGTGGTGGGCGCGCCGTGCGGCGTGATGGATCAGATGACTTCTGCTTGCGGCGAGGCGGATAAACTTCTGGCTTTGCTCTGCCAGCCGGGTGAGATGCTGGGGACTATCGAGCTGCCAGAAGAGTTGGAAGTGTGGGGCATTGATTCGGGCATTCGCCACGCGGTCGGCGGCGCAGATTACGGAAGGGTGCGAGCCGCAGCCTTCATGGGCTACAGAATAATTGCAGAGGTTGCCGGTCTTCCTGTGCGCGAGAGCAAGATTGAAGGCGTCGTGCAACTCGATGATCCGAAGTGGAAGGGCTATCTGGCTAACCTGACGCCGCGAGAGTTTGAAAGTTCATACGCGCCGCATCTTCCCTCGCAGATGGCAGGCTCTGAGTTCCTGAAACGATACAAGGGCATCACCGATAGGGTGACAAGTGTGAAGCCTGAATTAGAGTACCCTGTCCGTGCTGCGACACAGCATCCCGTTTATGAGCACGCGCGCGTCCAAAGCTTTATGGAAATTTTGGAACGGTGGCAAGACATCGGTCAGGCGGAGCGGTTAGGCGAGTTGATGTACCAATCGCACGCAAGTTATTCGTCCTGCGGGTTAGGCTCAACGGGTACTGATGAGCTTGTGAGGATTGTCCGGGAGATTGGTGCAGCGTGCGGGCTTTACGGCGCGAAGATAACGGGAGGCGGAAGCGGCGGCACAGTCGCAGTGCTCTGTCGCCGCGGCGCTGGCGATTCTGTTAAGTCGGTCGCAGAAGAGTACACACGACGCACCGACCTGCAACCAACTTTGATCGTTGGCTCATCACCCGGCGCATATCGTTTCGGTCATCTGAGATTAATGAAAGATAATTGAGGAGATGAATATGAGATCGAAAGGTATACTCCAGCTAATAACTCTGCTTGCAGTCGTCGCGTTCTGTTCCGGCATGGAAGCGAAGGCACAGCGGGGAGAATTCAGCGTGAAGAAAGAGAGCTTCGGGAAGATTGATGGACAGGAAGTGTTCCTTTACACCCTGTCCAACGCGCGCGGCGCTGAGGCGCGGATTACGAACTATGGCGGCATCGTTGTCTCTCTCAGGATGCCAGACCGCAACGGAAAGTCCGACGACATAGTGCTGGGTTACGACAACCTGGACGGCTATCTGAAAAATAGTGGCTTTTACATAGGCGCGCTCATAGGTCGCTACGGCAACCGCATCGCCAAGGGCCGCTTTACGCTGAACGGAGTCGAATACAAGCTCGCCACAAATAATAGCGAGAACCATCTGCACGGCGGCATCAAGGGCTTTGATAAAGTTGTCTGGGACGCCAAATCGCTGAGGACAAAAAGTGGCGCGTCACTTGAGCTGACTTACCTGAGCCGCGATGGTGAAGAAGGCTATCCGGGCAATCTCCGGGTAAAAGTCATCTACACGCTCACTGACAGCAATGAACTGAAGATTGATTACTCAGCGACGACCGATAAAGACACAATAGTTAATCTCACGAGCCACTCCTACTTCAATCTGGTGGGTCAGGGCAACGGCTCGATTCTCAACCACCAACTGATGATTAACGCTGCACGTTTCACTCCCATTGATGCAACCTCAATCCCGACAGGAGAACTCAGGAGCGTGAAGGGCACTCCCTTCGACTTCACGAGATTGACCGCCATCGGCACTCACATCAACGATGCGGACGAGCAGTTGAAGTTCGGTACAGGTTACGACCATAACTTTGTTCTCAACGGGCGGGCAGGCGTGCTCAGGCTCGCCGCCCGTGCTTATGAGCCGACGACGGGGCGCGTGATGGAAGTCTGGACGACAGAACCCGGCTTGCAGTTCTACTCCGGCAATTTTCTTGACGGCACGATCACGGGCAAGAATGGAAAAGTTTACAATCAGCGATACGGCTTCTGTCTTGAGACACAGCACTTCCCGGACTCGCCGAACAAGCCTCAATTCCCTTCAACAGTTTTGAGGAAAGGCGGCAGCTATCACACGACCACCATTTACAGATTCACTGCGCAGAAGAGATAAAGAAAGATTATCTGAACAGTTGAAAGATAAAGAAAACCAGGGAGGGACGGGCTAAAGATGGAGGTCTTCAGCGCTAATGAGTTCAAAAGCCTATAAACAACTGGATATGCGTAGTACCTCATTCGGCTGTGTGCATTCATCAAGAATACAGGGAGTCCCGGTTCGCAGACAGGCGATAGCAGTAGCGGTCGTGCTGTTCGCTCTGTTTGCCTGGATGGGGTCGCCCTTCGGCGTCAGGGCAGCCCCTTTGCCCGCAGCAGATGCGCCAGCGCTCGGCGACCGATACGGCGCAGTGTTGTTTGACTTCGACTGGCGTTTCCATAAAGGCGGCGCGCAGGGAGCGGAGGCTGTGGATTTCGACGATTCCGGGTGGAGAAGACTAGACCTCCCACATGATTGGAGCATCGAGGACCTGCCAGGCACTAATTCGCCATTTGACCCCAATGCGATCAGCCAGGTGAGTGGAGGCTTCACCACAGGCGGGACAGGCTGGTATCGCAAGAGTTTCAACATCTCTGAGTCGCAGAAGGGCAAGCGCATCCTCGTTCAGTTCGACGGCGTTTACATGAATGCTGAGGTGTGGCTCAACGGCCAGCCTCTCGGAAGTCATCCAGATGGTTACACCAGCTTCTGGTTTGACCTGACCGACAAGATCAAGTTTGGTGGCAATAATGTTCTCGCCGTCAAGGTGAAGAATGAAGGCGAGAACAGCCGCTGGTACTCCGGCTCCGGCATCTACCGTCATATATGGCTGAAGACTCTTCAACCGACGCACATCGCGCAGTGGGGAACTTACATCACCACGCCGGAGGTGAGTGAATCGTCAGCCAAGGTGAATGTTCGAACCATCGTGATGAACGAGAGCAGCCAACCCGTGCACGTTACCCTCGTCACGCGAATCATTGACGCCGGAGGAGCGGAGGCTGCGAAGGTCGAAGCCAGCCACACCATCGTTATAATTGGAGCCTCGCATCAGTTTGAGCAGGAAGCGAATGTGAAGACTCCTGCGCTCTGGTCGCCAGACTCGCCCTCGCTCTACAAGGCTGTCAGCGAAGTTTACGTGGAGCGACAACTGACCGACCGTGTGGAGACAAAGTTCGGCATTCGCACCATCTCGTTCGACGCCCGTCAGGGCTTTCTTCTAAACGGCAAACCGCTCAAGCTCAAAGGCGGATGCCTGCATCACGACAACGGCCCGCTTGGAGCGCGCGCTTACGATAGAGCCGAAGAGCGGCGCGTCGAACTGTTGAAAGCCAGCGGGTACAACGCGCTGAGACTCGCGCACAATCCTCCGTCACCAGCATTCCTCGAAGCCTGCGACCGGCTCGGCATGATGGTCATTGACGAAGCCTTCGACATGTGGCGCGAGGGAAAGAATCCTGACGACTATCACCTCTATTTTGACGAGTGGTGGCAGAAAGATGTCGAGAGCATGGTTGAGCGTGACCGCAATCATCCTTCTGTCATCTTATGGAGCATCGGCAACGAGATTCCGAGTCGTGCAAAGCCTGAAGTCGTTGTGGTAGCAAAATCGCTCGGCGATTACGTGCGACGACTCGACCCGACCCGTCCGGTCACTTCCGCTGTGAACGATATGGGCGAGAACAAAGACCCGTACTTCGCCACGCTCGACATTGCCGGATACAACTACATGAAAGACAAGTACGAGTCCGATCATGCTCGCGTCCCGAACCGCGTCATGGTCGCCACAGAATCTTTCCCGCTTGAAGCCTTCGACTACTGGATGGGCGTGCTCGACCACTCTTACGTCATCGGCGATTTCGTTTGGACAGCGTTTGATTATATCGGTGAGGCCAGTATAGGCTGGCGCGGCTACTGGCAGGAGAAGAACTTCTACCCTTGGAATCTGGCCTATTGCGGCGACATAGACATCTGCGGATGGAAGCGCCCGCAGTCTTACTATCGTGACGCGCTCTGGAAACAGGATCAAGTCTCAATCTTCGTCAGGCCTCCGCGCCCTTCTTTTGAGCCTAACCCGAAGAGGCAGCCCTGGTCGAAGTGGCACTGGCACGATGTCGCCGCTGATTGGAACTGGAAGGGGTATGAGAACAAGCCCCTCGAAGTAAACGTGTATTCCTCCTGTGAGGAAGTTGAACTGTTCCTCAATGACAGGTCGTTAGGCAGGAAGCCTACGAACCGTTCGACCAGATACACTGCGACCTGGGACGTGCCATATCAGGCGGGGGCGCTTCGGGCAGTCGGCTACGACGATTCGCGGCGGGTAAATTCGGCAGAACTGCGCACATCCGGCGAGCCTTTCCGCATCAAATTGTCCGCCGATAGAGAACGAATCAAGGCAGACGGGCAGGACTTGAGCTACGTTACAGTTGAATTGATTGACGCGCGCGGCGTGCGCAACCCGAAGGCTGAGAACCTCGTCGAGTTCGGCATCGAAGGCCCGGGCAGCATCGTCGGTGTCGGAAACTCGAATCCGGTCAGCACGGAGAGCTATCAGCAGCCGCGGCGAAAAGCCTGGCAGGGACGGTGCCTGGTCGTCATCAAATCAGGTACTCAGGCAGGCAGGATAGTGGTTAGGGCTTCCGTGCAGGGGCTACGGCCCGCGATACTGGTCATTAACGTGGACTCTCAGCCGGATCAATCAGTGAAGCGATAATGATCCAGCATGTACACCTACATCACTCGGCAAGCTAATCCAGAATCTAGGCGCTGAGATTCGCACGACTCAAGAGCAGATCAGTCGGACAACTTTGAATGATACGGACATCTTCATCATCGTTGATCCAGATACACCGGATGAAACGACCAATCCTCAATACCTCGCGGATGACGAGATCAAGGCTCTTGAGCAATGGGTGCGCGACGGCGGGCGCGGGAGGCGCGCAAAGAAATAGAAGTGATTAATAGCGCGCTGGATGAAAAAGCAATGACGGCGAAGCCTGCATTTCAGCATCAACTCGGCCCCGGCGCGCAGGTCTTTCGCGCGCCGGGTCGTGTCAACTTAATCGGCGAGCACACGGATTATAACGACGGCTTCGTGATGCCTGCGGCGATAGATTTTTCAACCTGGGTCGCCATCCTCGCGCGCGATGATCGCCGGGTGTCGGTTTACTCTGAAAACTTCTCCGAGCAGATTGAGTTTGATCTCGCTGATAAGAGTTTACAGAGGACGGGACATTGGAGCGATTACGTGAAAGGAGTGGCGGTCGCGCTTGAACGGGCTGGGCATCGTCTGCGCGGCGCGCGTCTGCATCTTCGCGGCGAGGTGCCGATTGGATCAGGATTGAGTTCATCTGCCGCGATTGAAGTCGCCACAGGATTCGCGCTGCTTGCAAACTCCGGCATCAGCATCGGTCGTGTTGATCTGGCGCAACTCTGCCAGCGCGCCGAAAATGAGTCTGTCGGGACACGTTCAGGAATCATGGATCAGTTCATTTCGTGCTGCGGACAGAAAGGGAAGGCGCTGCTGCTGGATTGCCGTTCGCTTGAGTACAAGCTGCTGCCTCTATTTGAGAATACACCTTTGGTCATTTGCAATACGATGGTTAAGCACGAACTGGCGAGCGGCGAATACAACACGCGCCGCGCCGAATGTGAAGCGGGCGTGCGCCATTTATCGCAAGCGCTTCCCAGTGTGCGCGCCCTGCGCGATGTCAGTCTTGCAGAGCTTGAGTTGCATGGCCGCGATTTGCCTGACGTGATTTATCGTAGATGTCGCCACGTGATTAGCGAGAACGCGCGCGTGATTGATGCCGCATCGGCGCTGGAACAAGATGATCTTGAAGACTTCGGGCAACTAATGTACGAATCACACGGGAGTCTCCGCGATGATTACGAAGTCAGTTGCGCGGAGTTGGACATGATGGTGGAACTCGCACGGCAAGTTGAAGGCGTTTATGGAGCGCGAATGACGGGCGGCGGCTTCGGCGGTTGCACCATCAATCTCGTCAAAGCGGAAACAGTGGAGCAATTCAAACGCGCGGTGGCGCGAGGTTATGAGGAAGCGACCGGACTTGTACCGGAGATTTACGTTTGTCACGCCGCTCAAGGCGCAGAGGAGGTCAAGGAGGGCGAGAGCTAATCTCAATGTTTGATTTGAATGAACATCCGCATCGTCGCTACAACCCGCTCACGCGCGAGTGGGTGCTCGTCTCGCCACATCGCACTCAGCGTGGTTCAAAGAACTGACAGAAATCGTCTATATCACAGAATAGGGGTAGAATCTCCATTGAGAGAGTCTCTCTTTCGCAAGCATGGTTGTTTTGGCAAACTCCATCTTACGAAATCCGGCTCTCTCTTCATATTCTTATCCCGTACTCACGTATTGTTAGTGGAAAAAGTCCTTGACCTATGCGCTTTCCGTCTTCACGATTGCGCGCGAGCTTAAAGGCCTGCGTCTTTAGTGCGGCGCGAGGGTTGAAAGAACTGCAACAGGCGCGTCTTCACACGGCCATAGCGAGAGACCCAACGCCAGGCCCTTGAGTCAAGAATGTTCTGAAGCTGCCCTTGCGTGAGCGACAACTCCGTAGAGACTTTCTGAAGCTCTTGCTCTCTGTTCAGCCGCTGTCCCAGCCGTTGAAAAAATTTTCGCCAGAGGGCTGCCTCCGCCTCGGAAGCTTCAAGCAACTTCAGTAAGCCGTCGGCTACTCGCGAGCCTGTAGCGATCACTCCCAGCCCATGCTCATGCGTGAACTCGAAATGCGGGTAGTGTGGTATAAGCTCTTCCCATAATCGCCAGACGCCGAAGCCATCCATACGAACGTTTGTGTCGTGCAAGAGCACTACGCCACGCTCGCTCATCTTGGGCAGCCAGCTCTCGAAATCATGCTTGACCGATTCGTAAGGATGAAACCCGTCAATGTGCAGCAGGTCAATCGTGCCATCCTCGAATTCGTTTAGAGCATCGTCGAAATTGCTTTGCAGCAGGCGCGAGAAACCCTGGTAATGCAGGTCATGGTGCTGCTTCAACTCTGCGAGCACCTCCGGCCCATAGAAACCGTTGCTCTCGTCTCCCTCCCAGTTATCAATCGCATAACAGCGCGTCTTTAAGTCCAGCTCTTGAACCGCCTGACAGAAAGCGCAGTATGAGATGCCAGTATAAGTTCCAAGCTCGACGAAGAGTTCCGGGCGCAAGACATCAACAATGAACATCGCGAAAGGAACATGCCCGGCCCAGGCGGTCAGCGGATGCAGTCGTCGCGGATGTGTCAAAGTAATGGGATGATCGAGTGGATTGAACTTAGCCATAAAGAGTTGACAGGTGACCTGCGAATCGCTCGTTTTTGAGAAGCCAATCAGCCAGCCCGCTTACAATAACATACTCCACCAGGCCGCCTCAGCCATCTCTCTTGACGTTCGGTCGAATGTGCCGATAGACTCACAGACCTGTGAGCTGTCAGCATTTCTAACCTTGTCAATGAAACCGATTATTAAAGTTGAGCAGTTAGGCAAGCTCTATCATCTCGGCGCGCGCTCCAACATTCGCCAGACCCTGCGCGAAGCTTTAGTCGGAACATTCCGCCGGCCTTTTTTGAGGCGCGCACAATCAACGGATGATTTGCTGTGGGCGCTCAAAGATGTCAGCTTCGAGGTCGCGCAGGGTGAAATCGTCGGCGTCATTGGTCGCAACGGCGCGGGCAAATCAACGCTCCTCAAGATTCTCGCGCGCATCGTTAGACCCACGAGCGGACACGCAGATATCTATGGCTGCGTGGGCAGCCTGCTTGAACTCGGCACAGGCTTTCATCCAGACCTTTCGGGGCGCGAGAACATCTACCTGAACGGCGTGCTGCTGGGCATGAAGCAGCGCGACATCAGGCGCAGGTTCGATGAGATTGTGGCCTTCGCCGATCTTGAGAGGTTTCTCGATACGCCCGTCAAGCATTATTCGAGCGGCATGTATCTGCGCCTGGCCTTTGCCGTCGCCGCGCATCTCGAAACGGAGATTCTGCTCCTCGACGAAGTGCTCGCCGTCGGCGACGTGGCTTTTCAGAAAAAGTGTCTCGGCAAGATGAAGGAAGTCAGCCGCGCGGGTCGCACGGTGCTCTTTGTCAGTCATAACATGGATGCGATTCAGCAGATGTGCGGGCGCGTGCTGCTCATTCAATCGGGCGTGATTGGCGCAGAGGACGAACCACAAGCGACAATCGCGCGCTATCTTGATGATGCTGCGCGCGAGGCGAGCGGCGACATAGATTTATCGGATCATCCGTCGCGGATGCCGCGATGCAAGCCGACCATTCAACGCTTGACGCTCTCTGCGGGAGACGGCAGGCCGACGACCCGTTTTCTGCCCGGTGACGGGATGACGGTCGAGATGCTCATCGAGCCAAAGGACAGAATCAGCGAGCCGCGCCTGGCCGTGGCGATTGAAGACCATACCGGGCGACGCATCACGACCGCCGCTTCCTTTTTTCAACAAGGCTCTTTGCCGGACATCGAAGGGCCTTGCCGCTTTCGCTGCACGTTGCCGCCTTTGCGACTGGGCGAGGGCAGGTATCTGCTGAGCGTGAGCGTCGCCAACAAATATCATGGCATGATCGACGGCCTGCACAACGCTGTCTGGTTTGAAGTTGTCTGGCGCAATAGCTTCGGCAACGGCGAGACATACCTCAGCTCGGTTTATGGGCCTGTGTTGACCACTTCAATTTGGGAGCGCATTGATTGACCGGACGATTCTTCGACAAGCTTGATGCTCTTTCTGCCGCCAGCAAAAGAGAGCCGGAGCAAGCGACGGCGAGAGCGCTCTACCTGGATTTGATGAAGCGCGCCCTGCTGAATCTGATCTATAGCGAACACGAGCAGAAGCTCAAGCCGTTCGACGAGGCCGCGCGCATGGAAGGGCGCGAATGGCCTGCAATGGCGCATACGATGATCGGCTGGCAACGTTTGCTGAACCTGCAAAGCTGCGTCGAGCAAATTCTGGCCGAAAACGTTCCCGGCGATTTGATTGAGACGGGCGTCTGGCGCGGCGGCGCAATCATCTTCATGCGCGCCATGCTGAAAGCTTACGACGTGCGCGACCGCTTAATCTGGGGCGCAGACTCTTTTCAGGGACTGCCCGCGCCTGACCCTGTGCGCTACGCGGCTGATGCAGGCGACATGCTTTATACCTGCCGTGAACTCTCCATCTCGCTCGACGAAGTGCGAGCGAACTTTGAGAAATACGGACTGCTCGACGAGCAGGTGCGCTTTTTGCCCGGCTGGTTCAGAGAAACGCTGCCCGAAGCTCCCATCGAGAAGCTCTCGCTGCTACGGCTCGACGGCGATATGTACGAGTCAACCTATGTGGCTCTGGAGAGCCTCTATCCAAAATTATCGCGTGGCGGCTTTTTAATCGTTGACGACTACGGCGCTTTGCCGTCGTGTCGCCAGGCGGTGACAGATTTCCGTCAGGCCGCGGGCATTTCGGAAGAGATGATCCCTATTGACTGGACAGGCGTTTACTGGCGTCGCCGCTGAAAAGATGATGCGCTCAATCGCAGATCAGTTTCACGAACTCTATTACGATTCATGGGTCTGGCAAAACACCTACTGGATGGGCGTGCAGACATTGAAGTGCCCGCTTGACCTCTGGATTTATCAGGAGATTCTCTTTGAGTTGCGACCGCAGTTCATCATCGAGTGCGGCACGGCTGCGGGCGGAAGTGCGCTCTTTCTGGCTTCGATGTGCGACCTTTTAGACGAAGGCCAAATCGTCACAGTAGATATTCAAGCTGACCCGAACCGGCCAGAGCATTCCAGAATTACTTATCTGCAAGGCTCGTCCACAGCGAACAGCATCGTCGGCGAGATTAAAGAGATCGTGGAAGATGGTTCGCCGGTGATGGTCATCCTCGATTCCGACCACAGCCGGGAGCACGTGCTTCAGGAACTGCGTCTTTACAGCGGGATAATCACAGAGGGCAGTTATCTTATCGTCGAAGACACAAACATCAACGGCCATCCGGTCCTGGAGCTACACGGGGCTGGGCCGATGGAAGCCGTCGAAGCCTTTCTCAACGAGACGGATGAGTTTGCCTCTGACCGCGAGCGCGAAAAGTTTTTTCTGACTTTTAATCCGAAAGGCTATCTGAAGAAATTATGAGTTTTGAAGCGCAAGCGTCAGTTTCCGACTCCCGATTGAAAACTCATAACTTTCCTACTTGTCCGCAATCACGATGTCTTGAAAGCTGAGGTGATTTACCCTCCCGCACCAGCAGCCGTAACGTATCGGCTCTCTGACCTTGAACCCGAATTTTTCACACAGGCTCCTGATGAAATGCTCCGGGTACGCCACGGCCTCTTCCGGCCTGTCCTTGTTAATCGTGCGATAGTCCTCGCGCCTGTGCTCGAAATTATATTCTCCCTTGAGGTTGTCAATCAGCACCGTGGATTCATCGTTGAGCAGGAAGAAAGTTATCAGGCATCTTCCACCACGCTTCATGACGCGCGCTATCTCTTCGAAGTAATGCTCCATATCCGCGGGCAGCATGTGCGTAAAGACTGAGGTGAGAAAGACGAAGTCGAACTCTTCATCGCCGTAGGGGAAGCGAAAATCGGAGGCTCGCTGTGTCGTGTTCGTGTGGTATGCAGCGTTATGTATCTCCACGGCCTGAAACTTGAAATGAGGAAACTTCGCAGTGATGTTCTCGCTGCACCACTTGACGGCATCCTCAGAGATGTCAAAGCCCTCGTAGCGCCCTCGCTCATTCAGATAGCCAGTGAGCGGCAGGGCCATGCGCCCGGACCCACAGCCAACATCCAGCACGCTCTCATGCGGCTTGAGGTCGCCAAGCTCCAGGAAGTAGTGGAGAAACGCCGCGCCTATTTCCACGAAACCGCCTCCCACGTAGTCCTGCAACTCCTGCGAAGGTAGCAGCTCGCCAGTCAATAGATGCTCATTCTGTCGAGTGGGCGCGACGTGGCCGCTTCCGGCCAGAGAATTGTATGCGCGACGAAGAACTGTTTTGACAGGGCGCGGCAATATTTTTTTAACAGTGGCTTTCAAACAAAGATTCCTCTCACAAAAAGTTTCTGCGAAGCACGCGGGCGCCTGCGCGTTGACTACGGATCATCAGCATGACTGGCATCAAACACTTGCGCCGTCTCTGCCTGAGCGTGCGCGAAAGAGCCGTTCATCTGCGCAACCAATTGATTTCGGTCATGACGGAAATAACTCTTGAAGAGGCGTATGCCAAGGGCCGCGCGAAGAGAGGTAAGCTCGAAACCGAGCGAGGGGCGTCTCGTCAAAAGGTACTTGAGAGCCTGCCGTGTGAGCGCGGCAAGCGAAGACTCAAACCTCACGAACCTGTTGAGCACGGCACGCTTCTTTGCCGGAGCGTCTTTGAAACGCAGACTGAGGACTCCGGCGATAAAGCTGATTCTGACGGGTATGGTGCGATAGGTATGGTACAGATGCGCCAGGTTCTGAACCGAGTCATTCCTCCCTCCGACCAGAAGACTCCATGTGTAAGCTAAGCTTTCGTATTCAGACCAGAGGCGCGCCGCAGGAATGGCAACGTGACCGATGACGTTATTCGTGTGCTGGCGGTAGCTGTAGAGCGGCCTGTCAACATACCCGATTCGCCCCCTGGTCAAAGCAACGCACGCGACCCAGTGGTCGTGAAAGAGGTCTGCGTCGTGCATCTGCGGGAAAGGCAGCAGGTCGTCGAGAAGGCCAGAGCGAAAAACGACTGACGCTCCGGCCACAGTGTTTGCCAGCAGGAGCGTTTCCAGTTCCGTGTAGTTGTTCCGGCGCGTCGTCCAGAAAGTGTGTGCGAGAACCTCGCCCTCGCGCGTCACGATGTCCATGTCGGAATAGACCATCTGCACGTCGTCCTCGTCGAACTCCTTGAGGCACGAGGCGAGCTTATCCTCGTACCATTCATCATCCTGATCGGAAAAGGCGATGAAGTCTGAGGCTCCTACAGGCACAAGCTTCAGGCACCGCTCGAAGTTGCGGTAAAAGCCCAGACGCTCCGGGTTTCGGTAAACACTAAAGCGCGCGTCCTGCGCGGCAATGCGACGCATCTCCTCATAGGTCTGAGCATCTGAGCAATCATCGTTGATGATGCACGCCCAGTTGTCATGCGTCTGCTTCGTGATGCTCTCAATCTGTCTGACAAAGAGGTCCAGAGGCGGATTATACGTTGCCATGCAGATAATCACGCGCGGAGATGCGAGCGCATCGGCCTTCCACGGCATCAGTTCTATGCGCTGCTCAAGCGGCTCGGATGGCAGCAGCTTAAGCGTTCCTAATTGAGCTTCATCCACACGACCGTCTTCGAGCGTGGCGCGTAAAGAGAGCCTGGCCTCGCGCGGCGCGTCCACTTTCTCGAAAGGGACAGTTGTCCAGAAGCCGCTAATCAAGCTGTTGCCCGTGTGGTCGGACAGTTGTGACTGCGCTCCGACTGCTTCAGGCTCGGCCAGAGAGTGGTTGAAAACCGGATGAGGCACGCCATCCACCATCACGCTCAATCGCTTAATTCTCTTCACCGTGTGAAAGCACCAACCGCTCAGATAGAGCAGATTCCCGCGACCCGTGACCAATGGCTGCGAAAGGTCTGTCTTAATCTTCCAGCATAATTGCTGCTCTCCCTCGGCGATTGGGTTTCTCCTGAACCAATTTTTGATCCTCCTCAGAGTGCGCTTTATCTGCGCACGGATGAGAACGGGAATCAGACGGCTGAGCCGACAGATGATGCCGGACACAATTCTGAAGCTGAAGCTCGCTCTGAAGCCTTCGCCGCAGGCCAGATCGAGCACGGCTCTGTCTTTGACAAATAGCTGCGCGAGCCTGTAGTGCTGCAGACGCTCGTCCTTGATCTCGCCCTGCTGTCCGGGCACGAACCTTTCGCCCGTGATTTCCAGTTCTGTTTCCATCATGCTTCGACGAATTGTGCGTGTGCGCTCTCAGAGTCGGAATCAGACATCTGTATGTGCCCAAGGGTGCGCAAGGCCGTTACCGTGAGGCTGTCTTGTCGCCGCATGGTCTCCGTTTGCGCGAGCGATTCGCCGGTACGTATCCAACATCAAGGGCAACACTGCGTGCGGCGAAAAAAAGTTTTCATATCGCTCTTTCGCTGCCCGCCCCATGCGCGCGCGCAACTCTGCATCCCCGGCAAGATGAATCATCGCGCGCGCGAGCGCGCCTGCGTCTGCTGGCGGGACGAGAAGACCTGTTTCGCTTGTGACCACGTCAGATATCCCTCCGACGTTCGTAGCGATCACAGGTAATCCGTGCGCCATCGCTTCGACGATGCTGTTCGGCGTGCCTTCGGTCAAGGAAGGCAAGACGAACACATCTAAGCTCCGCATAAAATCGCTCCTCTCGTCAGGCCGCGTATAGACACGCGGGAACTGGCAGCGAGCGGCGACCCCAAGCTTCTCTACGCGCGCGAGAATTTTACGCTGCTGCGTGCCCGTCCCGGCGATGCTCAATTTTGCGCTGACCGCTTCGGGGCAAGCGGCGAAGGCTTCGATTAACGTGAGTGGTCCTTTCAATACTTCAAGGCGCGCGGCGAAGCCGAACGTGATGCCGCCGCCGTTTCTTTCAGCTTGAGGCTTGAACGCTTCGCCCGCCAGATCATCCGTCATAATCGGCAGCACGGAAAGAGATATTGCAAACGGCAGCTTCTCGCGGCACTGCTCTGCAAGATGCGGCGAAAGAGCTGCGACCTCCGCGCACAGCGGCAACACCGTAATAAACTCTTCATAGTAGGATTTGAAGTCGGGCGGTTGATAGGGCATGCCAAGTTCTTGATAAAGCGCTGGAATTCCGGCGACGTGCGCTGCGCGAATTATCACCATCGCGCTCGGGTCGGGCGTGATGACATGAATCAAATCGGCCTCAGCTTCACGCAGATAATCGCAACATTGCTCGAAGTAGCGACCCGCGACGCTGGTGGCGATCTTCTGCCCCTTGCGGCGCACGACCTGGTGCGAAGGCGGAAAGATTTGTAATAACCCACGCGCCAGCCTGCGCCCTGTATTCAGTGAAGTGTGCACATGCGAGGGCGCGATTGAAACGACCGGCACACCGGCCTTGCACAAACGCAGGTAGTACTGGTCGCGCGGCGCATGTGGATACATCATCAGCACCGTGACAGAGTGTCCGGCCTGTCGCAATTGCGTGGCGTAAGCGACCAGCGTCTCGTCCGCGCCGCTAATCGGCCCCATGAACTGCCCCTTGCCCAAGATAATCTTCATTGCTGATTTCTACTCGCCGACTTTCGATAAAGGATGCCTCTCTGTCCTGATTGCCTGCCGCTCGCGCCGATCATGAGTTAAAAGAAGACGAAAACTTGCAGGGCGCAATATGACGCGCGCCGTCTCTTTCGGATAATGATGCAAGGCTGCGAGTAAGTTTTTTTGCGCGTTCCAGATTTGTCCTGCGCTGGCGGCGCGCCACGTCTCCCACAGAAGATGACGGGCCATCGCGTTCGAAAACCTACGCCAGCTTTCGCGTCGCTGCGTGGCAGAACCCTGAGCGACGCGCGGCAACTTCTGCCACCGCTCGCGAAATTGCGCGGCGCTGAGCCTGACCATTTCGCGAGCGCGCGAAGAGCCTTGCCCTGAGTCCGGCGTCGCCTGACGCCAGACCATGACGGGCTGTTCCAGAGCGAGCACCGGGTAGATCTCCGCCAGGCGCACCCACAAATCCCAATCGTCAACGCCGGGAATCGCGTCATCGAGCAGACCTACGCGATACAGACAGGAGCGGCGAAAGACCGTCGCCCCTGAGGGCACGAAGTTGTGCGTCAACAGCTCCCAGAACACATCTCCCTGCGGAGCTTGCGCCGGATAGAACTGCTCCGTCATGCTCCCATCCTGACGACCCAGAATCGCCTGCCCGTAGATGAAGGCAGCTTCAGGGACAGAGGCCAGAGCTTCGACTTGCGCGTCGAGCGATCCGGGCAGCCGTACATCATCGTCATCCAGAAAGCTCAGGTAATCTCCGCTGCTCCGCAGAATGCCCAGGTTGCGCGCGCCGGCTACGCCCTGATTACGCTCCGCTCGAACGTAATTAATATCAACAATAGACCGGCAGACCTGCGCAGTTTCATCCTTTGATGCATCATCCACAACCAGTATCTCAATATCTTTCCGGCTGGCAGCACGCGCGCTTTCAATGGCGCGCACGACGAGGTGCGGGCGATTGTGCGTGGTGATAATGATGCTGACCGCAGGCATAGATTCGCTCAACACACTGAACAGTACGCGACTCTACGCGAGCCGTCACATAAAGTAAAAATTTCGCGATGCTGATTTAAGTCAGATGAACTGACAAGAGGAGATAAGCAAACGCGTGTGCTCTCTTGTTAATCCGCAAGAAGCCGCTCGCAAAATCTTTTATAAGCCATCGGGCGCATTGCGCGCAAAGGATTCAGACGCAAGGCGGCGAGAGTGTTCGCACATGCAAACTTGTACGCTCCTTCCGGCAAGCGGCGCGCTGCATTCCAGAGCAGCGTGTCGGCAATGCGATTGACGGTGCGGCGACGGACCTCTCTGCGGCGCGCAGCAGAAGCTTCAGCCGTGCGTGGTAGTTTCAACAAGTGCCATTGATGGCGAGCCGCCCTCGTCAAATGCCGCGCCTGCGCCGATGAGCCTTGACCGGAAGAAGGCGTCGGTTGACGATAGATGCAGACAGGCTCAGCCAAACTGATGACCGGATAGAGTTCTGCGAGACGCACGAACAAATCCCAATCATCTATCCCGGCGAGGCTCTGGCGAAACAGCCCGACGCGAAAGAAACACTCTTTACGAATCACGACGGAGATGGGCATCACCGGGAAATCCAACTCTAAAAGCTGCCAGAAGACATCTCCGCCCTCAGGCTTCGGAGAAGATTTCTCCCCGGTCAATTCGCCGCTCTGGTCCGCGAACAATATCGAGCCGCAACACCAGCCAGCTTGGCTCTGCGAGGAGAGCGCGCCTGTCTGTAGGTCGAGCGAGCCGGGCACGCGCAGGTCGTCATCATCCAGGAAAGCAATATAGTCCGAAGAGCTTGCAAGAAGACCGACATTGCGCGCGCCGGCCACGCCCTGATTCTGCTCTAACCGAATGTATTTGATGCCCTCAAGCGCGCGGCAAACTTTAGCTGTGTCGTCAGTCGAAGCATCATCTACGACGATGACTTCCACTTTCCGCCCCGCATTTCTCGCGCTCTCGACAGCACGCGGCAACATGGACGGACGATTGTGCGTCGGAATTATCACACTGACATCTGTCATATAAGCGTTTCGTGGCTGCTCTCAAGACTAATCTGACAAAGCACTTGCCCGGAAGCTGACGGATTAGCTCGCGCATCTCCACTCCCAAGAGTGCGCCCGCAAACTCCGGCATGGAGAGGCGGCTCGCTTCTGCGAGCGCGCCAATGTGCGCAGGCTCGTCAGTCAAGAGGAGTTTGAAGGCGGCTTGCTCGGTCGCCGAAAGATAAGAAGCGGAACTGGAGGTGGTAAAGGCTCTTAGAATTCTGCCTTCATCTGTGGCCTCTCTTTCTTCTGCAATTTAGTATACGATATCGCCATGCAGTCAGGAAGTAGGCTGAATGTTGAAGATAGCGGTCTGGCATAACTTACCCAGCGGCGGCGGAAAGCGTGCGCTTTATTATTTTGTTCGTGGTCTGGTAAAACGTGGACACAAGCTCGCTTGCTGGAGTCTGGATACAGCCGACCACTCATATTTGCCCCTTTCGGAATTTGCGTCCGAACGCATAATCTCTTCTGATTTCAAAGGCCGCTCGCGCCAGAGTTTGACCGACAAATGGCGATCCGACTTCAATCAAACAGTGGATCGCATGAAGGCGTTTGATGAAGCGTGCCAGCGCTGCGCTCACGAAATTGAAGCGGGCGACTTCGACGTGCTCTTTGCCAACGGCGCTCGTCTCTACAGCGTGCCTTATCTCATGCGGCATCTGCGGATGAAGAAGGTGCTGTATCTACAGGAACCTTGCCGGTATCTTTATGAGGCCCGGCCACTCCTTCCCTGGGTGTCTAATGCTCCTGAGGACCTAGAGCAAGCGGACATCTTCCGCCCTCGCCGCTTCATTGCGGATTACCCGCTCTTGCAGACCCTGCGACTACAGGCCAAACAAGAGTGGCTCAACATCAGGTCATGCGATCAAGTTCTCGTCAATTCATATTTCAGCCGTGAAAGTGTTCTCCGAACTTATGGAGTGGACGCCAAGGTCTGCTATCTCGGCGTTGACACAACCCTTTTTCGTAACCTCGGATTGCCGCGCGAGCGCACCATCGTCGGGCTCGGCTCGTTCGATTCAATCAAGGGAGTAGACCTGGCTGTGAAGGCCGTGGCCTTGCTGCCTGAGCCTCGTCCAACGCTCGTGTGGATCGCCAATTCGGGAGACGAAGCTTACCGGAATGCAACCATTGAACTCGCTCGGTCACTGGGGGTCGAGTTGCGGATTCAGATGTCTATCTCTGATGCTGACCTCGTCGCAATCTTGAACAAAGCTACTTTGCTGCTCTATACATCTAGGCTGGAGCCTTTCGGTTTCGCGCCTCTTGAAGCGAACGCCTGTGGCTTACCCGTAGTCGGCATCGCGGAAGGCGGCATTCGCGAAACTGTTCAGGATGGGGTCAACGGTTTTCTGGTTGATCCCGAGGCGTCGTGTATCGCGCGCGCTGCCAGCCGACTCTTGCAGAATCCCTCGCTGGCAAGACAAATGGGTGAGCGTGCCGTCATCAACGTGCAGCGCAATTGGAACGTCGAGAGCAGCATTGACCATCTTGAGAAAATACTACTGCAAGTAACTTCAACCGAGACGCGCCGACAGCATTAAGCAGGCAATGGTCAAAAGGCTTTTGGATTCACGCCAGACGCTCGTGAGTCGTTTGACCGGGAAGAAGTTGAGATGATTCAAGACCGCGCAATCTGCACTATCATCGCCAAAAACTATCTGGCGTTCGCCAGAACATTGGCGCAGTCGTTTCTCAACTTACATCCGGCCTATCAGTGTTACGTTCTGATCGTTGATGATTTCGAGGGCTACATGAGTCCTCAGGATGAATGCTTTGAGATAGTCAAGCTAACCGATCTGGGAATTCCAAATCTCACGCGATTTTGCTTCAAATATGATGTGAAGGAGTTGTGCACTGCGGCTAAAGCGTATCTGCTTGATTATCTGATTCACGAAAAGGGTGTTGCCAGACTGCTCTACCTTGATCCGGACATTCTGGTCACGGGTTCGCTGGATGGGCTATTTGAAAAGTTGGACGCTGACGACATCATTCTTACTCCACATCTGGATGCGGACTACCCGGACGACGACTTGTTGCCGGATGATGGTCACATCTTAAGGGCAGGCCAATTCAACCTCGGCTTTATCGGAGTCAACTCCAGCGGGAATGCACAAAAGTTTTTGAATTGGTGGAAGCCAAAATTGTATCAGAAGTGCGTCGTTGACTTGTTGAAGGGCTACTTTGTGGACCAGAGATTCATAGACTTCGTGCCGCTCTTCTTTGAGCATGTGCTGGTTGAGAAAGACGTGGGCTACAACGTCGCGTACTGGAACCTGCACAGCCGCCGAGTCAGGAGCGAGAAGGGTCAATGGAAATGTAACGATGGGCTTTTGTATTTCTTTCACTTCAGCGGCTATCAGCCGGAGAGCAACGTCATCTCAAACCATATCCCGGAGAGCCTGGCACGCTACAGTCTTTCGAACCGGCGGGACCTGCGAAAATTATTCGCGCAGTACCGGGAGATGCTGATCGCAAATGGTTACCGGCAGGCGATCTCATGGCCTTACACCTTTGGCTATTTCATATCAGGTGAGCCTATCTCCTCCGACCTCAGGCTTCATTACCGAAGCCTTCCGGCGGAGTGGCGACGTTTCGGCAACCCCTTCGAATCCGAAGAGCTAAAACGGCGGATTAGCGTCGAGGTGAGTTCCATGACCAGCAGCGAACAACTGAATGCGATTCTGAATTCAAGGGCCTGGCGCTGGGTATGTCGCTACGGTCGTTTCAAAAACCGCTTTCTGGCACCGACCCGACACTTTTTCGCCCATCTCTTTGGCACCAGGCGCAGAGTAATTCAGCAATCGGAAAAACGCTAATTGCCGATACGCGGCGCAAGGTGGATGCCGCAGCAATATTGAAGCGGACACGCGGGTTACGTTTCGGAGGCGCTGCGCGTCAACACGTGCGCGTGTGCGTTGACCTTTTCAGCAGTGCGCGGCGAGTTGTATTTCATGATGCAGTAGAGGGCACGGACGCCGTCGCGCCATTTGATTTTTTTGCCTTCCTCATAGGTGCGCCCGACATAGGAGATGCCCACTTCGTAAACGCGGCATCCGAGCCGAGCGACCTTCGCGGTGATCTCCGGTTCGACGCCGAAACGGTCTTCCGCGATGCAAATGTTCTGGATTATCTCGCGGCGGAAGACTTTGTAGCACGTCTCCATGTCAGTCAGATTCAGGCTCGTGAAGTAGTTCGAGAGCAGTGTCAGAAACCTGTTGCCGACGAAGTGCCAGAAGTTGAGCGCGCGGTTGGCGTCGCTGTCCTTGAAACGCGAGCCGTACACAACGTCCGCCTTTCCTTCGAGTATGGGTTGAAAGAGTTTCGGGTATTCCTGCGGATCGTATTCGAGGTCTGCGTCCTGCACGACGATGAGGTCGCCCGTCGCCACTGCGAAGCCCGTGCGTAGCGCCGCGCCCTTGCCCCGATTCCTGTCATGGTACATGACCTTCACGCCCGACCCCGCACCAAGCGTCAAGAGCTTAGCGCGCGTGCCGTCGGTTGAACCGTCGTCCACGATGATTAACTCCTGTTCGAGCGGCATGGCTTGAACGCGCGTGATTATCTCTTCGATTGTCTCTGCCTCATTGTAAACCGGCATTACGATTGAGAGTTTCATAAAAGGTGTTACCCAATGATAGTAGATATTGCCCGGCCTTGACTCATCTTTGACTCTTTCTCAATTTGCCGGACGACGCCACGCCTCTCTTCGTCCGAACAAGCGCTCCATCAGCACATCATAGCTGTCTGCTTCATGGCAGGCTATGTTCAGAAACTCCGGCATACCCTCTTGTATAACGGCATGAAATCTGCCGCGCCCATTGCTGCGATTAAGGAGTTTCGTGGAAAAACCCGCTGACTCAAACGCCTGTTGAACTGCGGCGATGTTTGGTCCAAACCAATTGCTATAATCGCTATTAAGCTCATCAAGCCGGTAGAATCTCCAGAGGGGAATATCTTTGTTGCTCTGGCTCAATCCTTCATCGCTGATATGTGTTTCGATAAACACCTCATTGGTGGCGACGCGGCGGATATTGTCTATCGCGAGCATCGGATAGCGTAAGTGATAAAGTACCCCGCAGAAAAGTACAGTATCAAAGTAGCCTAGCACGTCTGGATTCAAATCATAGACGGAGCCAAGCCTGAAGTCTGTTCTCGTCGCTCCTATGGCATCACGCAACTGGCGGTGTCCCCAGTCCAGACCATCCAAAGGAGTAAGGCCGATTACTTCCGCCGCCCCCCGCCGCTCACATTCGAGGCTCATACATCCGTTAGCCGAGCCGATATCCAGAATACGCCTGCCTGATAAATCAGCAGGCAGTTGCATCAGGCCACAAATTTCTGAAACAGGGTTGATGCCGGGTGTAAAAATGCCATCGAAGACCTCCCACTTCTGATACCAGATAATGCCTTTGAAGAATGCTTCAGGATCGAAGCCCTTTGGAGCGATTGGCGGCTTCACCCTCCTGTGCGTCGGTGTTTGCTCAGCTTTCCTGACAAACCTACGCAGGGTGTTCTTGATGCTTTTAGGAGTTAGAATCATAGCTATGACTGCGAATGATGCCCCAAGATCAGCAGATACTACGATGAATTTGCTCATCGGACTATCATCGCCAGCCCGATCAACGCGAAGAGCAACCGATACCGTCGCTGCATCCACAACGCGGTCTCGAATCCCAGTCCACGCTTGAGCGCTCGCAAAGACCATGCGACATGCAAAGGCCACACGAGAGTGCTCCAGAGCAACAGCCTTGGCATTATGCCAAGCGCTGCTAAGACGGCGAGTATCGCATAAGCCGCCGTAAAGATGCACAGGCTTGCGAGAAACGTTCGCCGACAGCCGAACACTACGGCACTGGTGCGAATCCCGTTGAGAAGATCACCCTCGTAGTCACGCACCTCCTGGTTGAGATGACCACCGGCAAACACCAAACCAAAGAAGAGACTGATCGCGAGACCCCTTGCATCTAGGACGTGGCAGAAGGTGTAACCAAGCAGAAAGTGCAGCGCGCCTCCGAGCAGATGATTGAACGAAGCCACGATTGGCGCGCTCTTGCCGAAACTCTGCGAACACGAGTACAGAAAGCTGAGGGCTGTGATCGCGGCACCAAGCAGTATGGCCGGACCATCGACGGCAACGAAGGCGACATTCGCTAAGATGAGAAGAGCAATCGCCAAGCGCGCAACCTGACGCCTGCTAATTCCCCGCCGAGCAAAGACGAGTGTCGCCCGCCGCGGATCACGAATGTCTTGACTATGCCCGGCCCAATCGTTGAAGACAAAGATGTGGGCCGTGAGCGCGAGGCTGCCAAGGAGTAACAAACCTAGACGGATTACGCCGCACCGTTCGAGGCTGAAGCCGCCGAGGACGATCCCGAGAAACGGAGAGGCTTGAAGCGCAAGCACCTCCAGCGCCCGAGTAGAGGCGAAGTGTCGCATGACTCTCGCGTAATGTCGAAAAGGCGATTGAGAAGTCATGGCGGTGATTAGTGAAGCTGTCCGGTTCCGACACCGGCTGCTTCGTAAAGCCGGAGCCACAGTGCATAACCAAAATCCTCGGACCAGTAAAATCGTCTTACGGTCGCGCTCAGATCGTTGTGATAGAGCAATGGCGGCGAGCGACGAAGCTGTGCAAAGTCGTCGCCGCCAATCTGCACAAGCAGATTGCGAATCGCCTGTCGCATGTTCGCGTCCTGTGGCGACGCCATCGTTTCAACAAGACGGCGCGCCGCCTCACTCCAGTCCTCCTGTCCCGCAGCCGAAAGTGTCAGCCGCTCTGTCGGCAGCGGAATTGCGCAACCAAGCTGCCGCAATTCAGCGCTGCGGAGGTAGGGCACCAGTGGAGCTTTGGCGTAGTAAACCCAGATGTCCTCGTCTCCAAACGAGCGTTGGAGCGCATTGCAAAGATTCTGCGCGGCAGGCGGATCAAGTTCGCGCAGCATTAAATAGACGTGCATCTGGATGGCAACGTCTGCCGGATCAGGATCGCGCCCGGGGTCTATGCACTGATATTGGTTTTGTGGGGCGAGCCATGTGCGATATAAGCCCCTCGCGTCCCGATAACGAGCAAGCTCTCCCAGCATGGTTTGCTGTCTAGGGTCACCAGCGCCCTGACCGGCGATTCTCCACGCTAAAGCAGTGTCATCAGCATCTGGAGTAATCACACATCCCAGCTTGCCAATGGTGGGTCCGTCTGGCAATCCATGATAGCGAACTAATCCGTTGCTTTCGATCTGTGCTGCGAGATGCCGTCGTGCGCGCTCCAACACATCGTCGAGACTTCGCTGGTGTGCGAATGGCGAGAGCAAATCCACCAGTATTGAAGTCAGGTACGTGTTCATTTCCTGTTGCGGAGCTTCGTAACGAAGGTCATTCGTAAAAGAGGTGAGCCAAAAGCCCTCTCCGGTCTGGTGTTCCCGCAACAACGACGCCGCACGCGCTGCCATCGTCTCCAGATCAGTCCCCGACGCCCTGTTCTGTGGCATCGTCGCGGCTTCTCCGAGAGGCTCCTGTGCGATCACGTTTACGCGCTGCTCACGAATAATGCGGATATCGCTGCCTGGCTCGACGACAACAGCAAGCTGAAGCACGCGCTCCCCTGATGAAAGGCCTTGCGTGTCGGCAGATACGCGCCAGCCCGAGGGCGAAGTAGTGTGCATCGCTTCATTGACATCCGCTCGCGGTAGAAAGTCCTTGGTCGAGCCGATCACGACCCCATCTATCAACACAAACAGTTGGGCAGGCGAGCGCCCGCAGGCGAGCGCCCATCCTTCGAGCACCGCTCCGGGTTTCAGGTCAGGAACCTCTCCGGTGCCATGAAGCTGTGTCGGCTCCACACGATCTATTGAGCCGACCGCGGCGCACTGAAGTGAGACGCGCGGACGTGGATGACGCAATTCGAGGAGAAACGGGACATTGCGGGGATTCCACGCAGCGCGCATGGACGCGGGGTCCCCGGCGAAGATGCGTACGTCACTCGCGTGCGTATACCAGAAGGCTCCTATCGCCTGCACGCCGACCGACGCAGCCATCGCCAGGATGAGGAGGCCGCGTG
>JAVHWW010000105.1:0-31515 GCA_032159235.1 Acidobacteriota bacterium
TTCATTTCCTGTTGCGGAGCTTCGTAACGAAGGTCATTCGTAAAAGAGGTGAGCCAATAGCCGTCCCCGGTTTGATGTTCCCGCAACAACAAGGCCGCGCGCTCTGCCATCGCCTCCATCTCAGTCCCCGATGCCCTGTTCTTTGGCAGCGTGGCGGCTTCTTCGAGAGGCTCCTGTGCGATCACGTTTACGTGCTGTTCACGAACAATGCGAATATCGCTGCCAGGCTCGATGACAACAGCGAGCTGAAGCACGTGCTCCCCCGGTGAAAGGCCCTGCGTGTCGGCAGATACGCGCCAACCCGAAGGCGATGTGGTGTGCATCACTTCATTGATATCCGCTCGCGGTAGAAAGTCCTTGGTCGAGCCGATCACGACCCCGTCTACCAACACAAACAGTTGGGCAGGCGCGCGTCCGCAGGCGAGCGCCCATCCTTCGAGCGCCGCTCCGGGTTTCAAGTCAGGGACCTCTCCGGTGCCGTGAAGCAGTGTCGGCCCCACACGATCTAATGAGCTGACCGCGGCGCACTGAAGCGCGCCGCGCGGACGTGGATGACGCAGTTCGACAAGGAACGGGACATTGCGGGGATTCCACGCACCGCGCATGGAGGTGGGGTCTCCAGCAAAGATGCGTTCGTCACTCGCGTGCGTATACCAGAACGCTCCTATCGCCTGCACGCCGACCGACGCAGCCATCGTCAGGATGAGCAGGCCGCGTGCGCGTGGTCGCAGGACGAGCGGAGCGGGCGCGAGCATCCACACCAGGATCGGCAAAAGGTCTGTGAGCCAACGCGGACCCCATGACACTCCGGCGCGCCAGTCTACCTGAGAGTAAAGTAAGAACTGGGCAACGACGGCAAAACTGAGCGCCACGGCTAGACCTTTCGAGCCTGGTGACCGCAGGCGCTGAATCAGCCCCACAGGTAAAAAGAGAAGGAACGGCGAAAAGACGAGCAGGCCGCGCGCCGGGCTGACCAGCAACCCGGGCACTCCTGACCAGCCCGGCTGGAAGAAGTTACCAGGGGGCTTCGCAATGGCGTATCCACCGACAACGTTGCCGATAAAGTTGAGGTTGTAGTACAGGAGCGCCGCCAATGGGACAGCGGCACCGGCGAGAAGCCACAGAGCATTGCGCCTGCGGCTCCAGATAATGAAGAGTAGGATTGCACCGGCAACCAGCGCATCCGGCGGGCGATTCGCCGCCATGAGAACACATACGGCGCCGAGTAGCGCAGTACGCACGGGTGAGGCAGTGGCGACGACCAGTAGCAATGCCAGGGCGATCAGGAGTTCTCCGGTTCCGTGCTGCCAAAGTGCTTGGCTGGAGATCATCCATGTATTGGTCCCGAAGGCGAACACCATGGCGAGCGGGAGGCTCCACCGGGTGCCGTCGCGGCGCAGCACCAGGTACATCAGGACACTTGCGACCGCGGCCAGAATCGACGCCGAAATCTTCTCCATCAATTCCGCCACCCGGTCAATCTGCGGCTGCTCCCAACCGTGTGCGTTGAGCCAGATAACGGCGGGAACATAGAGTGGGGCCACAAGCAATGGCGTCACCACGGGATACAGGGAAGCGAGATGATTCTGGCGAGTGCGGATCATCCAGTAGGCCGATGGCTCGAAGTAGGTAACATTACCGTCAGCACCTCCTGAACGATTCCGGTCTGCAATCATCGGGTGACCATGTGCAACCAGGCGCGCGTTCGCCTCAAGATCGAGCGTGCCCTCATGCCAGAGAATCAGTGGAAGATATCGAGCGGGCAGCGTGTCCCCCGCGCCGATCTGCCGCAGGTTCGCGTTGTAGACTAAGAAACAGACGAGGCCCAGGAGGAGCGGCACTTTCAAAGATTGCAGGTAATAGCGGATCGATCCTCTGGGCGGTGGTGAATTGCGAGCGTGCATGGTCAATTCGGCCCTAAGTTAGATTTTGTGTAAGTGAGTTGGAGCCAACGCCGCCCATCGGCACACATCCGTCGAAAAGAATCGCAAACTGATTCAACGCCGTGTTCCAGTTCGCAATCGGCACTGTCCATCGCTTGCTGATGTTGCACAAGGATAAGGCCAGCAGCTTGAAGACCGCTTCATCCGACGGGAACAGTGCACGGTTCTTCGACACCTTCCGCAACATTATGTTTAGCGACTTGATGGTATTCGTCATGTAGACGGCCTGTCTAATCTCCGAAGGATAAGAGAACTGGGGTGGGTCGTCAATGACCTGAAGCCCAATCTTCGGACCGCCTGATATGAGAGAATAGCTCCGACTTCATCACAGGAGCTAAAGATGAAAAAGAATCTGGTGTGGCTGTGTTTCAAAGAACTGGCTGACAAAACCAAGCAGACGGTCTATCAACTCAAGCACAATCTGCTGTCGGATTATTTGAAGCAGCAACTTCGCAATCCGTCAATCGCTTTCTGCTGATTTGAGAAAGCCCTATTCTAATAAGCTTGTGAAGTAAAAAGTTAAAGGCGGCGCAGTGCCTCACTTCACCACGCCGCCGACCAACATAATTCGTTCTTTTGGGGAACGTCTTATGAAGGGGGCGGAAGCATTCAGCCTCAAGCTCACTCTGTCCTCACCCCAGAGGAGCAACGCCCAAGTTGGCAGAATTGTATTCAAATTTGGAAGGCTGTCAAGCAAAAAGTATGACTACTTTTTCTTGCCTGAACCTTTCTTGTTTGACCCCTTCTTGCTGCCTTTCAGTTTGGTCGGAGCCTCCGCTTCAGGCGTTGGATTGCCGCTTTTCATTTGCCCCCGCGTATAGTCACCAGATACCCCTTTTTACTACCTGTTGAAGACCCTTCAGTTTGGAAGCAAGGCCAGAGACACTGCACCACGCTTTCAAATCACCCCTGAAGTGTCCGAGCGAGGAATTGTTCTATTGCAAATGTGCTGATCTGCCCACATGGCCCGCTGAAATTGAAATCACATCCATGTGTGGCCCAGGGCAGAATCAAGAGCAGATGCCGCCTGCCTGCGCGCTCCAACGCTCCTGCTAATCGCTCGCTTTGCGCAGGCGAGACCAACTCGTCCCGACCGCCATGAATCAGCAGCGTTGGCGGAGTGTCGTCTCCGATGAAGTTGATCGGCGAAGCAGCATTGTACTGCGACATCACTCGGTCAGGGTTTCCTCCCAGATAGGCTTCCATCACTCCGCGTGAATCGAAGACCGCCGGATTCGCGGGATGCGCGTAAGCGTAAACCAGATCAGTTGGTCCATACAGAGAGATCACTCCTCGAATCGAAGGGTCATGAGCGAGATAAGCAGCCAGCAGCGCGAGTTGTCCACCGGCTGATCTACCCAGCAAAGCGAACCTCTGCGCATCCAATCCAAGTGCCGCCGCGTTAGACTTCAGGTAGGCGATTGCTGCCTGCGCATCATCCAGAGCCGCAGGGAACGGATGCTCCGGCGCGAGCCGATAATTGATTGCAGCGACCGTATAACCTCTGGCCGCCAGATAGCTGTTGAGCGGGGCGAGTTGCGTGCTATCTCCATTTTGCCATGAGCCACCATGAATCACGACAACACAGGGCGTCGGAGGATGCGCGCCCAATCCTTGGAACAAGTCCAGAGTCAGAGCTTGATTATCTCTGACGACGTAAACCAAGGTCTTCTGACTAACCGGCGACAAGGGAACACCGAAGATCAGGTCACGCACAGACAGAGGCGTTAACCTCGTTAGCGCATCGGTATGTTCTCGAACAGGCACTTCGCCAAAGGCAGAGGTGAGTTGCGCCGATAACCTATGCGCAACCGGAATAGAACGGACGATAGAAGAAAGGGATAATAATGCCGCCGCGATACCGGCTATGGCCCCGATGCGCCCTATCTTCGAGCCTCGCCAGCCGGGCAGTAGCGGCACGAGTGCGATCAAGGCCAGGATATGTCCCCATTCGGTGACGCCTATCGCCAGCATCCACAGCCGGGTCGTCGGCGCTGGCAGCACGGCGAGTAGACTGACCAACAGGCTCAGGACTCCGATGCTTAACCGAGCAATAGCCAGCGTTCTTTTTAAGATGGACTGCTCTCCTTTTTTCACTGTGCTACGGTAGGACTGTAACCGACCTGAGTTATGATACAAGCCTTAATACGCTGGCTTACGTTTTCGATGTGTGAGGCTTCGCGCGGTGAATAGTTGATGGTCTCAAGGCGCAGACCCAGACCCATGCTATCAAGAGCGCTTGCAACGGAAGGCGCAACCAGAGAAGCCAATCGGGAAGGGACATGCCAGCAACACCGAGATGGTTCGCCGCCATATAAATGTTAGCGGGAAACACAGCGATGAGCAGCGCGATCAATCCGTATCCGGCGATTCTCCGTAACCTGGGTGAGAGCACGCCAATCCCACCAGCAATCTCGCATACTCCGCTGACATAGATCAAGAACAATGGATGCGGCAGATATGGCGGCATGATCTGCATGTATGCTTGCGGACTCAGGAAGTGCAGTGTTCCAGCGATCACGAAGAAAAGCGAAAGCAGAAATCGAAGTATTGCCATAGTTTACTTAGGGTGGTTACAGGCAGGCGTTAGGTCAAGCGTGATCTTCATTCCCCCAGGGTTGATGGTTCACACCTACCTTACCCTTTCTCAATTCGAAGGAGCAGTTGGGGCAACTCGCCTGACTTTTACCTACTTATCGTAAATCTGCTGGCGCGCCTCGATTATGCTCGCCTCAGCAACCCGCCCTAGACTGGCGCGAATGCGGCGAGGGAGAACGGCGCGAAACCACCGCATGTATCGCTCGAATGTTCCACTATGGATAAGTCCAACTCTAATTGCTTCCGTTGCCCCGTCCCAGAAGCGGCGACTGGGTTCTTCCAGAGCTGGGCGGAGATGTCGATAAACGCCGAGGCGGTCATCGCCATAACGGACTCCTAGGAAAATAAGTAACTCATCATGACTAAGAGCTTCGAAACACAGCCAGACTTGAGTGGGCAGCAGCAATCGTCCTCTCCGTCTTTGTGCCATGCAGTGCAGGGGCACGCCATGAAATCGAGTTTGCTTAGCAGCACAATATCCAATATCGGCAATCTCGCGCCCGACCCGCGCACCGTAAGAGTGGCCGTGCTCTCGCGAGCATGACGGGCAAGCTATCAACCAGATGGTCAAACTCCGGCGTTCTCGTGGCGGCCAAAGCGCCAGACAAGAGTGCGCCGAAGGTCTGAAAAGTCGGCTCTAAGCGGTTCAGACGCAGGACGAAAGTTTGATAACTGGGCAAGCGTGGAAACCACTCTCGCCAATAGTTGAGAATCAACGAGTGCATCTTCTTTTTCTCAAAGCAGCCCTCTAGATGAGCAAAGAACCAGATGGTCATGAGTTCTTGGTCAGTGAAGAGCGGGTCTCGGTTCATTACTCAAGCGTTGATAACAAGTCGCCGACGAAGTATCGTAGGTTTGACAGACAAACAGGTAGATGTGAATTAGTAGGTTTTCCATCGCAAGAAAATTCTACTAATTCTGCCATTTGTCTCTCTTTTCTACTACTGATTCGCATAAATAGTGTCTTCATTGGAAAGGTAATGGCTATGCAACGTGTGGGGTATTTTTCCGAGGGATTAAGAGCGTCGGGAATTTCGACGGGACTCAAGGAAGTAGAGAGAACGAAATAGCTTCAGTCAGGCGCACAGTGCCAAATGTTCTACCCTTCGAGAATGGCTGCAAAAGCGCGGTAAAAGTAGAAAAGCGCGCCCTAGACGATACAGGCGCGCTTTCCAAAATGGCGGAGCCGACGGGACTCGAACCCGCGACCTCCGACGTGACAGGCCGGCGTTCTAACCAACTGAACTACGACTCCTAAGCTTTTCAATTCCTTTGGTAGGCACGGAGGGATTCGAACCCCCAACCTCTTCCTTGTAAGGGAAGCCGTCTACCGTTGACATACGTGCCTGTGGATGCTCAATCTCTTGCCGCAGGCGAAGTGTCATCCTAAGAGATGGATACAAGGGCTGTCAAGCGGCGTGCTGTTTGCCCCTCTCTGTCGAAAGCGCGCTCGTGTATCACAAAACCAATCAGAGAGGATTGAGCGGATGGCTACGGAGAAAAAGCCCGAATGAAACGGAGCGCACAGGGGCAGAAAAAGAGAGCGAAGCGCGCGGGACGCACCGCGAAGGCTTGAAAAAATATCTGCAAGAGAATACAAGAAGATGAAAGCCTGAGCGCCGGAGCATCGCAGAGACCATAGTCAAAGTGCCTTCCATCTTCAAACTCAACCCGGAAGTTGAAACCGCGCTCAACGAAAGCCGTGCCATCGTCGCGCTCGAATCCACAGTCATCGCGCATGGGTTACCGCGCCCGCAGAATCTTGAGACTGCACGACGGCTTGAAGAGATCGTCCGCGAGAGCGGCGCAGTCCCGGCGACAGTCGCTCTCCTCGAAGGCGTGATTCACGTCGGCCTCAGCGCCGCTCAACTGGAAGACATAGCTCGAAGCGCGGACGTTCACAAGCTCAGTCGCCGTGATTTGAGCGTCGCCGTCGCAAAGCGTTGGGACGGCGCAACGACTGTTGCCACGACCGCGTGGATTGCGGAGCGCGCAGGGATCAAAGTATTTGCGACGGGCGGCATCGGCGGCGTGCATCGTGGGAATTTGCCGGATGTCTCTGCCGATTTGCCGGAGCTGGCGCGTCTGAATCTGGTCGTGGTCTGTTCGGGGGCGAAAATCGTTCTCGATCTTCCGGCCACGCGCGAGTGGTTGGAGACGCACGGGACGACCGTTATCGGCTACGGCACGGATGAGATGCCTGCTTTCTATTCCAGGCGCAGCGGCCTGTCCGTTGACGTGCGCGCAGATTCGCCTGCGGAAGTTGCGGCGATCTTCAAAGCGCGACGTGAGCTTGAGCTTGAAGGGGCGACGCTGGTGTGCGTGCCTGTTCCTGAAGCAGCGGAGATTCCCGTCGAGCGTTTGCGCGAAGTTCTCGACGAATCGCTCGCCGAAGCTGAGAAGAGAAACATCTACGGGCGCGAACTCACGCCGTTCCTACTTTCATGCATGGCTGAGAGAAGCGGTGGCGCGACGCTTCATTCAAACATCGCGCTTCTGGAAAACAACGCGCGTGTGGCAGCAGAAATTTCGCTCGCTGTTGAGCTAGACGATTGACAGTTACCAAACTCCCTGTATCATCCTTCAAAACCCGCACCTTGTCAGGAGAAAAGAATAATGGCTGGAAATGTCGCGCCGTATGGCTCTTGGAAATCACCGATCACTTCGGATTTAATCGTCAAAGGTTCAATCGGCGTCGGACAAACCGCGCTCGATGGCGAGGATGTTTACTGGATTGAGATGCGCCCGTCCGAAGGAGGCCGCAGCGTCATCGTCCGTCGCACACCTTACGGCAAGATGATGGATGTCACGCCGCAGCCCTTCAATGCACGAACACGTGTTCACGAATATGGCGGCGGCGATTACGTTGTGGCGAACGAGACAATCTATTTCTCAAACTTCGCCGATCAGCGTCTCTACAAGCAATCAATCAACTCTCAACCGCAGCCGCTCACGCCCGAAGTTGCGATGCGTTACGCCGATCCGATTATTGATCGTCGTCGCGGACGCTTAATCTCTGTACGCGAAGACCACACGAATGATGGCGAGGCTGTCAACACTGTGGTCAGCATCAATCTGGAAGACGGCGGCGATGCGCGCGTCCTCGTCTCTGGAAATGATTTCTACTCATCACCGCGCATTAGCCCCGACGGGTCGCGTCTCGCATGGCTCACGTGGAACCATCCGAATATGCCCTGGGATGGAACGGAATTGTGGGTCGGAGAGTTCGGCGACGACGGCTCGCTTGGGGACATTAAACTCATTGCAGGCGGCGTCGAAGAGTCAATCTTTCAACCTGAATGGTCGCCGGATGGCGTTCTTTATTTCGTCTCTGACCGAAGCGGCTGGTGGAATCTCTATCGCGCGAAGGAAGACGAAAGCATCGAGGCTCTACACGAGATGCAGGCCGAGTTCGGTATACCGCAGTGGGTCTTTGGCATGTCAATGTTTGCGTTCGAGTCTGCCGAGCGAATCATCTGCACGGACATCGAAAAGGGAAACTCACGCCTTGCCAAACTTGAAACACGCACGGGCAAGTTTGAGACGATTGAAACTCCGTACACGGACATCACCTCGCTACATGCTACAACGGGACGTGCGGTCTTTCGCGGTGGCTCGCCGACAGAGCCGGCGTCAATCGTCCAACTCGATTTGAACACAGGCCGGACGGAAGTGCTGCGCCGCTCGAATGATCTGGAAATTGATCCCGGTTACTTTTCAATGCCGCAAGCGATAGAATTCCCGACCGAAGATGGGAAGACTGCTCACGCCTTTTTCTATCCGCCGCGCAATCGTGACTACGTTGCGCCTGAAAATGAATTGCCGCCGCTCCTCGTCAAGAGTCACGGCGGCCCGACTTCTGCCGCGACGACCACGCTCGCGCTTGGCATTCAATACTGGACGAGTCGCGGCATCGGCGTGCTCGATGTCAACTACGGCGGAAGCACAGGCTACGGGCGTGAGTATCGCAAGCGTTTGAACGACCACTGGGGAATCGTTGATGTTGACGACTGCGTGAACGGCGCGCGTTATCTGGTCGAGCGGGGACTCGCTGACGGGTTACGTTTGATGATTACAGGCGGCAGCGCGGGCGGCTACACGACGCTCTGCGCTCTCACCTTCCGCGACCGCTTCAAAGCAGGCGCGAGCCATTTCGGTGTCAGCGATTGTGAGGCGCTGGCGACGGAGACACATAAGTTTGAGTCGCGCTATCTTGATCGCTTGATCGGCCCGTATCCAGAGCGCGCAGACCTCTACCGCGAGCGCTCGCCGGTTCATCATGTTGATCGGCTCTCATGTCCTGTCATCTTCTTTCAGGGATTGGAAGATAAGGTCGTGCTGCCGAATCAGTCGGAGATGATGGTTGATGCTCTGCGCGCGAAAGGCTTGCCTGTCGCCTACGTCGCCTTCGAGGGCGAGCAGCACGGCTTTCGTCGCGCGGAGAATATCAAACGTGCGTTAGATGGCGAGATTTATTTTTACTCGCGTATCTTCGGCTTCGAGCTTGCCGATGAGGTTGAGCCTGTGCCGATTGAGAATCTTTAAGGTCATGCGGGATAGGTAGAATTGGACTTTAAGGTAAAGGAGTTTCCCACGATGAGGTTTAATCCTTTAGCATCATCTTTGTTCCTTGCTTTATTCCTCTGTGTGCCCGTATCTCATGCCCAAGAGCAGAAGACTGAAATCATTCCGCGCAGCAATCCGATAGAATGGTTCAACGAGGCGGCAGGCTATCATCCAGACACGCTTCTCTTTAAGGCTCTACAATACACAGCGCCTTACCCTGGCTACTATCAGGAATTGACAGTCGGTAAGAATGGACATGCGTTTACAGGGCGCGTTGTTCCGAACTGGGCTGTGCAGGCTTCGAGTACCGCTACGCTCGGTGATTTCCAGCTTGATGAAGTCAAACGGATGCTGATGGTGTTCGCTAACAGTCCTCAACGGTCTGCAACCAAGCCGAAGGATGGAGAGCTGTACACAGCATTTGTCCTCTTCGACGGTAAGACCTATTCGCGTTATGACTTTATCGGCGCATTGCCCGCAGAGGCACAGGCCATTTTAGATTTAGTTTACTCGGAGATCGTGAGACAAGGAAAACTCAGGCAAGAGCAATGGCAGGGGCGTCACGATCTGATGAAGAAATTATATGGAGATTGGCAACATATACCTGGCGTGATTGTCGTTACTACCAATCGGACGCACGGTTTCAAAGACCTTAAGGGATTATTAATTACTATCACAGGTCAGCGCCGAATTTCGGAAGAGAAACTTGCCGATGTCTCCGTTTATCACGCCATAGTTTTCTATCCAGAAGGAGATGTCACATGTTCGGGCGGAGGAGGAAAACATTGGAGTGATGAACCGTTCTCGTCCGCAGGGGTAACTTGGACGCTTCGGAAGAATCTCTCGACAAGTAATCCTCAAACAGAAGAGAAGAGACTTGAGATTGAGTACGACGTTATTAAGAACACCATTAACATCGGATCAGAAGTGTTCCCACTGACTCAAGGAAATATGTTCATCATTCGTATGAGTGAGAAATGGTCTCCCATTGTGACTCAGATCAACGCGCACTTAAATGAACAAGTGGGTGACCAGAAGGTGCTCGATTATTATAAGTCAATATTGAGCAGCGATGAGACGATTCAGAAGATTGAGCTTAGTCCAACAGGCAAAATGCAATGACTTGCTCGTATAGGCCAGCGCAAACAATCAACTCTTGAATTCGATCAGCCGTGAACCCGCGCCATAGAATATCTGAAAGGATTCCTTATGAAAGAAAGTAGATGCGTCCGCGACCAGATTGCTACTCTGCTGCTCTTAATCCTATGCGCTTTATTAAGTCCGCTTCACGCACAGCAACAGCAAGGTTACGACAAGAGTTATTTCAAAGCTCTACAGTGGCGCAGCATCGGCCCGTACAGAGGCGGGCGCGTGACGGCTGTGGCGGGCGTCACGTCGCAGCCTTCTATCTATTATCTTGGTGCGACGGGCGGAGGCGTGTGGAAGAGTATTGATGGCGGCGTGAACTGGCTGCCCGTTTCGGATGGCTTCTTCGGCACAGGTTCTGTCGGTGGCATAGGCATCTGCGAGTCAGACCCGAATGTGATTTACGTCGGGATGGGCGAGTCGCCGCCGCGCGGCAACGTCTCGCATGGCGATGGCGTTTACAAGTCAACGGACGCGGGCAAGACCTGGAAGCGCGTCGGGCTTGAGGACACACGACAGATCGCGCGCGTGCGTGTTCATCCGCGCAATCCTGACATCGTTTACGTCGCAGCCATCGGACACATCTTCGGCCCGAACGAACAGCGCGGCATCTTTCGCTCGAAGGACGGCGGCAAGAGTTGGGAGAAGATTCTCTATCGCAATGACCACACAGGCGCGATTGATCTCATCATTGATCCAAGCAACGCCAACATTCTCTACGCAGCTTTCTGGGAAGTGCGCCGCACGCCTTACGGTTTTGATAGCGGCGGCGCAGGCTCTGGAATTTTCAAGTCAACAGATGGCGGCGATACATGGATGGAGATTACGCGCAACGATGGTTTGCCGAAAGGCATCATCGGCAAAATCGGTATCACGGTCTCGCCCGTTAATCCTGATCGCGTGTGGGCGATTGTCGAAGCTGAAGACGGAGGTGTCTTTCGTTCGGATGATGGCGGCAAGAAGTGGGCGAAGGTGAATGAAGAAAGAAAGCTGCGACAGCGCGCGTGGTATTACACACGCATCTACGCTGATCCGCAGAACGCAGAGAGCGTCTATGTCCTCAACACAGGCTTCTACAGGTCGAACGATGGCGGCAAGACATTCAATGCCATCTCAGTTCCGCATGGCGATAATCATGATTTGTGGATTGCGCCGAATGATCCGCAGCGCATGATTGAGAGCAACGACGGCGGCGCGAATGTTTCCGTCAACGGCGGCAAGACCTGGACGGATGAAGATCAACCGACCGCGCAGTTCTATCGAGTCGCTCTTGATAACGATTTCCCGTATCACATCTACGGCGCGCAACAGGACAACTCGACTGTCAGGATTGCGAGTCGCACGAACAGCGCGGGCATCAATCGTGAAGACTGGTACGACGTGGGCGGCGGAGAATCCGGCTGGGTTGTGCCGTATCCGAAAGATTCCGAGATAGTTTTCGCAGGCTCTTACGGCGGCTTGATTACGCGCTACGATCATCACACAGGCCAACTGCGCAACGTCTCGCCCTGGCCGGATAATCCGATGGGATACGGCGCGGGCGATTTGAAGTATCGTTTTCAGTGGAACTTTCCCATCGTCTTCTCGCCTCACGATGCGGAGACGATTTACGCTGGCGCAAACGTTCTCTTCAAGTCAACCAATCAGGGACAGAGTTGGGATGTGATTAGCCCAGACCTGACGCGCAACGAAAAATCTAAATTGGGGCCTGCGGGTGGGCCGATCACGAAAGACAACACGAGCATCGAGTATTACTGCACGATCTTCACAGTGATTGAATCGCCAGTCAAAGCAGGCGTCATCTGGACAGGTTCGGATGATGGACTCGTGCAGGTCACGCGCGATGGCGGGAAGAATTGGGAGAACGTCACGCCGAAGAACATGCCGGAGTGGATTCAGATTAACTCGATTGACGCCTCGCCTTTTGATCCGGCCACAGCTTACGTCGCCGCGACGATGTACAAGTCCGACGACTTCAGGCCGTATCTCTACAAGACGAGCGATTACGGCAAGACGTGGACGAAAATTGTGAGCGGCATTCCAGACAACGCCTTCACGCGCGTCATCCGTGAAGACCCGAACCGACGCGGCTTGCTTTACGCCGGAACTGAAACGGGCATGTATGTTTCTTTCAACGACGGCGCAAGCTGGCAGTCGCTCCAACTCAATCTGCCCATCGTGCCGATCACAGATTTGATTATTCACAAAGGCGAGAAAGATTTGATCGCCGCGACGCAGGGACGCTCGTTCTGGATTCTCGATGATCTTGCGGTGCTGCATCAGATGGCGGACGCGGCGAATGCCGGCGGAGCATTTCTTTTCAAACCCGAAGACACATACCGTTTTCAAGGTGGCGGCTTTCCGCTTCCGCCGACGGCAACTATCGGGCAGAACCCGCCGAGCGGCGCGGTCGTTTATTACTACTTGAAAGATAAACCGGCAGGCCAGATCACGCTTGAGTTTCAAGATTCGTCCGGGCATTCGATTAAAAAGTTTACGAGCCGCGCGGCTGAGCCGCCGCCGCCAGCGCCGGGTGCGGGCGCACCACCGTCAACACCGCCCGAACAACCGCAAGCTCCTTCCGGCGAAGAGGTCGAAGAAGGTGGCGGCGCAGCACGCGGGCCAAGCCGCATTCCCGCCGAAGCAGGACTCAATCGCTTCGTCTGGGATTTGCGCTACACGGATGCCGCGCGCTTTCCTGGCATCATTCTCTGGGCAGGCGAGCTTCGCGGTCCGCGTGCCGTGCCCGGCAACTATCAAGTGAAACTCACGGTCGGCGGCAAGTCCTTCACGCAAACTTTTGACGTGAAGAAAGACCCGCGCCTCTCAATTTCACCGGAGGATTTCGTCAAGCAGTTTGATCTGCTGATGAAGATTCGTGACAAGCTGACGGAGACACACAATGCGATCACACAGATTCGTGAAGTTCGCAGGCAGGTCAATGATTTGACGAGACGCCTGCAAGGTCAGCCCAACGCGAAAGCGATTATGGATGCTGCGAAATCTTTGAACGCGAAGATGACGGCCATCGAAGAGACGCTCTACCAGACAAAGAATCAGAGCAGTCAAGACCCTTTGAACTATCCGATCAAGCTCAACAACAAGCTGGCTGCCGTCGCAGGCGTCGTTGCCGAAGCCGATGCTGCTCCGACCGCGCAATCTTACACGGTCTATGAAGAGTTGGTGAGCAAGATCAACGCGCAGTTACAACTGCTCGAACAGGTCATGCGGACAGACCTCGCGGCTTTCAATCAACTTGTGCGCGAGCAGAATATTCCCGCCGTGATTATCAAACCGTCGGCAGGCAGTAGGTGAAAAACTTTTGATGGGATTGATGAACCTACTGTGTCAGCAGCTTTGGAATAAGATACTCATGAACGCGGAACTTTTCATTCCTCGTTCCGCGTTCATGAGTGCTCTGTAGGTCTCACGTATCAGCGAGAGTTCAACATGAGTGAGGGCGATGTTATTAGCTGCCAGAGGTTGGAAGCGGTCACAGATTGCCGACCCACTGCTCGATTCAAAACGAGTGTAGATGAAGCGCCCTTTCCCGCGTTCCCGTTCTGCGCCAGCGATGCTCCTTTGAGCTTCGCCGTGAAGACTTCCTCCATCGTCAAATTGTTCCGACAGCCGGAGCTGGGCGTCAACTGGCGACGGCTATCAGTCCAGATTGGGTAGGAGATACCTCCGTAAGAGACAAGCCCTTCGTAGTCTCCCTGCTGATTGCCGTAGTTGATTCCAGAGCACGGGAACAGGCCGTTGCAATCATGCTCGTTGGAACTCTCCGTCGTCACGCGCGTGTTGGGAATCCATGACACGCCTCCGTCCTTCGACTGCGTGAAGTACACGTCCGTCATGTAGCGCGAGCCAGTCATGTCATTGCGTGTGTCGTAGAAGGAGGCGTTCACGTCTCCGGTGATTGGATCAACAGACATCCAGTGATTGAAACGGTCAACAGCAAAGGCTATCTGGTCTGTGACGGGAGCAGGCTGCGTCCACGTCAATCCTTTGTTGTCGGAGTATGAGAGAAGGATGTCGGTGGTGCCTACCGGTGTTTGATCCATCCAGGAACAGTAGAGACGACCGCGATGCGGGCCGTTGGAGCGATCCACGTCAAGGACTGGATAGACCAGCGCGCCCCTGTAAGATTCTGCCGGAATGCGTATGTCGAACGGAATAACTTTAGGCGCCACGGTGCGTTGCTGTTCCCAAGTCTTACCTCCGTCGAAAGAGCGATTGAAAGCGATGACGTTCGCGTTGTAGTCGTTCCAGGCGACATAGAGTTCACCATTCGGCCCGACCGCAGGCGAAGCACCGATGGAGCGTCCCGGTCCTGAAGGGTCGTCCGCGCGTGTCACTGTGAATGTCGCGCCGTGATCGGATGAAGTCGCAACGCGGATGCCGCCGCCTGTTGAGCCGCCGGCGGCTGCGTCCCAGGCGAGATAGACGTTGTCACGAAACGGACTGTTCACATTTGTGTCCGTCGTCATCATGGGCTTGTCGTTGAAGTGATTGCTGCCGCCCTCGAAAGAGAAGAAGGTGACAGAAGGATAAGTCTGGCCTCCATCAGTTGAGCGAGCGACGGCCATCTCAGTGCCGTTGATTCCCGAACCGTTGCCGAAGAAGACCACTATGTAGCCGTAGAAAAGATTGCCGCGCGTATCGAAGGCGAGCGTCGGGTCGGAGCCGAAATCAATGCCGTTTCCGATGGGCGGGGGCAAGGGCAGATCAACGCCTCCCCAACTCGTTCCGCCGTTGGATGAGAAGTAGCCGCGCATCGGCAGCCGAAAGATTTCGTTCGAGCCTGCCGCGAGCATCTTCGTTTTCGATTGGTTGAGTGTGATGAAGGTCTCGCTTTGCGGCCCGCATTCGTTCGACACGTCAACATTGCTGCCGAAGCTTGAGGACGTAGTCGCCCCGCCGCCATCGGTCGGGCCGTTATGCGTTATGTACTGGTACTTATCCCACCACGTTGGGTTATGCGTCGTGCTGTTCTGCGCGAAGACAAGCGCGGGTAAAGCGTAGGTTGCGACGATGAGTAAGATGACCATCGAGGCTTGGCGTAAACGAGACATGGATTTTCTCCTTAGCATTGATTCAGAATAGATAGTTGCGATTCGAACGTTCACAACAGATGCCGAGAGCTAAAATGTCAGAGCGCAAATTCTATGATTAGATCGGGAGCCGTTGCAACTTAATCTGAGATGAATTCTTGGCTTCGCCCGGTAAATCTGCATAGAGGAGACGACCAATCAACCTGGAATTCCCGGCTGGCCTTTCGGCGACTCAATCTCTATTATCCTCAGACTATAAACCACAAACAGTTTGAGATGTAAACCTATAGCCGTTTGCAGTTGGATGCAGCCGAAGATGAACTACAGAGGACACAGAGTTACACAGAGGAAAACAAAATCATTTAATTATTTCCTCTGTGTCCTCTGTGGTGAATATTTCTTTCCCGGTTACACTCATTTGCAAACAGCTATAACTCATTCGAAAGATAGTTACCACTCAGCGCTTGACTTGAATCAATGACGGAGACGACTTCAAACAATCGCAAGGCCGTAGTTCTTTTAAGCGGCGGACTTGATTCGACGACGACGCTCGCCATTGCGAAGAGCGAAGGCTATGAAATCTACGCGCTGACGTTTCGCTACGGCCAGCGACATGAAGTTGAAATCGAAGCCGCGCGTCGGATCGCTGCGCTTTACGATGTGGTAAACCACGTCGTCGCGCAGATTGACCTGCGCGCCTTCGGCGGCTCGGCTTTAACCGACGAGATTGAAGTGCCGAAAGGTCGTGCGCTTGAAGAGATGGAACGGGAAATTCCCGTCACGTATGTTCCGGCGCGCAACACGATCTTTCTCTCGTTCGCGCTGGCGTGGGCTGAAGTCATCGAAGCGAGCGATATTTTTATCGGCGTTAATGCGCTCGATTACTCCGGCTATCCCGATTGCCGTCCCGAATACATCGAAGCCTTTCAGCGCATGGCTGACTTGGCGACGAAAGCTGGCGTCGAGGGAAAACAGAGACTGAAGATTCATACGCCTTTGATTAGCCTGACGAAAGCGCAGATCGTGAAGAAGGGCATTGAGCTTGGCGTTGACTATTCGCTGACGATAACCTGCTACGATCCTTCGCCGGACGGCGCGGCTTGCGGACAGTGCGATGCTTGCCTGCTAAGACTAAAAGGATTCGCTGAGAACGGCATGAGCGATCCCGCAGGAGAAGGCAAAATGCAATATTAAAATGCAAAATGGATGGCGCAGAGCAAGTCTTTCATCTTCCATTTTGCATTTTTAATTTTGCATTTTGCATTACTTCCATGAGCTATAGCATTAAAGAAATTTATTATACGATTCAGGGTGAGGGCGCGAATACGGGTCGCCCGGCGGTCTTCTGTCGCTTCGCCGGATGCAATCTCTGGTCTGGTCACGAGAAGGATCGCGCCGAGGCTGTCTGTCAATTCTGTGATACGGATTTCGTTGGAACGGACGGGACGGGCGGCGGACATTTCGCTTCGGCATCGGATGTCGCTCAGGCTGTTTCTGCCAGATGGCCTGTGCAGAAGAGCGCAAGAGTTTATCCATTAGTTGTATGCACGGGCGGCGAACCGCTCTTACAGCTAGACGAAGCTCTGGTCGCTGCGTTTCATCGAGAAGGTTTTGAAGTCGCTATCGAAACGAATGGCACGCGGACTGCTCCGCCGGGAGTTGATTGGGTCTGTGTGAGTCCGAAGGCGGGAGCGGAGTTGGTCTTGCGCTCAGGGCATGAATTGAAACTCATCTTCCCGCAGCAGAACGCAGAGCCGGAGCTTTACGAGAATCTGGACTTCCAGCATTTCTTCCTGCAACCGATGGACGGCCCCGCGCGAGAAGAGAATACGCAGCTTGCCATTCAATACTGCCTCACGCATCCGCAATGGCGTCTCAGCCTGCAAACACACAAGCTACTCGGAATTCCTTAATCGGTCTCAACAACCTAACGGTGGAGTTGACGCGGCGGCGCGAATCAAAGCGCCCTCCGCCGCACCAAGTTAGTTGAGAAACACGCTCCCGCCGCTCACGTCCAACGATTTGTTGGATTCCCCAATTCATACATGCGCTTGTTGGACTTCGATCAGAAACGCTTCTACGTGATTAATGACCGATTTGCAGTACGAGAAATCGATGTCATACAAATCTGTAAGATTGCAAATCCGGACACCGTTCAAACTGTTCACTAGGATTCTTCTTTGTTCCGCAGAGAGATAACCACCGTGGTGAACTTGATCGTTTCGAATGTCATAGAAGGCCTTCAGTTGGCGATATCTTTCAGTGCCAAAATTGAACGTGGAGTGTAATTCGTCTTTCAAGACATATTTAACCCAGTCAAGCACATTACCGCGCTTCCATGATTTGTCGAATGGCGTAATGGTCGCCGGTTTTCCGTTCGCTAGTAGCTTAACGACTGTCGGTAACCGAAAATCAAGCAAGCCTTGACTCTGAACCAACAGAGAGCTTGAAAGTAAAGATTTTAGATTTGCGATACATCGAGGAGCTCGGTATTCAAAAGCGTCGTGAGCCTCGATAGAGTTGAGTTCATCCCTGTGCTCGGTCACGTAGCGTTCATACATCCGCTCGAATTCATCAGCAAGAAGGCGTTGCGTATCGCATTCGTCGCGATATAGGTGTTCTAATTCCATGACGCTACCATAACGAGGAATCCAACTACTGTATAAGCGAAATGTCATGATGGATAATCACCCAAGTCGGTGTATTATCCATTATCATTTTGCATACTACCCTTATCTGCGTATTGTGTATAGACTCTTTCAGGAGCGGCTCACATGGGCAAAGCGACACTGTTAGACCGAGTACGCAATCATGGCGTATGCCACGCTAACCTCTATGTTCGCGCTCACACGCTCATGCAGGCTGGGATGCGTGCGCTCCCAGCTTTGCGATGCTGGGATACTCAATCTGAAATTGTTTGCCTTGATGCTACAGTTGTACCGAAGTCTTCTTAATAACTTGTCGTTTCAAGGCGGCCACTTTCTTTGGCAGGCGTTTCGGTGATAATCTCAAAGCCAGTCTCGCTTCTTGCTGAAGGCGCTCCTCTATCCAGTTTCTCACCATGTCCTGATAATCCGTCTCGCCCTCAAGCTCGGCTATTGTTTTTAAGGGTTCGATTAGGTCGGGCGGCAATCGTATTGCTTCCGGGGCGTAGCGTTTCGACTTAGACAGCAGTTCATCGAGCTGCTGAGGTTTCATTCGGTGATATTCCAATTCAACCTCTTCTTGCTCCGCTTTGGAGAGCTTTGCAAATCGTCTTTTCATCTTTTTCTCTTCTTCTTTAGCTTAAGTTCCCAGCCGGTGAAGACCCGCGCCAATCCATCTCCTTTGTCTTGGAAGACCAGCCTTAGCCTTCTGCCACGATCCGTCCTTCCATCCAGCACGTAAACATCGTCGAACCGCCGCTCGTCGCGGCTGAACAAGTAATCATGGTAGAAGCATTGCTCGGCTTCTTCGGGTTCGATGTCATGGTCGCGTAGATGCTGGACGTTGCCGTTTTTCTTCTTCTCATCATCCCACTCAAACTTGTCCCATCCGTATTTTGCCACAGATCACTCTACTCCACGACAACGCTGATCTCATAGAGAAAATTCCGGTGATATGCCAGCGCTTTTATTCAAAACTCAAAATTCATAATTACGTTTTTATCGTCCCAGCCGCCACAACATCACAATCCCAATCGTCAGGCCAATGATGACGACTGCGCGGCGCACGAAGACTCTGCCCAATCGTCGCGCGGTGCTTGCGCCCAAGTAACCGCCCGCAATCGCACCGACGGCCATCAGGAGCGCGTCAGGCCAGACGACGAGACCGGCGATGCTAAAGCCGATGATGGCGATGAAGTTGATGCAGATGCCCAGAAAATTCTTGATCCCGTTTGCTTTGTGAATGTCTGAGAGTCCCAGCAGTCCCAGCGCGGCCAGCATCAAAATTCCGTTGCCCGCGCCGAAGTAGCCGCCGTACATCGAGGAGAAGAATTGAAAGATCATCGCGCCCATCCACCAGCGCGCGCGCGGGTTTGTCGCGGGAGCGGCAGTTCCGAGCCAGCGCGTAATCGGCGCTTGCAGCGTGAAGAGCGCAGTCGCAAAAAGAATTAGAAAGGGAACCATCCGGGCAAAGGTCTTGGAGGGCGTCAGGATCAGCAGCCACGCGCCGAAGCCGCCGCCAATCACGCTCGTGATTCCGAGTCGCACGAGAATCGAGCGCGTGTCTTCCATCTCGCGCCTGAAACCGAAGAGGCCGCCGTACAGTCCGGGCCACAAGGCAACGGTGCTCGTCGCATTCGCTACCTTCGGGTCGAGTCCAAGCCAGAGCAGGATTGGAAAGGTGACGAGCGTGCCGCCTCCCGCAATCGAGTTCATCATCCCGCCAACGAAGGCGGCGGCGAACATGATGACTCCATGAAATAGCGTCGTGTCCATCATTGATAAATTTTGAGTTTTGAATTTTGGATTTTGAGTTGAAAGCCTTTCGCCCTTAACTCAAAACTCAAAACTCATAATTATTAACTGACTGGCGTTTCCGGCAACGGTTCTGTGGCGAAGAAGTCTTGATAGAAACGCTTCGTGTATTCATCAAGCAACTGCGTGATGCGCGTCGTGTCCGGTGATTTGACGATCAATCCGGCGTGGTAGCGTTTGTTCATGCGCCAGACGATCTCCGCATCGTTGTAAGCTGAAGTGTCTGGATGCTTCTGGCGTGCGAGCGAAACGATTAGCCCGGCGTAATCCTGGCGCAACGGCGGGAGATGATAATCCTGCTCGCCGCGTGCGATCTCGATCTTGGCCCACTCCGCCCACAAATTTATCCCTGTCGCCGCTTCAATCAATTCCACGATGTTCGCGCCGCCGACGCGCGCCGCCGTCTCCAGAAAATAGAAACGCCCGTCAGCACGACTCTTGATAAACTCCGTGTGTGACACTCCGCGCACGAGTCCCATCGCCTTGAGGACTGTACGATTGAGGTTGAGCAGCGCGCGCTCGTCGTCCGAATCGTGTTCGACTGTTGAGGTGGTGAAGACGCCGCCATCGTGTGCGACATCCAGAGGCGGCGAGCCGTATTTGTGCGCGGCTGCGAAGATGATCTCTTTTTCGGTGACGATTGTATCAACGTGATAGATGTCGCCCGGAACATAGCGTTCGAGCAGGAAGTAAGACTGACGGTCGCCGAGTTCCTCTATCGCGTTCCAGAATTCGTCAGGCGAGTCGAGTCTCCTGATGCCTGTGGCCGAAGCCTCGAAGCGCGGCTTCAAGAGCCAGGGTGAAGGGACGCGCTTCATGTAGTCGCGCAAAGCTGTGTAGTTCAGAACATGTATGAAATCGGGGACGAGGATGCCGTTCTCGCTGGCGCGCATCCGCATCGCCAGTTTGTCGCGGAAGTAGCGTGTGCTTGTCTCGCCCATGCCCGGAACACGCAGATGTTCACGCAGAGCCGCCGCCGTTTCAAGATCGAAGTCGTCAAGCGGAACGATGCGATCAATCGTCTCTGTGCGTGCCAGGAAACTGACGCCTCTGATAACGTCGTCGAGCTTCCATTTCTTGTTGATGTCGGGGATCAGAAAAATCTCGTCAATGCTTTCACGCGGCCAGTCGGCGTGAGCGATGCTTTCGGAAGTGAGCAGCAGCACGCGACACTTCTGACGCCTGCACTCGCGCATAAACTCCGCGCCCTTTTCATAGCTTGCCAGGCAGAGAATAGTTAGAGGCCGCGAGTCCGTCATACGGAAACTCCTTCAAGAAAGATTTCTGACAACGTGGGGAGAGCATCATAGCCGGGACGGTTGAATGTTTCAAAGTAAACTTTTTGTGCCGGGCGTTCGTTCCAGTATCATATTCACAGGAGACGGAAATGAAAGCCGGGACAGATGCAAACGAAAATCAGCATGGTGAAGAAAGGTTAATCGAAGATGGAAAATTTCGAGCCGACGGAGCGCACGATTCTCAAGCGACTTCCGAAACGCGGCAACTATGAGCGTGATGTGGTCAACGCAATCCTTGACGAAGGCTTCATCTGTCACGTTGGCTTCATCGTTGACAATCGCCCGTTCGTCATCCCGACGGGCTATGGCCGCGCGGGCGACAATCTCTACATACACGGTTCGGCGGCGAGCCGGATGTTGAAAACCTTGCGCGAGGGCATAGAGGTCTGCGTGACCGTCACTTTGATTGACGCTCTGGTGCTGGCGCGCTCGGCTTTTCATCACTCGATGAACTACAGGTCGGTCGTCATCTTCGGGCGCGCGCAGGTGGTTGAAGATGTTGATGAGAAGATGAAGGCGCTACACGTTTTCACAGACCACATCATGCGCGGACGTTGGGAAGAGTCGCGTCAGCCGAATGAGAAAGAGTTGCGCGCGACGATGGTGCTCTCGCTGCCTTTAGCTGAAGCCTCCGCCAAAATTCGCACCGGCCCGCCCATTGATGATGAAGAGGATTACGAGATTCCCGTCTGGGCGGGTGAACTGCCACTTCATCTGGTGACAGGAGAGGCTGTGCAAGACCCGCAGCTCAAAGCGGGAATAGAATTACCAGAGTACATCCGCGATTACACACGACCACAGATAGAAGAAGATGGGTAATAAAAAGGGTAGCCAGACGGCTACCCTTACCTTTCAAATGGTGCACCCGGAAGGACTCGAACCTTCGGCCTTTTGATCCGAAGTCAAACGCTCTATCCAACTGAGCTACGGGTGCGGAAGTCGCTGCTAACCTCCAGCCTTCGGTGCGGCTGCGCCCTGAATATCGCGCTTGATGAAACGCACGAGGTTGCTGATCTGTTCAGGCGTCAGCTTGTCCTTGAAGGGTGGCATCCCGCCGCCGCCTTTACTAATCTGTTTGGCTAACTCGTCATCCGAATGCTTGAGCGCGTGCCCTTCCTTGAGGCTCGGCACTTTCAGCATCTTGCCCTCGATCTTCACCGGCCCGCCTTCGCCGCTATCTCCATGACAGGACGCGCAGACTTGCCCGTAACTGGTCTTAGCCGCAGCCAACTCGTCGGCGGGCGTTGGATTCGTCGTCGCTTTAGGCGAGGCGGCGGGTGTTGGTTGTGTGTTGGTCGTCGTGGCAGTTTGATTATTGCTCGTTGACTCACCGCAAGCGATAGCGAAGAGAGCGAGAGCGGCGACGACGATCAGAAGTTTGACAAGTTTCATCGGTTCTTTATCCATGAAGCGAACTAGATTTCAGAAGCTCAATATTTGAAAGCGATTTGAAGTATAGACCAGGCGCGAGAGAGTTGAAAAGCAAGGATGAGGGATGAGGGATGAGGGATGAAAGAAGAGAAGGCAGAAGGCACAAGGCAGAAGGCAGACAAGACACAGAGCTTTCGCTTTGGCTGCCTGCTGCTTTCTGCCCTCTGCTTTACTTCATCCCTCATCCCTCATCCCTCATCCCTACTTCAGTCCCGCGACCCATTCCGCGATCTCGCGCTTCTCATCTTCCGACAGCTTGTTGGCGTAAGACCTCATGGGCGGTTGAAGTCCGTAAGCCGTCGGGTCGTTGAGCAGCGCGATGATGTCTTCGACTGTCCGGCGCGGTTTCGAGCCGACGCCGATGAGTTTGGGAAATTTTTGAGCGCCCTGACCGCGCGTTCCGTGACAGGCGGAGCAACTGAGGACATAAGATTCAGGTGGCCCGCCTGAAGCGGTAGTTGAGACGCCCGGCGATGGGCTGGAATTAGCATTAGGCGAAGTGTTGGAAGATTGTGTGCCGTTGGGTTTGCCCGCATCCTGATCTGCCTGCGGTTCGACGATGACAGACTCGCTGGTGCGTGAGCGGAGCGGCCCAAACGGTGCGCTGCGAAAAGCCATCTCTTCGGCTTGCTGACGCCGTAGTTGTGCTTTGATGAGCGGGTCTGTCGCGTCTTTCCAGTAGGCTAGAAATGTCAGCACGGCGAAAAGAAGAAAGCTGAATGAGAAGAGAATCGTGCCGACGGTGCGGCGCGGCTGCGCTAAAATTTTTCTGAGCGGCTTCGGATTAAGAAACGGCAGCATCGCCAGCCCGAAGAGGATCAGTCCGGGCAGCGCGACCGCGACCACCGAAGCGATGCGTCCCGGCAGATACTTGAGCATCTGGAAGAGCCACAGGAATTGCGCGCCTGGACGCGGCAAGTATCCGGGCGCGGCTGTGTCTGCGGGTGGGCCGAGCGGCGCAAAGTATTTCCAGGCGTAGAGCGCGAGCGCGATGAAGACCACTCCGGCGGCAATCGCGTTGCGTAAGACCTGACGATGCATCCAGACTTCGAGCTTGCGCTCTTCGGCTGCGCTGACTGTTGCTCTTTCACGAAAGACGAAGAGACGCAGCGCAAGCACGATCATAATCAACGCGGGAAGTATCATCACGTGCAGCGCGAAGAAACGCGCGAGCGTGATGGGCGTAATCTCCGGCCCGCCAAGTACCCATTCACGCGCGGTTGAGCCGATGAATGGAATGCCACCGGCGATTCCTTCCGTCACGCGCGTGCCGAAGAATGCTCGCGCGTCCCAAGGCAGCGAGTAGCCCGTCGCGCCTGATGCGAAGATGAGTCCGAGCAGCAGCACACTCGCCATCCATCCGACCGGACGGCGATGATAGGTCGCGCGCCAGAACATCTGTGTCAGATGCAGCACAAGCCAGAGCGTCAACCACATTGAGCCATAATGATGAAGCGAGCGAATCCAGGAGCCTGCGGGCACAACCTTCTCGATGTAGGCGACGGTCGTGTGCGCGGCCTCTGCGGAAGGAACGTAATAAAAGCCGAGCAGCAGGCCGGTGATGATTTGCATCGTGAGCAGCATGACGACGATGCCTGCGGTCGTGCGCGCCCATGCTTCAAAGCCGCTCGAAGGCTTGTCAATCAACGTCCGCTCGATGTCTCCGAGCGTCGTCCAGCGCGCGAGCCAGCTCTCTTTCGGCGTGTCAGATTTGGAGTCAGCCTGCTCGCTCATTCGCGCACCATTCGCTCCTGGGTGTTGTTGACGTAAGTTTGATATTGAACTTGAAGCGTGCCGTTTTGCTCGCGCGCAGGCAACGGGTCGAGTCCGCGTTGCGCGGGGCCGTTCAGTCGTTCGCCATCCGATGTGAAATAGCTATCATGGCACGGACAGAAAAATTGGTTCGCTTCTGTGTTCCAGGCGACGTTGCAGCCTTCATGCGGGCAGATGCTCGAGAGGACTTGATTGCTTTTGTGTGGTAGGACGTAAACGAAATGCTCTTCGAGCGTGCTGGCCCAAGCCGCCTGATGCTCCACGACGATGCTACGCATGATGGGCTTCTCGCCCTTCAACTCGGCGAGCGGCGCGACATCGTTCCACATCTCTTCGTGCACCGATTTGGCGGGGCGCAAATAGCGGAAAGCGGCGGTCGCAATCGTGGCCGCAAAGCCCGCGAAAACGCCCAGCGGAATCCAGAACAGAAAATTCCGCCGCCCTTTATCAACGTCGCGCTCTGTCGCTTGTCTCGTTTGATTGGAATCAGAATCGGGCATGATTATTAAGTCTGTCGAGTTTAGCGAGTCTTGCGAGTCCAGCGAGCCCCTTTGACTTGCCAGACTCGATAGACTCGCAAGACTCGCTAGACTTTTCTTCGCCTTCGCCGCAAAATAGTTTCTTACTTTCAGTTGGCATTCTATCCTAATCGGATAAAATTGCGCGACCCCGAGACGACGGAAATTTCTGAGAAAGGTGGCATCCACCATGAGCACTGATAAAGGAGAGGGCGGCAATGTTCCTTACGGCTCGTTACGACTTGCTCCGAACGCGGATGAGACGATCCGCCCGAAACCGCAACTGCCGCGACAGTTCGTCAGCTTTACCTTCTACCGCGCGCGACCCGAATGGCGCATGTTGGATGAGCGCGTCAGAGACGAGGGCAAGCAGGAGTTCGTCAACGCGGTCGAAGAGTTTCGCCGCGAGTTGATGATTCATACTTACTCGCTGGTCGGACTGAGAACCAACGCGGAGTTGATGATCTGGCGCATCGGTTACGAGTTGGACTCGCTTCAGGAGATGACTTCGCGGCTCAATCGCACGGGCCTGGGAAAATATCTGGAAGCGACGCAATCCTTTCTCTCGATGACGAAGCGCTCGATGTATATTGATAAGGACAACCCGGAGCACGTCGAAGACCGCCTGCACATCGTTCCCGGAAAATCCAAATATCTCTTCGTCTATCCGTTCGTCAAAACGCGCGAGTGGTACGCACGCTCCGCCGAACAACGACAGGAGATGATGGACGAGCACATCCGCATCGGCTCGAAATATCGCTCCGTCAAACTTCACACCACTTACTCCTTCGGCCTCGACGATCAGGAGTTCGTCGTCGCCTTCGAGACAGATGAGCCTTCAGATTTTTTAGACCTCGTGCAGGAATTGCGCGAGACCAAAGCCAGTTCCTTCACCTTGCGCGACACGCCGATGTTCACTTGCCGCCAAAGAACGCTTGCCGAATGTCTCGATGCGATAGGATGAGAGACTGACGCGGAGACGCGGAGACGCGGGGACGCCGCGATGGGAAATATTCGAGGCTATAAAGAACTGCGCGTGTATCAGGCTGCGATGGAAGCGGCCATGCAGATTTTCGAGTTGACCAAAGGCTTTCCCGCCGAAGAAAAATTCTCGATGGTTGATCAAATGCGCCGCTCCTCACGGTCGGTCTGCGCCAACATTGCTGAAGCATGGCGGAAGCGGCGTTATCAAGCACACTTCATCAGCAAACTAAGCGATGCAGAGAGTGAAGCGGAGGAAACCCGCGTTTGGCTTGAGTTTGCCTGTCGGTGTGGTTACATGTCGAAAGCGCGAGTTGAGGAGATAGATGACGCCTACGACAAGATCATTGGACAGCTAGTGAAAATGATGTCCACCTCAGAGCAATGGATAATTCGTTGATACGAGACACTAGGGTACGAGACGCGGAGACGCGGGGACGCGGGGACGCGGCGAACAAGATTAAATCGTCTATGCGCTGCGTCTCCGCGTCGCCGTATCTCCGCGTCATTCTCGCGCTGTGTCTTTTCCCATTTCACACCTTCGCACAAATGTCTTTCTCCCCGCGTCCCCGCGTCTCCGCGTCTCCGCGTCTCGAATATCTCTGGTACGAAGCTGAGAACATGCAGGGCTTCTCGACGAACGCGCAGCACGAGCCTGTCTTGAATCTTTCATGGATGAATCCGCCGCGCGCGCAAACTCCGGGCTGGGGGATGAACGGGCCGGGCGTTTCAGCCGAATGGTCGCAGGGCGGCGAGAGCGAATGGAACTCTGCCGCCGCCAGCGCGGATGAGACGAAGGCCGTGATCTATCAGGATGTGGAAGTGCCGCGCGCTGGCGAGTACAGAGTCTGGGTGCGTTACGCGGACTGGGCTAATCGCGCCGAGAATTTCACAGTCCGCATCGTGCAAGATGGGAAAGAAGTTTTCCGTCATGAGTTTGGCGTGCGTGATGTGATTGACCCGCACGATGAAATGAGCATGTACTGGGGCTGGGCTTTCGCCTGGGATGGAGCATCGACCACGCTCTCGAAAGGTGCGGCGCGCATCTCGATTGAGATTGAGAAGGCCGCTGAAGCGCGTCGTCATGTTGATTGCGTGCTCGTCACAAACGATCTCAGTTTCGTTCCGCAAGGACGCAGCAAGCCCGACTTCGCAGCGATGCGCTACCTGCGTGAGTGGTCAACGCATCGCACGCCGCTCGCCCCGCTCATCGAGCCGACAGCAAAAGAAGCAGTGCCCGCGCTCTGGCGTCGCCCGCTCATCGCCGGACACGATTTCCTGATGCCCTGGAACATCGCCACCGATTTCTGGACGCTGTATGACAAGACGCCGCCTGCGGAGCGTCCGCTCTATCCTTTCAACGCCGAGCCTCTTGAGGAGTTCGTCAAAAAATACAAGGGCGCGAGCGACGTTCCGATCTTCAGCTCGAAACTCGTCGTGCCCGTCATCTACATCAACAATCTGTCTAATTATCTGAAAGAAGGAAGCCCGTTTCTTCGCTACCTGCGCGAGACAAAACAACCTTTCGCCGTCTTGATAAACTACGGCTCGGTGCAATGGACGGAAGCGGAAGCGCAGGCCGCGTGGAAACTTTTGACGGGCGAACTGCGCGAGCAATTCCTGGGCTGGATTTCAGGCGAAAGCGTCGGGTACGTCTGGGATGCTGCGGCAACTGAATTGAAATTGACACCGGAGATGTCGCGTCGTGAGTTGCTCGAAGCTCTTCGCAACTTCTACACACACGCGCTCGAACGTAAATGGAGTGCGATGTTTCACACTCCGAGCACGGGCGCGATGTGGGACAAACTCATCCCGGCGCAATCCACATCGAGCACCTCTTTCGCTCACGCGCTCGGCGAATGGGGAACACGATTCATTGGCATTGAGACCTCTGCCGTGCAGCCCATCACAGCCATGCGAATTGCTTTTACTCGCGGTGCGGCGCGACAGTATGGCGGCAGTTTCCTTTACTATCACGCGCCCAACTTTGGTGATACCGCGACGACCTTTACCAAAGCACAGAACTTCGCAGGGCCTGACAACTTCTTTCACTCGCGCTACGGCGCGACGATGGGGCCGTCGCTCGCGTGGTATCGCAAGAGCTATTTTCTTTATTACATGGCGGGAGCATCGGCCATCTATCTCGAACAGGGCGGCGACCAGTTCTTCAAACCCGGCCCCGGCGAACATCCTTTTCAGTTGAACCCGTTGGGTCACATCACAGACGAATTCATCCGCTTCGCCGAGAAACACACTGAGCGCGGCACGCCCTACACGCCCGTCGCCTTTCTGCTCGACCCGGCGCACGGTTGGGAGATGACCGATTATCCACAGTGGCCTTTCGGAGTCTCGCAGATCAATAAATCAGACCGCGCGTTAAGAGAACTCATCGGCGCGGCCTATTATCCGGGGACAGTCACAGAGGGCGAACCCGCGACCGCCGACCGACAATCTTTTGTTTCTTCCATCTTCGGCGACATCTTCGACGTGCTCGTTGCATCGGAGACGCACAAGGATGCGATTGATGCTTATCGCGCGCTCGTCGTCGGAGGACGTATCGAGTGGAGTCGCGCGTGGGCGTCGCGCCTGGAAGATTACGTTCGCAAAGGTGGAGTGCTCGTCATCAACTCTGCGCAGGCTAAAGGGCTATCAGAAGAATTACTCGGCGTTCGCTTGCTCGGAGCGACGGCGGAAGCGGACGACGCGCGCTGCCTCTTGCCGAATGAGTCGAATACAGATTTGCGCGGGCAGATGTTTCGTTATGAGCGCATTGAGTTGCGTAAGGGCACGCAAGTCCTGATGCAGACAGCAGCGAACGAGCCGCTCGTCACGATCAATCAGGTCGGGCGCGGGCAAGTCATCTTCTGCGCGCTGCCTGACCTGCTCGGCGAGGATGAGCGACTGACACCTTTCGTCGCGCACTTGCTCGCGCACCTCTTTGCCGATGTCACTCCGGTTCGCGTGAGCGGCGAGGTTGAATACTTAATCAACCGTAACGCACGCGGTTGGGTCGTGACGCTCATCAACAACAAAGGCGTGCTCAAGCCTCAGCAGGGACTCGCGCAGGTTGATCGCAGCGCCAGCGTTGAGGTGACGTTGGATTTGAAGGGCCAGAGAATCGAGCAGGCGCGTGAGTGGACGAGCGAAAAGCAACTTGAGGTCTTGCGCGATAAAGAGCGGAGCAGCGTTAAGCTCAACATCGCGCCAGGCGGGATTAGCATTGTTGAATTGATTGAGTAGCGGAAAGCTGTGAGCGCAGGCATCCTTGCCTGCCAGCGTGCGAGAAGCACGCTTACGCTTGTTCGCGCCTCGTGGCGCTCATGCAGGCAAGATGCCTGCGCTCCCGGCGAGAAGATGCGAGTCGCACTGTACTGTGCTATTCTCCGTCGCGTTTGGCAGGATGTGTAATTGTTCTGACGAGCAAGGGTGTTGATGAAAGTCGCGCGAAAATTTTTGATTAGCGGGGAAGTGCAGGGCGTCGGCTATCGCTTCTTCGCGCAACGCGCCGCCGCTCGCCATCAGGTTCAAGGCTACGTGCGTAATCTGGCAGACGGGCGTGTCGAGGCGTTGGTCGAAGGCATACCGGAGAGCGTCGAGGCATTCAAGCACGATCTGACAACCGGCCCGGCCTACGCTGCGGTCCAAAACATCGAAGAAATAAATCTTGAACCGTCCGGCAGCTACGCTTCATTTAGAATAGAAAGGTGATTTTGCTTAACCTTTTTAGCAGCTAAAGTTCGGATTACTGCTCCGGGCACGAAGCGCGGGCTACCTATAGAGTGAGCGCACAAAACAGAGACCAGAGGCGTAGATGGAAAAGTCAATGTGAAGCCAAGCAGGAAAGGCCATAAGAAATGAAAGCCGTTGGTAGCCAGGCGACTCCCGAAGTAGTCCAGACCTGGCTTGAAGTCTATCAGCTATTTCAGGAATTGAGAGGCGCGCGCCGCGAGCGATTGCAACAAGTCGCAGAGCGGCTGGGCGTGACCTACAAGGTCGCGCGGCGACGGCTGCGCAATTATGAAGCAATGCAGAAAGGTCGTCAGTAATGAGCACTAGATACACAACAAGCCACCGCGCTCCTTTCACCTCTCACTGGTCTAAGTCTTCGCATGACTCTCTGGCTCATGCTTTGGATAATGCCTGGCGCAAGTACAAAAGAGATTATTCCATCGGTGATATTACTTCCGAGCGGAAAGTCATTGTCAGCAGCGAAGCGTTAGCCCAGGCTTTCACCGAGATGGATAACCTCGCGCGCGAGCAGCCAACACGCCGCCCGTATGAACTGGCAGAACAGGTCATTCGAGAGATGGATCAGGAGACGGAGATAGTTGAGGTGCCATAAACCGGTGACCACCTTTTGACCACCAACGCGCGCCAGAGCACCGAAGATGCGGAGCAGAGTACGACACAGAGCGAAGCGAATTGAGTGTAGCGAGCCGCCACACCTTTTGATAAAGCTGGCAGGAGAGCGCGGCGAGCGTGACCCCCTCGGATGTGAAGAGAAGAAAGGCAGCGAGTAATGGCGATTGAAGAAAGAGTCTTAAAGCTCGAAGAGATCGTTGGAGCCTTAGCAGTCCTGGCACAGAAAGCCGACCGGCGACTAGCTCAGGTAGATGACCGGCTGGATAAATTAACTGCGCTGGCCGTGCGCTTCGATGAGCGCCTTGATGCTCTGGTCGCCGCACAGACGAACTCGGATGAGCGGATGGCTGCTTTGACTAATGCGCAGATTCGCACGGAAGAGACACTCAAAGAGACTAACGAGAAGTTGAATAACCTAATCGTGGTTGTCGAGCGGTTCATCAGTGGGCGCAACGGCTCAAGCTGAACGTAGTTTCTTGATAGTGTGGACAAGCATTTGGGGAACGATTCGGGGACGATTTCTCCCGTCTCTTCTCTCCACGTCCGGCTTTAATTTTTTGCTTCGGATGGCTGCAAGCATGGTGTTTTGTATGCTAATGTCACTTCCCGCAACTTCTCTCAGGGAGGGTTTGCCTTCAGAATTGAAAGGTGAAAAACAGTGGTCAGTGGTCAGTGGTCAGTTAAAAGCAAAAGCAGTTCGCTTTTTTTAACTGACCACCGGCCACTGACCACTGACCACTGATTATGGATGATCTCAAATCACTAATCCGCGAAGTGCCGGATTTCCCGAAGCCCGGCATCAATTTCTACGACATCACAACGCTGCTCAAGCAGCCGGAAGGATTGCGTCGAACGGTTGACGCGCTCGCCGCGCAGTTTGAAGGCGAGAAGGTTGACACCGTCATCGGCGTCGAAGCGCGCGGGTTTATTTTTGCTCCGGCGCTGGCCTATCACCTGGGCGCGGGTTTTGTGCCGGTGCGTAAGCCGCGCAAGTTGCCAGCCGAGTGCGCTTCCATCTCGTATGATCTGGAGTACGGGCAAGACACGCTGGAGATTCACCGCGATGCGGTCGGGCAGGGTCATCGCGTCATCATCGCCGATGATCTGCTCGCCACGGGCGGCACGGCGAAAGCCGTCGTTGATCTGGTTGAAGGATTGGGCGGCGTTGTGGTGGGTCTGGTCTTCGTCGTTGAATTGGAATTTCTGCCCGGACGCCAGCGGCTCGCAGGCTACGATGTGCGCTCGCTCATCAAGTATCAATCTTGAGCGGCCTAGACTGAGTTTCTCGCATCTGTTAATTTCATCTGCACGTGCTCCCGTAGCTCAGTGGATAGAGCACCTGCCTCCTAAGCAGGGGGTCGCAAGTTCAAGTCTTGCCGGGGGCA
>JAVHWW010000108.1:0-29965 GCA_032159235.1 Acidobacteriota bacterium
CAGCGCGCGCAAGACCTGTGCTTGCGTCATTGAGTTATTCGCCAGCCCCGCAATCCACCCGGCTTTCGACGGATGATTCGGTAAGCCGACGGTGTTCAATAAAGCGGTGACGTAAGCGGTCGGATCAGAGAGTGAGCCATATTTGCTCTGAAATCCTGCTCTCGACATAAAATCGGAGATGAAGGCGACCTTCTGAGCTTCTAATTGCTGGGCTGTGAGAAATCCGCTCACACGCTTTAGATCAGGCATGTATTCACTGAAATGCGGGATGTGTCCGAACTGCGGATTGTTCGGGTCAGTCGCATCCGGCAAGGTCTTGAAGAACCGATAGATGAAATACCCTCTGGTCTGAAACTCTTCACTACGGAAGAAGTCTGACGAAACCTCGACGCGATCACAGGGAGGAGGCATTGTTCCATTCGCGCAGTTAGTCAAGACGGTCATCCAGCCAGCGAATCCACCCGGATCAGGCATTCGTCCCAGAAAATCTATGTAGTGCTGCTGAATGAAGAAATCGTTGTCGTTAATCGTGATGGGCGTGTTCGTGCCCGGACGCAGGCGCAACGGCTTGACCTTGATGTCGCCGTAGTAAAGATCGGATGGGAGATTCGGGTCATCCGTGACGATCCTGAGCGTTGGCGCGCTTTGCCCGAACGCGCTGAGAGCCGTGAGAGCGACTATTAAAATAGTAATAACGAACTTCATCTGGTTGCTCCTAATCATAATGAATCAGCAGGAAGAGTATCACACTCTGTATGAGGAAGGGCTTTCCATCATTGCCAAGGGACAGCTAAACGCATCCTTGAACCAACTTCTAGTTTATGCTGCCGCTTGCTTGACTGTCAACTTAATAATTCCCGTTTGGAGCGCTGACGAGCCACCAGCGGGATCAATAAAAATCCCGCTAAAATTAACAGAGAAAAGGCGCTGACGGCTGCCCCATAAGTAAAACTTTTCGGCCTGAAAGAGAATCGCACAAGATGGCTGCCCGCCGGGACTGGCACCCCACGCAGCGCGTAATCGGCGCGGAACAGCCGAACTTCCGTCCCGTCCAGAAAAGCCCGCCAGCCGGGATAAAAGGTATCACTCGTCACCAGCAAAGCCGGAGCGGAAGATGTGGTTTGAACTTCCATCGTGGTGTCGGTCAGCCGGACGACTTGAGCGGACGTTGTGGCCGGGTCTGCGTTCTGCCCGGTCAATGAGATTGGTTCTTCGACAAGAGCCGTGCGCGAAGGATCGTAAGCGCGACCGTCAGGCAGCCTGGACGTTTTGATCGTCTGAAGAATCTCCTCCGCTGTGAGATTCACAGCTTCAGGCGCGAGCCACGCGCGAGGCATGGCTTGCAGATTCTCGTAAATCAGAGTGTTGCCTGCTTCTTCAGCCAGTCGCCATCGGCCACTGTTCATCAGTAATGGATCAACAGGTTCGGATGTTTGAGACGGCTCGTTAATCAAAGTCAGTTTCTCGATGGTCAACTCTCCGGCCTGTCCAGTCCACTGAAACTCTATCCGGCGCACATCTTCAACGCCATTCAAGGTTAGCCGGGCGACGTAATTATGCGCTGAGTATGATTCATCACCCATCTTCGCGTCGAGGTTGCTGAAGACGACGGCGCGGCGATGCTTCATTTGAGGTTTGATGCTCGCGCTATCGTAAGCCCACTCCGCCGTCTCACGTCCCGCCCGCAAACTCTGCACTTGAACGCTTCCGTCAGCGCCCGTCACCAGGACGCGCGCAATCTCCGCGTCGTCCGGCACGCTGACCGAGCAGGCCAGACGACTGACGATGCCGATTGAAGTGGCTCGCACAGGAGACGGCAGATCGAGATGGGCGGGACTATTTGAAGGCTGATTGCAGCCCGAACCCAGCCGCGCGTCCATGTTCTCCTGAGACCACGAAACTCCGCGCTCGTCACGCACAGCATCAGCGCGAGGCAGAAAAACATAACGCACTGCGGCTAGATTCAAGCTCTGATCGTCCGCGTTTTTCCAGGCCGGATCAACGCTCGCGTCTGCCCGCAGCGATAACAGGTAATTCACTCTCGACAGGCTCAAGGGGCCGTACACACTCGCGCTCGGAATTTCCCAGAGCCTCGATAAATTTGGAGGAAGCTCACTCGCCGTTCCCAACGTGCCGCGAACGGGGAGCACACGTTGATTGGTGGTTCGCAATGAATTCTGATAATGAGCGACGACAACGGGCGGCCTTAAAATATCTTTGCGCGGCGCTGAAGTGCGCCAATCGTAGAACCAGCCGAAGCTGGCAACGTCTATCAACAGGAGCGAGACGAGTAAAGTTTTTCTGAGAGCGGAAGTCGGGTTGCGATGCCAGTAGAAAAGTAATGAGCAGGCGACGAGAAAAATTATTAACGGCGTGGCAATCGCAGGATTAGACCAAGGCCTCGCATTTAAGCGAACAGTTCCTCCCGTAGCGAGCGCGTATTCGGTTTGGTGCTGAGTAATTAAAAAGAGCAGTCCGGCGCACATCACCAGCACAGCCGCCGCAAGAGTCTTGAACAGCACACGCCTCGTCACCATCCCTCGTAAGATTGCCTGCACGCCGATGCCTGCGAGGACGCTGACGGCCAGCGACATCTCCATCAAGTGGCGAGCGGGCACGCGAAACTTTCCGAGCACGGGCAAATAGTAAGTCAGATAAGCGAGCGGCGTCTGATCTCCCAAAGCCAGCAGCAAAGCCAGCACGCAGACGCAGAGCCAGAAAATCGAAACAGCTTTCCGACGCGAGACGATGAAGCCCACAGCCGCCAGCAGCAATGGCAGGAGTCCGACGTAACCCGTCAGTTCTGTCAGATTCCACGCCCCAAAATAAGGCGTCGTTCCATATTGCCGTAAGCCGCCGAAGACCGCCGGGAAGAGCAGCAGGACAATTTGCTTGAGAGGAAGCGAGTAAGAAACGAAATCCGCGAAAGTATATTCCGCCCTCGCGCTCAACTTAGCGAGTTCAAGCGTCGGGAGAATTTGGAGCGCGGCAAGGCCCAGTCCGAGCAAGAGAAGAAGCGCGGAGATGAGATAGTATCGCCCGCGACCGATGGGCGCGCGCCATCCGAGAGCGGCAGCATAACAGGCGCTGAGCAGCAGACCGTAAACGACAATCTGCAAATGCCCTGCGAGCACACAACAGGCCACAGCGAAGCATCCGATGGCGAGCCAGCCCGCGCTAAACTTGCGACGCAACATCTCCAGCGACCAGATGATGAGCGGCGGCCACGCGGCGACGTGAATGATCGCCGTGTGTCCCAGTTGCGCCATCATAAAGCCGCACATGCCATACGTGATGCCGCTCACGAGGCTGGCGAGTCTTGACTGCGTCAACGCATAAACGTAGCCGTAGGTAAAGCAACTCGCCATCACATAAGCCGAGACGACGAAGACATTCCACAGGCCGGGAAAAAGCGAGAGCAGCAGCGACGGCGGATACCACGCCATGACCTGCGGGTCGGCGGTCATGGGAAAGCCGGACGAGAGCAGCGTGTCCCAGAAGACTTTCTTCGATTGAAAATAGGCCAGATGATAAAGCAGCCCGTCGGCGGGCGCTAAGAGAGAGTTGTGAAAAAGTACCGGCGAGAAAAAGATGGTGAACAGCAGTGAGAAAAAAAGTAGCACGAAGAGGCAATGGCGAATTGATCTCTGATGTAGTGACAGGGCTGAACGCATGACGAGCCGATTAACTTCCGGGCTTGGAATCTTAACTGTCCTTCAGTTTGATGACCAATCCTCCGCCGATGTAGCTGACGTGGAAAGTGTAGTCAACGCGACCCGCCAAATCTTCTTTCAAAAACTTTTCAATGGCTGGTTTCGCCTCGTTTTCGCTATCGGCGTCGTCAACAAAAATAAAAGTTGGCTTGGCGGTCAAGGCGAGTTGCAAATCTGCATACGCATTGTCGAAATCGTGCGCCGCATCAACGACCACGAAATCGGCTGGCGCAGGCAACTGCGCGAGAGTTCTCAAATCAGTTCTGATTAACCGCGGGTTCTTAAAGCCTCTTTCTTTGAACAGTTGCTCCGCGATTTTGTAAGGGTCCCATCTTGAGCCATCGTCGTATTGAGCGCTGACGAAAACGTCAAGTCCGAGATAGTCAGCATCAGGCGTGGCGCTCAAGTAGGCGTCACCGCTCGCTCCGGCGCTGGTTCCCAGTTCGATAATCTTTTGCGGCGAGATTGTTTTCGAGACGGCATAGAAGCAGCGATACTTGCGCATGAAAGCATCCTTCTGCCCGAGATACCACTCTCGATCATACTGCGTGAAGACGTTATAGAGAGCGTGCGGCTCCCATGCGCACGTTCTCAGATTTTCTTCCAACTCTTGCTGGAATTGCTCGGCAGTGAGAGGATGCGATGGTTGAGGGGCACGTATGTTTTGCGGAAATTGTGTGGCGCTTTTGATCTCATCCTTCACCTCGTTTTCACTATGCATACTACGATACAGCCAGGGCGGGCGCGCCGGAGACAGTCGCTTCGATTCTCGATTGATACTACACTGGCAGAAAATATACTGTCCCAGATCAGTCTGCCGGTGCCTGACCAAAGGAGCTACCAAATTTAACGAGACGCTTGAGTTGCTCTGGCTCGGATGAGCGTCGGCTGTGAACATGGTTCTGACGGTAAACCCGTTGGCCGAAAGCAAACTGAAGAGGTCTTCGGGAGTGTACTCACGATTGTGCCTGCCATATGGGCCATAGCCGGAATACGGATCGTAAACATTCTCTCCGGCAATTATCTTGCGCACGTTTTCGAGTCGCGCGACGTTGGGCGTTGTGAGCACCAGCACGCCGCCCGGTTTCAGCACCCTCCTGATTTCGATCAAGGCATGAACGGGATCGGAAAGAAGATGCTCGATAATTTCGCAGCAGAGCACCACGTCAAAGCAATCATCCTGATACGGAAAAGCGTCTTCTTCGATATTAAACTGCTTGTATGAATACTCTATGATTTCATTGGTTTGATGAATCGTCACCTTTTGTTTTCCTTCCCGCGCCAACTGGCCGAAAAAATTAGCGAGGTGCAGAGCGCCGTCTCTGAACTTGCGTAGCAGCGTGGTCGTGAAGTAAGGGTTTGCTCCCAACTCAAGAATGGTCTGTGCAGATTTATCGGGGACGAGTCCGAGCGTGTAGATGAAGCGCTTGAAATCGGCCTCGACGTATGACTTCATCTCTTCAAGCGGCGCGTCTTCGACCTGAACCGTACTGACCATCGCGCGCAACTCCGCTTCAGACCAACCTGACGGCAAAGGTAAGGGTGGAGATTTGGATAAGTCTTCGAGCTGCAATTCATCCGCAAAGTTTTTTCCTTCAATCGGAGGCTGAGAGATGATCTCTGCTCGCGCGGGCTTGAAGTAATTAACGGGCGCGACCGTTTGATCTGCCTCCGGGCACGATTCCACAGCCTCGATGAGAGATTCACGAATGCGTTCGGGCACGTATCTTGAAACAACATACTCTCTTCCACTCTCGCCCATCCGCGCGCGCATCTCTTCATCGGACAACATCTCATCAAGCCGCGCGGCAAAGCTCTCGTAGTCTTGAAAAATAGCTCCACCACCGCTCTGCTTAACGTGGTCAACCAGCACGTCAGACATTTTACTCACGAGCGCTGGCGTGCGTTGCGCCATCGCCTCCAAGGTCACGATGCTGAAGCTCTCTTTGCCTGAAGGCATCATGTAAATGGCCGCGCCAGCCATCAAACTGAACTTCTCTTCATCGGAAACGAACCCTAGAAATTCTATGTCCGGGTGGTCGGGCACGACGATGTCGTCCTTGCCCGTCAACACCAGATGCAAGGGTGACGGATGCTCCTCTTTGAATCTGATGAAGTGGTTGAAGAGTTCATCACAGCCCTTATTCGGATCAATGCGCCCGCAATATAAAAGATACGGCACGCTGCGGCGGGCAGCTTCGCGCAGCTTAGTATCTATCGCCATCGCCACAATGCGTCCCGGCAACTCGCCCCACAGATCGCATCCCAATCTGCGCTCGGCGTCCGTCAACCAGATCAACGAATGCGCGCGCCGCGCCGCATGTTGATAGACTGAAAGATAAGCTGGCTGCTCGTCGTGCAGCGTCGGAGCAAACAGCGCGCGGCCACGCGGGATTTCGAGGAGTGAGAAATAGGCTGTCGGGTACAGATAAGTGACGACGATGATGGCTCTGTAGTCAGACCAGTGTTGATGCAGATATTCGATGAGCGACTGCGAGTACGGGCCGATGTGCCGGACGAGTTCCTCCTGGAGTGAAATGCTCCAGGTCAGATGCTTCGTTCCGCCGTCTGGCGCGCGATGCTTCCCCGCTCCGAACCTGTCGAAGTCCTGTAGCATTCGCGTGAACAGTTCTGTCCGGTATGGACTGTAGCCGATGTCAACGTGAAAGCGCCGAATGTTGATGCTCTCGCGGACTTCCAATCCTGCGGGCAGAACATTCGACCAGTAGGCAGCATCAGCGGCAGTCGTGGTGAGCACGTCAACTTCGTATGCGTCTTTGAGCAAGCCGGCATACTGCCACGCGAGAGCTTCCGATCCGCCGACCACGCTCTCGTGGCAACGCTGCACGACGATGGCGACTCTCTTCATAACAGCCTGCCGATGGCCTCCAAAAACTGCATCTCAATTTTCTCGTTCGTGAAGCGCTCTTCGTAACGGCGCAAGCCAAGCGTAGCGAGCGCCGCGCCGGTCTCTCTGTTGTTGATAATCGCATTGACGGATTCGGCCAGCAGATATGGATCGCGCTCGCACCAGACCAGTCCCGCACCGTCAACCGTGCCGGGAATCGCAGACGAGCCGTAAGCGACAATCGGCACTTTCATCGCCATCGCCTCGACGAGCGGAACACAAAACCCTTCGTGCTCGCTGGTGACCATAAAAACGTGAGCTACGGAGTAGTAGGCATTGAGCGCGCTGTCTGAAACTTCTCCCGCGAAGATAACCGACTCTTGCAGCTTGAAATATTTAACTATCTCGCGCAGCAAACGATTGTAAGCATTAAGCCGCGTCTCTTCCTTGCCGACGATGAACAGACGGCTGTTCGGATTATAGTCTTGATGATAGACGGCGAAGGCTTCGATCAGCGATAGATGGCCTTTGTTCGGCGCGACGCGGCCCACCATCAGGATGTTGGTCACGCCATCTTCGTAAGCCTCTAAAATCTGGGGGTCAGGCTCAAGCGCCGCGAGCCGATCAATATGATGAAACGGGGCCACGACGAAACTCCGCTCGGCGGCAACGCCTTCCTGCAACAACTCGCTCTCGTTGTATGCGGAATCTGACAGGTAGAGATCGCACCCGGCGCGGGCGATAGCGCTCAACTGCCTGTGTCCATCCAAACACATCCTGACCAGATCATCATTAAATTTTTCAAAAAACTTCGACGGCGTCACGTTGTGATACTTAACGGCTGTCCGGCAGTTTAACTTTTCCAGTAAGTCCAAACCGAAGTCCCAGCCTCTTGAGTAATGGTAGATCAAAATGTCGTCGGAGCTTTTGAGGAAATTTCTGATTTTCGGCGAGGCCCAAACTGTAGGCTCTGTCAACGTCCAGCCTTCTGCATAAATTCGCGTCTCATATCCGAGCCGCTTCAAGATTCGATACATCCCCAGCACGTCATTGCTGACGGCGTCGCCCGTCGTAATGCTGGGAGTTAAGATGGCGATTCTGGTCATCTCTTGATTGCCTTAGCTATTTCTCGCACAGGCGCGAAGAAAAACTGAAGGCGCAAAGATAGTTATGGAGTTCAAATCTACTCCAACTGATCCAATGCTCTGAACAGTTCCGCTTCAATCTTCTCATTCGTGAAATGCTGCTCGTAGCGTCGCCAGCCCATTATGCCTAAATCAAAGCCCAACGCTTCAACAGCGACCAGGCGGTCAATCGCTTCGGCCATCAGAAAGGGGCGACGCTCTTTCAAAACAACACCTGCGCCGCCGACTGTGGCCGGGATCGCGGATGAAGCGTAAGCCACCACCGGAACTTTCAGCGCCATCGCTTCAACGATGGGAACGCAAAAACCTTCGTGCTCGCTGGCAATCGCAAAGACGCTCGAAAGCAGGTAATAAGCCTTGAGCGCGTCATCCGAAACCTCGCCGATGAACGACACCGCATCTTCGGTCAGCATGAAAGTAGCCATCTCGCGCAATCGTGTCGAGTACGTCTCAAACGCTGTCTCTTCCTTGCCGACGATGAACAGACGGCTGTTGGGATTATAGTCTTGATGATAGACGGCGAAGGCTTCGATCAGCGATAAATGGCCTTTGTTCGGCGCGACGCGGCCCACCATCAGGATGTTGGTCACGCCGTCTCTGTATTCATCCAGCACGTCGAGATCAGGCTCGATGGTCTGAAGCTGCTCGATGTGATGAAAGGGCGGAACAACGAAACATTTATCTGCGGCGACGCCTGTCAGCAACAAGTCTTCACGGTTGTACTCCGAATCGGCGAGGTACAGGTCACACCCGGCGCGCGCAATCTCTGCGATCTCTTCGCGCCCCGCGCGACACTTCTCTTCATGCCAGGGACTGATGCCTGCGAAGAATTCCGGCGGCGTGACGTTGTGATACTTAATCGCCGTTCGGGATTTCGATTCGCGCAAAAGTGCGAGTCCCTGATTCCACCAGATTGAATAATGATAGATGAACAGGTCTGCGGGGTCTGTCAGGAATTGTTGGATTTCAGCGACACCGTAAACTTGCGGCCCCGTGAAATCCGCGCTTCCGGCAAACATGCGCGCCTCAACTCCGCGCCTTTGAAACGCCTCGCACATCCCCAGCACGTCGTTGCTGACGGCATCGCCCGTCGAGAGATGCGAAGTGACGATGCCGACGCGACGGATGGACGGCTGAGACACGAGTTGATTATTTGCAGCAGGCATCAAATGAATTTGAGTTGGAACATTCAGAGCATCTCGCGCTCAACTCCGACGACCGATCAACGCGAAATCACGCGCGCTGTAGAGCCAACTGTTCAGAGCCTGCGCGCCTACGCTTTCATCAGTAAAAGGACTCTCACTCACAGGGTTGAGGTATGCGAGGCGCACATCCGCGAAGCCACACTTGCTCATAATGAATTGCATGGTTTCGGGAAAGAGCGGCCTGTGATGCGTCGGGTCGGCATAGAAGTTACACGCGCCGACGACCAGATTCTTCGGGTTCGGCGTCTCGAAGATAACCAGACCATTGGGCCGGAGCGTCCGCGCGATCTCGTCGAGCAACTCGATCAAACTTTCAAACGACAGATGCTCGATGAGATGAAAGCCGGTTACCACGTTGAGACTCCGGTCAGGCAGTTCGCGCAGATAATGAAGCGCGTCCATCTCAGCCACTTCGAGACCGAGACCTCGCGCACGCTCAACCAGCACGCCGTTAAGCTCAACGCCGCGCGCCGCTAATCCTTCGCCTTTCAGCATCTCAAGCCACTCGCCGCGCCCGCAGCCGAGGTCCAGAATCTCGCAGCTCAAGCCCGCAGACTTGATGATCGGAAGATAAAACTTCAAACCTGCTTTGACTTCTTCAGTCTTGCCGCGCAATTGATCTGCGAACGAAGCTAAAAGTTCGTCGAGCCTGCTTCGTCTTTCATCGGTTGAGGCTGGCGCACTTGTTGATTGATGAACGGTCTCGCTTTTCTGCGACTCGTCAAGTTGAGCCAGTCGCGCGTCCAACTCGTCTCTCATTTGCTTGAGCCGCCCGATGATTTCTCGCTGCTCGCGGAAGAGACCGACGATCTGTTGATGTTGAAGCTCAGCGAATTTGCGCTGCTCATCAGCAACCTGCGCCAACTCACGCGAGAAAGATTCCGCGACTTGAAAGCTCGTGCGGCTGAGTTGATTGACGTGACTCGCCAGCCGCTCCTGCTGCGCGAGCGCGTGGCCTTCATGCTCTCTTTGACTGCGAATCATCACGGGCAGGCGCGCCATCCCGACCAACATCTCAAGCAGATAGCCGAGAACCGGCACGCGATAAAGTCGCCGAATCAGGGCAGGCCGCGTGAGTCCCTCGACACGGACATTGCGGCTTTTGCCTTCCGGCGAGAAACGAAGGCTCGCCAACACATCAATCTTATTAAAGCGCCCGCTCCGCAGGTTTTTGAGATACTGCCGTAGCCCCTCCTCGTCCGGCTCGCGCTTGAGGATCGCGCGGTAAGCGTTCCAGATGAAAGTGTGATCGTGATATGGCAGCAGATCGTTGACGTGATAGTGGTCGTCGTCTCTCGGAACAAACTCCGGCTGCAAGCTAATCGGCGGGAGTTCATCCGGCGGATTCTGCAACTCGGCGGCAGCCGAAAGCATCTCGTACAACTCGACGGACGCGCCGATCAGAGACCTCTGGCCTTCAGCCTCGCGCCTTTCAACAGCCGCGCGTATCTCCGCCATCAACTGCTCGACATCAATTTCGGAATCCGTCATCTCGATCATCAACTCTGCCACTCTTAAATGACACGTTCACCGATGCGCTCGGCACGCAAGGCGAGTCGGCGCGTCGTCACGCTGGCATTGAGATTGGCGACGCCATCAATGCCGACTGTGCTCATCACGCGAAAGAAGAGGACATCATCCGTCCAATCGAAGCTCGTGCCGCCCGCGCTGTGAATTGCCGCCGTGATGGAAAACTCGCCCACGCCGAGCCAGCAGTTGAAGACAAAAGTCGCTTCGATGACTTCACCGCTTCTGACGCGACCGAAATACGCCTGCTTAATCTCCGTGTTCGTTCCATAGACGTGAATACCGTGACGGTTGCGAATCAGAAAACCGCAGACGGGGTCATTCACGTCCTCCTGCAAGCGTGCGCGCACGCGCACCATCACAGACTCGCCTGTCTCGACGAACTCGATGGGTCGCCGCGCCGCGTCCATTAAGTCAACACTCAAAATCTCCGCCGTGCCATCGCCGTGACGAAAGCTGCAACTGAGCGGCTTGAAGTCTTCTTCGAGAAACTGAAGCTCTCCGACTTCGTCCGCTTCGGCGGCGACGATTCGCGCGGCTTCATAATTCGCCTGCCGCGACATAATAATCTTCTGATAACGATTCAGCACATCAGACGGTTTGCCCTCAGTCTCCACTCGACCAGCGTTAAAAAGAATGGCGCGTGCGCAGAGCGCGCGGATGGTGTGCGGGTCGTGTGAGACGAAGAGAATGGTCGCGCCGCTCTCCTGCATCTCCTTGATGCGGCGCAGGCAGCGATGTTGAAAGACCGCGTCGCCGACGGCTAAGGCTTCGTCAACGATCAGAATTTGCGGGTCTGCGGTGACGGCGATGGCGAAGGCGAGGCGAACGTACATGCCGCTCGAATATGTTTTGACGGGCTGCTCGATGAAATCGCCGATCTCCGCGAAGCGTTCGATGTCCGGCAGGCGCGCATCTATCTCTCTTTTCGAGAAGCCGAGCAGCGAGGCGTTGAGATAGACGTTCTCCAGTCCTGTGAACTCAGGATTGAAGCCCGCGCCAAGCTCAAGCAGCGCGGCGATGCGGCCTTCGTGTTGGACATGGCCGTGCGTCGGCTCCAGCGTGCCCGTGATGATCTGTAGCAGTGTGGATTTGCCGGAACCGTTCGGGCCGATGATGCCCGTCGTCGTTCCAGCCTCAAGCTCGAAGCTCACGTCGCGCAAGGCCCAGAATTCACGATGACGTTTCCAGCGCCCGCGCGTCAGGGATTCCTTCAGGCGGTCACCCGGATGAGCATAGATGCGATATTGCTTGGAAACATTCTCGACGCGCAGTGCCGTTGGCATACCGAAGAAGCTACATTAGATGAGCGATGAGTGACAAGCGGTAATGAAGAATTAACCCATATTTCGGTGTGGAGCGAGAGTTGCTTTTTGGCTCTGCACTCCCAGTTGAATTCAAGGTCTGTCAGGCATTAGTACATTGTCGTGGTGTCTCTTAATACACTAGAACTCTTTTAATGCAATCTACAGATCGGCTATTAAATCGAGGGGCGAAATGGTTAAGCTATTTATCTCAAGGCAAGGCAGACGGGCATTTTGGGTCACATTGCTTTTCGCGGTATCTCTATTTTGTGGAAGCTCTCTGAGCATTTATGCGCAGGGCTGTCCGGCAATCACCAATCATGGCTGGTCGCAGACCTCCATCGTCCGTTATTTTTTCGACACCGGATTTACCGACGAACAGAAAAGGCAGATTCGCGCGGCGGCTTCTGAGTGGACTAGCGCCAATCATCTTAACAACTCGAAAGTAAGTTTTATTGAAGACACGTCGGGTCAAAATTTTAGTTTAAGATTTCTCATTGGCACGCTGCCTGCCGGTAATCCTGCGCGCTTCGACAGCGTTTTGGACGGCACAACCGGCACCGTTAAATCCGGGACAATCACTTACGATCCGAACAATACCTTCCCCGGCACAAACATCCTCGAAGCAGACCCAAATCAGCCCGGCTATAGCACCATCGTCATGAAACTGATTCTGCATGAAATGGGACATCAGATGGGATTGGACCATCCTGTTGTGCCCTTAGACCCATGCGATCAGCCTGACGGTGCGACCGTGATGAATTTTGCTTGCGGCATCAACGATCAGGGCAATAATCTGCCGACCGCAGTGACCTCCAATTGCGATCAGAACGCGATCAATTCGGAGTCCATCTATCCGCAGATAACTCTGCCACCACCAACTATTCAATTGAGCGCAACGAGCTATAACGTGAATGAAGCGGATAGCTTTGCGACAATCACGGTGACGCGCTCCGGTGATACGACCGCGCCAGCAACAGTCAAGTACGCGACCTCCGATGCGACGGATGTCAATTTTCATTGTGACCCGTTGACTGACAATCAGCCGAGAGGCATTGCTTCTCGTAAATGTGATTATCACATCGCGGTCGGACGACTGCGCTTCGCCGCAGGTGAAACCAGTAAACAGATCATCGTCAGCATCATTGATGATGTCTATCCCGAAGAGCCGGAGACCTTCACGCTCACCTTGAGCAATCCGACAGGCGCGACGCTGGGCGCGAATACAAGCGCTACCATCACGATCATAGACAACGACGCAGGCGGAGCCGCCAATCCGATAAACCAGACCCGCTTCTATGTCCGCCAGTTGTATGTTGATTTGTTGAGTCGTGAGCCAGAACCGGCAGGCTGGGCAAGCTGGATACATCGGATAGATTTCTGTGGACAGGCGGGAGAGCCGCCGCCACCGTGTGATCGAGTGACAGTCGGAGGCGATGGCTTCCTGCGCTCCGCAGAGTTCTTCGACCGGCAGTTCTTCGTCATCAGGCTCTACCGGACAGGCTTGGGACGCATTCTGCAATACAGTGAAGTCGGTGATCTGGCTTATGTCAGCGGCTTCCTGTCGAGTTCTGACTTGGAGTTAAACAAGCAGGAGTTAGTCGCAGACATCATGTCGAGGCCGGAGTTTGTGAATCGCTATAACGGATTGAGTAACCTGAGCTTCGTTGACACTCTGTTGCAGACGGCGGGAGTCACTGTGGATCAGGCATCGCACGACGCCTGGGTCTCATCACTCAACGCCAACAGCAAGACGCGGGCACAGGTTTACAGAGAGATTAGCGAGCGACCGGAAGTAATCAACAAGTACACGCACGAAGCGCAGGTGATTTCCGCCTACTACGGATTCTTCACACGCAACCCTGACGCAGCGTACTTCGACTTCCTGCGCCGACTCGATAGCGGAGAGATTAATCAGGCGGATTTGGCGAACGCATTCATCAACGCTGCTGAATATCGGCAACGCTTCGGGCCAAATTAGGTGGCAGCACATTGGTCTTGGCTTTTAACTGCCCACTGCCAACTGTCAACTGTCAACTGCTATAATTCCCAAATGATCTCATCGCAAGTAGCAAGGCGGGCCGTGTGGCGTCCGTTGTGGGAATTGCCGCGACGATTTGATTTGATCGCTTCGCTCACACGGCGCGAGATTGCCGCGCGTTACAAAGGCTCTGTGCTCGGCATCATCTGGGCGGTCGTGACGCCGGTGGTGACGATTGCTATCTTTACTTTGATCTTCGCGGGAATCTTCGGCGCACGCTTCGGCGCGAGCGGCTCAGGCTGGGAGTTTGCGCTCTATCTTTTCTGCGGCGTGTTGCCCTGGACGGCGTTTCAGGAAGCAGTGCAGTTGTCGTCGCAAAAGATCGTCTCGCAGGCTAACTTAGTCAAGCGCGTCGTCTTCCCGCTCGAAATCCTGCCGGTCGCGCAGACGTTTGCCTCGCTCGCCAACCAGTTGTTCGGGACTATCGCGCTCTTGATTATGGCGCTCATTATTCAACGCACGATGCACCCGACGATTCTGTGGCTGCCCGTGCTCGTCGTGCCGCAACTGCTGTTGACCTTCGGCGCGGCGTGGCTCGTCGCCTCGCTCGGAGTTTTCCTGCGCGACATCGTGCAGGGAGTCGCGTTGCTCTTAATGGTCTGGATGTATCTGACGCCGATTATCTATCCCGAATCAATCGTGCCCGAAAGATTCCGACCCCTCATCAACCTCAATCCGTTTACGCCTCTGATTAGAAGCTACCGCAACATCATGCTCGAAGGCGCTGGGCCCGACTGGCGCGGGCTGGCTTACTTCACAGGCTTCGCGCTCATCATCTTCATCTTCGGCTACTGGTGGTTCGCCCGAACGCGGAAAAACTTCGCGGACGTAATCTAACGCCCGCACCCTCGGTTGAACGAACAACATTCAAGGAGATGACTCAAACAATGATGAAAAGAATGCTATCGAGGTGTCGAGTTGAATGAGTTAGGCTGCGCCGTTGACGGATGCCGATCCCCTATCGTGAAGCGTTTTCACTTTCCAAAATGCTAGATAGACGATCAAATATTTGGTTTATCATTACAGGATCGGTAGTCCTAAATTCAGGTGGTTCCATCTCAATTGACTTGTTCGGAATTGGATACCGGCTCTCCCAGCGTACAAACTCACGAAGCCGCCTTATCAAATACTTTTCATCTTTAGAAAGATCGATAAGTATTTGCTCAATCATTTCAAGGGAGATATGACCATCCTTCGCACCTTTAATCATATCTCGATTGAAAGAACCATTATCTATGATAGACGGATTTCTCCCGATAAGAATACCTTTGATGAGATTTTCTAGGGCATAGCCTGACAGAAGCATATAGGGCAAACAAAGTGTCAACTCTTCATAGGAAGCGCGTCCATAAGGATAAACAGCTAAAGATTTATTAAGCTCAACGAGAATAAGATTAGCTCCGCGCTTCAGATGATTTGCGGTAGAGAGCCAGAGATAAGATTCCCGGCCAGCAACTTCAAACACGTGTTTCAAATTTTGTTCTTTAGTCATTCAGTCACCTCAGAGAGAAGCAGCCCAACTTCTCACTATACTGCGCTGAGCAATATAACACGCGGATTTCGTGTGCCGTGCTCCGCAGTTTAACTACATTTTGCCTGCTCCACATCATCTGGCTCTCAGAGAATCGCAGTCTCTTCAAGCAGACGCCCTTCAGCGAATCTCTCCACGCCGAGAGGTCTGGCGTCGAAGAGGCGTGCTTCGCCGTGCAGGATCAGTTCGGAGATGAGGCGTCCGGTCGCGGGCGAGTGCATGACGCCGTGACCGCTGAAGCCGTTGGCGAAGAAGAGGCCGCGCAGCGCGGGTGCTTCGCCGATGATGGCGTGATGATCGGGCGTCATCTCGTAGAGACCTGCCCAAGCGCGTTGCGGATTCACTTCCGCTTCGGCGAGACACGGCACGCGCGCGGCGGCACGAGTCAAAATCTTTTCGATGAAGGATGGATCGAAGTCGGTCTTGAAGCCGACTGTTTCTTCCGGGTCGTTCCAAGCGAGCAGGATCCTTAAACCCTCGCGGCGAAAGTGAAAGCCTGTTGACATGTCTATCACCATCGGGAAGCGCGCGGGCAAATCCTCGAACGGCTCTGTCGGCACGAGTTGACGACGGAGCGGCTCGACGGGCAACTCAACGCCTGCCATGCGTGCGACCTCAGCAGCCCAAGCGCCCGCAGCATTCACCACCGCGCCCGTTGCGACGCGACCACGCGAAGTGACGACGCCCGTCACACGATCATGCTCAACCTCAATGCCCGTCACGGCAGTGTCGAGCCACAGACGCGCGCCGCGCTCGCGCGCACGCAGCATGAAGCCCATCATCACGCTGTGAGGATCAACGAAGCCATCGGTCGGACAGAATGTTCCTCCAACGATGTCGTCATCGCGTAGCTGCGGAACTGTCTTGATAATATCTTCTCTCGACACGAACTCGACGTTCATCAAACCGAGTGCCTGCTGTCGCGCATGATTCGCTTTCAGATAATCTAAATGTCTCTGGCTTGTGGCGACGAAGAGGTAACCGTGCGGGCGATAGTCGGCAGGGTGGCCGATGATCTCATCGAACTGAGCGAAGAAGTTGATCGAGTAGAGCGACATCTGGATGTTGACGGGCGTGGCAAACTGCGCGCGCACGCCGCCCATGCTCTTGCCGGTCGAGCCTTGGCCCTGATGCGCTTCGCGTTCGATGACCAGCACATTCGTGCAGCCCGCTTCGGTCAAATGGTAGGCGATGCTTGAGCCGACGATGCCGCCGCCGATGATTACAATGTCCGTAATCTCCGTCATCATGTATATGATAATGCAAAATGAAAAATTAAAAATGAAAAATTTGAGGAGCGGCTGTCGCCACAATTTTTCATTTTTAATTCGTTCAACGTGTGTGCTAAGGTGCTGACCAAACAGACGGCAATTCAAAATTCAGTGGAGGAAGATTAAGATGGCTGACGATAATAAGAAGGAAGAGAAAATCTGTAAGAACCCGCCGTGCAGTTGTCCGGCGACGGAAGGCAGCAAGTATTGCGGGCCTTCATGCGAGGGCACAGGCAGTTTCATCGAGCTTGATTGCGACTGCGGGCACGAAGCGTGTAGCGGAAATTTCTGAGAGACAGAATCCAAAAGCAGAATTCAGGAGTCAGAATCCAGAATCCAGAATGATTAGGCGGAAGCCATTCTTTGTTTTTATTCTGGATTCTGACTTCTGCTTTTCGGATTCTGCTTTGACCTCATCATTTATTTTGGTCTTGCCGCCAACTTTAATTGCCTATGAATAGTCAGGCTATTCTCAGGCCATTAACGAGTGCTGCGCTTGACGATGTTCGTGGCGCTATCAATTTCCGCAGAGAGATGATCTAAAGTTTCCGCAACTATCGTTACTTCATCGCTCGCTTCTTTCCAATTTCGCTGCTCGATAGCTTCGCGCACGCCCGGCAGCGTCTTGACACCGTAGCCAGTGTAAAAACCCGGCGCGTAAATCTGGTGCTTGAACCATGAGCGACGCGGCAAGCCCTGCTCGTTTGTCATGGCGCGCTCGGTTTGAATGAGCGCCTCGTCCAGAGACTTCTGCGCTTCGACTGAGAGCGTGCGTCCTGTACTCGCCGCCTCATTCATCGCCGCGTCAAAGGCTCGCGCACTCTCCTGTAAACGAGTGAGCGAATTCTGGAGCGGCGCAAAATTCAGATAAGGCACGGACGCTTCCATCTTCGGCACGACGTACACTAGCGTCGGGTCGGCGACAAACTCTAATGTGTGATCGCTGATCTGACGATTCTTCTGCCCCGTCTCGTCGCGCATGTCGTCTGTGAGTTTCATCACTTCGTGGACGTATATCCCGACCGTGTCGGAGAGATTGTTGAAAGTGAGCGGCAGTACGTCCGCGTTTGCCAATCTCAAGACGGCGCGTCCGCCCGTTTGAGCGAGCGCGATGCCGTAATCGAAGTTCGGATCAAGGAAGCGTGTGTAGTTGTCGAACGAATCGTAGATCGAATGATAAGAGCCGCCGCCGTCCTCGCCGCCGTAACCGATGTTGAGCGAGGCGATGCCGAGGTGCTGTAGGAACGGCGTGAAGTCGGAGCCGGAGCCGAGCGCGCCAATCCGCAAGTCCGCACGCTCGCGCGCCTCACGCCTGTCGTCCACGCTGCCACGCACGATTCTGACCGCGCGGTCGCGTTCGATCACGGAAATCTTTTTCTCCGGGTCGGAGACATCGCGCCCGACCTCATTCATAAATTTTTCGAGCGTGTGCGAGCCTTCCATCTCAAGGAAGCCGCGCCCGTTAGTGTCAGAGTTGATATAGACGGCGGCGTTCTTCTTCAACAGGTCGGCGTGTGTTTCGACCCACTCGGTCGAGCCGAGCAAGCCCGGCTCTTCACCATCCCAAGCCGCATAGACAATCGTCCGCTTCGGCTTCCATCCAGTCTTCAATAGTTCGCCAAGCCCGCGCGCTTCTTCCATCTCAGCGACAAGGCCGCTAATCGGATCAGACGCGCCGTTGACCCACGCATCGTAATGGTTGCCGCGTATGATCCACTCGTCTGGACGCTCGCTGCCGCGAATTTTAGCGATCACGTCGTAAGCCGGAACCATGTTCCAGTTGAATTCTAATTTTAAGTGAACGACCGCCGGGCCGGGGCCTAGATGATAAGGAATCGGAAGCGCGCCGCGCCAATCCGTCGGAGCCATCGGCCCGGCAATCTGACGCAGGAGCGGCAGCGCGTCCGCGTAAGAGATCGGCATGACGGGAATCTTCGTCAGCGTCGGCGCATTCTTGATCGGCAGACGTTTCGCGTCTTTGGTCGCGCCGATGCCGGGCGTCAAAGGATCACCGGGATAGAGCGGCATGTCCGCGACGGAGCCGCGCTGCGCGCCGTACTCGCTGCGCCAAGCACCTTTCGGATAGACATCGCCCTGAAAGTAACCGTCATCACGCGGGTCTGAATAGATGAGACAACCGATAGCGCCGTGCTCCGCCGCGACCTTCGGCTTGATGCCGCGCCACGAGCCGCCGTAGCGCGCGATGACGAGCTTGCCTTTGACATCAATGCCGCGTTCAGCGAGCGCTTCGTAATCACGCGGGATGCCGTAGTTGACATAGACGAGTTGGCCTGTCACGTCGCCGTCAATCGAGTAGGCGTTATAGACCGGAAGCTGCTCGGCGGTTTGGTTCGAGGTCGTGTCTTCTTTAAGCGGAGGCTCTGTGAGGGTGGCCGTAAACTTTTCGGGTGCGACCATCTCAAGCAGGCGCGTCTTCGGCGTCGGGAAGAGAACATCGAAGCGCTCGATTTCAGTCTCGAAGCCCCACGAGCGAAACTGCGCGGCGATGAACTCAGAATTCTCCTTGTCGTAAGCCGTGCCGATGTTGTGCGGCCTTGCCGAGAGACGTTTCATCCACTCGCGCAGATCATCTTTTCTCAACACGGAATCGAAACGCGCTTCAATCTCGCGCTCGCGTTCCACGCCTTCGCGTGTGAAGCCGAGCAGAGGTCTGTTATCAATTGCCACAGCCTGCGAGATCAGCATGAACGACAGGCAGAGAGCGACGAGCGCGCGTTGCGGACGCAGATACATGGAAAGCCTCCTGTGATTGCGGAAGGTAGAGAACGAAGTACGTTTCTAAACCGCTTTCGGCTGAGAGTCAACTAAGAATGCAAAAGGCAAAATTAAAAATGCAAAATGGAAGACGAAGAGCGCGCCTCTCATCTTCCATTTTGCATTTTACATTTCTAATTTTGAATTTACTTTACGCCCGTTTGAGATTGCGCGTGGCTTGCGTTCTCGTTCCACTCTCGCCAGCCGCCGCTGCATCCTTTTTCAAGGGAGCGTTTGTTTCCGTCTGCGTCGTCTTCATCTTCTCGACGCGCGCGGTGATGCGGCGGTCGAGGTCTGCGATCTGTTCGGGCGTCAGACGATAGATGTTCGGCTGGTTGTGATAAACCTTCGCGCCCGTCACGATGTCAGCCTGTTTGAATCCGAGCTTCTCCGCTTTGGCGATCAACTCCTGAACCGTCATCTGCTGCGGCACGATGCTGACAGGCGAAGGCGTCTCTTCCAGAAGTTCCGGCACGGTCTGAGGTTTCGGCGCTTCCATTGGCAGATCAGTTCCATGCTCAGACTTCATGTGCTCAAGAAAATTTTTGAACGTCACGTTGCCGACCATTTCAAAGCCGACCTCAAACGCCGGGCTGTTCGATTTGACCACCTGAAAGACGCGCGTCACTTCGCCGTCGCGCTCCTGCACGGAGACTTCGACCATGATGTCAACGAAGTATTCCAGCCCGCTCGCCGTCATCGGCAACACGCGCCCGACCTCGTTGTCCTCTTTGGCTTCTTTGCCCTTCGCCGGAATCTGATCGGCGATGACGACGGACTTCCCGCTCTCCATGCAAATACGCCGCAAGACTCCCTGCAAGATCATCTGGTCAGCAGCCAACTCTTCAGCCGTCGGTTGCGCTAACGGATCATTCGTTCTCTCACGCACTGCCGCGACCATCTCGCTATGCTTCGCGGAGAAATAACCGGCCCACGAATCCAGAGCGAAGCAGCCGTAATTCTGCTCGCGTCCTTCGCCTGAAAGCGCCCAGTCTATAAACTCCGGCAACTCGTCCGCGTGTTCAATCTCGAAGGCATCGAACTTCGTGCCGACGCCTTTCAAGAGACGCGCTTTACGTTCGATGTCAAAGATACAGAGGCGTCCCAGCCCTGCGTCCGCCATGCTGGCGATAAACTGGCTCTTGCCCGCTCCGGCTCCGCCGCGCACGGCCATCACGAGTCGCTGCTGTCTTGGGCGGCGGCTCATCGGATTCACTTTCGGTCTCGTCGTATTACTCATTATTCAAACTCCTCTTTAGAAGGTTGCGGTCTCACTCTCTCTTGGGGGAATACATTCGGTTTTGCTCGTCAATTCCCTGACGGAAACTTGCCCTTTCCCGAAAACGGGGGCAGTGTATCATACTTAAAACAGGAATGGAACAATTTTTCACCGATGAAACAGAGGCGGAGAAGATTGGTTGATTGATGTTACAAGCCAACGAATAGATAAAAACATTCAAGTCCCAAGGCGTTCATCTACGGTTCTGACTTTATGTGCTAGGATTCTGACGGAGGCTAACACAATAAAATATGAGCACTGTTCCCAACAAAATTATCTACTCGATGGTCGGCGTCGGAAAGTATTACGACAAGAAAGCCGTCCTCAAAGATATTTATCTCTCTTACTTCTACGGCGCGAAGATCGGCGTGCTCGGTCTCAACGGTTCGGGCAAAAGCTCGCTCCTGAGAATTCTTGCCGGAGTTGATAAAGAATTTGTCGGCGAGACGATTCTCTCGCCCGGCTACACGGTCGGCTACCTTGAGCAAGAGCCGCAGCTTGACGAAACGAAGACTGTGCGCGAGATCGTCGAACAGGGTGTGCAGGAGACCGTCAACCTGCTCAAAGAGTATGACGAGATCAACGCGAAGTTCGCAGAAGCCCTGACAGACGATGAGATGTCCGCTCTGCTTGAACGTCAGGGCGCGGTGCAGGAGAAGTTGGACGCTGCCGATGCGTGGGATTTGGATTCGCGTCTTGAGATGGCTTTGGATGCGCTGCGCTGTCCGCCCGGCGAGACACCAATCAAGACTCTCTCCGGTGGTGAAAAGCGCCGCGTCGCGCTCTGTCGCTTGCTGTTGCAGAAGCCAGACATCCTGTTACTTGATGAGCCGACGAATCATCTTGATGCTGAAAGCGTCGCCTGGCTCGAACAACATTTACAGAAGTATCCGGGCACAGTCATCGCCGTCACGCATGATCGTTATTTCTTGGACAATGTCGCGGGCTGGATTCTTGAATTAGATCGCGGTCAGGGCATTCCCTGGCAGGGCAACTATTCATCATGGCTCGAACAGAAACAGGAACGCCTGCGACGCGAAGAGAAATCGGAGAGCGAGCGACAGAAGACTTTGCAGCGTGAGCTTGAGTGGATACGCATGTCGCCGAAAGGCCGCCACGCGAAGGGCAAGGCGCGCATCAACTCTTACGAGTCCCTGCTCAATCAGGAGAGCGAGAAGCGCAGGCAGGATTTGGAAATTTACATTCCATCGGGGCCGCGTCTCGGTCAAAAGGTGATTGACGCAGACAAGGTGAGCAAGGCTTACGGTGATAACTTGCTCGTCGAAGAGATGACGTTCTCGCTTCCTCCCGGCGGCATCGTCGGCATCATCGGGCCGAACGGCGCGGGCAAAACGACGCTCTTTCGGATGATTACCGATCAGGAGCAACCGGACTCAGGCACAATCAACATCGGCGAGACGGTCAAGCTGGCTTACGTTGACCAGAGCCGCACGCTTGATACAGACAAGACTATCTGGGAAGAGATTTCCGACGGGCTTGATGTCGTCATGCTCGGTAGCCGTGAAGTCAACTCGCGCGCCTACGTCGCACGCTTCAACTTCTCAGGCGCGGATCAACAAAAAAAGATCGGCGCGCTTTCCGGCGGCGAGCGCAATCGTGTTCATCTGGCGAAGATGTTGAAGGAGGGCGCAAACGTTCTCCTGCTTGATGAGCCGACAAATGATCTTGATGTCAACACAATGCGTGCGCTCGAAGAGGCGCTCGAAAACTTCGCCGGGTGCGCCGTCGTCATCAGCCACGACCGTTGGTTTCTCGACCGCATCGCCACGCACATCCTGGCGTTTGAAGGCGACAGCCGTGTTGTCTGGTTCGAGGGGAATTATTCGGATTATGAAGCGGATCGCAAAGCGAGGCTCGGCGCAGCAGCCGATCAGCCGCATCGCATCAAGTATCGCCATCTGACGCGAGGCTGAGTTGCAGTAATCTCAAATCATGTGTCTGTTTATATTAGGGGCTAGAAAATCATACTCTAAAGTATTAAACTGCGTCAGGAAGCCGGTGAAATTATGACGACGCTCGAAACATCTCAAACATTGCCTTTGCGATTGACGGAAGACGGAACGATCCGTATCGCAGATTCGCGTGTGAGCCTTGACTCGGTTGTGCATCATTACAAGCTGGGAGCGTCTGCCGAACAGATCGCCCAGAAATTTCCCGCGCTTGAGCTGGCAGATGTTTACGCCGCAATCGCCTACTATCTCAACCACGAAGAAACTATCGAAGAGTACCTGCGACAACAGGAAGCAAAAGGCGATGAAGTTCAAGAGAAGATAGAATCTGATCCTCAGCATCAGAAAAAATCTGCCGAACTTCGTGCACGCATTTTGTCCCGCAAAGCAGAACTCAGAAGTCCTGACCACTGACCTGCGCTACATTAGTTTTAATGGAAGCAAGCAATTTCAAATTCGGACAACTGCAAAATGAGAGGACGATTCCGTTTTCTTATCCCAACCTTTGGAGTGTCGAAAAAACTCCAGCTTATGAACGCCTTGTCATCGCGCCTTCAGCAAACCATCTGGCTTTATTATTGGAGTTGACGAAGACTTTATCTGAGCCGTTCGGAATTTTATATGTCTTGGTTGGGTCTCGCGCTGTGAACGTTGAGGGGCGCTACCAAAATCCTCAACCCGCAAGCCGTGTTGAAATGGAGACTTTCTTGAAAGAATTCCAGGATTTTTCTGAGAAAGATGCTCGCCATCATGTTTGGATTGCCTCTCTGCCGGATTCTTCAACTCTGGTCTATGATAATCATAATGTAATTTATGCTTACGGACAGCTTGATGGATTTAAGCGCGTGCTTGTTGCTGAAGGCTTGAATCAAGGTGATGTTAGAGTTCCTGTCCCACATACCCATAATTACAATCCGATGTTCGACGCGGAAGAAAATCGAGTATTGTCATATTGGGATTGGAAACATTTTCCTTTGGCAAAAGGTGATGAATAACTCACGACGGGTTGTGGGTTTCTCTTGATGTCACGACGAACAGTCGAACGCGAACCTGATATTGCCGAGCCTGAATCGGTGTCTCTGCCGCCGGAGGCTCAAGCAGTCAGCGCGAAGAGTTTTCCGCGCAGATTAGCCGCGACTCACAAATCGAAGCTGCCCGTGATCGTCTGGCTCATCCTGTGTCTGATCTGGGGTTCGACTTGGCTCTTCATCAAACTCGGCCTCGAAGATTTGCCGCCGTTCACGTTTGCAGGAATCCGCTTCATCATCGCCGCGCTGATTCTCTGTGTCATCGTCCTCGTTCGTCGTCGTCCGCTGCCGAAGGATTGGCGCGATTGGGTCTTGATCGCGGGGACGGGGTTAATGGCATTCGCAATCAACTACGGCCTGCTGTTCTGGGGCGAGCAGCGCGTCTCTTCTGGACTCGCGGCGATACTGCAAACAATCATCCCTGTCTTCGGTCTCGTCCTCGCTCACCTGCATCTGCCGCAGGAGCGCATCACGTGGCCGAAACTCTTCGGCGTCGTCTTAGGCATCGCGGGCGTCTGCTTGATCTTCTCGAATCAGATGGATGTCGGCGGACAGTCCGCGTTTCAAGGTAGCGTGGCGATTGTCGTCGGCGCATTCGCAGTGGCTTACTCGAACGTCCTGGTTAAAGCGCGCGGGGGCAAACTTGATTACGCGACGCTCGCAGCAGGGCAGATGATCTGCGGACTGATTCCGTTGTTGATTGTCGGCATCAGCTTCGAGGGCAATCCGTTGAAGTTGCGTTGGACACCGCTGGCGCTCTTTTCGCTTTTCTATCTGGCGCTCGTCGGGTCTGTGGTCGCCTTTCTTTTCTACTACTGGCTAGTGCGACACATGGAGGTGACGAAGACGATGTTTATTTCGCTCGTCACGCCGTTGATCGCCGTGACGCTCGGAATGCTCGTGCGTGGTGAAGAGTTGACGTGGCGGATTGTGGTCGGCGGCGTGAGCATCATGGCTGGCATCGGCGTAATCGCGTGGCGGAGAATGAGACATGGACGAGGGCGTGCGAGGTGAGACTATGAATAACGAATGGCGGCGCGGAGATTACATCATCAGCACGGAGAGAGCGCGGCTTGACTTAAACGTCATCCACGATTACCTGAGCAACTCTTCATACTGGGCGACGGGCAGAAGCGTCGAGACCATCAAACGCTCAATCGAAAACTCGCTTACTTTCGGTCTCTACAAAGGCGAGCATCAAATCGGCTTCGCGCGAATCGTGACGGATTACGCGACGTTCGCATGGGTGGCAGATGTCTTCGTACTGGATGCGTTTCGCGGGCAGGGCTTGGGAACATGGCTCATGGAGGTGATCCTCTCGCATCCCGAATTGCAGGGCTTCCGCCGTTGGACTCTCTCGACTAAAGACGCGCACGAACTCTATCGCAAGTTCGGATTCACGGAACTGCAACGGCCTGAGCGATGGATGGAAAGGCACGACCCGCAGATGCAGGAGAGGCCGGACTATTGGGCTGGTAATTAGAGTCCTCAATTAACCATTAAAGTTATCCAGCTAAAACTTGAACCCCAGCGACTAACGCCCGGCATCACCCGCCGCCCCGCGCCTCTGAAAGTAGATGACAAGCGTCGTGTCGGCGGTCGGGTGCATGTCGTTAGGCGCGGTGTACGAAGCATAAATTCAGATTGGGAACTAACTGATTGACCAATAATCTTGCCTTTACACTTGAAATCATATATAAGGAGCACGCTTCACTGCATATCTCAACGGTTCGGAGGTTTCTTATGGCTAACTTTAATCTCAAAAAAGATGCGACCAGACATCTAGTTATTGGGAAAAACTCAGGTGAACGAAAAATTTACCGTATTAATGTTAATACGGGCGGTGTTTCGATCTTCTATGAGGGGGCGGCTAATCCCGCTGGATCAGTTACAGCACCGGATAGCATTGATATTATCTATGACAATGAAGGCATTTCACTTAAGGGGGAAGCTGATAATAACTCTGGAACATATGAAATAGTCTCTTAAAATTTCCTTGCTAGTTATAGGCGGCTTTGATGAACTTGTCATAGCGCCTAACTATTGTATAAGCGAAATGTCATGATGGATAATCACCCAAATCGGTGTCTTATCCATTATCATTTTGCATAATAACCTTATCTGCGTATTAGACAATACAACATTTACTCTAATTTGAATCGTTCAATTTGCAAGTCTGATGGCTCAGGCTTGAATCCGATACATCGAAACTTTGATTTTACCTGCTCGGCCTCTAACCTGAATCGCAAGAACTCTAATTCCAGCGATTAAAACTCAAATCATAGCTAGAAAAACTTGAATCTGAGCTACAAAAACTTCAACCTCCGCAGCTAATATTACAGTCTCAGCAGTCAACACTTAAACATTAGTAGCTAACGCTTGAACGTTAATAGCTGACGCTTGAACCGCAATAGCTAACGCTTGAACATTTACTGCTAACACTTCAATGTTAGAGACTAAAACTCTAACATTAGAAGCAAAAACTGTAATCTTTGCTGCTGAAACTCTAACTTTAGTCGCTGAGGTTTCAACATTAGCGGCAAAGATTGAAGTTTTAGCAGGTAAGATTTAAGGCTAAATTGCTCAAACTTGAGCTAAAACAGGTCAGGTTGCAGCCTGAAGGCCATTGATTCAAGGCCAATCAAGTAGGATTTTGTGATGGTTTTGGCGGAAAACGGCTGAAAAAACGAGCGACTGACTTTAGGCTGCCCCGCCTTCTTTTTCCGCGCGTTCTTTCGCGGCGGCGACGACCGCCGTCAAACGCTCGATCTTCTGCTCGTGAGTCTCGCCGGGCACGGGGCCTGTGTCGAACGGCGCGCGATAGAGTGTGCCGCCGGGCGTTGCTCTGCGCGCGGGCGCGGCTGTCTTCGGTTCGGTGACGGCATCGGGTGCGAGGTCTGCGGGCGTCTCCGCACCGGCTGCGGGCGAGGCTGTTGCCGCCGACGGACTCAAGGGCACGGCTGAAGCCTGACCCGTTGCGGCCTGCGCTTCTGCTGCGGGACGATGCGCGTCCGCCTGCGCTGATGAATCTGTGCCGGAAGTTGAAGCGGCTGTCGGGCGAGTTTGCGTCGCGGGTTTCGCCTTTGCTGCCGCGCCGGGTGCGGCTTCACCACCGCCGAACAGTTCTTCGCGTCGCTTGGCTTCCGCGACGACGCCTCTCAGGCGCACTAACTTCTGCTCAAACGTCTCGCCGGGAACGGGGCCGTCCGCGCCCGGAATCGGGCCGAGCGAAGTTTGTGATGGAGACAGAGGTGCGGAAGATGTTGCTGCGGGTGTCGCTGCTGCTGGCGCAGATTTGCTGGCTTGAGTATCTGCGAGTTGCTTTCTATCTGCGGTTGCAGCCGCTTGAGTAGTTGCCGGTTTTGCTGCGGGAGCGGGCGCGTGATGCGCGGTCTCTTCCGCGAGCACAAAGACGCCGCGCTCGTTCTTGACGATAGTTGGAAGCGTGCCGCCTGCGGCTTGCAGGAGCGCGGAGAGTTCTCTCTCGACGAAGCGTTGCTGCTTGAAGGGATCGCGCACGTGGCCGAGCGGCGGCCCCATGTAGAGCGTGCCGCACACCTGGCACTTGTAGAGAATATCGTCGCCGCGCAGGTGAATCTCCGCGCCCTCGCCACCACTGTGCAACTGCTTCAGGTGGCCGTTGCAGAGCTTGCCCTTCTCGTTCTTCACATTGCAGACGGTCTGCGCGTTGGTAATCTTCTTCGGCACGCCGGGTTGCTCACTCGGCGCTTGAGCGTTGGCGGCATTCTGTGTGTCGGTCGCGTTGGCTGACATGGCGAGCTATTTGTCCTTTTTGCGCTTCAGATTTTATGCGACGTGTTTTACTTCCGCAGGTAGTTTGCTCAGGATCAACTCTTTAATTTCAAGTTTACTGCTGGCTTGATCTATATCAATTCCGACGAGATTACCATCCGCGTCATAATCCAGGACAATTCCTTCCGAAACCTCACGACTATCTACGCTCGGTTTCGATGAAAGGTCAATGTAGAGCGAATCTGTCTCAGCGTAGTAATTGATTCTCATAATTTGAATCCACTATCGGGAAAGGCGTTGTGTATTGTAACTCTATCCGCCAGAGTTACAACCCTGAAAATACGGTTACCGAATTCAGGCACTTCTCCCCAAAATCGAACTCTCGCATCACCTTGAACATCTACGCGGATGGGATTCTCAATAACTTTAGTACACCACTCTTTCTTGATGTATGGGCGCTTACGCAAGACCTCATTCTCAAAGTAAGCTGTGTACTTGTAATCCGGCATCTTCTATTATCTGCCGAAGCGCTCAGATGACCAATGTGTGAAGTTATAAATTGAGCCGCCCCGCAAGAAGCATTCAAGTTAACCATCCAGGATGGCGATGAAAAGAGTATCTTTATACAGAGCGGCTCGAATAACTCGTTGATTAAGCACTGTCGCCACTGCTCAAACAACTAAACAGACCTTTACTCTTCGAGGCTGGCGTCCATCGTAATCTCAGCCTTCAACACTTTCGAGACCGGACATCCGGCCTTGGCATTGTTGGCTGCCGTCTCGAATGCCTGCGCGTCTGCGCCGGGCACTTTCGCCCTGACCTCTAAATGAACAGAGGTGATGGCAAACCCGGCATCTGTCTTTTCAAGACGCACAGTCGCCGTCGTCTTAATGCTCTCTGCCGTTAGCCCCGCCTGGCCTAATTGCCCGGAGAGAGCCATCGAGAAACAGCCTGCGTGTGCGGCGGCAATCAATTCTTCGGGATTAGTGCCGATGCCATCTTCAAAGCGCGTGCTGAAGGAGTATTGCGTGTCTGACAGAACACCGCTGTCCGTCGAAATTTTTCCCTGCCCATCTTTGAGGCCGCCATTCCAGACGGCTGATGCTGTACGTTTCATTGATCCTCCTGATTGAACGAAATTATTTACCGTATGACTGACAATTTACCTTAAATTTACACAGCCAGCTAATGCGCTGTAGGGTGACTATCCAATCCATGAGAGTTTAACCGCACTTTCAGTCTGCGAACCTTCACGGGTTAGCGCCAAACTTTACTTTCGCCTTTTACCTTTTGACTTTTACCTTTATATTGTCCTTCACATGTTCAAAAGGGTGCTCGGTGCGCTGTGGCGTCATGCGCCGAAGAGTGTCAGGCGGTGGGGCGTGTTCCTCGTCGAGCCGCGCTTTACGGTGACGGCGGGAGCGGTCGTCGTTGATGATGTGGGGCGTGTGCTTTTGCTTGAGCATCGCTTTCGCACCGGCTCAGGCTGGGGCATCCCCGGCGGCTTCATCGAAAAGGGCGAACAGCCGGAAGAAGCTCTGCGGCGCGAGTTGCGCGAAGAGATCGGGTTAGAGATTGAGAGCGCCGAGATCGCATTCGTGCGCACGCTCAAGCGACCCACGCAGATCGAGATTATTTTTCGTTGTCGAGCGCATGGGAGCACCACGCGGAAGAACATTGAGATTAAGAGCGCCGATTGGTTTACGCTCGATCATCTTCCGCCGGAACTCTCCAAAGATCAACGCCAACTCATCAACCGCGTTCTCAACATTGGAGCAAAGCGGGCGGATTGATGTATGCTGCTGCCGATTGCGGATTTCGGATTGCGGAATGCGGATTGAAAAATCGTGTTCTTAAATCCGCAATCCGAAATCCGCATTCCGCAATTGTCCTAATCTCTTGCTGGAGACGAGACCTATGGTAAACCTGATTCCAACGCCCGAGGCTATCATGCAAATCCTGAAGCGCACGGGCGCTTATCGTGAAGGCCACTTTGTCTATCCGTCGGGCAAACACACGCCGCATTATTTCCAGATGCCGCTTGCCTTTCGCTACTACGACACGGCGCGCGTGCTGGCCGTCGCGCTCTCGCGCAAGCTGCGTATAGACCGCGACATCTCCAGCCATCTGCCGAAAGTGGCGGTCATTAGCCCAAGCTCCGGCGGCATCCCCGTCGCCTTCGGCGTCCGCGAAGCCTTGAGCGCCGAACAGATTTACTGGGCTGAACGAGAGGACGGCAAGCGTATGTTTCGCCAGTACGTCAATCAGGGCGAGGTCAACCCGTGCATCATCGTTGACGACATCATTCGGAGCGGCAGCGCGATTGAGGAGACGGCGAAGCTGGTCACAGAACTCGGCGCGACGATCATCGGCTGCGGCACCATCGTGCGTTTTACCACTGCGCCCGAAAAGATAGGCGACGTGCCGATCAAGTCGCTGATAGATTTCGAGTCGCACATGTACGATGCTGCCGACCAGTGCAGCGACTGCACGCAAGGCGCGCCAGAGGAACACGTGCGGTTCTAAAAGCAGTGGTCAGTGGTCGGTGGTCAGTGGTCAGTTGACGACCAGTTTT